>NZ_JBIAIQ010000003.1:0-564290 GCF_042871525.1 Streptomyces sp. NPDC005784
GACTCACACCGGCTGGCTGTCCTGAACTTGACGCCCGGTTACACCTTCTCCACCTCCTCTGAGCTGGGACGATGCCCGAGCTGCTGGACGTACGCCCGTCGTTCAACCCGCCCGCGAAGGGTGGCCGGAGTCCGTGCGCGGCGGACCCCGGCCGCCCCTCACCGGCGTCAACCCGCCTCCCCGCACAGGCGGTTCGTCGCCCGGATCAGATCCGGCTCTCGGCGGCCGTGTCCGCGGACAGCCGCTGCGCCGCGTAGATCGGGATCACGGAGAGCAGGACGAGCACGGCGGCCACCACGTTCACGACCGGTGCCTGCTGGGGTCTGGTCATGTTGTTGAAGATCCAGATCGGCAGGGTCTCGATGCCGGGCCCGGCCGTGAACGTCGTCACCACGATCTCGTCGAAGGACAGCGCGAAGGCGAGCAGTCCGCCGGCCAGCAGCGCCGAGCGCACCAGCGGGAAGGTGACGTCGACGAAGGCCCGGAAGGTGTCGGCGCCCAGGTCCATCGCGGCTTCCTCGTACGTGCCTGACGTACGGCGCAGTCGCGCGACCACGTTGTTGAAGACGACGACGATGCAGAAGGTCGCGTGGCCCACGATCACGGTGAACATGCCGAGTCCGACGCCGAGCGGTTCGAGCACCGTGCTGAACGCCGAGTTGAGCGCGATGCCCGTGACGATGCCGGGCAACGCGATCGGCAGGACGACCACGAAGGAGATGGCGTCCCGGCCGAAGAAGCGGTGGCGGGCGACCGCGAAGGCGATCAGCGTGCCCAGGACCAGCGCGATCGCCGTGGCGCCGAGACCGGCCTTGACCGAGACCCACAGCGCCGCGCGGGCACCCTCGTTCTCCCAGGCGACCGACCACCAGTGGAAGGTGAGCCCGGACGGCGGCCAACTGGCGCTGCGGTCCCGGTTGAAGGAGTTGACCAGGACGAGCGCGAGCGGCACGTAGATGAACGCGAAGCCGAGCCCGGCGGCGGCGCGCAGCGCGATGCGCGCGGAACGGGAGAGTTGCACAGCGGGCTCCTCAGAGACTGCTCAGGGCGCCCGTGCGGCGCATCGCGAGGAGGTACACCACGATGACCACGACGGGGACCGTGCCGAGCGCGGCGGCCATGGGCAGGTTCAGTTCGATGTTGGAGTAGACGACGTTGCCGATGAGCTGGGTCTTGCCGCCGACGATCTGCACGGTGATGTAGTCGCCGAGGCTGAGCGAGAAGGTGAAGACCGAACCGGCGGCCACGGACGGCAGGACCATCGGCAGCACGACCGATCGGAAGGTGCGGGCCGCCCCGGCCCCCAAGTCCGCCGACGCGTCGAGGAGGTTGGCGGGCAGCTGCTCCAGCGCCGCGTGGATCGGCAGGATCATGTACGGCAGCCAGAGATAGGTCAGCGCGATGATCGCCGCGACCAGCCCGTACCCGGGTCCGCTCAGTCCGAGGGGCTTCAACACCCAGTCGGCGAGGCCGCCTTGGGAGAGGATCAGCCGCCAGGCGTACACCTTGACGAGGTAACTCGCCCACAGCGGCGTGAGGATGGCGACAACGAGCAGCGGGCGCCGATCGGGCCGGGCGATCCGGGCCGTGTAGAAGGCGATCGGGAAGGCGATCACCGCGCACAGGACGGTCACCGCGAGGGCGACACCGATGCTGCGCAGGATCACCTGCCGGTACACGGGCAGGGTGAACAGCTGGTTGAAGTTGTCGGTCGACCAGACCTTCACGACCTCGGAGGTGAAGGAGTTCGTCGTCCAGAACGCCGAGACGAACAGCACGGCCAGCGAGCCGAGATAGAGCACCGCCAGCCAGAGCAGGGGGGCGGTCAGCAACAGGGACAGCCGCAGCCGGGGACGCCGGTGCAGGGTCCCGGCGAGCCGCCGGACGGGGGAGCGTCCGGCGGCCTGCGCGGTGGTGGTCATCGTTCGATCAGCCCTTGATCTCGGTCCAGGCCTGGACCCACTTCGCGTACGGGACGCACTTGACGTCGGTGCGGCCGTCGAGGCACTGCTCGATGGGCGTGTTCCAGAACGCGATGTTCTTCCAGTAGCTCTCGTCGGTGGCGTGGAAGGTGTCGCAGAAGGACTTGTCGCTGGTGTACTGGCACGCCTGGGCGTTGGCGGGCGCCTCACCGAAGTACTCGGCGACCTGGGCGTTCACCTTCGGCGAGATGATCCAGTCCATCCACTTGTAGGCGCAGTTGGGGTGCTTGGCCTTGGCGGAGATCATCCAGGTGTCGGACCAGCCCGTGGAACCCTCCTTGGGCACGAAGGCCTTGATCTTGGCACCCTCGCCGGCCGTCAGGTTGGCGATTACCTGCCAGGTGGTGCCGATCACGGAGTCGCCGCTCTTGAAGGCGGAGATCTCCTTGAGGTAGTCGCTCCAGTACTCCCCCACGCTCGCGTTCTGCTTCTTCAGCAGCGCGACGGCCGCGTCGAACTGCTTCTGGTCGAGCGCGTAGGGGTCCTTGATCTTCAGCTCGGGCCTGGCCGACTTCAGATAGAGCGCCGCGTCGGCTATGTAGATCGGCGAGTCGTACGCGGTGACGTGGCCCTTGTTCGCCGAGGCGTCGTCGAAGACCGCGGACCAGGATGTGGGGGCGGGGGTGACCTTCTGGGTGTTGTACATCAGGAGGTTGGCGCCCCGGCCGTGCGGGATGCCGTACATCTGACCGTCGACGGAGTTCCAGGCACCCTTCTTCAGGCCGCTGAAGACGTCCTTGTAGTTCGGTACGAGGCCGGTGTTGACCGGGGCCGCGTCGCCCGAGGCGATGAGGCGCAGGGAGGCGTCTCCGGAGGCGGAGACCGCGTCGTACTGGCCGGTCTTCATCAGCTTGACCATCTCGTCGGAGCTGGCGGCCACCTTGGAGTTGACCTGGCAGCCGGTCTGCTTCTCGAAGTCGCTGACCCAGTCGACCTTGGGGTCGTTGGAACCGTCCTCGACATAGCCGGCCCAGGCGATCAGGTTGACCTGCCCCTCGGTCTTGCCGAGCTTCGACTGCGCCTTGAGGTCGGGCGGGTTGAAGCCGGTGGCCGCGGAGGATCCGCTGCCGGACGAACCGCAGGCGGTGGCCGCGAGGAGCACCGCGACGGCGGCGGCGGCCTTGAGGGTTGGGGTGAGGCGCACGGCGAACTCCATACGTGACGGTGGACTGAGCGTGGAAGTCAGCGGGGGTCGGGGACCCGGAAGGCGTGGCGGCGGTGCCACTGGAGCCGGACCCGGGTGCCGCGGAGGGCGGCGACGTCCTCGGAGGAGGTCTCCAGGTTCTGCTGGAGCGCGGTGAGGCGGCCGCCCGCGTCGAGGTCCACCAGGAAGCGGGTGGCATAGCCCAGATAGACGACCTCGGCGACGGTGCCGGTGGCGGTGGAGAGCTCCGGCTCGTCGGACGCGTCGGCCTCGGCGGACTCCTTGATGACCCGGATCTTCTCGGGCCGGATGCTGTACGTGCCCGGGGCGCCGACGACCTGCTGCGCCGACTGGCCGTCGAGCAGGTTGGAGGTGCCGACGAAGCCCGCGACGAACGGTGTGGCGGGGCGTTCGTAGATCTCGGCGGGGGTGCCGACCTGCTCGATACGGCCCTGGTGGAAGACGGCGATCCGGTCGCTCATCGTCAGGGCCTCCTCCTGGTCGTGGGTGACGAACACGAAGGTGATGCCGACCTCGCGCTGGATCGCCTTGAGTTCGACCTGCATCTGCTCGCGCAGCTTGAGGTCGAGGGCGCCGAGCGGCTCGTCGAGCAGCAGGACCCGGGGGCGGCCGACCAGGGCCCTGGCGAGGGCGACGCGCTGGCGCTGGCCTCCGGAGAGCTGGCTCGGGCGGCGTCGGCCGAACCCTTCCAGGCGTACGTCGGCGAGCGCCTTGCGGGCCCGGACCAGCCGCTCCGCCTTGGGCACCTTGCGGACCTTGAGGCCGTAGGCGACGTTCTCCTCGACGGTCATGTGCGGGAACAGGGCGTAGTCCTGGAAGACGGTGTGGACGTCCCGTTCGAAGGGGGCGAGACCGGTGACCTCCTGGCCGGCCAGTTCGATCCGGCCCGCGGTCGGGCTCTCGAATCCGGCGATCATCCGCAGCACGGTCGTCTTGCCCGAGCCGGACGGGCCGAGCATCGAGAAGAACTCGCCGTCGGCTATCTCCAGATCGACCCCGGACACGGCGGTCGTCTCACCGAACGCCTTTCGCAGGCCCTGGAGCCGGATCGCCTTTGCCTCCATGGGCGGGGAACCTTTCTGGTGCGGAGGTACGTTTGCAACACTGACCGGAAAGATATGAAGCCATAGTTCAAACTTCAAGACCCCCTTAGAGTAAAGGTTGAGTCAACGCACAAGGTGGTGACCGTGAAGCAACACAGGGGCGACGGCGTCCGCAGAGCCGTCTTCACGCGCGTGGACAACCGCGCGCGCGTCGAGACGGTCGTACACCGGATCGGCGACGCCATCGAGCTCGGGCTGCTCGCCGACGGCGAGCAGCTGCCCGGTGAGATGGAACTGGCCGGGCAGCTCGGCGTGTCCACGGTCACCCTGCGCGAGGCCCTCATGGCCCTGCGCCAGCAGGGACTGGTCACCACGCGGCGGGGGCGCGGCGGCGGCAGCTTCGTGTCGCTGCCCGAAGTTCCGGGCGAGGAGCGGCTGTTGGCCCGGCTGGCCGGCTGGAGCACCGAGGAACTGCGCGACCTGGGCGACCACTGGGCAGCTCTGTCCGGAGCGGCCGCCAGGCTCGCGGCGCAGCGGACGGAACCGGACGATCTCAAGGCCCTGCGGCGCACTCTGGACGACCTGGGGTCCGCCGAGGACGCCGCCGCACGCAGCCGGGTATACGGCCGCTTCCATGTCGAGCTCGCCGCGGCGGCGCAGTCCGCCCGGCTGACCCGTGAGCAGGTCGTGCTCCAGACCGAGGTGGGCGCCCTGATGTGCCTCGTGCTCGGGGACGACGAATATCGTGAAGAAGTCGCAGACCGTCACCGCTCCGTAATCTCAGCCGTGCAAGATGGGGCCCACGATTCGGCCAGAGCACTGGCCGAGCGGTGCGTACAGGACTCGACGGCGCGGCTCATCGCCCTCCGCCTCGCGATGCCGCGCGCCGCTTCAGGCAGGCGTCCGCTGGAGGGCACCCATGAGCAGGAGGCCCGGTCCGGTCGGCGCGACGGCGACGCTTGACGGCACCGCCGAGGCGGCCGTCGCCGCGCGGGTCCGCCGCACTCTGGAGGCCGTCTTCGACGCGGTCGCCGACACCCGGGCCGATACGACCGCGCTGCTCACCCGCGTCGCCGCGCAGGGGCGCCGCCCCGCGACGGTGGATCTGGCGGCACTGCGCCCGGGGCTGCATCTGCGGCTCACCCGGCAGGAGCTGGTGTCGGGCGCCGGCTTCGTGGCGGCACCGGGCCTGCTCGGTGACGTACCGGCGTGGCTGGAATGGTGGCAGCAGGGCCGCGACGGAGGCGTACGACCGCTGCTGCTCGACCTCGATCCGGCGCACTCCGCGTACTCGGACTACACGCACTGGGACTGGTTCGCCCTACCCCGCGACACGGGGCAGCGCGCGGTCGCCGGGCCCTATGTCGACTACCTCTGCTCCGACGAGTACAGCCTGACCCTGTCCGCGCCCGTCAACGTGGAAGGCCGTTTCGTGGGGGTCGCCGCGGCCGACGTGTATCTGCGGCACTTCGAGGGCGCGGTCGTCCCGCTCCTCCAACGGCTGCCCGGAGCCGCCTACTTGGTGAACGCGCGGGGTCGGGTGGCCGCGTCCGCCGACCCGGCCCATCTGGCCGGATCACTCACCAAGGGACCGGACTTCGCGGCCGTGCTGGCGGCGGCCCGGAGCACACGCCACGAGGACCTGCGGCTCGTCCCCTGCGACGGCGTGCCCCTCGTCCTCGTGATGCCGGCCGACTGAACGGTCCCTTTCCCGGGGTCCCCGGGAGGTCGCCGGAACCTTCGGCGACGCGGAGCAACGCGCGGGTGGGGACGTGCACCGGCGACGCAGGCGGGTCGAACCGGGCGCGGGCTCGCACCAGCGCCGCGGGTCACACCGCCCGCAGCTCCGCCGCGCCGTTGCGTGTCTTGCGGGCCTTGCGCGGTCCGCCCGTGACCGGCCGGACCGCCTCGCGCAGCACCAGGGTCATCCGCGTATAGCCCATGCCCTGAAGGGTCTTGGGCGTGTCGTCGACGATCCGGCAGTCCGTACTGCCCCAGCGCGGGTCGGGGTGGACCAGCGGGCGCACCGCGCCGTCGTGCTCGACCGCGCGCGGGCCGACCGCCTGGATCCAGTGCGGCAGGCCGTGCCGATACGCGGCGTCCATGATCGGATCCTGGCCGATGTCCCGGCGGATCGACTGGAGTCCGCGGTCCTGGCCGTTCCTCTCCACCGCCGCCGCGAAGTGCGCCAGCATCGGCAGGCACCAACTCGACTCGTGGTCACCGAGGATCGACCCCGCGTCCGGATGAAACAGGACGAAGCGCAGGAAGTTGTCGCCCGGCATGGCGGTCGGATGAGGGCCGACACCGTCAAAAAGTGTCTCGAACGCGGCGTTGGACAGAACGACGTCCCAGCGGTGGTCGAAGACGACGGAGGGGAAGGGGACAGCCTCGAGCAGCGTGGCGTAGTCCTGGAGGTACGCCTGCGCTTCGAGACTCTCGGGGACAGGTCGCGGCTGGGACCGCTGCCTTCCTGCCTGGTACGCCATCGGGAGGTCACCCCTCTTGCCGCTGCGGCCTTCACGCGGCGCCCCGATCCTGCTGCCCCGAGGACGGGCGTGTCAACTATCGTGGCATTTGGCGCCCGTTGACGGCTGAATCTCGCCACAGTTGTGGCGAGACCTGGATGTGAGTTCGAGCGAGGGGCTACGCTCCGGTTGGCTCCCCGGTCTTGTCGCCGGGATGGTTTCTGACCTTCGTGTCCACATGGTTCCCGAACTTCGTGAGAGCCACCTGAGAGAGACGTAGGAGATCTGTCGGTGACGGATGGCTTCGAGGTTCCGTGCGCCACGGCGACGGTTCTGCTGCAGGCCGTCGTGGCCAGGGTCACCGCACTCGCCGACCGGCTCGGCGTGCTGCACGCCGAAGTCTTCGACGTCCGGCGGCTGTCGGCCGAGTCCGGCGTCCCCGAACCCGTGGCGAGGGCCCTGCTCAACGGCCGCCCCGCAGGCGAACCCGATCTGCAGGCACGGTTCCTGCAGCGTCTTGACCTGCTGCGCCGCACCCGGCTCAAGCCCAACGGCCGCCGCTACACCCAGCAGGAGATCGCGGACGGCGCCGGCATGTCGCGCCAGCAGGCGGGCGCCCTCATCAACGGCGACCGGCGCCCCACCATGGAGCACTGCGACGCCATCCAGCGCTTCTTCCGGGTGCACGCCGGATTCCTCACGGCCGAGGACTCCGAAGCGCTCATAGGTGCCCTCCAGCGCTCGGAGCAGGAACTCCTGCAGCGGCTCGCCGACCGCGAACGCGCGGCGGCCTCAGTCGCCCGCGATCCGCTGGAGCGACTGCTCCTCGACCACGGCGTCCGCGGAATCGCCTGGCGGGCCGCCCAGTTGCCCACCGACCAGCACCGGGACAAGGTCGCGGAATGGCTGGACATGCTCCTGGAGAGCGTCAAACGGCCAGAGTCGTGAGCCGGGGGAGATCAGTGGGCATCGGAAGGGAAATGCGCCGCCTGTGCGGCGAGTTGGTCTCGGAGCTCTCGCTCCCGGCGCCGGCTGCACCCGCCGACCTCTACACCGCGCTGTGCTGCGCGATGAGCAGACGCCGTGGCCGTCCCGTCCAGTTCCGTACGGCCGCCTTCCCGCCCGGCACCGCCAGCGGCCTGTGGCTCGACATGGCCGAACAAGACCTCGTCGTCATCGAGGAACGCACCGCGCCCGACCACCAGTTGGTCATTCTCGGCCACGAGCTGTGGCACATGAAGGCCGGGCACTGCAGCCATCACGTCGACGGCGCGGCCGTCGCGGCACGCTTACTCAGCGACCACGCGGACCTTCAGGCCACCGTCCTGAAAGTGGCCGCGCGGACCCGCTTCGACCTCGCCGACGAGCAGGAGGCCGAGAGCTTCGGTCTCCTGCTCGCCAGCAAGTGCCGCACCTGGCTGGCCGGTTCCTCGCTGCGCGGCCCGGTGCAGCGGGACGGTCTGGCCGGCCGCATCGAAGCGTCCCTGGGCTGTCGCGGGCCGCGGGGCTGAAGGTCCTGGCGCCATGGACGGATCCAGCTACTACACCCCGGCCGTCGCCATGGGCGCCGCGATCGCCTTCAAAGGGCCCGCGCTGCTGCGCGGCTGGCGCGACCCGCTGCTGCGCTCCGTGGGCGTACTGCTCGCCCTCGCAGGCCTGGTGTTCCTCTTCGCGGCCCCGCCGACCATCGCCGCGATCAACGACATCACCGGGATACCCAACGTCTCGGCCCCCCTCGTCTACTGCCTGTTGAGTGCCTACAGCGCTTCCTGCCTGGTACTGATCATCAACTGGCGCGGCGGACCGCCCGAGGTGACCCGCCGGCTGTCACGCCGCTGGATCCTCGGGTACGCCGTCGTCGGTGTGGCGCTGATCGCCCTGTTCGCCCTCGGGGACGCCCACGTCGAACGACTGCGGGACCTCGACACCTACTACGCCAACACCCCCTTCATCCGCGAGATGATCGTGCTCTATCTCGCGTCGCTCACCGTCGCCGGTGTCGCGATGAACGTCATGTGCTGGCGCTGGGCGATCCAGGTGCGTGGCCGACTGCGCGCCGGGCTGGTGATCATCGCGTTCGGCTCCCTGTGCAACATCCCTTACTCCGCCGCCAAGTTCACGGCCGTGGTGGCCCGTTGGAACGACACGGACCTCGACGGCCTGAGCACCAATGTGGCGCCCCTGCTGGCCTCGGCCGGGGCCCAGATCACCGCCGTCGGCTTCTGCCTCCCCCTGGCCTGGCGGCGCATCGGGGACAGTTGGAACACCTGGTCGACCTATCGCAGACTCGGGCCGTTGTGGCGCGAACTGAGGCCGGTCTCCGTGCCGGAGGACCGCGCGGTGCGGATCTCCTGGTGGTCGCCCGCCGAACTCCAGGTCACCCAGCGGGAGTCCGACATCCACGACGGCATGCTGAGCCTCTACCCCTACTTCGACGCCAAGGTGCGCTCCCGGGCATACGGCGCCGCCGTCGCGGCGGGCTCCTCTCCAACCGAGGCACATGCCGAGGCGGACGCGACGATGGTGACGGTCGCGGTGCGGGCCAGGGCCGCCGACCCGGAGGGCCGCGTCATCAGCACGGCGGAGGCGGCGGCCGAACCACCCGCGACCGGATCCCCGTTCACGCACACCGACGGCCCCCGCGACCTCGTGCGGATGTCCAGCGCCCTGCGCCGGTCACCCGTGGTCGCGGCCGCCCGAGGGCACGCCACGACCAGATCGGGGAGCGACGCCCGCGAGCCGGCGGGTTAGCCATGACGGGCGCCGCGGGGCCCCCTCAGGTCGCGCTGCGTTCGCTCGCCTCCCGCAAGTCCCTCTCCACCGCGCGGTTCCGGACGGTGTCCGGTTGCCCCGCCGCCGTACCCGGGCGCCCGGCACGCAGCAGCTCCCGCCAGGTCTCACGGCTCCAGTCGGCCGGACTGGTGGTGGTCGTGAACTCCTCGACCAGGGCGAGGAAACGCGCCGGATCGCTGTGGAAGGGGAAGTGACCGGCCCCCTCGAAGATCTCCAGACGGCTGCCGGGCATGGCCTCGTGCGCCCCATGGGCGTGCCGCACCGGCACCACGCTGTCCCGGTCTCCCCAGAGCAGCATGGTGGGCATGCCCTCGGTGAGATAGCAGCGGTCGAGCATCGTGACCGCCTGGCCACGCCAGTCGACCACCGCCCGCAGAGTCCGGATGAACGCGCTGCGGGAGGTCGCGTCTGGCAGCGCGTCCACCAGGTTCACCAACTCCGGCGCGTCCTGGGCCAGATCGGTGTCGAGCAGGTGCATCAGGCGTAAGAAGAGACCCACTTGAAGGCGCATACCGGGCAGTTGCAGCATGGAGAGCATCAGATGGGCGCCCGGCAGCGACACCGCCCGCAGGAAGGGGTTGACCTCACCCCCGACCCCGCCCGCGCTGACCAGGATCAGCCGCTCGGTGCGCTCGGGGAACTGGTAGGCGAACTGCATCGCCACTCCCCCGCCCAGCGAGTGCCCGACCAGCGTGGCGGACTCGATGTCGAGCGTGGCCAGCAGATCGCGCACGCCGTTGGCGTAGGCGGCCACCGAGTAGTCGGCGCGCGGTTTGTCGGACGCGCCGTGGCCGAGCAGGTCGGGCGCGATCACGGTGTGGGTGCGGGCGAGGTCGGGGATCAACTCCGCCCATGTCGCGGAGGAGTCGCCTATGCCGTGGATCAGGACGAGCGCGGGGCCCTCACCGGCCATCCGGTAGGCGCGCCGGTAGCCGTGCACGACACGGTGGCGCAGGCGCAGTTCTCCGTCACCGACCGAACGCAGCCGCGGGGTTCGCCGCGGCTGCCGAGGCTGTACGTCGACCACGGGCCGACCTCCCGTTCCCAGGCCGCCGCGAGGACGGCACCCGAGCCGCCGGAATGGCGGCTTCAGGGCCGTCCGGCAGGCGGCCCCAGCTCTCGTCTCCAGCGTAGGGCCCCTGTCCCACAAGGGATTTCCGTGAGGTTTCGCCTCCGCTAAGCGGGCGAACCTCCACGGACCGAAACCGGATTGTCAGTGGCGGACGGCAAGCTGGGGTCAGGACCAGTGTCACGACAAGCCGACCCGGGAGAGCCGTCCGATGCCGACCGCCGTACTGACCGAACACGAACGTGCCGCCGTGCAGGCCTACCTCCGCCTTCTCCAGACGGTACGAGCGGCTTTCGACGGCCCGCCGGACGGAGGCCGACCACCCATGGTCCCGCCCGCCGTACTCGCCGAGGCCGAGCGGGCCCTGAAGGCGGCAGGCCTCGCTGGCAACGAGGAGGCGTTCTTCGACCTACTGCACTCCTGGTGCCCGGAACCGGACTGGACGTGAGCCGGGTCCCAGGAACCGAATTGAGCACGAGCCCCGGTGCGGCTCTTCTGGAGGGGCCGGTCTCGCGGTGTCCGGGGCGGCTTGCGTCCGTACGGCGCACCGCGGATGGTCGAACCGCCGAAGCCGCGGGTGCCGTCAGCACTTCAGAAGAGTCGCCTTCTTCAGCGTCCGGAGAGCTGGGCGGCGGACGCCACGGTGTTGCCGGTCACCTTGCCGGTCGCACCGTCGAGCGTCACCAGGTGTCGGACGCCGTCGGCGCCCAGCACCTCGACCTCCCAGGCGCTTCCACCGCCCTGCTGCGCCACCACGCGCAGCGCGTCCGGCTTGCCACCGGGGACCGCCTTGCCGGCCGCCTCGATCGCCGTGGCGGCGGACACCGCCGGTACCGGTGCGGGCGCGAGACCGCTTTGACCGTCCTGGTCGCTCCCGGTGTTCTGACGCGTTCTGGACTCGTCGTTCCGGTAGCCGCTCTCGCCTCGGTCCTCTCCGCGAGTGCGGAGCTCGCCGCGGTCGCCGCCCTTCCAGTCGCGCACTGCCTCAATGTGCTTGCGGTCGCCCCTTTCGCCGCGGTCATGGTCCGCGACCGCGGCGGCGCCGACCACGGCTCCGCCCAGCAGGACGCCCCCGACGCCGAGTGCCAGCCAGCGGCTCCGCCCCAGCTGGGGCAGGCGCGGGAGGCGCCTCCCGGACGACTTGGTCGGCGTGGACTCGGACTGCTCCGGCGGGACGGGCTGGGACATGCTCGGGCTCCTGATCGCGTCGGCCGGCCCAATGCCGGCTCCTGCGGTCAGCTTGTAGCACCGTTGCTGAAGCCAGGCTGAAGGCAGCTGAAGGCCTCTTCAGCTGCCGTCCGGGCGGCATGCGAGGCTGTGCTCCGTGCGTGTACTGGTGGTCGAGGACGAGAGGCGGCTGGCCGCCGCCCTGCAGCGAGGCCTCACGGCCGAGGGATTCACCGTCGATGTGGCCCACGACGGGAACCAGGGGCTGTGGCTCGCCCTGGAGCAGAGCTATGACGTGATCGTGCTCGACATCATGCTGCCCGGCCTCAACGGCTACCGGGTCTGCGCCAGGCTGCGCGCGGTCGGGAGCGAGACGCCGATCCTGATGCTCACCGCCAAGGACGGCGAGTACGACGAGGCCGAGGCGCTGGACACCGGTGCCGACGACTTCCTGTCCAAGCCGTTCTCCTACGTCGTCCTGGTCGCCCGGCTCCGCGCACTCCACCGTCGCACCGGCCGCCGGCTCCCTCCGACCCTGGAGCTCGGCGACCTGGTGATCGACCCGGCCCGTCGCACGTGCAGCCGCGACGGCAACGAGGTACGGCTCACCACGCGGGAGTTCGCCATCCTGGAGTACCTCGCCCGGCGCGCGGGCGAGGTGGTGACGAAGCGCGAGATCCTCCAACACGTCTGGGACTCCGCCTTCGAGGCGGACCTCAATCTCGTCGAGGTCCATGTCAGTGCCGTCCGCCGCAAGATCGACGCCCCGTTCGGTCGGTCCGCCCTGGAGACCGTCCGAGGCGCCGGATACCGGCTGGCGGCCAACGGTGGCTAGGCGATTCCTCCGACGTCGCGACGAGAGCCTGGCCATGACCCGGCGCCTGCGCTCCACCGTGGTAAGGCTCGCGCGACGTCTGTGGCCTGGATCGGTGCGAGCCCGGGCGACGCTCGGGGCGACCGCGGTCGTCGCCCTCGCGCTGACCGCGGCCTCCTTCGCGCTCCTGGGCATCCTGCACGCCGACCTCCAGCGCAGCGCCAAGGACGCCGCCACCCAGCAGGCGGACACCGTGGGGCGGCTGGCCACCCAGGGCAGGCTCCCGGACCTGCTGCCCCTCGCCCACGGCGCCGACTTCATCCAGGTCGTGGACGCCGACGGCCGCGTGGTGGCCGCCAGCCAGAACCTCGCCGACCGCCCGCCCGTCGGACATCTCCGCCCGGACGAGGGCACGTTGCGCGCCACCTGGTCCGGCGAGCCGTTCCACGACGAACACCGCCAGCGGATCGTCGCCGTCACCGCCATAACCCCCAGCGGCACGGTCACCGTGTACGCGGGCACCTCACTGCGGGACGCGGACCAGGCGGACGAGATCACCTCCGCCGCCCTGGGCATCGGCACCCCGCTGCTGCTGGCCACCGTCGCCCTGGTCACCTGGTGGGTAACCGGCCGGGCCCTGCGTCCGGTGGAAGCCATCCGGTCCGAGGTCGCCGAGATCACCGGGCACGCGCTGCACCGCCGGGTGCCCGTCCCCGACTCCCAGGACGAGATCGCCCGCCTCGCCCGCACCATGAACGTCACCCTCGACCGCCTGGAGGACGCGGTCGTCCGCCAGCGCCGGTTCATCGCCGACGCCTCGCACGAACTGCGCAGCCCCATCACCGTCCTGCGGACCCAGCTGGAGGTCGCCCTCGCCCATCCGGACCCGGAGCTGTGGCCGGATCTGGTCAGCGAGGTCCTGGAGGACACCGTTCGGCTCCAGGACCTCGCCGCCGACCTGCTGTTCCTGGCGCGGCTGGACGCGGCCGAGCCCGTGGAGAGCGGTCCGCTGGACCTGGCCGACCTCTGCCGTACGACCCTCGCCGCACGCCACGGCGACCGGATCCGGATCGACGCCGAACTGCCGGCCGGCCTCATCGTCGAGGGCAATCACAGCCGCCTCACCCGGCTCCTCACCAATCTGCTCGACAACGCCCAACGTCACGCCGACCAGCACATCGAGCTGGCTCTGCACGCCGACCGAGCCACTCGCACGGCCGTGCTGGAGGTGAGCGACGACGGACCCGGCATTCCGGATGCCGACCGCGACCGGATCTTCGAGCGCTTCACGCGCCTGGACGACGCCCGCAGCCGTGACCTCGGCGGAGCCGGCCTCGGCCTGGCCATCGCCCGTGACATCGCGGGCCACCACCAGGGCACCCTCACGGCCGAGCCCCACCCGCACGGCGCCCGCATCGTCGCCCGTCTCCCGCTCTCGCCCGAGGCCCCGGAAGGGCCGTAGCACAGAGGAGCACCGTCACGGCCGGCCGTCGCGGATCGGGCCTCTTGTTCACCTGTGGCCTCCGCCGTACAGCCCGGGCCCGATCAGGCGCCGCCGGGCGTCCAGACGTACGGCGTCGCGGTGGTCGCGGCCCGGAAGCCCAGGCGTTCGAGGGTCGGGGCGCTGTCCTCGGACGCGTCGACATGCAGGTACTCGACTCCGCGGGCCACGGCGAGTCGGGCTCGGGCCGCGATCAGTGCCCGGTAGATTCCGCGGCCTCGCCAGGCCGGTACTGTCGTACCGCCCCGGAGCCCGGCGAAGGCCGTTCCGGGGCTGATGACCAGCCACGCGGCGGAGACCACTTCGCCGTCGGCCTCCGCGACCAGGACGGCGATGTCGTCGGGTGCCGCCGCGATCTGTCCGCCCAGGAAACCGTGGAGTCGGCGCCAGTCCATGCCCCACACGGTGGACTCCATCATCGCGATCCGGCGGATGTCGGCATCCTCCGCGACACGGCGCAGCACGACACCGGCCGGTACCACCGGCTCTGCCACCGTGTCGGCCGCACGTCCGATCAGCACGGTCTGCGGGTTCCCGGGGACGAAGCCGGCGGCACGGAGGCGGTCGGTGAGGTCCGTCGGCATGTCATGGCTGCGGGTCTTCCACTCGACCGCCTCGCCCCGTCCGGCGAAATAGTCGCGCTGCCGGACGATCAGCCGGTCCAGGTCGGCACCGCTCAGCGCGAGGTCGCGCGGGGCGATGACGAAACCGCAGAAGTGTCCGACCACGCGCAGCAGCGGTCCGTCGCGTTCGCATCGGACCCCGGCCGGCAGTACCGGGAGCACTCCGCGCATCTGTGCGTCGTACGCGGCCAGCAGCGTGTCGATGTCGTTCGTGATGGGTGCCGTGATGGGTGCCGTGATGGGTGCCGCGATGTCGTCCGTCACGGTGCCGAGCGTACGCAACCGGCGCGGTCCTCCTCCCGGTCCCCGCGAAATGGGAGCAGTGGGCCGGCGACGGGCGCGACGTGGCGACGCGAACGTCAACGGCCTTTGCCCATCGGCCAGTTCAGTCGTCGGACCCGGGCCCCGGACCGGATCGTGTGTTGGGCACCGTGACCGCCGTCGCGACCAACCCGCGCTGCACGGTCCAGCGGCCGTCGAAGGCCTGGACGCGAACGCCGTCCACCACGGGCCCCGGGACCAGGAGTCGCGCGTGGAAGCCTCCCTTGAGGCGGGGGCTTCCCGAGAGGCTGTCGGTGGCGGGCGTCGGGTCGAGGGAGATGTCGATGTCCGCCTCGGAGAAGTCCAGCCACTTGCCGGTGAGGGGGAACCACGCCTTGTAGACGGACTCCTTCGCGCTGAACAGCAGCCGGTCCCAGTGGACGCCGGGTGCTCGGGCGCGGAGGCGGTCCTGGCGGTCCGACTCGCTGGGGAGGGCGACGGCGTCCAGGACGTCGTCGGGGAGTGCCAGGTGGGGTTCGGCGTCGATGCCGAGGGAGGCCAGATCGGTGGCGCGGGCGAGTGCGGCGGCGCCGTAGCCCTCGCAGTGCGTCATGCTGCCGATGACCCCCGTCGGCCACTGCGGGGCCCCACGCTCGCCCGGCAGCACGGGGCCCGGGGCCACTCCCAGCTTCTCCATGGCACGCCGTGCGCAGACCCGTACGGTGGTGAACTCGCGGCGCCGCTTGCCCACGGCGCGCGTCAGGACCGCCAGCTCCTCGGGGTACAGGATCGCGTCCTCGGCCGCGTCGTCACCGTGGCTCTCCACGGCCACGACCGACTCCGGAAGCAGTTCCTCCATCACCGGCTTTGACCTCCATCGGCAGAATGCGGCGCAGCGTGCCCGGCGGTCCCGGTCGCGTACGCCATTCTCGCGGATAGCCCACCGACACCTCTTCGAAGCGGACACCCTCGTGCCACGTGGTCCGCGGAATGTGCAGATGCCCGTAGACCATGGTCTCGACGCGGAACCTGCGGTGCCAGTCGGCGGTCGCCAGCGTGCCGCACCACATGGCGAACTCGGGGTGCCACAGGACGTCCATCGGGTGACGGTGGAGCGGGTAGTGGTTCACCGGGATGACCGGCAGGCCGTCGGGGAGTTCGGTGAGTCTGCGCTCGGTCTCGGCCACCCGGGCCCGGCACCAGGCCTCGCGGCTCGGGTAGGGGTCGGGGTGCAGCAGGTACTCGTCCGTGCAGACGATGCCGGTCTCGTGGGCGTACGCCAGCCCCTCGGCCTTGGTGGCGCAGCCCTGCGGCAGGAGCGAGTAGTCGTAGAGCAGGAAGAGCGGCGCGACGACGGCGGGGCCTCCCGGGCCGTTCCAGACGGGGTAGGGGTCCTCGGGCGTCGTGACGCCCAACTCCCGGCACAGGGCCACCAGATGCTCGTAGCGGGCCACACCGCGCAGTTCGACGGGGTCCTTGGGGTGGGTCCACAGCTCGTGGTTCCCGGGCACCCAGACGACCTTGCGGAAGCGGCCGGCGAGCGTCTCCAGGGTCCACCGGATGTCGTCGACGATCTCACCGATGTCACCGGCCACCAGAAGCCAGTCGTCGTCGGACTCGGGGCGCATGTTCTCGACGAGGGCGCGGTTCTCGGCGTAGCCGATGTGCAGGTCGCTGATGGCCAGCAGGTTCCCGCCACCGCCGTCTGTTCGCCGCACGCGCCACCCCCTGGAAAGCCGATGTCAACACAAGAACACACGCGCCCGCCGCCGGACAAGGAGGCCCCGGCGGGCGGGTCGGTGAATCCGTAACATCCCCGTAGCAGTACCAGGGTCCCGCGCCCCTTATGATCGCCCCAACACCACCGCTCGATTCCGCCTTGGCGTGCGACGGCTCGGTGTACCTCCCCTACCCCTGGCCGGGCCCGGCCCGCTCCGCCGTGCCCGCAAACCGTGAAAGGTGGCTTGCATGGGCTCTCGCGTACGCGTCTGGCTCAACCGCACGTACGCGGAGAACGTGTTCTTCATGGATCAGCTGCGAAGCAATCCGCAGCACCGCGCGGTCGAGATCCATGCCACCCACGGCGACGCCGACTCTCCCGTACTGGCCGCCGCCGACACCGCCGAGCCGGAGCCCGAGGGCCTGTCGCCGCGCGCCTATGTCGAGTACGCCCTCGACATGTGCGCGCGCCGTTCCATCGACGTGTTCGTGCCGGTCCTGCACCAGGCGGCGATCGTGGCGCAGCGCGCCGAGTTCGCGGCGCTCGGTACGGCGCTGCTGGCACCGCCGGCGGAGGCGGTCGCGGTCTTCCACGACAAGGCCACCGCGTACCAGGCCGTCGAGGCCGTGGGCATTCCGGTGCCCCCGTGGTGGCGGGTGCGCACGGAGGAGGAACTGGTCGCGGCGGTCGAAGAGCTGGAGGCCGCGGGTCAGCGGGCCTGCTTCAAGCCCGCGGCCGGAGCGGGCGGGGTGGGCTTCCGGGTGATCACCCGCACTCCCTTCTCGCTGATGCACCTCAACGGGTTCCCGAGCGCGTACGTGCCGATGGACCTGGTCGTGGAGGCGCTGCGCGCGGCCGACGAGCCGGTCGACTGGCTGGTGATGCCGCACCTCGGACAGCCGGAGGTGTCGGTGGACTGCCTCACCGGGCCGGACGGCCGAGTGCGCATGGCGATCGGCCGTACCAAGAACGGGCGGCGCCGCGGATTCACCCTCGACGACGCGTGGATCGAGCCCGCCCGGCTGCTCGCCGAGGCGTTCGGGCTGCACTATCTGTCGAACATCCAGTTCCGTATGTACGGTGACGAGCCGGTCCTGATGGACGTGAACACCCGTCCGGCGGGCGGACTGCACCAGATCGCCCAGTGCGGGGTGAACGCCCCTTGGGCGGCTGTGCAGTTGGCGCTCGGCGAGGAGACGGGCGAGGTGATCCCGCCGTTCCTCGGACAGGACTACACGGTGGTCTCGGGGCCGCGTCCGGTGCGTCCGGTGTCGCTGCCGCCGCAGCGGACCGACGAGCCCGTGCCGACGCTGTCCGCGGTCCCCTCGCCGATCACGGAGTCCGCGTCCGCGTTGTCGTCCGCCCCGGTCGAGGCGACCGCCTCCGTCGTTTCCGCCCAGGCCACCACGGCCGCGGCCGCGGCCGTCGCACCCGCCTAGGCCGTCCATACGCATTTACCGGTCTGGACCAATTCTCGCTCAGCGTCTTGACAGCGGGATTGGTCCATACCAACTTGGTTGCGCACCTCTCTGCACTCCCGAACACCCCCATATCTCCAGGGAGATCGCGTGCGTATCACCATGCTCAGACGTTCCAGACATCGCTTCCTCGCCCTGCTGGGCACGGCCGCGCTGGCCCTCGCCGGCGCGGTCGCCCTGCCGGGTACGGCCCAGGCGGCCAACATCCTGTCCAACCCCGGCTTCGAGACGGGCAGCCTCTCCCCCTGGTCCTGCTCCGGCAACCTGGGTTCGATCGTCTCAAGCCCCGTGCACGGTGGCTCCAAAGCCCTTGCGGGGGCGGCGAGTTCGAGCGACAACGCGCAGTGCACCCAGACCGTCTCGGTCCAGCCGAACACGACGTACAACCTCTCGGGCTGGGTCCGCGGCAGCTACGTCTACCTCGGTGTGGACGGCGGTGCCTCGAACTGGACGACGTCCACGTCGGCGTACAGCCAGCTCACCGTGCCCTTCACCACCGGCGCCTCGCAGACCAGCGTCAAGATCTACGTCCACGGCTGGTACGCGCAGGGCACCTACTACGCCGACGACATCAGCCTGGACGGTCCCGGCGGCGGCGGTGGCGGTTCCGACACCCAGGCGCCGACCGCGCCCACCAACCTGACCTCCACCGGCAAGAGCTCCTCCAGCGTGTCACTGTCGTGGGGCGCGTCGAGCGACAACGTCGGCGTCACCGCGTACGACATCTACAGCGGCTCCAACCAGCTGCTCAGCGTGTCGGGCACGAGTGCCACGGTCAGCGGGCTGTCAGCGAGCACGGCCTACTCGTTCACCGTCAAGGCGCGGGACGCGGCCGGGAACACCTCCGCGGCCTCCAACTCCGTGAGCGTCACGACGGACGCGGGCGGCGGTGGCGGCGGCACCGGCTTCAAGCAGGCCGCTCCCTATCTGTACGAGGGCTGGGGCGATCCCCCGAACCCGACCACGGTGATGAACGCGACCGGCATCAAGTGGTTCACGATGGCGTTCGTGCTGGACTCCGGCGGCTGCACCCCTGCCTGGGACGGCAGCCGTGCGCTGACCGGTGGCGTCGACCAGACGGCCATCAACCAGATCCGTTCCGCGGGCGGTGACATCGTCCCGTCGTTCGGCGGCTGGCAGGGCAGCAAGCTCGGCGCCAACTGCTCCTCGGCGAGCGCGCTCGCCGGTGCTCTGCAGAAGGTGATCGACGCCTACGGCCTCAAGGCGATCGACATGGACATCGAGAACACCGACGAGTTCGAGAACGAAGCCGTCCAGGCGAAGATCCTGACCGCGCTGAAGACCGTCAAGGCCAACAATCCCGGCCTGAGGACGATCGTCACCTTCGGCACCTCGACGACCGGCCCGACCTACTACGGCAACCGGCTCATCGAGCAGGCGCAGTCCCTGAACGCCAACATCGACGTCTTCACCATCATGCCGTTCGACTTCGGCGGCGGCTCCGACATGTACGGCAACACGGTCAACGCCGCCGAGGGGCTGAAGACCAAGCTGAAGTCGACCTTCGGCTGGGACGACGCCACGGCCTACTCCCACATCGGCATCTCCGGCATGAACGGCCTGTCCGACCAGCAGGAGAACACCACCCCGGCGATCTGGACCTCGATCCGTGACTGGTCGAACTCCCACCACATCGCCCGGCTCGCCTACTGGGCGGTCAACCGCGACCGGTCCTGCCCCGGCGGCGGCGTGGTGAGCAACTGCTCCGGTATCAGCCAGAACACCTGGCAGTTCACGTCGATCACGGCCGGCTTCACGGGCTGAGGACGACGACAGCAGGACAACGCGTGGGACAACACGATGGGCCGTCCGGAGAATCCGGGCGGCCCATCGCGTCACGCTCATACATCAGCTGTCACCTGTCGGCTGTCGTCCGTCAGCCGACAGCCGACAGCCGACAGCCGACAGCGGTCAGCCGTCGGACTCCGACGACGGGAGGTAGGCGCCCGGCACGTCCTGCGGCGCGAAGATCCGGTGCTCGCCGGGGTACGGCTTGGTCCACCCGTGCGTCTGGTACCACGTGAAGTGGTTCATCTGCGCGGGGTTGGCGAAGTCGGGAATGGCGTTGGGCCCGGTCAGCCGCTGGTGCGTCTTCCAGGTCTCCCACTTCGCCGCGAGTGCCCGCTTGTCCGCCGGCACCTTCGCCGACGGCACCGCCGCCGCGCTCGGATCCTGCGGCGCGGGGGTGTCCAGGCCGCAGGAGGGCGGGGTCTTGAGGCCGTCGGTCAGCGAGGTCCGGTTGGGCAGCGCGGTGAACGGCGTGTAGTCCGGGTGCTGGGTGAACACCGCACGCATCGGGCTGGCCGCGCTGTCCTTCTGGTTCATCGGGTGGATCCCGAGGACCTGCTCGATGGTCCGGATCAGCGTGATCTGCGAGTAGTAGTGGCTGTCGACGATGCCGCGCCGGGCCCACGGGCTGATGATCTGGATCGGAGCACGGTGGCCGTCGACGTGGTCGAGGCCGGCCTGGGAGTCGTCCTCGACGACGAAGATCGCCGAGTCCTTCCAGTACTTGCTGTGCGAGATCTCGTCGACGATCCGGCCGGTCGCGAGGTCGTTGTCCGCGACCTGGGCGGTCGCGTTCGCCGGACCGCCGGTGTGGTCGCTGGAGAGCCAGAACATGTTCAGGTTGGCCGGCCCGTTCTGCTCGAAGTCACGCTTCCAGATCTCCTCCCGGTAGACGTCCGGGACACTGGTGTCGAACTTCGCGAAGCCGTGCACGGACACGTCGTTCAGCGACGGAATCGGCGAGGACGAGTTCAGTGTGTACGCGGTGTCCTGCCCGGTCGACTCCATGTTCTTCGAGTCGCAGTACAGGTTCTGCCAGCTCGCGTCCGCCGGCTTGGTCAGGAACTGCTGGAACTCACCGAAGTCCCGCGCCGAGTTCCCCTTCGCCTGCGCGCCGGTCCACAGGAAGCCGGTCCGCTGGTGGCCGAGGGCGTCGTCCTCGGTGTCGTAACTGCGCGCGTACTCACCGGCGGAGGACTCTGTGTACTCCGGATCGTCCGCCTGCATCAGCCAGTTGTGACCCTCGGCGGAGTTCGTCCCGATGTCGTAGGTGTTGTCGTACAGCCCGAACTGCTCGGCCAGGGCGTGCTGGTTCGGCGTCACGTTCTCGCCGAACTGCGCCAGCGACGGGTCGCCGTTGCCTTCCGGGACATCCCCCAAGACCTGGTCGTAGGTGCGGTTCTCCTTGACGAGCAGGAAGACGTGCTTGATCGTCGAGGGCTCGCCGAGCCGCAGCGGGACGGGCACCGGCTTCGCGTGACCCCTGCCCTTGGACTGGGTGACCGAGCCATGGGTCCAGCCGTTCTGCCGGAAGACCTTGGCCGTCTGTGCCCTGATGACGCTGTCGTCCGGCAGCGTGAACCGCTGCACGCTCGACGTCGTGTCGTGGGTGCCGTGCCCGCCGCTGACGGTGGACCGACGGGCGTCGATACCGCGGGTGTTGGAGACAACCACCTCCTTGCCGACGGAGGCGATCTCCGCGGGGAAGTAGTCCGTCGGGAGCAGGCCGATGTAACGGACCGGATCCTGCGGGCTCCGGTTCCGGTAGACGGCCACCGCGTTGGCGCGGCCGAGCGTCACCAGCAGATGGCCGTCGTCGGTGAGCGTCACCCCGTCGGGCTCGTAGCCCACCGACGCCTCCGGCCACGGCTGGGTCGCGATCGTCTGGACGACCTTGTTCTTGACGGTGTCGATGACCGACACGTCGTTGGTGGCGGTGTTGGTGACGAACAGCGCCTTGTTCTTGGCGTACAGGGCTGTGGGGTGCAGACCGACGGGGATGCTCGCGACGGCGGCGGCCGGGTCGGCCAGGTCGATGACGCTGACGGTGCCGGTGGTGGTGGCAGCGGTGATCGGGTCGGCCGGCACCTGGGTGTTGTAGGAGTTGATCGTGGTGTCGCCGGCCTGCGCCGGACGCCCGCCCTCGTTGCTCACGTAGAGCTCGGTGCCCACCTGGACCAGGTCACGCGGGGCGTTGCCCACGGTCCAGCTCTGCCGGACGGTGCCGGTCGCCGCGTCGATGGCGACCACCCGGTTCTGTCCGTTGACCGCGGAGTAGACGGTGGAGCCGTCGGGCGAGAACACCGCCTCGCCCACCAGCGCGTGCTTGGGCCCGTCCGCCGGGATCGGGACGAACGTCGGACTGCTGACACTGCCGTCCGGGTTCACGGTCAGCCTGGTGTATCCGTCGGTCTGACCGAGCCAGAGCTGCGAACCGTCGGGCGAGTACGTGGGGCCTTCCTGCCCGACGCTGTTGCCACTGAGGCGCGGGCTCGACGACGCGGCGGCGCTGACGAGTTGCTGCACCTTCCAGTTCTTCAGGTCGACGATGGCGAGCGCGCTCCCGCCGTCGGTGACCGAGGCCGCGAGGTGCGTGCCGTCCGGGCTCACCGAGGACGACATGATCTTCCCGTTGTCGACGACGAGCCGGTCGCCGTACGGGGCGATGTACTGGTCGCTGGAGACGACCTGGCCCCGGTCGGTGATCTGACCGACCTGGTCGGTGCCGAACTGGTGCGTCTGGGCGAATGCGGCCCCGGTGGCGACGAGGGCGAGGACGGTGGTGCCCGCCGTCACCAGAGGTATCCGTCTGCCGGCGCGTCTGCCGAAAAGGCCCGAACGCCCCTTCACGTCACGCCGGCGGCGGCGCGTTACCTGCATGGAGTCATCCCTTCGAGGTGGCAAGCAGGTCGACATTCCCGTCGAACTGCCACAGCGGGTTCGGTGCGTCCCCGGTCGGTGTGCGGACCAGGAAGTAGCCGTTCACCTCCTTCGGTCCGTCGCCGTCGGCCATGAATCGGCCGTCCGGGGTGACATCGAGCTGGTAGACGGCCGTCCCGACGGCGTCGACGCCGGGGAGATGCCAGGAGACGACACAGCGCCAGTCGTTGCCCGGCCCCTCGGCCGCGACCTTGACGCTGCCCTTGTCGCAGGACGCCGTGACCTTCAGCTGTGCCTCCGTGACGGCGGGGCGGTTGAGCTGCCTGGTCTGGAGCCGGTAGAGGTGGGCGAACGCCGTGGCGGCCGAGCGCTGCACCTTGTCCTGTCCGATCCCGGAGCCAGTGGCCCCCGTGGCGGCGCCGACGACCGCGACCGTCACGGCGGCCAGCGCGACGAGCGGCAGGACTCCGGCGGTGACCGCGCTGCGGCCCGAGCCGTCGTGCGCCACGTCGGTGAAGTCGCGCCGCATGAAGAGCACATAGGCCGACACGGTCGCGGTCACGGCCCACAGCAGACTGACCCCGATGCCGATCAGGAGCGGGCCGAGCTGTGCCGGGCTGGTGAACAGACCGCTCCAGGCGATGAAGGCGTAGCTGGGCAGGGCCAGGCGCACGGCGACGGGGAGCGGCATCATCTGGGCGAGCTGCATCGCGAGCGCGACGAGCGCGGGCAGCAGCAGTCCCATCGGGGACCGTCCCAGAGTGATGGACCCGAGCAGCCCGATCGCGGCGAGGGCCAGGGTCGGGGCCAGGACGCAGACCCAGGCGAGCAGGACCTTGCCGGCGGCGTCCGCCGGTGTCAGGAGGTGGCCGTCGAGGCCGACCAGCGGCTGGTCGCCGACGGCCACGGCCCCACCGGCCGAGCTGGAGGCGACCAGTCCGGCCACGAGCAGCAGGATGACGGTGAGGCCGGCCAGTGCCTTCGCCGCGAAGATCCGGCGCGGCGAGCGGACCGCCACGAGCAGATGGCGCCAGGTGCCGAGCCGGTCCTCGGAGGCGAACACGTCGCCGGCGACGACCGAGGTCAGCAGCGGGAGTGCCCAGGTGCCCGCGAATCCGAGCATCACCAGCGCTCCGGCCCACCCGGTGGCGTGCATCCAGCGGCCGAAGAGGGTGTCCACGGGGAGCGTGCTCTGCCGGCTCACCGCGGCGACGAAGAGCGCCGGCACGATCCAGCAGGCGAGGACCAGCAGCCGGATCCGCCACTGCGAGACGAGTTTGACCAGCTCGAAGCGGTAGGCGCGCGCGATCGAGACACGGGGGGCGGCGGCGACGGCTTCCTCCGGGCCCTGCGCTCCGAGGTCACCGTCCTCGGCGACGGTCGCTGTCATCCGCCGGTCTCCTTCTGCTCGGTGAGGGCGAGGAACGCGGCTTCGAGAGGCGAGACGACGGGGGCGAGTTCGCGCAGCGCGATGCCGGCGCGCACGAGCCGCACGACCAGTTCGTCGACGGCGGACACCAGCGCGCGCACGACGAGCACGTCGGCGTCGTGCCGTGGCGCGGCGTCGTCGACGACCCGGATCCCGGCCGTGTCGAGGGCCAGCAGGCGGGCGGCTGCGGGGTCGGAGGTGAGTACCCGGTAGTCGAGTTCACGGTTCTCGGCGGCCAGCTTGCTCAGCGGGCCGGAGAAGACGACCCGTCCGGTCGCGAGGACGGTGGCCTCGGAGCACAGCGCCTGGAGGTCGTCCATGCGGTGGCTGGAGAGGACGACTGCGGTTCCGTTCGCCGCGAGCCGGTCGAGGACACCGTGCACATGTCGTTTGCCGGCCGGGTCGAGGCCGTTGGACGGTTCGTCGAGCACGAGCAGCCGGGGCTCGACGAGCAGGGCGGCGGCGAGGCCGAGCCGCTGACGCATGCCGAGGGAGTAGCCGCGGGCCGGATCGTCGGCGACATCGGTGAGCCCGACCTGGTCGAGCACGTCGTCGACCCCGGCCGCCCGCGTGCCCTGGCCGCGGAGTGCGGCCAGGGCGGCGAGGTTCTGACGGGCGGTGAGCGAGGGGTACAGGCCGGGCCCGTCCACGAAACCGGCGACACCGTCGGGGGCGGCGAGCGCCCGTCTGAGCGGGGTGCCGAGGATCTCGAGGCGGCCTTCGTCGGCGACGGCCAGGCCCAGCAGGAGACCGAGCAGGGTCGTCTTGCCGGCTCCGTTCGGTCCGACCAGGCCGTGGATCTGACCCCGCGCCACATCCAGATCGACGCCGTCGAGTGCGACGGTGTCGCCGAAGCACTTGGTGATCCCGCGAGCCCGGACGGCGAGAGGTCTGTCCATCCTTCTCCTTGCGTGGGAATCCCGGCCTTCAGGACGGGCCGGAAAGGCATCCTGAGTGCCGGAGCCTCGAAGCGGCGTAGATGCTCTGCAGCTGCCTCTGGCGGCGGTCAGAGCTTGGCCGTCACGAAACTCCTCGGAGTCGAGTGAGAAGCCCCCTCGTTACGAGGGGGAGGAGTCACGAGTCCCTTTCTTCGAAGCACTTGAAGCACTCAGGGACCTTAGGCACAACACACAACGCGGGCACAGACGGCCGGTTGAACACGGCGGAAACGGATCGTCAAGGCGTTGGCAAGTCCGGTGCGCAAAGCGGGCGTCATCCAGACGGACTCGGGCAACACCTGCGGGCTCCGGATCCGTGCGCCGAGTCCGTGCGGAGTCCGGCGGAAGCCGGGTGGCTCAGTTGTGCGCCGGGCCGGGCACCGGAGGCGGGCATCCCCGCGCCCGGCCCTCCCCGGTGCCTCGGGCCCTCGCCGATCGCGGGCATACGCGGGTCTGGCACCGTAAGTCCCCGCGTTCGAGGCCTACTTCAGGTACGCCAGGCCCGGATGTACGGCCGTGTAGCCGTCGACCAGTGCGCGTGCCACGTTCACGGAGTCGACGAGCGGGTGCAGGGCGAAGGCCTTCACCGCGGTCGTACGGGACCCCGACTCGGCGGCCGAGAGCACCTCCCGCTCCACCGCCTTGACCGCGCACACGAGTCCGGTGGCGTGACCGGGCAGCGGGTCGACGGCGACGGGGTGCGCGCCGTTCGCGTCGACCAGGCAGGGCACCTCGATGACGGCCTCGGTGTCGAGGACGCTCAGCGTGCCGCGGTTGCGGACGTTGAGGATCAGGGTGGTGCGTTCGTCACGGGCGATGGCCCGCATCAGGGCGAGCGCCACCTTCTCGTAGCCGCCGGAGAGGTCGTCGTCGTCGCGTTCTCCGGCACCTGCCGCGTCCCGGTTCTCCGCCATGTAGGTGGCCTCGCGCTCGGCGCGGGTGCGGTCCCAGGCGGTCAGGGCCGCGGCGTCGGATTGCTTCATCTCGTCGTAGAACCGGGCCTGTTGGTCGCGCAGGAACGCGCCGCGTGTCTTGTCGGCCCGCTGGTAGGCGCGGACGGCCTCGCGGTTGAAGTAGTAGTAGTGCAGGTACTCGTTGGGGACGGCGCCCAATGACTGGAGCCACTCCGGGCCGAAGAGCCTGCCCTCCTCGAAGGAGCCGAGCAGTCCGGGATCGGCCAGCAGTCGCGGGAGTTCGTCGCGGCCCGCGACGCGCAGTCCCCGTACCCAGCCGAGGTGGTTGAGGCCGACGTAGTCGATCCACGCCTCGCGCGGGTTCGCGCCGAGGACCTTGGCGATCCGGCGCCCGAGGCCGACCGGCGAGTCGCAGATGCCGATCACGCGGTCGCCGAGGTGGCGGGACATGGCCTCGGTGACCAGTCCGGCCGGGTTGGTGAAGTTGATGACCCAGGCGTCGGGGGCGAGCCGGGCCACGCGCCGCGCGATGTCCACGGCGACGGGCACGGTGCGCAGGCCGTACGCGATGCCGCCGGCGCCGACCGTCTCCTGGCCGAGGACGTCCTGGCCGAGGGCGACGCGCTCGTCCGCCGCCCTCCCCTCCAGGCCGCCGACCCGGATCGCGGAGAAGACGAAGTCGGCGCCGCGCAGGGCCTCGTCGAGGTCGGTGGTGACGGTCACCTCCGGAGCGTCCGGGTCCCCGGCCGCCTGCTCGGCGAGGACGCGGGCCACGGCGGAGAGCCGTCCCGCGTCCAGGTCGTGCAGCACGACCCGGGTGACGCGGCCCTCGCCGCGGTCCCCGAGCAGCGCCCCGTACACGAGCGGGACGCGGAATCCGCCGCCGCCCAGAATGGTCAGCCTCACGCAAGTACCACCTTCGCAGTTCGTGCGGGGAAGCAGGCCGCGCGGCGAGGGAGCACGCCACGACCACCTGTCCCACCCACATCTTCCAGGAAGCAGCGTGCCACCGCGGCCACGGGCTCGTCCGGCACCGCCACGTCGAGTCCCCGGGCCGAGGACTCTCGTTCTCGCGGTGTCGCACGCGACGGGCGACGGGCGACGGCGAGCCCGGCGACCACTGGGCCGCCATCGAGTCGACCCCTGGGCTTCAGTGCGGTGTCATCCCGGGGTCCTGGGACCGCGCCATTCTCCAACGCGTGAACGACAGAAGATCGGCCGGGCGCGGCGGCGCAGGACCGTACGACGACGGCGGCACGGCGAAGCGCCACCTCCGGGTCTACGGCGGCGACCGCACGGCGGATACGGCCGCCGCCACCCCCGCGCGACGAACGCGCCTTCCCCGTCACGTCGTTCATGCCCTCTGACCTAGGGACCACACGACCATGACCGAGCAGCAACTGCCCGCCTGGGCCGATCCGTCCGTCTCCCCCGCCGCACTGGATCCGCAGGGCCTGTCGCGACGCGGGCTGCTGCGCGGCGCGGGCCTGTTCGGGGCGGCCTTCGCGGTCGGCTCGCTCGCCGCGCCCGCGGCGGCGTCCGGGCGAGGCTACGGCGGCAGCGACCCGCGCCTCGCCTATCTCGTGGGCGACCACCACATCCACTCCGTCTACAGCCACGACGCGAAGTACACGTTCTCCCAACTCGCCCGCGCCGGGGCCGAGTACGGCCTCGACTGGATGGTCTTCAACGAGCACTCCAACTTCGGGCACGCCTCCTACGGCGCCTTGTTGGAGCATCAGGAGATCCTGAAGGCGCGCGCCGCGAACCCGCGCCAGCTGATCTTCCAGGGTCTGGAGTGGTACATCCCGGCCGCCGAGCACGCCACTGTCTTCGCCGCCCCCGGACCGCACGAGGTGAACCTGCTCACCCGGTTCGAACTCGCCTACGACGGGAAGCTGTTGGGCTACACAGCGGGTTCGCCCGCCAGTCCCGACACGGCCCGCAACGAGGCTCACGCCGTCAAGGCGATCCAGTGGCTGGCCGAGCAGCGCCGCACCGGATACGTCGACGACGTACTGGTCCTCGCCAACCACCCGTTGCGCCTGGGGATCGACTCCCCGCACGAGATGCGCGACTGGCGCGACGCGGCCCCCGAGGTCATGATCGGCATGGAGGGCGCGCCCGGCGCCCAGGGCGGCGGCATCCCCGGCTGGGTGGGCTCGGGCCAACAGCGCGGCGAGTACGTCAACAAGCCCTCGGAGAACTCCTTCGCCGGTTACCCGGAGGACGCGTACGTCCTGTACGGCGGCTTCGACTGGATGACGGCGACGGTCGGCGGCATGTGGGACGCGATGCTCGCCGAGGGCCGGTTGTTCACCATCACCACCAACTCCGATGTGCACCGCGTCGTCTTCGACACCTGGAAGAACGGCGACTGGGCGCCCGGCCAGAACTTCGACAACACCGGGCACGTCCCCGACCCGGTGAACACCGACACCCAGCAGCCGGGCGGCGACTTCTGGCCCGGCCAGTTCAGCCGCACCCATGTCGGCGTGACCCGCTACGGCTACCGCTCGGTGATGGCGGGCCTGCGCGCGGGCCGGGTCTGGCTGGACCACGGCCATCTGCTGGACGGACTCGACGTCCGCCTGAAGCGGGACCACGACCACGGGGCGGGCGTCACCCTGGGCGGCCGGATCCGCGTCCGCAAGGGCGACAGGCTCACTCTGTCGGTCACCGTGACGACGGCCTCACGCCCCAACCCGCGGGGGATCCTCCCGAAGTTGGCGCATGTCGACCTGATCCGCGGCGCGGTGCGCGGCCCGACGGCCGACCGCGACGCGTGGCGGGCCCCCGACACCGAGGTCGTCCGGACCGAGGACGTGAGCGGCCGCAGGGGGACGTACACCCTGCGCATCCCGCTGACCGCCGGGGACGAGTCCTTCTACGTCCGGCTGCGCGGCAGCGACGGCAACAGGAACGGCGCCGGGTACCTCGGTGCGGCGATCGACCCGCACGGCCCGATTCCGCACGTGCCCGGAAACGGCGACCCGTGGGTCGACACATGGTTCTATTCCAACCCCGTGTTCGTCGATGTGGAAGGCTGCTGATGAAGCGTCACTTAATGTCCCTGGCCTGCCTGTTGGGCGTGCTGACGGTCAGCATGAGTACGTCGTCCGCGGTGGCCGGCGAACCGGTGTGGACCGAGACCGGCACGTCGTACGTCGACTCGCTGAGCGGTGGACAGGGGCTGGCGAGCCGCGCGGACGGCTCGCTGCTGCACCGCGGGCTCGCCTCCATTCCGCTCGTCCTGCGCGTCAAGGGCTGGAACCATGTCGGCGACCCTGACATCGCCCAGGGCTCCGTGTTCGACGCCTACCAGGGGCCGGACACGGCGACCTCGAAGATGTTCGCCGTCACCACACCCGCGGGCAAGCGCTTCGAGTACGTCCACCGGCTCGACCCGGGCGAGAAGCTGAACAACTCCTTCGCGACCGTGTCGCCCGACGGACAGTGGCTGGTCTCCGGCGAGTGGGACGACCAGAACCGGCTCCAGGTCTTCCCTGCCCCGCTGCTCAATCCGTCGACCCCGCCCACCGGCGGCGCCCTGCCGCAGGCCGGGCAGATCACCCTCGACAAGCCCGTGCGCGACATCCAGGGCTGCGACTTCGTCGACGACACCCGGCTGCTCTGCGCCTCGGACGACAGCTCGCGCACCCTCTTCCCCGAGGACCGGCCGCTGCTCCAGGTCGACCTGGAGCGGAAGGTGGACGGCCGGCCGGTCACGGGACATGTCACCAGCCTCTTCGCCCTGCCGCAGCGCAGCCTGTGCACGGACGGGACGTACGAGGCGGAGGGCGTCGACTACGACACGGCGAGCGGGACACTGCGTGCCGAGGTGGTCCAGCCCGGCGTGTGCGGTGTCGCGACCTCCGTGTACGCGTACCGGCTCAGGTAGGAGGCCGAGCGGAGGGGACCCGGAGCACCGCCCGGACAGCCCTCGGCCTCAGACGTAGAACCGCGACAGGCTCTGCAGGACGGCGGCGGGCTTCCCGCCGCCGTCGATCTCCACCGTGCCGTCGACGGCGATCTGCACTCCGCCCGGTACGTCCTCGACCGAGGTGAGCCGCGCGACCAGCCGGATGCGCGAGCCGGCCTTCACGGGGGCGGGGAAACGCACCTTGTTCAGGCCGTAGTTGACCTTCGTGGTGACGCCCTCCACCTCAAGGAGCTCGGTGAAGAGCGGGATGAAGAGGGAAAGAGTCAGATAGCCGTGGGCGATGGGCGCGCCGAACGGCCCCTCGGCCGCCCGCCGCGGGTCGACGTGGATCCACTGGTGGTCGCCCGTGGCGTCGGCGAAGGTGTCGATCCGCTCCTGGGTGACCTCGATCCACTCACTGGTGCCGAGGTCGCCGCCCGCGAGCTTCCTGAGTTCGTCGAGGCCGTTCACGGTGATGGTCACGAGTTTCCCTGCCTGGTGCGGTAGCCGGTGCCGTAGCGCGTACGGACGCGGGATTTGAGGAGCTTTCCGGAGGCGGTGCGCGGCAGTTCGTCGACGACGACCACCGACTTGGGGATCTTGTACTTGGCGAGGCGGCCGGAGAGCGAGGCGAGGACCTCGTCCGGGTCCAGTTCGACGCCGTCACGGGCCACGACGACCGCGCGGGGGACCTCGCCCCACTTGTCGTCGGCGACACCGATCACGGCGCATTCGACGATTCCGGAGTGGGCGAGGAGGAGGTCCTCGATCTCGGCGGGATAGATGTTCTCGCCGCCCGAGATGATCATGTCCTTGATACGGTCCACGACGAAGACATAGCCGTCGTCGTCGACGCGGGCGGCGTCCCCGCTGCGGAACCAGCCGTCGGTGAAGGCGGCGGCCGTCTCCTCGGGCAGTCCCCAGTAGCCGGGCATGACATGAGGTCCGCGGACGACGATCTCCCCTGTCTTCCCCGTCTCTCCCGCGTCGACCGGGGTGAAGTCCGGCCGGACCACCCGGACATCGCTGAAGAAGTGCGGAACGCCCGCCGAACCGGCCTTGGCGACCGCGTGTTCGGCGTCCAGGAAGAGGGTGCCGGGCGCCGCCTCGGTCATCCCGTACCCCTGGAGGAAGGTGAGCCCGCGGTCCTGGTAGGCGGCGATGAGCGGGGTCGGCACGGGCGATCCTCCGCAGGTGAGGATGCGCAGGGAGGACAGGTCGGCGTCGGCCCAGCGGGGATGCCGGGCCACCCGGTCGAACATGGTGGGCACGCCGAACATGAAGGTGATCCGGTGCCGTTCGATCAGGTCGAAGGTGGCCGCCGGGTCGAAGGACTCGGTCAGGACGCAGGTGCCGCCCTTGAGGAACACCGGCAGGGTGAGCATGTTCAGTCCCGCCGTGTGGAACAACGGGGCGGAGACGAGGGCGCGTTCGTCGGCGGTCAGATCGTGGTCGACGAGGACGTTGACGGCGTTCCAGGTGAGGTTGCCGTGGGTGAGCATCGCGCCCTTGGGGCGGCCCGTGGTGCCCGAGGTGTACATGATGACGCAGAGGTCGTCGGCGGTGACCGGTTCGTCGATCGGCTCGTCGGGCGCGTCGGCGATCAACTCCTCGTAGAAATGCCCCACTTCGATGGACGTATGGACATCGGTGCCGTCCGGCGGCCCGGCGGGGATCCCGGTCGGGGCCGGCGCGTGGACCAGGGCCCTGGCGCCCGAATCGGCGAGCTGGTAGGCGATTTCGGGCCCGGCGAGGCGTGGGTTGAGCGGCACGAAGACGGCGCCGAGGAGGCCCGCGGCGAACAACGTCTCCAGATAGGAGGGGTGGTTGGGGCCCAGATAGGCGATCCGGTCCCCGCGTCGGATGCCCTGGGCGCGCAGGGTGCGCGCGAGCTTCGTCGTGCGGGTGTGGAGTTCGGCGTAGCCGATCGCGTCGTCGCCGTGGATCAGGGCGGTGCGGTGCGGGGTCTTGCGGGCCCGGCGTGCGGGCCATGACCCCAGTCCCTCGTTGCGCATCTGACGCCCCTTACGGTGTGAGCCCGAGGAGCCGGGCGGCGTTCTCCTTGAGGATCTTCGGCCTGACCTCGTCCTTGATCGGCAGCTTCTCGAAGTCGGCGAGCCAGCGGTCCGGGGTGAGGACGGGGTAGTCGGAGCCGAAGAGGACCTTGTCCTTGAGCAAGGTGTTGGCGTACTGCACCAGTTGGGGCGGGAAGTACTTCGGCGACCAGCCCGACAGGTCGATGTGCACGCCCGGCTTGTGCGTGGCCACGGCGAGCGCCTCGTCCTGCCAGGGGAAGGACGGATGCGCCAGGATGATCTTCAGCTGCGGGAAGTCGGCGGCCACGTCGTCCACATGGAGCGGATTCGAGTACTTGAGCCGGATCCCGCCGCCACCGGGCACTCCGGCGCCGATGCCCGTCTGCCCGGTGTGGAAGAGGGCGATGGTGCCGGTCTCCTCGATGACCTCGTAGAGGCCGTACGCCACGGAGCGGTCGTCGGGGAAGAAGCCCTGGATGCTGGGGTGGAACTTGAAGCCCTTCACCCCGTACTCCTCGACCAGCCGCCGCGCCTGGCGCACCCCGGCCTTCCCCCGGAAGGGGTCGATGGAGGCGAAGGGGATCAGCACGTCCGGGTTGGCGGCGGCCGCCTCCGCGACCTCCTCGTTCGGGACGGGCTCGGTGCCGGTGGCGGACTCGGCGTCCACCGTGAAGATCACGGCGGCCATCCTCCGCTCGCGGTAGTACGCCGCCGTCTCCTCCAGGGTCGGCTTTCGCTCGCCCTCGACCTTGAAGTAGGCGCTGGAGGCGTCGTGCAGACCGTCGTCGAGCGAGGAGTGGCCCCTGGAGGAGACCTCGGCGTGGGTGTGGACGTCGATCGCGACGAGCTCGTCCGGGTTCATGGGAGGAGTCATCACACCCCCGCCGTCTTCGGCGCGGGAGTCTTCGGGACGGGAATCCCGACCGTCTGCGGTTCGGAGCCGAGGGAGCCGGCCCAGACGTCGGCGAGCGCCTCCGGGGTCCAACCGCCGTCCGCGTAGGCCGTCTTGATCTCCTGCGGATGCGACCACAGGGCCACCTTGTCGCCGCCGATGCCGATGGCCTGCCCGGTGATCCCGCGCGCGGCCTCGGAGGCGAGGAAGGGGACCAGGGCCGCGCAGTCCTCGGGGGTGCCGAAGCCCTCGCCCTTGCGCAGGAAGTCCGGGAGCGGCGTGCCGTCGCGCAGGGCCTCGACGTACGGGGCGAACGCCGGGATCGTCTCGGTCATCGCGGTCGCGGCGACGGGCACGATCGCGTTGACGGTGATGCCCGCGCGGCCCAGTTCCATCGACCAGGTGCGGGCCATGGCGGCGATGCCCGCCTTCGCGGCGGAGTAGTTCGTCTGCCCGAAGTTTCCGCGCTGTCCGGCGGGTGAGCCGACCAGGATCAGGCTGCCGCCCTCGCCCTGCTCGCGCATCCGCACGGCGGCGGCACGGGCGCAGGTGAAGGTGCCCCGCAGATGCGTGGTGATCACCGCGTCGAAGTCGTCGTCGGTCATCTTCCACAGGACCTTGTCGCGCAGGATGCCCGCGTTGGTGACCAGGATGTCGAGCCGGCCGAACTCCCTTACGGCGCGGCCGACGAGCCGGTCGGCGGCCTCGGCCGTGCCGACCGCGACGACCTCCGCGACGGCCTGGCCACCGGCCTCGGCGATGGACTTCACGGCCTGCTCGGCGACGTCCTCGTCGATGTCGTTGACGACGACGCGGGCGCCGACGGCCGCGAGGGCACGGGCGTAGGCCAGGCCGAGACCACGGCCGCCGCCGGTGACGACGGCGGCCTTGCCGGTGAGATCGATGGGGGGCACGAGGGGTCCCTTCACGTGGTGCGGGCGCTGCCCGGAGCGCGGCTGCCCGCAGGGGGTGACGTCTAGATCGAAGCTAAGAGCAATAGTTGTTGACGTCAATAGTTGTTGCCGTCCGTTCCATACGGCATGCTGGGTTCGTACAGCCGAACCGCCCCCGCCCGGGGCCAGGCCCCAGGGAGCCCGCCATCGCAGGTCAGCAGCGCGCCGCAGAACACCCCCGAGGCCCCGCCCGCATCGACGCCGAGGAGCCGTGGATGCGCGGCCTGCACGCGGACACCGGCTATCTGCTGTACCGGCTGGGCCTGCGCTCGGGCCAGTTGTTCAACGCGTTCCTCCAGGAGTCCGGGCTGCGGCTGCGCCACTACGCGCTGCTGCGGTTCCTCGCCACCTCGAAGGGCGCGTTGCAGCGGGAGCTGAGTTCACGGCTCGGCTACGACCCGAGCGCGATCGTCGGGCTCGTCGACGACCTGGAGAAGCTCGGCTTCGCGGAGCGCAGGCTCTCTCCCGACGACCGCCGCAGCCGGATCGTCGTTCTCACCTCGGACGGCCGCGCCTTCCTGCGCGACACGGACGAGGCCGGACTGCGCGTGACGAACGACCTGCTCCAGCCCCTGGATCCCGCCGAGCGGGAGACCCTGCACGCGCTGCTGCAACGGATCGCGGACACCGAACTGAACTCATGACCGCCCTGTCCGCTCCGGGCCGCCTCCTCGCCGTGCTCGCCGCCTTCGACCACGAGCACACGGCGCTTTCCCTGACGGACATCAGCCGCCGGGCCGGCCTCAGTCTCACGACCGCCCACCGACTGGTGGCCGCGCTCACCGAGTGGGGTGCGCTGGAGCGGGACGCGGACGGCGTGTACCACGTCGGCCTGCGCCTGTGGGAGGTCGCGGCGCTCGCCCCGCGCGGTCTCGCGCTGCGGCAGATCGCCCTGCCGTACCTGGAGGACCTGTACGAAGCGACGCACGAGAACGTGCAGTTGGCGGTCCGCGACGGCGCCGAGGTCGTCTACATCGAGTGGATCGCCGGGCGTTCGTCCGTCGGCGTACGCATCCAGGTGGGCGCCCGCTGGCCGCTGCACGCGACGGGCGTCGGGCTCGCGCTGCTCGCGCACGCGCAGCCCGCGTTCCAGGACGCCTACTGTGCCGGACCGTTGGCCGCCTACACGCCGTACACCATCACCGATCCGGTCCGCCTGCGGCGCGCTCTGGCCGAAGTCCGGCGTACCGGAGTTGCGGTGAGTACCCGTCAGGTGACCGACGACGCCCTGTCGGTGGCCGCGCCCGTCCGCGGCACGGACGGCTCGGTCGTCGCTGCCGTGTCGCTCGTCGTGCCCGAGGCCGACGCGCAGGTACCGGCGTTGATCCCGGCGATACGGCTGGCGGCCCGCGGAATCTCCCGGGCCCTCGGCTGGCGCCCGACGACCCGGCCGGATCCGCACGCTTGACGCGGACGCGGGCACAGAGCCGACCGTGGACGTCGGCCCGGGCACGGACGCCGGCACCGGGCCGGGCATAAACGCGGGCACGGGCACGGACGCCGACACGGAGCCGAGCATAAACGCGGGCACGGGCACGGGAGGGGCAAGGTAGGGGCACGGACGCGGATCGACCCCTGCCGCCACGCCCTTGCAGCAGGAGCGAACCCGAGGCGGTCCGGCGCCCCTCGCCGATGGAGAAGTGCCGGCCCACCTCGGCACACCCGGCACGGTCCCCATCCCGCAAACCACCCCGCCAAGCGGCCAACCGTCCCCATCACGCAAACGCACCACCAACACCCCACCAGGCGGCCAACCTCCCCCATCACGCGACCGCCGCCCAACCGGGCGGCCCCCGCGCCGCCTCAATCAGTCAGCGCGGCCAGCAGCCGGCGGTCGCGGGGGGAATGGCTCCGGTCGAGGCGGGTGTCCAGGAGGCGGGGGGGCCCCCCCCCCCCGCCCCCCCCCCCCCCCGCGGGCACCCCCCGCGCCCCCCCCCCCCCCCCCGGGGCCGGGGGCGCCCCCCCCCCCCCCCCAACCCCCCCGCGGGCCCCGCGGGGGGGGGGGGGGGGGGGTGGGGCGCGGGGGGGGGGGGGGGCCCGGGGGGGGGGGGCCCCCCCCGCCGCGCCCCCCCGCGACCAGGGCGTACAGCAGCGTCTCCTCGACGACCTCGCGCTGGGCCGCGCTGCCGCCGACCCTGCCGAGAACGGGGAGTAGCGCGCCCAGTCCCCGGGCGGCTTCGTGGAAGCGTTCCTCGACGAGGGCGGCGAAGGCCTCGCAGAGGGGGACGACGACCTCGCGCTGCACGGGGTCGGCCCCGGCGGCATGGTCGCGCAGCCGACGCAGCGCCGCGAGGTCACCAGCGGCGGTGAGGGCGACCGCCGCGTGCAGCGCGGTGAAGGCGGTCGCGGGCCGTTCCACGATCTCGCGGGCGACGCTGTCGAGGACGTCGGCGGCCGGCACCCGCCCCTGCCAGCTGTCGCTGAGGCGGGCCCGCCACAGCAGCGACCCCGAGTCGACCAGGGCGCGTACGCCCGTCACCCGCCCCGGCGCGAGTTGGGCGAACCAGCGTCTGCGGAGGGCGGCGGGATCGTCCAGGGCCAGTTCGTGCAGGGCGATGTGCCAGGAGAAGTGGGCCCGGTGGACGGCGCCGCGTCCGTGCCCCGACAGCCAGGCGTCCAGCCAGTCGCGGCCCGTCTCGTGGGCCCCGGACTCGTAGTGGACGTGGGCGAGTGCGTGCACGGCGTGTCCGGAGGCCGGTTCTGCGGCCAGTGCACGACCGGCCAGCTCGGCGGCCTCGTCGTAGCGGCCCTGTTCCTGGCGCAGGAAGGCGAGGAGCGAGGCCGGGAACCAGTGTCCGTCGTAAGCGGGCGAGGTGCGCTCGACCAGGCTCAACGCGTAGGCAGAGTCGAGGTCGTTGATGCCGGAGAAGGCGATGGTGGGCACGGCGACGGCGAGCGCCAGCGCGTCGGCCGGGTGCGCGGCGAGGTGCCCGAGCAGGGCACCGGCGCCTCCGTCCGGGGAGTCGGCGTGCACGCGGCGGGTCACCACGGCGACGAAGGAGCGCTCGCGTTCGTCGGCCCGTTCCCGCGCGCAGCGCTGCGCGTCGGCCAGCGCCCGCGGTACGTCGACGTCCGCGCCGCACTCATGGCCGAGCAGGGCGAGGGCGGCGTGCCCGAGCGCGAAGCCGGGGTCGAGGGCGACGGCGCGCGCGAAGGCGTCCTCGGCGCCGGCCCTGACCTTGAGGACCCGTTCGAGGCCGGTGCGGTGGGCGGCCGCCGCCTCGGCGTGGGTGGACAGCGGAAGCCCGTGCGCGTCGACGGGCCGACGGCGCGCGAGGCGTGGCCGCGGGGTCAGTGGCGCGAGCAACTCCGCTGCCAGCGCGGCGGCTTGGACGCGGATCTCGGGAACGGCGGTCGTCTCCCAGAGTTCGCCGCGGCGCGGGGCTCCGAGGGTGAACACCGGCAGCGGGGCCCGGCCATCGGCGTCGAGGAGCCGGCCGTCGCGGGTCGCGACGCCCAGGCCGAGCGGGCCGGGCACGGCGGCACCCGTGTCGAACAGCGAGCGCCACAAGGGGTCTTCGGGGCGCGGACCCGGTCCGGTGCAGTCGATCACCCAACCGACCGTGATGCGAGGGCCGTTGGAGAGCGTGAGCAGCAAGGAGCCGTCGGGCCGTGCGGCGGCGTCGGTGATCCTGCCGGTGTGCACCCGCAGACGTCTGGCGGTACGGGCGCGGGCCACCGACTCGGCCGTCGTCGGTGCCATGCGGTGCCGGTGGGTGTTCCACAACGCGCCCTCCCGCCGCAGGAACGCGGCACGTTCCTCGGGTGTGAGGCTGCGCCACAGGCGCGCGGTGTGCGGGCGCAGGCTGTCGAGCGCGGGGCGCCAGTCGCCATGGGCGCGCACGGCGCGGCCGATGTGGCGGTAGACGGTCCGGCGCAGCGTGGACAGGGTCGGCGCGTCGAGCCCTTCGGGTGCGGCCATCGCCGGGGCGGGGCTCAGCGCGTGCGGCTGCGGCAGCAGTCCGGTCCGGGAGAGTGCGTGCACGGTGCGTCCGGGACGGTCGAGGCTGAGCGCGAGGTCGACCGCGGTGAGCCCGGTGCCCACCAGCAGGACGTCGGCACGCACGCCGTCCCTCAGGTCGCCCTCCGCGAGGGCGGCGGTCGGTTCGGCGAGCGGCCCGTCGAGGGCTCCCGGCGCCCAGGGTGACCCGATGAACCGTTCGGAGGTATGGAGTCCGGGCGGGGCCCAGTCGCCGGTGGTGGCCGCCGGTCCGGTGGCGAGGACCGCGCTGTCGGCCAGCAGGCTTTCCCCGTCGGCGAGTCGGATCTCCAGCCCTCCGTCCGGGGCAGGGGCGCAGCCCTCCGCCCTGGTCCGCAGCCGGCGTACGGCGACGGTGCCGTGGGCGTGGACGATCGCCTGGGCCAGGGTGTCGGCGAGGTAGGCGCCGTAGCGGTACCGGGTGGCGAAGTCGGTTCCTCTGACGGTGGGTTCGCCGTGCCGGCACAGCCAGCGGGTGAAGTGGCCGGGGTCGTCGGGGTAGCAACTCATGCCGCCGGCGGGCACGTTCAGCCGGTGCCGGGGATCGGTGGTGGCGTAGGCGGTGCCGCGTCCGGCCTCGGGGGCGGGGTCGACCAGGACGAGATCGAGGGGGGTGCGGCGGCGGGCCGCCGTCTCGCACAGTTGCAAGGCGGTGAGCGTACCGGCGGCACCCGCTCCGACGATGGCCACGGTGTGCCGCTCACGGGCTGGATTCACGGATACCTCCGGCGTGGTCTGGGGCGGAACCGGCAAGCGGAACTTCTCCTTCACTCGTGCGGCCGGAGAGACCGGAAAGGGCTCCCGGAAGGGGGATCTCACGGAAAATTCAGGGATCCGGTAGGGCGCTTCATACTCTGTTCACAATCCGACGCGGCCCGGCAACCGTGGATTCAGGCCGTCTCTCCGGGCGTCTTCACCGGAATCTCAGGTTGGAGCAGCCGGATTCAAAGAATCAACCCATGGAAGTCGCGCAGGATGCACCCGCAGTGGTGGTGAGCGAAGAACCGAGGAAAGGCGTTCCGTGGGCGTCCCTGAGATATCGAATCGGCCCGAGTACGCGCCAGGTGCCCCGGGACGGGCGCGGCCTCGTCCGGGGCGTCCTGCCTGGTCGCGGCGCGGAATCCTCGCGTCCTTCGGCGCCGCCGTACCGGCTCTCGCGCTGAGCGGGTGCGGCGACCCGGCGGACGCCGCCGAGGGGAAGGGCGCGACGGCGACCGGCGGCACCGGGGCCGGGACGGAGACAAAGTCCCAGGCGAGGACGCCGACCGTGACCGTCTCCCCCGCCGACGGCACGAAGAAGGCCGACTTCACCAGTCCGGTCGAGGTCTCCGTGGCGGACGGCACGCTCTCGACGGTCGAGGTGTCGGGCAATGACGGTTCCACTCTGGCCGGATCCTTCAATGACGACCGCACGCGTTGGACGTCCGCCAGGAATCCGTACTCGGGCACCAAATACACGGTCACGGCGAAAGCGGAGGGTGCCTCTGAGCACACCGCGACCTTCGTCACGAAGTCCCCGGGCGAGACGTTCGCGGGCTATTTCACGCCCGAGGCGAATTCGACCTCCGGCGTGGGCATGCCCGTGTCGATCAACTTCACGAAGGCCGTGACGGACCGTGCCGCCGTCGAAAAGGCCATCACGGTGACGGCGGAGCCGGCGGTCGAGCTGGTCGGTCACTGGTTCGGGAACACCCGGCTCGACTTCCGTCCCGCGCGGTACTGGGCGGCGGGCACGAAGATCACGCTCAGCCTGCGCCTCAAGGACGTCGAGGGAACGGACGGCGTCTACGGCGTCCAGTCCAAGGACGTCACCTTCCGCATCGGCCGCCGCCAGGTGAGCACCATCGACCTCGCGAAGAAGACCATGACGGTCGAACGGGACGGGGCGACCCTCGCCCGCTACCCGGTCAGCGGCGGCGCCGCGGACCACACCACCTGGTCCGGGATCATGGTGATCAGCGAGCGGTTCAAGGAGACCCGGATGGAGTCCTCGACGGTCGGGCTCGGCGACGAGTACGACATCGCGGACGTGCCGCACGCCCAGCGCCTGACCACCTCCGGCACCTTCATCCACGGCAACTACTGGGCCTCGGCCTCGGTCTTCGGCAGCAGCAACACCAGCCACGGCTGCGTCGGCCTGCACGACACGAAGGGCGCGAACGACAGCTCCGTGCCGGGCTACAAGTTCTACGAGAGCTCGATGCTCGGTGACGTGGTGGTCGTCGAGAACTCGGGCGAGCGGACCGTCGAAGCGTCGAACGGCCTGAACGGCTGGAACCTGTCGTGGGCCGACTGGACGGCCGGGAGCGCCCTTTGACGGCCGCACCCGAACGACGGGCCCCAACGGGCCGTGCTGGCAGGCCCGTTCGAGCCGTCCCTTCTTTCACGGCGTGAACTCCCTTACAGCGAAAGGACTTTCTCGGCTTCACCTCTTGACGACCGGAGTGACAGAGAGCACATTGGCCGCGCAGCTGCTGTGAGAGCGCTCTCAAATGGCCATGGGAGCGCTCTCACACCCCCACCCGCGCACCCCACACTCCGTACGCGAAGAGGCACCCATGAGTGAAACTTCCGGCACACCCAGACGCGGCTCCGTCCGGCGCGTGCTCATCGCCGTGTTCAGCACGCTGAGCCTGGCGGCGGCTGCCGCCACCGCGGCCACCCTGCCCGCGAACGCGTCCGCCCCCACACCCCCCACCGGCTGGTCCCAGGTCTTCCTCGACGACTTCAACGGGGCCGCGGGAAGTGGCGTCAACACCGCCAACTGGCAGTACACGACGGGCACCAGCTACCCCGGCGGGCCCGCCAACTTCGGTACCGGCGAGGTCGAGACGATGACCTCCAGCACCAACAACGTCGCCCTGGACGGCAGCGGCAACCTGCAGATCACCCCGCGCCGCGACGCCTCGGGCAACTGGACCTCGGGCCGCATCGAGACCACGCGCACCGACTTCCAGCCGCCCGCCGGGGGCAAGCTCCGCATCGAGTCGCGGCTGCAGATGCCGAACGTGACCGGTGCCGCCGCCAAGGGCTACTGGCCCGCCTTCTGGGCGCTGGGCGCGCCCTACCGCGGCAACTACCAGAACTGGCCGAGCGTCGGCGAACTGGACATCATGGAGAACGTCCAGGGCCTCAACACCGAGTGGGCCACGATGCACTGCGGCACCAACCCGGGTGGCCCGTGCAACGAGACCAGCGGCATCGGCAACAACACACCCTGCACCGGGACGACTTGCCAGGCCGGCTTCCACACGTACGCGATGGAGTGGGACAAGTCGACGAGCCCCGAGGAGATCCGCTTCTACCTCGACGGCGTCAACTTCCACACGGTGAAGGCGAACCAGGTCGACGCGACCACCTGGGCGAACGCCACCAACCACGGCTACTTCATGATCCTGAACGTCGCGATGGGCGGCGGCTTCCCGGGCGCCTTCGGCGGCGGCCCGGACAGCGGCACGGTACCCGGCCACCCGCTCGTCGTCGACTACGTGCAGGTGCTCCAGTCGGCCGGCAGCGGCGGTGGCGGCACCACTCCGCCGCCCACCGGCAACCGTGACGCGTACAGCGCCATTCAGGCGGAGTCGTACGACTCGCAGGCGGGCGTCGGCACCGAGACCACCACGGACACCGGGGGCGGCCAGAACATCGCCTCGCTCGCGAACGGCGACTACGCGCTCTACAAGGGCGTCAACTTCGGCTCCTCGGCGGCCACACAGTTCTACGGCCGGGTCGCGAGCGGCGCGGCGAGCGGGGTCAGCGGCCTCGTCGAGGTGCGCCTCGACAGCCGTACGAGCACTCCGGTCGGCAGCTTCGCGCTCGGCAACACCGGTGGCTGGCAGTCCTGGAGGACCGTGCCCGCGAACATCAGCTCCGTCACCGGAACCCACGATGTCTATCTGACCTTCACCAGCGGCCAGCCCGCGGACTTCGTGAACGTCAACTGGTTCGACTTCGGGCACTGAGCCCTGGGCCGCCGAGATTTCGGCGGCCAGGACCTCGGCGGCCGCGCCTTCGGCCGCCGACGGGCGAACTGACGGATGATCACTCCTGGCCCGACCGGGCAGCCAACCGGCACCGGGCGGCGGTGATCGACCGCCGTACGGCCGACCGAGAGGGGCGGACCCACGAGGTCCGCCCCTCTCAGCGCAGTTCGGCCCGGAAGGCCACCGGGGTCGCCCCCGTGTGCTGGTGGAAGAACTTCGAGAAGTTGGCCGCGTCCGGGAAGCCGACGGCGACCCCGATGCGCCCGATCGGCATGTCCGTATGGGCGAGGAGCCGCTTGGCCTCCAGGACGACCCGCTTGTCGATGAACCCCTTCGGCGTCTCACCGGTGGCGGCGCGCACCGCGCGGACCAGGGTGCGGCGCGAGTATCCGAGGGTGTCGGCGTAGGCGCTGACGCTGTGGTTGACGGCGAAGTCCTTCTCGACCGCGTCCCGGAAGCGGGTGAAGGTGGTGTCCGTGTGCTCGCGGGCCGCCTCGTCGGAGCTCGCCGCGAGATGCGCGAGGCGCAGCAGGAACGCCGTGAGCGAGTGCCTCAGCACCGAGGTGTGCAGGCTGAGCGGCAGCGTGGTCGTGTCGACGTACTCGCGCTCCAGTTGGGCGAGCGAGTGCTCCAGGGCGGCCAGCCGACCCGCGTCGGGGCGCAGCAGCGGGGGCAGATCGTAGCGGTAGAGGCCGGTCGCCTCGACGGTCGCGCGGGGAAGGAAGCCGGGCTGCATGGTCAGCACGGTGCCGCGATAGCGGTCGGTGCTGGAGAAGCGGTGCACCTGGCCGGGCCGGATCCACAGGACGTCGCCCGCGCGGGCCTCGTACTCGGCGAAGTCGATCATGTGCCGGACGGGGCCCTCGTGGAAGAGCATCACGACGTGGAAGTCGATGCGGTGCACGCGTTCCAGCGGGGCGTCCGCGTGCCAGGTGCGGCCGGTCCCCATCGCGCCGACCTGCATGCCGACGCCGGGCAGGCTCAGATCGGCCGGGAAGGGGAACGTCCTGATCCCGTCCTGGCCGCCTTCGCTCCCGGTGCCGCCTTGGGTGGTTCTGTCTGCCATGTCCTTCTCGCGTCGGCTCGCCACGACTCTGCGTGTCCCACTTTCACCGAAGGCTGACACACGGGCACCTTCCCCAGCAAAAGTCTGACTTTTAGGTTTGAACGCATTGACCTAGCCACTCCCCATCCCGTGAGGACTTCTTGAAGATGAGTACGCAGAGCTCCGACGGAGTCACCTGGACCGAGCTCGACCGCCGCGCCGTCGACACCGCCCGCGTTCTGGCCGCCGACGCCGTTCAGAAAGTCGGCAACGGTCACCCCGGGACCGCGATGAGCCTGGCCCCGGCGGCGTACACGCTCTTTCAGAAGGTGATGCGTCACGACCCGGCCGATCCGGAGTGGACCGGCCGCGATCGCTTCGTCCTCTCCCCCGGCCACACCTCCCTGACTCTCTACACGCAGCTCTTCCTGTCAGGCTATGAACTCGGCCTCGACGATCTGAAGGCGTTCCGTACCCACGGGTCCAAGACGCCCGGTCACCCCGAGTACGGGCACACCGCGGGCGTGGAGACGACGACAGGGCCGCTCGGCCAGGGTGCCGCCAACGCGGTGGGCATGGCGATGGCCGCCCGCTACGAGCGCGGCCTCTTCGACCCCGAGGCCCCCGAGGGCGAGTCCCCCTTCGACCACACCATCTGGGCGATCGTCTCCGACGGCGACCTGGAGGAGGGCATCTCCGCCGAGGCATCCTCGCTCGCCGGCCACCAGAAGCTCGGCAACCTCGTCTTCGTCTACGACGACAACCACATCTCCATCGAGGGCGACACGGCGACGGCCTTCTCCGAGGACGTGCTGGCGCGCTACGAGTCGTACGGCTGGCATGTGCAGCGGATCGACCCCGCGTCCGACGGCGACATCGACGTCCGCGCCCTGTACACGGCGCTCAGGGCGGCGCAGGCCGAGACCGGGCGCCCCTCCATCATCGCGATGCGCACGATCATCGCCTGGCCCGCCCCGAACGCGAAGAACACCGAGGCCTCGCACGGTTCGGCGCTCGGCGCCGAGGAGATCGCCGCCACCAAGCGGATCCTGGGCTTCGACCCGGAGCGGACCTTCCAGGTCGACGCCGAGGTGCTGGCGCACGCCCGTCAGGCACTCGACCGGGGTGCCGAGGCGCACGCCGCCTGGGACAAGCGGATCGGCGCGTGGCGCACCGAGCGGCCCGAGAACGCGAAGCTCTTCGACCGGATCGTCGCCGGCCAGCTGCCCGAGGGCTGGGAGTCCGCGCTGCCGGTGTTCGAGGAGGGCACGTCCGTCGCCACCCGCGCCGCCTCCGGCAAGGTCCTCCAGGCGCTCGGCGCCGTACTCCCCGAACTGTGGGGCGGCTCGGCCGACCTGGCCGGCTCGAACAACACCACGATCGACAAGACGTCCTCCTTCCTCCCCGAGGGCAACCCGCTGCCGGAGGCCGACTCGTACGGCCGCACGATCCACTTCGGCATCCGCGAGCACTCGATGGCCGCGGAGATGAACGGCATCGCGCTGCACGGCAACACCCGTATCTACGGCGGCACCTTCCTGGTGTTCTCCGACTACATGCGCAACGCCGTCCGGCTCTCCGCGCTGATGCAGCTCCCGGTGACGTACGTCTGGACGCACGACTCGATCGGACTCGGCGAGGACGGCCCGACGCACCAGCCGGTCGAGCACCTCGCCTCGCTGCGCGCCATCCCCGGCCTGAACATCGTCCGCCCGGCCGACGCCAACGAGACGGCGATCGCCTGGGCCGAGATCCTCAAGCGGCACGCCACGAACCCGGCCCCGCACGGTCTCGCGCTCACCCGTCAGGGCGTCCCGACCTACCCGGCCAACTCCGACGCCGCGCGCGGCGGTTACGTGCTCCGGGACTCCTCCACCGAGACCCCGGACGTCCTCCTCATCGCGACCGGCTCCGAGGTGCGGCTCGCCGTCGCGGCCCGCGAGCGGCTCGAAGCCGAGGGCGTGGGCACCCGCGTGGTGTCGATGCCGTCCGTCGAATGGTTCGAGGAGCAGTCCGCGGAGTACCGGGCGAGCGTCCTTCCGCCGTCCGTGAAGGCCCGCGTGGCGGTCGAGGCCGGCATCGGTCTGACCTGGTACCGGTACGTCGGTGACGCAGGACGCATCGTCTCGCTGGAGCACTTCGGCGCCTCGGCCGACGCCGGGACGCTGTTCGCCGAGTTCGGCTTCACCGCCGAGAACGTCGCCGCCGCCGCGCGGGAATCCATAGCCGCCCTGCGCGGTTGATCCGATCGCACGAAGGAAGATGATCACTGTGACCGAAGCAACCGCGCCCGCGGTAACCCTGAAGCGCCTCTCCGACGAAGGCGTCTCCATCTGGCTCGACGACCTCTCCCGCAAGCGGATCGAATCCGGCAACCTGGCCGAACTCGTCGCCACCCGCCATGTGGTGGGCGTGACCACCAACCCGTCCATCTTCCAGGCCGCCATCGGCTCCGGCGAGGGATACGAGCGGCAGCTCGCCGACCTGGCCGTGCGCGGCGTGACGGTCGACGAGGCCGTCCGCATGATGACGACCGCGGACGTGCGCGCCGCCGCCGACATCCTGCGCCCGGTGTTCGAGGCGACCGGCGGCCGCGACGGCCGCGTCTCCATCGAGGTCGACCCCCGGCTGGCGCACAACACGGCCGCCACGATCGCCGAGGCCAGGCAGCTCTCCTGGCTGGTCGACCGCCCGAACGTGATGATCAAGATCCCGGCGACGAAGGCCGGACTCCCGGCGATCACCGAGGTCATCGGCCTCGGCATCAGCGTCAACGTCACGCTGATCTTCTCCCTGGAGCGCTACCGCGCGGTCATGGACGCCTACCTCGCGGGCCTGGAGCGGGCGCAGGCCGCGGACATCGACCTTGCCGGCATCCACTCGGTCGCCTCCTTCTTCGTCTCCCGGGTCGACAGCGAGATCGACAAGCGGCTCGCGAAGGTCGGCACGGACGAGGCCCTCGCGCTCAAGGGCAGGGCGGCGCTCGCCAACGCCCGGCTGGCCTACGAGGCGTACGAGGGCGTGTTCGGCTCCGCCGACGGCTCGGCGGAAGGCGGCACCCGCTGGACGGCGCTCGCCTCGTCCGGCGCCCAGAAGCAGCGTCCGCTGTGGGCCTCCACCGGCGTCAAGGACCCCGCGTACAAGGACACTCTGTACGTCGACGAACTGGTCGCGCCCGGCACGGTCAACACCATGCCGGAGGGGACACTGAACGCCACCGCCGACCACGGCGACATCCACGGCGACGCGGTGACCGGCGGCTACGCCGAGGCCCGTACCGACCTGGCCGCGGTAGAAGCGCTCGGGATCTCCTACGACGAGGTCGTCGGGCAGCTGGAGGACGAGGGCGTCTCGAAGTTCGAGGCGGCCTGGGAAGATCTTCTCGACGCGGTGGCGACCTCGCTGCGCGGCAAGGGAGTTGAGGGGGAATGACCAAGGGTGAGGCGCTTTCCGACGGCAACCCGCAGGGTGCGGCCACCGCGCCGCAGGGATCTGGTGACGCGTCCGTGGAACCGGGCGGCCTGACGCCCGAGGACCTCGCCGAGGCGCTCGGCGTCCCGGCGCCCGACTGGGACAACCCGCTGCGCGACCCCCGCGACCGCCGGCTCCCCCTGATCGCGGGCCCCTCCGGTCTGGTCATCTTCGGTGTCACCGGCGACCTGTCCCGCAAGAAGCTGATGCCGGCCGTGTACGACCTCGCCAACCGCGGTCTGCTGCCGCCGGGCTTCTCGCTCCTCGGGTTCGCCCGTCGTGAGTGGGAGGACGAGGACTTCGCGCAGGTGGTGCACGACTCGGTGCGCGAGCACGCGCGGACCGAGTTCCGCGAGGAGGTCTGGCAGCAGCTCGCCGAGGGCATGCGGTTCATCCCGGGCGACTTCGACGACGACGACGCGTTCAAGCAACTGCGGTCGGCTGTCGAGGAGTTGGACGCCTCACGGGGCACCAGCGGCAACTACGCCTTCTATCTCTCCGTACCGCCGAAGTTCTTCCCGAAGGTCGTCCAGCAGCTCAAGAGGCACGGGCTGGCCGACGCTCCGGAAGGTTCCTGGCGGCGCGCGGTCATCGAGAAGCCGTTCGGCCACGACCTGGCGAGCGCGCGCGAACTGAACCGGATCGTGCACGACGTGTTCGACCCGGACCAGGTGTTCCGGATCGACCACTACCTCGGCAAGGAGACCGTCCAGAACATTCTGGCGCTCCGCTTCGCCAACCAGATGTACGAGCCCGTCTGGAACCGGTCGTACGTCGACCACGTCCAGATCACGATGGCCGAGGACATCGGAATCGGCGGCCGTGCCGGCTACTACGACGGCATCGGCTCCGCCCGGGACGTGATCCAGAATCACCTCCTCCAACTGATGGCGCTCACCGCCATGGAGGAACCGGCCGCCTTCGACGCCGAGTCGCTGCTCGCCGAGAAGCTCAAGGTCCTCAAGGCGGTGAAGCTGCCGGAGAACCTCGGCGAGCACACCGTGCGCGGCCAGTACGCGGCGAGCTGGCAGGGCGGCGAGCAGGTGCGCGGCTACCTCCAGGAGGACGGCATCGACCCCGGGTCGACGACCGACACCTACGCGGCCGTCAAGCTCCAGGTGGACAACCGCCGTTGGGCGGGCGTCCCGTTCTATCTCAGGACCGGCAAGCGCCTCGGCCGACGCGTCACGGAGATCGCGGTGGTCTTCCAGCGCGCCCCGCACTCCCCGTTCGACTCCACCGCCACCGAGGAACTCGGCGCGAACGCGATCGTCATCCGCGTCCAGCCCGACGAGGGCATGACGGTGCGCTTCGGATCGAAGGTGCCGGGTACCTCGATGGAGATCCGGGACGTCACCATGGACTTCGCGTACGGCGAGTCGTTCACCGAGTCCAGCCCGGAGGCGTACGAGCGGCTGATCCTGGATGTCCTGCTCGGCGACGCCAATCTCTTCCCCCGTCACCAGGAGGTGGAAGAGTCCTGGAAGATCCTCGACCCGATCGAGGGGTACTGGGACACGCACGGAACGCCCGCGCAGTACCCCTCGGGCGGTTGGGGCCCGAAGGAAGCCGACGAGATGCTCGCACGAGACGGACGGAGCTGGCGCAGGCCATGAAGATCGACCTGACCGACACCACGGCAAGCAAGATCAACAAGGCACTCGTACGGGGGCGCCGTGCCATCGGCGCCCCCGCCGTGGGCATGGTCCTGACGATGGTCATCGTCACCGACGAGGAGAACGCGTACGACGCGATCAAGGCGGCCGAGGAGGCCTCCCGCGAACACCCCTCCCGCACTCTGGTGGTCATCAAGCGCGTCGCCCGCACCCCGCGCGACCGCACCAACTCCCGTCTGGACGCCGAGGTGCGCGTCGGATCCGACGCGGGGACCGGCGAGACGGTCGTGCTGCGGACGTACGGTGACGTCTCCGACCACGCCGACTCGGTGGTCCTGCCGCTGCTGCTGCCGGACGCCCCGGTCGTCGTCTGGTGGCCGGTGGACGCGCCCGACATCCCGGTCAAGGACCCGCTGGGCGCCCTCGCGCAGCGCCGGATCACCGACATGTACGCCGTCGAGACCCCGCTCCAGGCACTGGACGCCCGCGCCGCCTCGTACGCGCCGGGCGACACCGACCTGGCCTGGACCCGGCTGACGCCGTGGCGTTCGATGCTGGCGGCGGCCCTCGACCAGGCCCGTACGAAGGTGATCGCGGCGACCGTCGAGAGCGAGGCGCAGAACCCGAGCGCCGAACTGCTGGCCCGCTGGCTGGAGGCCCGCCTCCAGGTCAAGGCCGAGCGCGTCGTCACCGCGGGCCCCGTGGTGACCGCCGTCCGGCTCGGCACCGACAACGGCGAGATCGTGATCGACCGCCCCGAAGGCCCCCTCGCGACCCTGTCCCTGCCCGGCCAGCCCTCCCGCACCCTCGCGCTGAAGGTGCGCTCCACCTCCGAGCTGATCGCCGAGGAACTGCGCCGCCTCGACGCGGACGAGATGTACGCCATCGCCCTGCGCGGCGAGGCCCCCAAGGAGACCCCCCGCCATGTCTGACTACCCCAAGCCCACCCGGCGTCCGGAGTGGGTGGCCCTGGAGGACCACCGCGCCACCGCGCTGCTCCACCCGCGGCTGCGTGACCTGTTCGCCGCCGACCCGGCCCGCGCCGAGCGCTATGTCGTACGGGTCGGCGACCTGCGGATCGACTATTCCAAGCATCTGATCACCGACGAGACCCTGGCGCTGCTCCAGGAACTGGCCACCGCCACCGATGTGTTCGGGCTGCGGGACGCGATGTTCCGGGGCGAGAAGATCAACGTGACCGAGGACCGGGCGGTGCTGCACACCGCACTGCGGGCGCCGCGGGACGCGGTCGTCGAGGTCGACGGGGAGAACGTGGTGCCGGCCGTGCACGCGGTCCTCGACCGGATGGCGGGCTTCGCCGAGCGGGTCCGCTCGGGCGAGTGGACCGGGCACACCGGCAAGCGCATCAAGAACGTCGTCAACATCGGTATCGGCGGCTCGGACCTCGGTCCGGCGATGGCGTACGAGGTGCTGCGCTCGTTCACCGACCGCTCGCTGACCGTGCGCTTCGTGTCGAACGTGGACGGCGCCGACCTGCACGAGGCCGTGCGGGACCTGGACCCGGCGGAGACGCTGTTCGTCATCGCCTCCAAGACGTTCACCACGATCGAGACGATCAGCAACGCCACCTCCGCGCGCGCCTGGCTGCTGGCCGGGCTCGGTGAGGAGAAGGCGGTGGCGCGGCACTTCGTGGCGCTGTCGACGAACGCCGAGAAGGTCTCCGACTTCGGGATCGACACGGCCAACATGTTCGAGTTCTGGGACTGGGTCGGCGGACGCTACTCCTACGACTCGGCGATCGGCCTCTCGCTGATGATCGCGATCGGCCCGGACCGCTTCCGCGAGATGCTCGACGGCTTCCACCTCGTCGACGAGCACTTCCGCACCGCTCCCGCGGAGTCCAACGCGCCTCTGCTGCTCGGCCTGTTGGGTGTCTGGTACGGCAACTTCCACGACGCGCAGTCGCACGCCGTGCTGCCGTACTCGCACTACCTGTCCAAGTTCACCGCCTATCTCCAGCAGCTCGACATGGAGTCCAACGGCAAGTCCGTGGACCGCGACGGCCGTCCGGTCGAGTGGCAGACCGGCCCGGTGGTGTGGGGCACGCCCGGCACCAACGGTCAGCACGCGTACTACCAGTTGATCCACCAGGGCACGAAGCTGATCCCCGCCGACTTCATCGGCTTCGTCAACCCGGTCGGTGAACTCAGCGCCGAACTGGCCGCGCAGCACGACCTGTTGATGGCGAACTTCTTCGCGCAGACGCAGGCGTTGGGGTTCGGCAAGACCCCGGACGAGGTACGTGCCGAGGGGGTGCCCGAGGAGTTGGTGCCGCACAAGACGTTCGAGGGCAACCACCCCACGACCACCATCCTCGCGGGCGAGTTGACCCCCTCGGTCCTCGGCCAGCTGATCGCCCTCTACGAGCACAAGGTGTTCGTCCAGGGCGCGATCTGGAACATCGACTCCTTCGACCAGTGGGGCGTCGAACTCGGCAAGGTGCTCGCCAAACGCGTCGAGCCCGCCCTGACCGAGGGTGCCGACGTACCCGGTCTCGACCCCTCCACGGCCGCTCTGGTGGCCGCTTACCGCACTCTCCGAAAGAAGAACTGACAATGCAGCTCGGACTCATCGGTCTCGGCAAGATGGGCGGCAACATGCGCGAGCGGATACGCCGCGCGGGACACACCGTCGTCGGCTACGACCGCAATCCGGACCTCGCCGACGTGCACAGCCTCACCGAACTCGTGGGCAAGCTCGAAGGCCCGCGCGTGGTCTGGGTGATGGTGCCGGCCGGCGCCCCCACCCAGTCCGTCATCGACGAACTCGGCGACCTGCTGGAGGCCGGTGACACGGTCGTGGACGGCGGCAACTCCCGCTGGACCGACGACGAGAAGCACGCCGAGGAGCTGGCGGCCAAGGGCATCGGCTTCGTCGACGCGGGCGTCTCGGGCGGTGTGTGGGGCCTGGAGAACGGCTACGCGCTGATGGTCGGCGGCGACGCCGAGAACATCGAGAAGGTGCGGCCGGTCTTCGACGCGCTCAAGCCGGAGGGCGACTTCGGCTTCGTGCACGCCGGCAAGGTGGGCGCGGGCCACTTCTCCAAGATGGTCCACAACGGCATCGAGTACGCGATGATGCAGGCCTACGCCGAGGGCTGGGAGCTCCTGGAGAAGGTCGACTCGGTCACCGATGTACGTGAGGTGTTCCGCTCCTGGCAGGAGGGCACCGTCATCCGCTCCTGGCTGCTCGACCTCGCGGTCAACGCCCTGGACGGCGACGAGCACCTGGACAAGCTGCGCGGCCACGCGGAGGACTCCGGCGAGGGCCGCTGGACCGTCGAGGCCGCCATCGACAACGCCGTTCCGCTCCCCGCCATCACGGCGTCCCTCTTCGCGCGCTTCGCGTCCCGCCAGGACGACTCGCCGCAGATGAAGATGATCGCGGCGCTGCGCAACCAGTTCGGCGGTCACGCCGTCGAGTCGGCGAAGTAGGCCGGACCATGGGCGATCTCATCCTGGTCCGCCACGGAGAGACCGAGTGGACGCTGACAGGGCAGCACACCAGCTGGACCGATCTTCCGCTCACCGGGCACGGCGAGGAGCAGGCCAAGTCCCTTGCGCCGTTCTTCGCCGGGCACTCCTTCGCCCAGGTCCTCACCAGTCCCCTCGGCCGCGCCGTCCGGACCGCCGAGCTCGCGGGGCTGTCCGGCGCGCGGATCGACCCCGATCTGCACGAGTGGGACTACGGCGGCTACGAGGGAATCACCACCATCGCCATCCACCGGGCCCGGCCCGACTGGGTGCTGTGGAACGACGGGGTGCCGCCCGGCCCGGACGGCCACCCCGGCGAGTCGCCCCGCGAAGTGGGAGTGCGCGCCGACCGGGTGCTCTCCCGGGTGGACGCCGCGCTCTGCAACCACCCCGGCGATGTGGTGCTGGTGGCGCACGCGCACTTCCTGCGCGTCCTCACGGCCCGCCGGCTGGGGCTGCCGCCCGAGTCGGGGCGGCTGTTCCAGCTCTCGACCGGGACCGTCAGCCGGCTCTCCACGGAGCACGGCGATCCGGTGATCGCCACGTGGAACGAACCGGGAACTTCCGTCGCGGTCCAGTAGTTTCCACGGTGCTGTAGAAGCCGAAGAGGTTTCCGGTCCGTGGAAACCGAAGAGGTTTCCGGTCCGCCCGCTCGGGCGGACCGGACTCTTGACTACATATGGAGTTCTCATGGCTCTGTGGGACCGCATCAAGGAGTCCGCGTCGACGATGCAGACCCAGCTCGTGGCGAAGAAGAACGATCTGAAGAGCGGCGCCTTCCGTGATGCGAGCATGGCTATGTGCGCGCTCGTCGCCGCGGCGGACGGCTCGATCGACCCGTCCGAGCGGCAGCGGGTGGCCCAGCTCATCGCCACGAACGAGGTGCTGCAGAACTTCGACGCCATTGACCTCCAGCGCCGCTTCGACGAGAACCTGAACAAGCTGACCGCCGACTTCGCCTTCGGCAAGGTCAGCGTCCTCCAGGAGATCGCCAAGGCGAAGAAGAAGCCCGCCGAGGCGCGCGCCGTCATCCAGATCGGCATCGTCATCGGCGGCGCCGACGGCGACTTCGACAAGACCGAGCAGGCCGTCGTGCGGGAGGCGTGCTTCACGCTCGAGCTGCCGCCGCACGAGTTCGACCTGTAGGACCGCGACTCCGGGTCCTCCCGCTGGCCGGCCCCGGCGCACCAGGTCTCCGACCCGCTCGACACCTCCGGTGGGGCGGGCGGGCCGACCCGGTGGCCGGGGCTCCGGCGCGTCCGAGGACGCCAGGTCGTCGTAGTGGTTCGCGGGCATCGCCGGCGGACGGCCGCCCGCCGCGCGAAAGCGCCTGGCGGCGTCGGTCACGTCGTCGGTGGCGAGGGCGATGTGCGGAGAGGGAGCCTGGGCGACCCCACGTCGCCGCGCCCTGCTTCTACAATCGCGGGCACCGACCGTCCGCCCGAAGGAACCCGATGACCAGCGTCGAAGAACCGGCACGACCCGGCGGGCGCGTCCGCGACGCCGCCCGCACCAAGGCCGAGATTCTCGACGTGGCGACCCAGGAATTCTCCCGCGCCGGTTTCGCGGGCGCCCGGGTCGACGAGATCGCCGCCCGCACCAGCACCACGAAGCGGATGATCTACTACTACTTCGGCGGCAAGGAGCAGCTCTTCACGGCGGTCCTGGAGCGCTCCTACTCGGTGATCAGGCAGGCCGAACAGGAGCTGGACGTCGAGCATCTGGACCCGGTCGCGGCCATCCGCCGGCTCGCCGAGCTGACCTTCGACCACCATGAGGCGCACCCCGACTTCATCCGCCTGGTGACCATCGAGAACATCCATGAGGCCGAACACATCGTCACCTCCGAGGAGTTGGGCAGAATCGGCTCGCCCGCGCTCGACGTGATCGGCCGGATCCTGGCGACCGGCCGGAAGTCGGGCCTGTTCACCGCCGACGTCGACGCCGTGGACCTGCACGCGATGATCAGCGCCTTCTGCTTCTTCCGGGTCTCGAACCGCCATACGTTCGGCGCCCTGTTCGGCCGCGATCTGATCGCACCGGACCAGCGGGAACACTATCGCGCGATGCTCGGCGACATGGTCATCGCCTATCTGACGGCGGACCGCGCGGCGGACTGAGCACGGGAAGATCTTTCGGTGGGACCCGTCTGCCCCCACCGGCGCTGGTCCGTGCGCGCAAACGGTCCGGACGCCTCCGTCGCGAACGTCTCCGGCTCACCACGCACCACAACAATCTCGTCCGTAGTCGCACACCCTCCGCCTGGGCCTGGACGGGCCGGAGGATCTGGGTGGGCAGGGCCGCAAACGACGGATCACCGAGGCCGAACGCTCGGTGATCACCGGACCGGTCCAGCAGCACCCACCGGTCCCGAGAGCCTCCTCGGCCCGCCGCCAGGCCTGGTTGTCACGACAAGGCCTGCGCTATGGGTTGACGTACTTGCAGCCCCTGCATAGCTTGCGTCTTGCAGAATCGGATTGAATCGTTTCAAAACAATTCGAGCCGTCATCCGCCCGCCCTGGCCTGCACATTCCTCGGCGGAGCTTCGTCGCGTCCGGATCATCAAGGGAAGCACCCGCAACCTCGGAGTACGCATGATCATTTACGGCAGCAGGCATCTACCCCGCAGACGCGGCCCGGTCGGCGCAGCCATCTCGCTGGGCCTCGCCCTCGTCCTCGCCATGCTCGCGCAGCCGATGGCACTGTCCGCGCCGGTTCTCGTCTCCGCAGGGCATGCGGCGGACTCCAAGGCGCCCCGGGTCCCCAGTGACTGGCGGGAGTACGTCCGGACTCCGAAGCGTTCCGATGTGTGCCCGGTTTCCGTGGTCAGCACGTCGGGTGCTGTCGAAGGCGCCCGGAACCTTCTGTGCGGCGGGTCGGGCGGAGCGACGCTGACCTACGTCGACGGCGGAGAAGCACCGACCATCCTTCTCGACTATGCCCAGGAGGTAGGCGGCCTGCCCTACTTCAACGTCGCCGCCAAATCCGGGTCCCCGACCCTGAAGGCCGCGTACAGCGAGGGCCTGCAGTACATGAGCCCGTCCGGTGACGGGTCGCCGCCATGGGCCGACGGCGACAGTTCTCGATCCGACACCTACCAGGTCTCCGGGCCGGGCACGATCACCAACCGCTCCGCACAGGGAGGCGAGCGGTACCAGCAGATCACGCTCTCCACCCCGGGCCGCCTGACACTGAGCAAGGTGGGAATCAACTACATCGCCGACCGCACCCAGGCGGACGGGTACGGGGGCCACTTCCTCTCGAGTTCGGACGAGTTGAACAAGATCTGGTACGCCGGTGCTTACACCTTGCAGACCGATCTCGTTCCGGCCGACTCCCTTCCCGGGTCCTGGTCCGTCCAGGACGGCGCCTTGAATGCCGGCGGTTCGAAGATCAATGACGGTGCCGGGGTCCTGAATCGTGGAGCCTCCTGGAGCGACTACACGACGACCTTCCGGACGAAGATTCTTCACAACCAGGCCGGATGGATGGTCCGCGCGCAGAACTCTCAGAACGGCTACCTGTTCATTCTTGATGACAGCACCGACACCGGCGGTGCCCCGAACACGCTGCAGAAGTTCAACGTCCATGACGGGGCCTACACCAGCCTCGGCTCCGTGGCACTGCCGTCCTCCGTGGACGAGGGGACCTGGCACACAGTGGCTACCACGGTGTCCGGAACCGGCATGACGATCTCGCTGGACGGCAGGCAGATCGACCGCGTCGACACGTCGGCCCTGCCCTCCGGCGCCGTTGCCGATCCCGCTGGGACCATAGGGTTTCGTGAGTTCGGCGACGAGAAGGCTGCCTTCAAGGACCTCACTGTCGTCAGCGGTACAGGCACGACGCTCTACAGCACCCCTCTGAGCACTCCCGCCGCGCTCGCCGACTTCACTCCACCGGGGTCCAACGCGCTGGCGTCGGTCCTCGACGGAGCCAGGCGCGACCGTGCGATCTGGAGCGGCGACATCCTGGTCGAGGGCCTCACCGACTACTACTCCGTGAACAACCCGGAGTACATCAAGCAGTCCCTGAACCTGCTGGGCAGCCGGCAGCTTTCCAGCGGGTTCGTTCCCGGCGCCCTTCACCCGGCGACCGTGCCGCACCTCGGACCGCTCACCCCGGGCGACACGACCACCTACTCGGCCACGTACTCCATGTACTTCGTCGCGGGCCTGGCAAGCTACTACCTTCACACCGGCGACAAGGACTTCGTCGACAGGCAGTGGCCCGTCATCAAGCGTGAGCTCGCCTGGAACGCGACGCGGCTCGACGGGAACGGCTTGTTCTCGACCAGAGCCGGAATCGACGGCGCGGACTGGAACTTCTACGACAGCGACAAGGGCGGCGAGGTCTCCGCTTACAACATCCTTTACTACAAGACATTGCTTGACGGTGCGGCACTGGCGACAGCCGCAGGAGAGGCCTCCCAAGCCGCTGCCTACAGGGCGGATGCCGAGACGCTGAAGACGCGGATCAATGAGCGTCTCTACGACTCGAAGAGCGGCCTCTACAAAATCAGTGACACCCAGTCAGGAGTCGCGCAGGACGCCAACGCCCTGGCCGTCCTGTACGGAGTCGCGCCGTCCTCGAAGCATGAGGAGATCCTGGCCAAGCTCAAGTCGGCCCTGTGGAGCACCCCTTACGGACCACTTCCCTTCTCCTCCGACGCAGGCAACAAAGACCTGGTCAGCCCCTTCATCAGCGGGTTCGAACTCCAGGCACGCCTGGCGGCCGGCGACACCGCGAACGCGCAGGAGCTCCTGCACAATGTGTGGGGTCACATGATCGCTCCAGGCCCGAACCAGACCGGGACGATGTGGGAGAACATCTCCGGCCGCGACGGGACACCTGGCCTGGGGTCGGGGACGAGTCTGTCCCACGGGTGGTCCACAGCCCCGACATCCGCGTTGTCGACCTACATCCTGGGCGTTCGTCCGGACACAGCGGGATACACCAGCTGGACAGTCCAGCCCCACCCCGGAGACCTCACCTGGACGCGAGGAAGCGTTCCCACCCCGCACGGCGTCATCGACGTCCGCTGGACTGCCAGGACTGGCGCTGATCGGTTCAGTCTGACCGTCAATGCCCCCAAGGCCACCAGTGGCACCATCGCGATCCCGGTCTCCGGCCGGGCCGACACCGTCGCCGTCAACGGCAAGGTGGTGTGGCGCCACGGGGCCTTCGCCGCTGCGGCCGGAGTCACCGGTGGCCACTTTGAATCCGGCTACGTCTACCTGAAGGTGAAGCAGCACGGCAGCTACAAGGTCACCTCACACCGGTAGGAACCGGCGCGCGCCCTTCCGGGCGAGCGTCGCTGTCACGGCACCGGCTCCCCGGTCCGACCGGAACATCCGTGCGCACCGGCCCCCGGTCCGACCGGAACATCCGCGCCCTGTAGGGCATTTGGTACGCCGTGGCACCGGGCCCGACGATCACCTTCCCCGAAACGCTCGCTTCTGCGGCACCCTTGGGAGGGAGACTCCGCGTACCCCGGCCGGATTCAGGGACGGCCGGTGTGCGCGGAGCCCTCGTCGGGTGCCGTCGCCGCAGCCCTGGGACCGCGGACCGGCAGCGGGAGAGTACGTCAGCGTCCGGGAATCCCGTACGCCCGCTCCACGTGCAGCCGGAGCACGAGCCGGCCGTCGCGGACCATGGCGGCACGGTATTCGTCCCAGTCGGGGTGTTCGCCGAGGACGTCCCGGTAGACCCGGATGAGCTCCTCGACCGTGTCGTCGTGCGGATCCCCGGCGACGGGCGTCAGCTCGGCCGTCCCCTCGACCACCGTGTACGCCCACCGGTCCGCGCTGGTGACGTGGTACGAGGCCCGCGGGTCCCGGCGCAGGTTGCGGGTCTTGGCGCGGTCGTCGGTGAGCGACACGCGGATGACCCCCTCGTCGGGGTAGTAGACGTGGCTGACGTTCGACAGCTGGGGCCGACCGTCCTTCTTGAGGGTGACGAGCACCCCGCCCTTGTACTCGGAGAGCAGCTTGAGCAGTGCGTCCTGCGTGGCGTCCTGGGTCGCTTCCTCAGTCATATGAGTGTCAACGCTCCGGATCCGGCACGTCATCCCGCGCCGACGGTCTCTTTGGCTCCATCCGGCCCGGCACGCGAGTAGACAGTGTCTACTCGCGCCTGGTAGACACTGTCCATGAGCGAGCTGGAGCCTGCCGACCTGAGGACACGCCTGATCGACGTCGGAGTCGATCTCGTGACGACAGAGGGCGCGCAGGCGCTGACACTGCGGGAGATCGCCCGCCGGGCCGGGGTCTCGCACGGCGCCCCGCGCCGCTACTTCCCGACCCATCTGGAGCTGCTGTCCGCCATCGCGCGGCGCGGCTTCACCGACCTCCAGGGCCGGGCGGCGAAGGCCGTCGGCGGCGGCGAAAGCGGCCCCCGTGCCCGGCTCACCGCCCTGGCGGAGGTCTACCTGGACTTCGCGCTGACCCAGCGCGGTATGTACGAGCTGATGTTCCGTCACGACCTGTTGGAGAGCAATCGGTTGGGGCTCCGTGAGACCAGCCTGCCGATGTTCGGGGTGCTGGTGGACCTCGTCGGCCGGGTGCGCCCGGAGGCCGACGCCCGGATCCTCGCGGGTGCCCTGTGGGCGAACCTGCACGGCATCGCCCAACTCTGGGGCTGGGGAAGCCTGAAGCTCACGACGGGCGCGGACGACTGCGTACCGCTGCTGCACGCGGCGCTCGACGCGCACCTCGGCCCGGAGGAGCGGTGAACACGCCCGGCTCGGGCGGCACCGCCCGCCGCCCCGCCACGTCGGCCGCGCAGCATCCCGCCCCCGCGGTCGCGCACCGCCGGATCACTCTCGCGAGCAGCGTCGTCGGTGCCGTGATCGTCGCCCTCGACGGCACGGTCCTCACCGTCGCGCAGCCCACGCTGCAACGCGACCTGGACGCCTCGTTCGCGCAGGTCCAGTGGACCAGCACCAGCTATCTCATCGCCGTGGCGGGCCTGTTGGTCTTCGCCGGACGCCTCGGGGACCGCTACGGGCACCGACGGGTCTTCGCCCTCGGCATCCTGGGCTTCGGGGCGGCGTCGGCGGGGATCGGCGTCGCGCCCGGGATCGGCTGGGTGATCGCACTGCGGGTCGCTCAGGGCGTGTTCGGCGCACTGCTGCAACCGGCCACGCTCGGCATGCTGCGCGCCGCGTACCCGCCCGACCGGCTCGGGATGCCCATCGCGCTGCGGACGAGCGCCATCGGTCTCGCCGCGGCCGCCGGTCCGCTGCTCGGCGGCGCGCTGGTCGGCCACTTCGGATGGCGGTCCGTCTTCTTCCTCAACGTGCTGCCCGCGCTGCTGATGGGCGCGGCGGCGATCACCGTCCGGGCGCCGGCCGACCCGGAAACCGGAACCGTCCGGGCGTCGGCCGACCCGGAGACAGGGACCGTCCGCCCCGCAGGGGGGCACGGCCTCGATGTACCGGGCGCCTGTCTGCTCACCGTGGCCCTGGTCGCCCTGGTGCACACGCTGGTCGCCGTACCCGACACCGGCCGGCCGGTGTCGACCGTGGCCGGACTGGCCGTGGTGGCGGCCTCGGGCGCCGCGTTCGTGCGCCGGGAACGCCGGGCCGCGAACCCCCTCGTGCCGTCCGAGGTCCTCGGTTCGGCGACCATCGGCGCGGCGCTCGGCATTCTGGTGGCCGCTTCCGCCGCCATGCTCGGCACGCTGTTCGTCGCCAGCTACTTCCTCCAGCGGACCCTGGGTCTCGACCCGCTGGAGACCAGCCTGCGGGCCCTGCCGGGCGGCGTGATGATGGTGCTCGGAGCCCCCGTCGCCGCCGTTCTGCTGCGCAGGCTCGGCCCGCGGCGGACGACCTTGGCCGGAACGCTCGTCCTCACGCTCGGTGTCCTGCTCCTGGCCCGGCTCGACGAGACGTCCACGGCCGTGCCCGTCGCAGCGGGCTTCCTGTTGCTGGGAGCCGGTTTCGCGACGGTGATGGTGACCGCGACGGCGGTCGTCGTACGGCACGTGTCCGCGGCGTCGGCCGGTGTGGCGGGCGGATTGCAGCAGACGGCGATGAACGTCGGGCCCACACTGGGGATCGCGGTGGCGGCCACGCTGACGGCGGTGACGCCCGGCGCCGCTGTCGGCCCCCCGCTGGTCGCACTCGCGGCATTCTCCGCGACGGGAATGCTGCTCGCCCTGCGGCTTCCGGGGCACAAGGACACCTCGAGCCCCGTCCAGGGGAGCCCGAACGACGCGTCACCAGCCCGTTTGGGACGATGAAGGACACGAGCCGCAGCCCGGAGGAGAGCCATGGGACATCTGCGACAGGAAGTCGAGCCGGGATCGGTCGGCCTCGACGCCGAGGCGCTGGAACGCCTCGACCGGCATTTCGCCCGTCTGGTCGACGAGGGCCGGCTGCCCGGCTACCTGGTCGCCGTCTCCCGGCACGGCCAGGTCGCCCACCTCACCACGTACGGCCGACGCGACCGTGCCGCCGGACTCCCGGTGCAGAGCGACACGTTGTGGCGGATCTACTCCATGACGAAGCCGGTCACGTCGGTCGCCGCGCTGATGCTCCTCGAAGAGGGCCGCCTCGGACTCGACGACCGCGTGGCCGACTTCCTTCCGGCCTTCGCCGAGCCACGGGTGTACGTCGGCGGGGCGGGGACCGGCACGACGACGCGGCCGGCCGAACAGCCCATTCTCATCCGCCACTTGCTGACCCACACAGCGGGCCTGACCTTCGGTTTCTACCACGCGCATCCCGTCGACGAGCTCTACCGGGCCGCCGGTCTGAAGTCCTCGGTGGCACCGGGCGCCGACCTGGCCGAGACCTGCGAGGTGTACGCCCGGCTGCCGCTCCAGTTCGAGCCGGGCACCCGGTGGAACTACTCGGTCGCCACCAATGTCCTCGGCCGAGTCATCGAGGTGGTGTCGGGCCAGGATCTCGACGACTTCCTCCACGAGCGGATCCTCGGCCCGCTCGGGATGACGGACGCCGGTTTCCAGGTCACGGACGAACAGTCGCTCAGGCTGGCCGAGTTGTACGGGGAGGACGACGAAGGGGAGCTCACCCCGATCGCCGGGCTCCCGCTGCACGGCAGGCCCCGCTTCCTGTCCGGGAGCGGCGGGATGGTCGCCACGGCCCACGACTACCACCGCTTCATGGAGATGCTCCGGCGACGCGGCGAACTCGACGGCACCCGTCTGCTCCGCCCCGGGACCGTGGACCTGATGGCGGCCAACCACCTGCCCGGCAACGCCGACCGCCGCTCCTTCGGCAGCCCTGTCCACCAGGAACCCGGCAACGCGGGCCTCGGTTTCGGCCTGGGCGTCTCCGTCGTGGTGGACCCGGCGATCACCCGGGCCCCTTCCAGCCAGGGCGCGTTCGGCTGGAGCGGAGTGGCCACCACGACCTTCTGGGTCGACCCCCGACGCGACCTGACCGTGCAGTTCCTGAGCCAACTCCGCCCGACGGCCTCCAACTCGGTCTTCCCGGAGCTCAAGCGGCTGGTGCACGAGGCGGTACGGGCCTGATGACCGGTGGGGAAGGCTCGACTCGGCTTCCGCGCTACCGGGGCGGCTTCTCCGTCGTCCGATTGACGCGGTACACGTCCCGTACGCACAGGTTGAGCACCGTAGTGACGACGATCAGCCCCGCGCACACCAGGAGCACATCCCGGTCGGACCAGGCGCCCGCGGCCAGGGCGGCGAGCAGGTAGCCGAGCGGAACCGCGCAGCGCTCCCCGACACTGTTGAAGGAGGCGGCTCGCCCCAACTCGTTCTCGGGAATGTGCAGTTGGAAGGCCGTGGTCCACGCGACGATCGCGACGTCCAGGCCGACACCTGCGAGGAGTGCGCCGAACAGGACGGCGGGCAGGGGCAGTCCGAGCCCCATCGCCGTCAGCGGCAGAAAGAGCAGGGAGGCGCCGCTCACGGCGACGACGAGCAGCCGGTACGGTTTCCACCACAGGCACACCAGCGCGCCCGCCAGCAGCCCGAGCGCGAACGCTCCCTGCACCAGGCCCCAGGAGCTCGCGCCGGAGTACAGCCGCGCGGCGAGGACCGGTCCGAGCATCTGGAACCCGGCCAGCCAGGCGGCGACCACGACCATCCCGGCCACCGTGTATGTCCAGAGCCAGGTGCGGGATCGGAATCCGGCCCAGCCCGTCCGCAGATCACTCAGGGGGCTGTCGGCGGTGACGGGGGCGTCCAGGCGCAACCCGTTCAGCAGCAGGGCCGCGATCAGGAAGGTGAGGGCGTCCCAGGTCAGCGCCCATCCCGGTCCGGCGAGCGCGACGACAAGACCGCCCACCACGGGCCCGAGCACCCGTACGGCATTGGTCGGCAGCCTGACCAGCGCGTTGGCCTGCTGCAGGTGCTCCGGCGCCACCAGCTGGTTCACCACGCCCTGACTGGCGGGCACGGCGATCGCCACGGCGACTCCCGAGAGGAAGCCGCAGGCGGCGATGGAGCCGGTCGAGGCCGTGCCGCTCAGCACGATGACGGCGAGCGCCCCTTGCGCCGCCGCCGCGATCAGGTTGCCCACCAGCAGGATCCGACTGCGGGACATCCGGTCCGCGAGCACCCCGCCCACCAGCAGGAAGGCGACCGTCGGAACGGTGTTCACGGCCAGCACCAGGCCGAGCGATCCGGCGCCGCCGCCCTCTCCTATCACCGCGTAGGCGAGCGCGAGCGGCGCCATCGCCGATCCCGTCGCCGAGATCAGATTGGCCAGCACGAACCGCCGGAATGCGGCGCTGTGCCAGGGGGCCGTCCGGGTCGCCGACACCTGCGCCGCCGTCTTCATGGTCCTCCCTCACCACCCGGAGGGGGCCCGTCCGATCCCGTCGAGCGGCTCCAAGTGCGCGGCGATCATACGGGGTTGAGGTCGGAGGCCGAGGACTCCGGGACGGCCCGGCCAACCGAGTGGCCGACAATGTTCGTACCCGTGGCACCGGGTCCGGCCAGGGGCGCGGAGGTCACGCGCCGGGCCGCGCCGCCCGGGCCGCGTGGATGACGGCCCACGCCGCCGCGGCGTCCTGGACGCCGAGCCCGACGCTGTTGTAGAAGACGATGTCCTCGGGCCGCATGCGGGCCCGCTGCCGGCCGGTGAGGACATCGCCGAGCGCGATCAGGTCCCCCCGGGCGAGCCGGCCCTCCCGCAGCGCGTCCACCACCGGCCCGGCGTGTTCGGCCGCCGTCCGCGGATCGTCGACGACCACCGCGGCGGCCCGCCGGAGCACCTCCGCGTCGACCTCGCTGCGGGTGGGCTCGAAGGATCCGACGCTGACGACGGTGCAGCCCGGGGCCAGCCAGGCACCCCGGACGACCGGCGTGGCGCTGAGGGTGCAGGCGGCGACCATCGGCAGCCCGGCCACGGCCTCCTCCGCCGAGTCGACGGCCTCGACGGCGACGCCGAGCTCGGCCGCGAGCCGCCGCGCCGCCCGTGCCCGTCGGCCGGGGTGCGGGCTCCACAGCCGTACGGACCGCAGCTCGCGCACCCGGGCGACGGCCCGCGCGTGGGCGAGGGCCTGGGTGCCGGAGCCGATCAGGCCCAGTTCCGCGCTGTCGGCGCCGGCCAGCACGTCGAAGGCGACCGCGCTCGCGGCGGCCGTGCGCAGGGTCGTCACGGCGGTGCCGTCCATGACGGCGACGAGCCGCCCGGTGACCGGGTCGAGCGCGTTGATCACCGCATGGACGGACGGCAGCCCGGCCGCCGCGTTGCCGGGATTGACGCTGCCGAACTTGGCGACCGCCCCGGTGTCCGCGGACAGGCGTGCCAGGTACGCGAACACGACGCTGTCGTCGAAGCGGCCGGCGTGCATGATCTTGCCGGGCAGTTCCGCGGTGCCGTCACCGAGCGCGGTGAAGGCCGCGCGCTGCGAGGCGATCGCCGCGTCGGTGTCCAGCAGCCGTGTCACCTGCTCGCGTGAGAGGAACAGCGGGGCGAGGTCGTCTTCCGTCACTCCTCAGTGATAACCGTTTTCGCCGATTCGCAAAAGATCGCTTTGGCCCACTCCTCGCTGTCCAGGTGGGGCAGGTAGTGGTCGAGGCGCTCCCGCTTGGTCAGGAGATAGCTGAGGTTGTCCTCGCACGGCGGTATCAGCAGCGGCACCTGCTCGGCGACCTTGATGCCGTGGCGCAGCAGCGACTCGCGCTTGCGCGGGTTGTTGGACAGCAGCCGAACGGACCGTACGCCGAGGTCGTGCAGCATCTCCGCCGCCACCCGGTAGTCGCGGGCGTCCACCGGCAGTCCGAGGGCGAGGTTCGCCTCGACGGTGTCGAGCCCCTCCGCCTGGAGCTTCATCGCCTTCAGCTTGGCGAGCAGGCCGATGCCCCGGCCCTCGTGGCCCCGGAGGTAGACGAGGACGCCGCGGCCCTCGGCCACGATGGCGCGCAGCGAGGCCGTGAGCTGGGGACCGCACTCGCAGTGCTGCGATCCGAAGGCGTCGCCGGTGAGGCATTCGGAATGCAGCCGGGTGAGCACGTCCCCTTCCCTGAGGGTGTCCAAGTCGCCGTAGACGAGGACGACTTGTTCCTCGCCGCGGTCGTGGTCGAAGTAGCCCACGGCCTGGAAATCGCCGTACTCGGTGGGCAGTGGGGCAATCACGACTCGTTCGACACCTGTGAGGTGGGCATTCCCGCCGAGTACGCCAAAGTTATCTGTCATGATCTGGTTCCTAAGCAGAGTCGAAAGGGCCGTGAAAACATGAGTAGTTCGGGAACGCGCGCGACGGTGTCCGGTGTGCTGTCACTGGACACCACGGAGGATGTCCGCGAGCGGGGGGCCGGTGTCGCCCGCCAGGTCGCCGTCCTTCCCGTCGGCAGCCTCGAACAGCACGGTGCCTACCTGCCCCTGACGACCGACACACTCGTGGCGTGCGCCATCGCGCGGGAGATCGCGGACGCCTATCCGGTGCAACTTCTTCCTCCGGTGACGATCTCCTGCTCGCACGAGCACGCCGCCTGGCCGGGCACCGTCAGCATTTCGTCCGTGACCCTTTACGCCGTGGTCCGCGACATCGCCGCCTCGTTGCGGCGATCGGGCGTCGACACCCTGGTGGTGGTCAACGGTCACGGAGGGAATTACGTACTGGGCAATGTAGTCCAGGAATCCGCGGGCACCGGTACGCGCATGGCGCTTTTCCCGGCCATGGAGGACTGGGAAGGCGCGTGTGAACGGGCCGGTGTGCAGACGTCGTTGCTCACCGATATGCATGCGGGAGAAATCGAGACGTCCATTCTCCTGCATGCCCATCCGGAATGCGTCAAAGACGGTTATGAGACCTCCGATTTCGTCGCCGACGACCGTCGGCATCTGCTCACCCTCGGCATGTCGGCCTATACCGAGTCCGGGGTCATCGGCCGTCCCTCGATGGCCGGCGCCGAGAAGGGGAAGGAACTCCTCGCCGGGCTGACCGAGGCCTTCGGAGCGTATTTCTCCCTGGTGACGTCCGAGACGCTGCACTGATCGGGCCCTCCCGCGCTCTCCTCGCGGGGGCGCCGGAGCGCGGCACCCCACCGGACGACCAGGACCACGGCGCCGGGCAGGCTCGCCGCGAAGCTGAGTACGCCGTAGATCACCGCGACGGTGAGGCCCATGCCGGCGCCGAGCCCGGCGGCGCCGAACGCCCAGGCGGTGGCGCCCTCGCGGGGACCCCAGCCGCCGACGTTGAGCGGCAGCCCCATGGCGAGCAGGGCGAGCAGGGCGAGCGGCATCAACCGGACGACGGACGCGGTCGATCCGGCGGCCCGCGCGGCGAGCACGAACATCGCCAGGTGACCTGCGAGCACCATGACCGAGGCGAGCGTCACACCGGGCCAGCTGCGCCGGGCCAGCAGGGCACCCCGCGCCTCGACGAGCGCGCCTCGGACTGCGCCGTACCGCCCGGAGGCGGAGGGGGTGCGGCGCCTGCGGACGACGCCGAAGGTCACCGCGCCGGCCGCCAGGACGATCGCGAGGATCAGCGCGACCTCGCGGGACTGCTGGAGCGCCGGTGACGGCTGGGTGAGCAGTACCGCCGCGCCGACGGCCACCAACACGGCTTGTCCCGCGGTGCGTTCGAGCACCACCGCGCGCACGCCCCGGCCGATGTCACCGGCGCTCTGCCCGTGCCGCACGGCCCGGTGCACATCGCCGAGGACTCCGCCGGGCAGTGCGGCGTTCAGGAACAGCGCGCGGTAGTAGTCCGCGACGGCCGCGCCCAGCGGGAGCCGGATGCGCAGCTCGCGGGCGACCAGGCACCACCGCCAGGCGCTGAACACTGTGGTGAGCAGCCCGATGCCGATGGCCGCCGCCAGTGTGGTCCCGTCGATCCGCCGCAGCCCGTCCATGAACACCCCGGTACCCAGCCGCCAGAGCAGCACTCCGAGGATGAGGACGCCGGCGACGGTGCCGAGGTGCTTGCGGACACGACGGAAGGCGAGCCGGGCCCGGGAGCCCTGGGAGGTTCCGTCGGCCGTGGGGCTCACGGAGTCCCCGGCCCGGCCGGACACCGGCTCGGTGCCCGCGGGGTCCGATGCCTGCGAGGCAGATACGCCGGACTCCGCGGCGGTGTTCAGGGGCGGGCCGTCGAGATCCGGGGCCGGGGCCGCCGGAGCGGAGGCCACCCCCACCGTCTCCAGGCCCGCGCTCACACCGCACCCCCGGACGGGTGGGGCAGGGCCAGCACATCGCTGTGGTGGACGACCACCCGCAACTCGCCCGCGGCACACGCCGTCAGACGGGAGTCGAGATACGCCTCCGCTCGTTCCGCCAGCTCGGGGCGCTGTTCCACCGCCGCGCCGACCCAGCCGCGCAGCCACTCCGCGGTGAGGGCGGCCTCGTCGGGGCCGAGCCGCCAGGGGCTCGGGTGCACCCGTACGGTCGCGCCGTAGCGGGCGAACGCCTCGCAGGCGGCCGTGATGGCGTCCGGGCCGAGCAGTTCGCCGCGCCGCTGGTGGGTGTTGAACGCCTCGGCGATCTCGGCGTCCAGCGGGTCGGCCGGGGTGAGTTCGACCCGGCCGGCGACGGACAGCGTCAGCAGGGCCGGTACCCCGGCGGCGGCGCAGGCCGCCGCGAGCCGGTCGATCTCCTCGACGGTGAGCACGTCGAGCAGCGCCGACGCGGTCACCAGGGAGGCTCCGGCCAGGGCGTCCGCGGTCAGCCGGCCGATGTCACCGCGCTGGGTGGTGATGGCGACGTGGCTGCCGTCGGCCGCCGCCTTGGGCGCCCCGACGGTGGCGAAGTGCAGGAGGTACGGGTCCCGGTCGTGCAGGATCCAGTGCTGGGCGCCGTCGAGCCGGGGCGCCAGCCAGCGGCCCATGGAGCCGGTGCCGCACCCGAGGTCGTGGATGACCAGGTCGCCGCCGCGCACCGGCCGGTTGGCCAGCCGGATGCGCAGCGGGTCGAGCAGGTCGGCCGCCCGCGCGGCGGCGTCGGCGGGTTCGCGCAGCTGGAGCCACTGGGGTGCGTAGCGCACCTCGTCGGCGTCCGGATCCCCGACTCGCTGACCGGGCACGGCGGTCCTCACCTTCATCTCGGGGATGCCGGAGTCCGGCCCGCCCGCGGGAGTCGTCGCGGTACTCACGCCGCCCTCCGGGGTTCGTGGGGCAGCCGGCCGAGCACACCGGCCAGGCTGCGCGCCGTGGTCGCCCAGCCGTCGAGCGCGGCGCGCCGTCCGCGGGCGGCGGCCTTCAGCCGGCGGCGCACGTCGGCCTCGCCGAACCAGCCGCGCAGCTCGGCGGCGAGCGCCGCCGGGTCCTCCGGGGGGACGAGGATGCCGGGCACGCCGCCGTCGGGGGCGCGTCCGACCGCCTCGGGCAGACCGCCGACGTCCGTGGCCAGCACGGGGATGCCCCGGGCGAGGGCCTCGGTGACGGCCATGCCGTAGGTCTCCGCGTACGAGGTGAGGACCATGAGGTCGGCGGCGGCGTAGCTGGCGTCGAGTTCGGCGCCGGCCTGCGGTCCGGCGAGGTGCAGCCGGTCATCGAGGCCGTACTTCGCGATCAGGGAGCGCAGGTGGTCGACGTAGGCCGGGTCCTGGCCGAGGCCGCCGACGCAGACGCAGCTCCAGGGCAGGTCGGTGACGGTCGCGAGGGCTTCGACGAGCCGGTGCTGGCCCTTGCGCGGGGTCACCGCGGCGACGCACAGCAGCCGCGAGACGCCGTCGGTGCCGGAGGCGAGCGGCGCGATGTCGGCGCCGGGCGCGGCGACATGGACGCGGTCGGGGGCGAGGCCGTGGTGGGCGACGAGCCGGCGGACGGCCCATTCGCTGGTGGCGACGACGGCCGACACGGCCCGCAGGGTCGTACGTTCCAGGGCGTCCAGCTCGGCGGCCACGGCGGGCTCGAGTCCGGTCTCGTCGCCGAGCGGCAGATGGACGAGGACGACGAGACGCAGTCGGTCGGCCTCGGGGGCGACGATCTCGGGGACTCCGCAGGCGACGATCCCGTCGAGCAGGACGACCGTGCCGTCGGGCAGGTCGGCCAGGGTCCGGGCGAGTTCCGTACGGGCGGCGGCGCCGGGGCGGGGCCACTCACCGGGGACGATGTGCCGGTGGACCTGCCAGCCGAAGCCGGGCAGGTCGAGGCAGAGCCGGCGGTCGTAGGCGTTGCCGCCGCTCGGCGCGGCCGGGTCGTCGACGCCGCCCGGCATGACGAAGTGCACGGAGCGCAGGGACATGGGAATGATCTCGGCGTTCTTGATGGCCGCGTTCTGCACGGGCACGTAGTTCAGGGCACCCGGTCCGGCGGTCGTGGCGGAACGGCCGGACGGTGGGGACGCCTTGTCCAGGGTCACGTCGGTCACAGGGCACGCTCGTAACTCGCCCAGGCGATGTGCGACTCGTGCAGAGTGACCGTGATGCCGGCGAGGCCGTGGGCACCTTCGCCCAGGGCTCCGGCGTGCACACGGCTCGCGAGCCGGTCGGCGACGACCTTCGCCAGGAACTCGGTCGAGGTGTTGGTGTCCTTGAAGTCCGGCTCGCTGTCGAGATTGCGATAGTTCAACTCGCTGACGACGGCGCCGAGCTCCTGCGTGGCAAGTCCGATGTCGACGACGATGTTGTCGTCGTCCAGCTCGGCGCGGCGGAAGGTGGCGTCCACCAGGAACGTCGCCCCGTGCAGGCGCTGCGCGGGTCCGAAGACCTCGCCACGGAAGCTGTGGGCGATCATCAGGTGATCGCGGACGGTGATGCTGAACAACGGACGACCCTCCAGGTGCGGTGCGTCTGATCCTCTGCCGGGATCACGTCGTGTAGTACGGCTGTCCTGTTCACCTTGTTCAGCCGCCTGTCGCCCTTTCTTCGGAGTCCGTAGAGGTCAGGCCGGTTCTCGTCGGCTCAAACGTCTTCGTAGGCGACACGGTGACACAGGGCGGGTATCGATCCGGAGGCCAGTTTCCCCATCACGTCCGGAAGTTCCCCGAAGGCGCACTCGCCGGTGATCAGCGCGTCGAAGGCCGGTTCGGCGAGGAGGTCCAGGGCGAGCGCCAGACGGTCGGCGTACGTCCTTCCGGCCCGGCCGGAGGGGGAAACGGAACCCACCTGGCTGCTGCGCAGGGTCAACCGGCGGGAATGGAAGGCCTCGCCGAGCGGCAGAGCGACCCGGCGGTCTCCGTACCAGCTCAGCTCGATGACGGTCCCCTCGCGGGCGAGCAGGTCGAGGGAGCGGGTGAGTCCGGCCTCGGTGGCGCTGGCGTGCACGACGAGGTCGAGTTCGCCCTCGGCGTCCTCGGGGAGCGCGAAGTCGATGCCGAGGGCGCGGGCGACGGCACCGCGTGCCGGGTCGGCGTCGACGAGCTGGACCCGCACTCCGGGGAAGCGGGCGAGCAGCGCGGCCACCGAGCAGCCGACCATGCCGCCGCCGACCACGGCGATCCGGTCGCCGATCAGCGGGGCGGCATCCCACAGGGCGTTCACGGCGGTCTCGACGGTGCCGGCGAGGATGGCGCGGGAGGCTGGCACGGACTCGGGTACGACCGTCACGGCGCTCACCGGGACGACGTACCGCGTCTGGTGCGGGTAGAGGCAGAAGACCGTGCGCCCGAGCAGATGCCCGGGTCCTTCCTCCACCCGGCCGACACTCAGATAGCCGTATTTCACGGGCGCGGGGAAATCCCCGTCCTGGAAGGGCGCGCGCATCGAGGCGTGCTGGTTCTCCGGGACTCCCCCGCGGAACACGAGGGTCTCGGTGCCCCTGCTGACTCCGGAGTAGAGCGTGCGGACCAGCACCTCCCCCTCCGTGGGCGCGGACAGGGTGACGTCCCGGATCTCACCGTGGCCCGGCGATGCGAGCCAGAAGGCGTGAGCTGTGAGTTCCATGAGCGTCCCCCTGAACGATTCAGCAGATCTTCACGTACGGAGCAGTGACAAGTCGCGCACACGGTACGCGGCGTTGATCGAATCTGTCATTCGGCCGGAGGATCTGCGGTGGCCCTGAACAACATGTACGGCGCGAGGCTCCCCCAGCAGGAGACCATGGTGGGAGCCGGCGTGCAGCTCCTGCTGCTGGCCCTGCTGGGCTCGGCGATCGGGATGGGGCCCGCGGGCTGGCTGACCGGTCTGGCTTTCGCGATCGCCACCTGGGCGGTGCTCACCCGCGCGCTGCGGCGCTCGCAGCCCCGCTCCTTCGGACCCGCCAATCGGGTCACGCTCGGCCGCGCGATCCTGGTGGGCGGCGTCACCGCGCTGGTCGCGGACTCCTTCCAGAGCTCGCCGCCGGTGAGTCTGCTGGTCGGTCTGACGGCGGTCGCCCTGATCCTCGACGGCGTCGACGGCAAGGTCGCCCGGCGGACCGGCACGTCCTCCGCCCTGGGCGCCCGCTTCGACATGGAGGTGGACGCGTTCCTGATCCTGGTGCTGAGCGTGTACGTCGGGATGTCGCTCGGTCCGTGGGTGCTGCTGATCGGCACGATGCGGTACGCGTTCGTCGCGGCGGCCCGGGTGATGCCGTGGCTGAACGGCGAGCTGCCGCCGAGCATGGCGCGCAAGACGGTGGCGGCCCTGCAGGGCGTCATCCTGCTGGTCGCGGGCGCCGACGTCCTGCCGTACGACGTGAACATGGCGGCCGTGCTGACGGCCCTCGCGCTGCTCGTGTGGTCGTTCGGCCGCGACATCGCGTGGCTGTGGCGGCAGGGCGGCCGTGGGCCCGTCGAGCGGACCGTGTCGCACGAGCGGCCGCGGGAGCTGGTCGGCGCGGCTTCGGCCCCGGCGCGCTCCGAGGGCTGAATCACCCTCCCGTGCGGGTGCCTGGCCTCGACGGGTGACATGCAGGAGCCGGCCTCGACGCCACGCGTCATGCGGTCCGCCCCCCGTTTCCCCCCTTCCACCCTGGTCGACCGGATACGGAACCGCCGGAATAGCTGACGGAAATTGTCAGGTATCGCCTCCACAGTGGTGCTCGCAGACACGGTGAACGTGTCCCGAGCGGGAGGTTGGACATGGCGCGGCACACGGTCGAGTTCGAGGTGGCAGGTCCCTGGTCTCTGGAGAACAGCCGGGAGTTCTGGGAGGAGATGGCACCCGTGCCCCCTGCTGAGACCGGAGGTGCGGGCGCGGCGCTGCGTACCGTCTTCCACGCCGACGCCGACTGGCACCGGGTCGCGGCGGAGGTGACACAGAGCGGGTCGACCGCCCGGGTCGCGGTCACGGGGGACGGCGATCTGGACGCCGCCGCCGAGCAGGTGCGCCGCTTCCTGTCCCTGGACGTCGACGCCCGCGGCTGGCCAGGAGTCGGCGACCGCGACCCGGTGATCGGCCGGATCCAGGCCCGCCGGCCGGGGCTTCGCCCGTGCGGCTTCCATTCACCGTACGAGGCCGCCGGCTGGGCGGTGCTGACCCAGCGCACCGGGAGGAACGCGGCCCGCGGCATGCGCGACGACCTCGTCTCCGGCTACGGCACCGGCGGCGCGTTCCCGGCGCCCGAGGCCCTGCTCCGGCTGGACGTCGAACTGCCCTGGCGCAAGACCGAATACCTGCACGCCGTCGCCCGGGCCGCTCTCGACGGAGTGCTCGACGCCGCCCAACTGCGGTCCCTGGAACCGCGGGACGCGATGCGCCAGGTCCAACAGGTCAAGGGGCTGGGCGCCTTCGCCGCCGAACTCGTCGTCGTCCGTGGCGCGAACCACCCCGACGTCCTGCCGACCCAGGAACGCAGGCTCGCCGCGGAGATCACCGAGCAGTACGGGCCGGAGCGCGAAGTGTCCGAGATCTCGGAGAACTGGCGGCCGTACCGCACCTGGGCCGCGCTCCATCTGCGGGTCCAGCGCGGCGAACGCCTGGGCGCCGAAAGGACTCGTACGACCGGGACGCGCACGGGATGACAAACGTCCGCCCCACCTGCGCGCGCCGAGGGAAATCGGACGTCTGCCCGACATTCACGACCTGTCATGACCGGGAACGAACATCAACTGGCTAGACTACGCACCCTCGTGCACGTGATCGCGCCACGCGCGAGCAAGGCCGTTCCGAAGGGTTTCGACGCTTGATAGCCATCGAAGATGTCAGCAAGCGATACGCCGACGGCACGGTGGCCGTCGATCGCCTGTCCCTCCAGATACCGAACCACTCCATCACCGTTCTCGTCGGACCTTCGGGCTGCGGCAAGACCACCACGCTCCGCATGATCAACCGCATGATCGAGCCGAGCGGCGGCACGATCCGCGTCGACGGCGAGGACATCCGGAGCAAGCCGGTCAACGCCCTGCGCCGCTCCATGGGTTACGTCATCCAGAACGCCGGTCTCTTCCAGCACCGGACGATCCTCGACAACATCGCCACCGTTCCCCGGCTGCTCGGCTGGTCCAAGCAGCGCGCCCGGGACCGCGCGGCGGAACTGATGGAACGGGTCGGTCTCGACCCGGCCATGGCCCGCCGCTATCCGTACCAGCTCTCCGGCGGCCAGCAGCAACGGGTCGGCGTCGCCCGCGCGTTGGCGGCGGACCCGCCCATTCTGCTCATGGACGAGCCGTTCTCGGCGGTCGACCCGGTCGTCCGCCGCGGCCTGCAGGAGGAGTTGCTGCGCATCCAGGGCGAACTGGGCAAGGCCATCGTGTTCGTCACCCACGACATGGACGAGGCGATCACCATCGGCGACCGCATCGCCGTGCTGCGCACCGGCGGCAAGCTCGCCCAGTTCGCCACCCCCGACGAGATCCTCTCGGCGCCGGCCGATCCGTTCGTCGAACAGTTCCTCGGCGCCGACCGGGGCATCCGCGGGCTGTCGTTCCTCTCCACCCGCGATCTCGAACTCGACCGCTCCCGGGTCTTCCCCGTCGGCTCCGACTGGCGGGAGATCGCCGGACGCGACCCGGAGGGGACGCCCGTCCTGGTGACCGACGCCGACGGCAAACCGCTCGGCTGGGCCGACCCCGGCACCTGGGACGGAGACATCAAGGACCTCGAACCGTACGGCCCGAGCTTCGAGGTGGGCCGTGACTCTCTGCGGGTCGCTCTGGACCGGGCCGTGCTGTCGCCGACCGGCCGGGCGGTCGGCGTCGACGCCTCCGGGCAGGTGCTCGGGGTCGCCGGGCAGGAGACGGTCGCCGCGGCGATCCGGCTGGCCCGGCAGCGACGGGCGGCGGACGCCCCTCAGGAGACGTCGCCGGCGAAGGCCGGGCGATGAACGGGTTCTTCGACATACCGAGCGACCTCCAGCACAGCTATGGCGGCCTGATCGCCATCCATCTGCAGGAGGCGCTCGTCCCGGTCCTGGTGGGACTCCTGCTGGCGCTGCCCGTCGGCCTGTTGTGCGCCCACTTCGACTGGCTCTACGCGCCGGTGCTGTGGACCTCGACGGTGCTCTACGCGATCCCGTCGATCGCCTTCTTCGTGGTGCTCATCGACTACACCGGGCTGTCCCAGCTGACCGTGATGATCCCGCTGTGCCTGTACAGCCTGGTCGTGCTCGTACCGGCGGTCGTCGACGGCATCAACTCGGTGCCCGAGGAGACGAACGCCGCCGCCTCGGCCATGGGCATCGGCCTCGCGCGCCGCTACTTCCAGGTCCAACTGCCCATCGCCGTACCGGCGATCATGGCCGGACTGCGGGTGGCGGTCGCCTCCAGCATCAGCCTGGTGAGCGTCGGCGCGCTGATCGGCAACCAAGGGGCGTTCGGAAATCTGCTGACCACCGCGCAGTTGTACGGCCGTCCCCGGCTCGCCGTGACCTCGGTGGTCACCACCGCCGTCCTCGCGATCCTGATCGACGCCGTGCTGGTCCTGCTGCGCCGGTTCCTCACCCCCTGGCAGCCGCCGTCCGGCGGCGCGGCCGGACGCTCCGGGGCCACCGCCATGGACGCCACCGCCCCTACCCCGGAGGGCGTGTCGTGAACGTACTCAACTTCATGCAGTCCTTCTTCAGCGACGGCTCCCACTGGCACGGCTACGACGGCATCCCACAGCGCGTGTGGGAGCACATCCAGTACACGGCCGCGGCCCTCGCGATCGCCGCGGCCATCGGTCTGCCGATCGGTCTGATCACCGGACACACCGGACGCGGCGGCAACGCGCTGGCCTTTCTGGCCACCGGCGCCCGCGCGCTGCCGACCTTCGGTCTGCTGGTCCTGATGTTCGTCTGGCTGGGTCTCGGCATCGTGCCCGTGATGATCCCGCTCGTGGTGCTGGCGATCCCGCCGATCCTCATCACCACCTACGAGGCGATCCGCACCGTGGACCCGTCCCCCGTCGACGCCGCCCGCGGCATGGGCATGCCGGAGACACAGATCCTGTTCCAGGTCGAGGTCCCGGCGGCGCTGCCGCTGATCCTCAGCGGGCTGCGCTCGGCGACGATCCAGATCGTCTCGACGGCGACGATCGCGGCCTATGTGTCCCTCGGCGGGGTCGGCAGGTACATCCTGGACGGCCTCTACCAGCACGACTACGAGAAGGTGGTCGGCGGAGCGGCCCTCACGGCTCTCCTCGCGCTGCTCGTCCTGCTGCTGTTCTGGGCCCTCGGCAAACTGGCGGTCTCCCCCGGCGTACGCAGACGCCGGGCCGCGTAGCACCCCGGCCACCTGCAACCGGTGCGGGGACGGCCTCGGGCCGTCCCCGCTTCCGGAACACGCTCCACTTGACACAACCTGCGCCGCTCAGCCCCGCCGGACGGAGATCATGCGCGCCGCCACGGCCGGCACCAGCCCGGCCGCGACGAGGTACAGGCCAAGACGTTCGTCGGGCACTGCCCGCGACCACACCCGCCAGGCCGACGGGGTGTAACCGTCGGCAGCCAGGAAGCCCGCATAGGCCCTGGGGGGCGAACTGCTCCAGCCGCGCACCCACAGCAGGGCGCCTATGGCCGTGCAGGTCGCCGACATGGCGTACAGGACCGGGGCATGGCCCGGGGCCGGTCTGTTCACCCGTTCTCCCTATGCCGTCCGACGCTGTGGTGGGAGGCTTCTCGCTAGCGCTCGGCCCTCGCCAGGGCGTGTTCGAGGACGACGAGCAGGGCGTCGCGTACGGATCCCCGGTCGCGGGCGTCGAAGACGGTCAGTGGGACGTGGTCGGCGACGTCGAGGGCCCACCGTACGTCGTCCAGATCGTGTTCGAGTTTGCCGTCGAAGGCGTTGACCGCCACCGCGAAGGGGATCTCGCGGTGCTCGAAGTAGTCGACGGCCGCGTAGCAGTCGTCGAGGCGTCGGGTGTCGACGATGACGAGCCCGCCGAGCGCGCCCTCGACGAGGTCGTCCCACATGAACCCGAACCGCTCCTGGCCGGGGGTGCCGAACAGGTAGAGCTTCAGCGTCGGATCGAGGGTGACACAGCCGAAGTCCATGGCGACGGTCGTCGTCACCTTCTCCGGAGTGTGGGTGAGGTCGTCGACACCGGCGGCGACCGAGGTGATGGACGCCTCGGTGGTCAGCGGCTCGATCTCCGAAATGGCCCCCACCGTCGTGGTCTTGCCCACGCCGAAGCCGCCCGCGATCACCATCTTCACCGGCAGCGGCGGCCGGGGCCGCTCGTCGTCAGCCCTCACGGATCGCGCCCCGGGAGTCGGGGATAGCTCGGAGACCATCGATAACCCTTCGCAGAACGGTGACATCGCGGTTGGAGTGAACCTGCGGTGCGTACAGGGCCAGTTGACCGTCGGCGCGCAGATCGTCGGCGAGTACCCGGATCACATTCAAGTGCATCCGGAGTTTGGCCGCGATCTCCGCGAGCGACTGCGGCTGACGGCAGACCGTGATGATGTCGCGGTGCTGGTCGAAGATGAAGGCGTCCAGCGCCGCCAGCCCCACATCGGTGGCCACCACCTGCGTCTCGATCGGGATCGGCGGTACGAGACTGTCTCCCCCGGCGATCCGCCCCGCGGTCAGCAGGAACGGCCGGACGACCGAGGCGGGGCGCTCCACTCCCCATTCGGCGTCGCCGCCGGCCAATGGCTCGCCGGACGTCATCACGTCCTCCCCCTTCACCTCGCCGGGCGTCACCGGTCATGTGACGCACCGTCGGACGTCAACCTGTCGGTGCGATGCCCACAGTGTTCTTCAGCTCCATCACCAACTGCGGGCTCAGCACCGCGCCGGCCCGGTTGGCGAAGAGCGTCATCTCGTACGCGATGTTGCCGAGCTTCGCCTCCTTCGAGGCGACCACCCCGAGCACCGCTCCCGCGCCGAGGGCGGACACCAGGACGTGCCCTTCCTCCAGGTCGATGATGACCTTGTTGAGGCTGCCGAGGCCGTAGTTGCCGGAGGCGCCCATGGCGAGGCTGGTGATTCCGGAGACGATCGCCGCGAGCCGCTCGGAGTCGGCCTGGCCGCGCAGTTGGGAGACCGCGATGAGCAGTCCGTCGGAGGAGACACCGATCACGTCGACGACCCCGGCTGTCTCGGTGGCGAATCGATTGAGCAGCCAGTTGAAGTCGGCGGCGGCAGTCTTCACGTCCGCCGCGGGTTCCGCTGTTCGGGACTCCGGCTCGCCTGTCCACATGGTCACGTGCTCATGCCTTCCGGGGAAGAGGGTCTTCTGTTCTGGGTGTTGGGTTCGGTCCGGCCGTCGGGCCTGCCGCCCTGCCGGGTCGCCCCGGTCGGGTGGTTCTCGGCCGCGCTCTCGCGGTCGGCCCGCAGGACGGCGGCCTCGAACTCGTCGAGCTCGGAGCGCGCCGCCTCGGCGTCCGTGGGCTGCCAGGAGGGCGGCCTGCGGTGGGTCGGGGGCTCCTTGGGCCTCGGCAGCCGGCTCGACGCCGTGCCGGCCGACAGGGTCGCCCCGCGAACCCGGCGGCGCAGCGGACCTGCGTCGCCGGACCGCGCCGGGCCCGTGGGTGCCGAATCGGCTCCGGTGCCGGGCCGGGCGCCGCCGTGCGTCGTCGCACGCTCGGCGCCGGTGTCGTTCGCCGCTTCCGAACGGCGGGCGTGGCCGGGGGACTGGGCGAGCTGGTCGGACTGGGCGCTCTGGGACCACGCGGGCACCCTGCGGGGCAGACCCGCGGGTCCGGGCGGCGCCTCGACCCGCGCCGGGCGCGGCTCGCTCGGGCCGGAGCGGCGCGCGGGCGGCCGGATGCTCGGGGCCCGCGCCACCGAGGGGCCCGGGTCGCCGAGCACGAGGTGGGACGTGGGCACCGCGACGGTGGCGGTGACGCCGCCGCCCGGGGTGCGGGACAGGACGACCTCGATGCCCCAGCGCCGGGACAGGCCGCCGACCACGAACAGGCCGAGGACCTCCGTCGGCGCCAGGTCGAGGCGTTCGCGCCGGATCAGCCGGGCGTTCTCCTGTTCCAGCCGCTCGGGACTCATGCCGAGGCCGTGGTCGATGATCTCGACGAGGGCTCCGCCCCCTCCGTGCCGGGGCCGCAGGACCACTTCGACACCGCTGGTCGCCGGGGAGAACATCACGGCGTTCTCCAGGAGTTCGGCGAGCATCAGCGTCAGGTCGCCCACGATGTCGGGGACGACGGTGACATCGCCCTCGGCGTGCGGGGTGACGCGCTGGTAGCCCTCGATCTGGCCGAGCGCGGCGCGGACGATGTTGCTGAGCCGCATCGGTTCGGTGTTGAGGCCGGTCTCACTGATCCCGGCGAGCAGCATGAGGCTGTCGGCGTTGCGCTGGAGACGGACGGCGATGTGGTCGATGCGGTACAGCCGGTCCAGCACTTCCGGGTCGGTCTCGCCGCGCTCCACCGAGTCGATCAGGGCGAGTTGACGGGCCGTCAGGTTACTGACCCGGCGTCCGACGTTGCCGAACATCTCGGCGATGTTGCGCCGGCTGACGACCTGGCGTTCGAGCAGCGCGCTCGCGGTGACCTGAACCTGGTTGAACGCTTCCGCCAGTTCACCGATCTCGTCGCGCACCGGCACCGGAACGGCTTCCAGCCGCGGCGGGCTCGCGTCGTCGGCGTCGTCGTCCGCGACCCGGGCGAGCTCGCTCGCGGCGGCGCGGGCCACATGCTGGGCCGCCGCCGTGAGGGTGCGTACGGTCCGCACCACGGAACGGCGGGTCAGCACGGAGAACAGCAGCCAGGCGGCGAAGGCGAGCAGGCTGCCGGCGATCAGCCAGGCCACCCGCCACCAGGCGACGTTCGACGCGGACTGGGCGTCCGCTGCGATCTCGCCGATCAGCGACTGGACGATCTTCAGCCGGTTGTCGGCCTGCCGCTCATAGGTGGGACCGGCGCGCAGCGCCTCGTCGAGCGCGGTACGCAGCTCCGTCGCGTTCTCGGCGACCAGCGCGCCGGTGTCGACCTGGAGCGCGGCCCACTGCTGGGTGATGACGCTCTGGTACGGGCTGTGCTCGATCTCGGCGAGGTCGGTGCCCTGTTCCGAGCCGGCGAACCGGGTGAACCGCTCGGCCTGGTAGGTGTACTGGTCGTAGTCGCCGACGGCGCCGGTGAACTCGATGAGCGCGTTCGCGTCGCGGGTACGGGCGGCGAAGACGCTGGTCTCGAAGGAGGCGTGGGCGGTGTCGGCGCGCAGCAGGGCGTCGAGCAGATTGGCCGCGGACGCGGAGGACTCGCCGCCCGACTGGCCGAGGCCGAGGCCGTCGATGAGGCCTTCGATAACCGATCCGTACGCCGGGTCGATGTTGTCGGCGGGGATCGGCCCCTGCTCGACCGTCTTGCGGAGGCTGTCCAGGCCCTCCAGCTCCTTCAGGGCCTGGGCCTCGCCCTCGGGCAGCCGGTCGCTGTAGGCGGCCCGCACGGCATCGATGCGGGTACCGACCTTCTCCTGCGCGGCCAGATAGGCGGCGGTGTCGGGCGGGCTCTCCCCCGAGCGGGCCGCCTCGTAGCGCAGGGAGACCAGGAGTGCCTGCCGGTGCTCGGTCTGCACGGCGTCGATGAGCTTGGTCACCTGCGCGCTGTCGCGCACGAGTTGGGCGGTGTCGGCGGCCGACTGCGCCCGGTCCATTTCACCGGAGACGACATAGGCGAGCATCGCGGAGATGACGGCGAGCGGCACGATCACCAGAACATTGAGTTTCCGGCGGAAAGGCCAGCGGTCCAGCAGAGATGGGGTCCGGCCGGCCCGAAGAGCCGTCGACGGCTGCCCCGAGTCGGCTTTTCTGTGCGCGGGCACCCAACCTCCTTGACTTCATTCCCCGTTGGAAGCCCATTGGCAGGCCTGCCTGGATCAAAGGTCACGAACAGCGCGATCGGGCCGACAAGTGGAAGGGGGCCCTCGACGCGGCCAACACTAGCGGCTGCCGTAAGAGTACGGCCATGATCAACCGAAAAGTGGCACGCCCGGACGCCTGGTTCGCTCGGATTTCGGTCACGTTGCGCCTACGGGCTGAAGCTGTACGGTCCCCATCAGTGATCTATTCGTGTCTTGACGGTAGTTGAGGCGGCTCGATTGGATCGTCAGGACCGTCACCACCCGCGCCCACCGGCCACCACCGCCCCACCGATTGCCAAGTCTGGATGAACAACGTGACCATCGCCAGAAGCACTCGAACCTCCGCAACCTACGCTGTTTCCCTGCTGGTTGTAGCCGCGGCCGCGCTGACTGGCTGCGGTTCCTCCAACGACTCGTCCGACAAGAACCCGTTGACGGGTGATGCCGCCAAGGGCGGTACGGTCGTCGTCGGTTCCAACAACTTCCCCGAGAGCATCCTGCTCGCCGACATCTACGGCGAGGCCCTCAAATCCAAGGGCATCAAGGTCAGTTACAAGCTGAACATCGGCAGTCGCGAGACCACGTACGGCCTGATCAAGAACGGAACGATCACGGTCCTGCCGGAGTACAACGGCGCACTGCTCGCATACCTGGACGCCAAGGCCGCTCCGGCGTCCGTCGACGAGACCAGCCAGGCCATCTCGGCCAAACTCGACCCGAAGCTCTCCCTGTTGATTCCGTCGAAGGCCCAGGACAAGGACGCGATCGCCCTCAACGAGGCCACGGCGAAGAAGTACAGCCTCACGGCCGAGTCGAGCATCACCGACCTCGCCGAGGTGGCGAAGGACCTGGTCATCGGAGGGTCCCCCGAGTTCCAGACCCGGCAGCAGGGCCTCAAGGGCCTGAAGTCCGTATACGGTCTCGATTTCAAGACCTTCAAGGCACTGGACGCGGGCGGTCCGCTCACCGTGGCGGCCCTGAAGGGCAACAACATCCAGGCCGCGGATATTTTCACCACGGACCCCGGAATCAGCAAGAACAAGTTTGTCGTGCTGCAGGATCCCAAGAATCTTTTCGGATTCGAGAATGTAACTCCGCTGACATACAAGAGCGATCTGCCGGCGGCCGGAGTTTCCGTCCTCAATGACCTCTCGGCGAAGCTCGACACCGAAGCCCTCGTGAAGCTCAACAGCGAGGTGCAGGACGGCAACAAGGACCCGCTGGACGTGGCGAAGAACTGGCTGGCCTCGGCGGAACTCGGCTGACGTCGGTACCGGCAGCCGGTTGACGGGTGCCTGCGGGCCGGGGGTCCATCCCCCGGCCCGGCCTTCCGGCGGCGAACGGCCAAGGAGTGAACGTCCGTCATGCTCAAGCGCACGGCCGACGCGGACGTGGCCTCCGGCGGCCCGGCCGACGGCACCACACCGCCCGGTGCCGCCCTCCACGGCCGCGGTCTCGATGCCGACACGGTGGCCCGGATCGCCGACGGAGCGATGCCACCCTTCTTGCATCCGGCGGCACTTGAGTCGATGGAGCGCAGTCGGCGCGCCGCGCGCCGGCTGGCCGCCGAGGGTGCCCGGGTCTACGGGCGCAGTACCGGCGTCGGAGCGCACCGGGGGCTCGTCGTCGAGGAACACGACGGCGCCGGCCATGATCTGCGGCTGCTGCTGAGTCACGCGGGCGGCGTGGGCGAACCCCTTCCGGCGCGCCACGTCCGCGCGATGATGGTGGTGCGCGCCAACCAACTCCTCGCCGGGGGATCGGGGTTGGGGCCGGAGATCGCGGTGGCCGTCGCGGACGCGCTCCGGGCGGGAGTGCATCCCCGGGTCCCCGAGTACGGTTCCGTGGGCACCGGCGATCTGACGGCGCTGGCCCAGCTGGGGCTCGCCCTCTTCGGCCACGGCACCTGGGTACGGGACCGGGCGGGCTCCGGGAGTTCCCTCCCCGAGGGCCCGCTCGCCGAGAGCCCGTTCCCCGGGAGCCCCTTCCCGGCAAGTCTGCCCATGCAACGCGGAGACGCACTCGCCCTGTTGAGCAGCAACGCCCTCACCCTCGGACAGTCCGCGCTCGCCTGTCACGACCTCAGCGTCCCGCTCCGCGCCGCGCATCCGGTGGCCGCGCTCTCCCTGCACGCGGTGGGCGGCTCCCTGGAGCCGTACGCACCCGAGGTCCACGCGGCCCATCCGCACCCGGCGGTCGCACAGGTGGCGGCCCGTGTCCGGGAACTGCTCGGCGTGGCGGCCGGGAGCGGAACGGCCGTACCGGGGCTGCCGAGCGCGGCGCCGGCGCGGGTGCAGGACCCCTTCGGCTTCCGCTGCTTCCCGCAGGCTCACGGCCCCGCGATCGAAGCCTGGTCCGGCCTGGAGCGAGTGCTGTCGATCGATCTCAACTCCGCCACCGAGAACCCTCTCATCGGCTGGGACGAGACCACGGGCGCTCCTGTCGCACGGCACCACGGCGGCTTCTTCACGGCGCCGCTCACTCTCGCGCTCGACCAACTGGGCCTCGCCGTGCTCGGCACGGCCCGGCTGTCGGCGGCTCGGCTCTCCGCCCTCGGCCGTCCCGAACTCACCGGGCTGCGCTCCTACTTGGCCGACGAGTCCTCGGCCGGGTCGGGAATGATGATCCTTGAGTACAGCGCAGCCTCCGCCCTCGCCGAGATACAGGCGTGTGCCGCTCCGGCCGCGCTCGGACACGTGGTGCTGTCCCAGGGCCTGGAGGAGGCGGCGACCTTCGCGACCCAGGCGGCCCGCAAGTCGTTGCGGCTGGCACAGGCGTACCGGCTGGTCCTGGCCTGCGAACTCGTGGCCGCAGTACGGGCGTTGCGACTTCGCGGCACGCCGCCCGCCCCGGACACCCCGGCGGGCCGCGCCTACGTCCGCGCGGCGGCGGCGCTGGATCCGGACATGCGGGACCGCCCCCTCACGGACGATGTGACGGAGGCGGCGGCGCTGCTCGACGAGTTCGCGGAACTGACCGGCGACGACTGAGAGACCTCCGGCCGGCGAAGCCGGTCCGGGCCCGGAGCAGCGCCGGACGCGGACCACCCGCGGACGGGTCCGGCACCGAACCAGAGCCGGTGCCGGACCTGTCCCCGTGCCGTACCCCGTCGGTCCCGTCAGCTCCGCGCGCCCGGCGCGACGGCCTCGGCGTCGGTCGTGGCTGCGGAAGCGGCATCGACATCGGCATCGGCATCGGCATCGCCGCTCATGGTCCGTCCCGAAGCCCGGGGCGCGCCGGACAGCCGTACCGCGCGCCGGGCTGGGACGAGGAGTGCGGCCAGTGCGGCGGCCAGGCAGAGCAGGGCGAGCAGGGTGAACCCGTGGGTGTACCCGGACTCGTACGGCAGGCCCGAGGACTGGAGCCTGCCGGTCACCAGGACGCTGGTGACCGCGGCGCCGACGGACCCGCCGATGGTGCGGATGTTGGCGTTCATCCCGGTCGCGGCGCCGGTCTGTTCGGCCGGGACGCTGCCGACGATGAGGTTGGCCATCGCGGCGAAGGCGAGTCCGATGCCGAGGCCGAAGACACCCGCCGCGAAGGCGACCTGCCACGGCCGGTCGTGCCAGAGGGCGAGGAACCCACAGGCGACCGCGCCGAGCGCCGCACCGGCGACCAGCAGTTTCTTGGCACCGAGGACGGGCTCCAGCCGACCGCTCAGCACGCCCGAGCAGAACATCGCGATCAGCATCGGCAGCATGAGCAGCCCGGCGGCGGTCACGCTCGCGCCGAAGCCGTAGCCGGCCCGGGTCGGGGTCTGGACGAACCCGGGGAGGAAGGACCAGATCGCGTACATGCCCGCGCCGAACAGCAGCGCGGCGGCGTTGGTGGTCCACACGGCGGGCAGCCGCATGATGCGCAGGTCGATGAGCGGGCTGCGGGAGCGGGCCTCGGAGCGCAGCCAGAGCGCGAAGAGCAGCACGGCCGCGGCGAACAGACCGATCACCTTGACCGATCCCCAGCCCCAGTGACTCGCCTGGCTGAGCGGCAGCAGAAGGGCGACCAGCCAGCCCGACAGCAGCGCGGCACCGAGCCAATTTACCTGGCCCTGGGCTCGGTTGGGCGACTCGGGGACGTAGCGCAGGGCGATCAGCGCGGTGACCGCGACGACGCCGACGGGGATCCAGAACAACCAGCGGTAGTCGAGCGCGGTCACGATCGGACCGGCCGCCACCATGCCGACTCCCCCACCGGCTGCGATCACCGCGGACAGGTTGCTGATGCTGCCGCTCACCTGGGACGCGGCGAACTCGTCCCGGATGATGCCGAAGGACAGCGGGAACAGGGCTCCGCCGACGCCCTGCACGACCCGGGCGACGATCAGTACGCCGATGGTGGGCGCGAGTGCGGCGAGCAGACAGCCGGCCAGGACGGTCAGGAGGACGGCGACGAGGGTGCGCTTCTTGCCGATCAGGTCGCCGACCCGGCCGAGGATGGGCGTGAAGATCGAGGCGGACAGCAGATAGGCGGTCATCACCCAGGTCGCGGTGGACTGAGAGGTGTGCATCGCGTGCTGGACGGTCGGCAGCGCCGGCGCGATCAGCGACTGCAGCATGGCGAACACACCGGCACCGGTCGCGAGGACCGCGAAGGTGAGGCGGGTGGACGTGCGGGGCATGAAAAGCCTCTCCGGACAGGATGCGGCCGAGGTCGTCGGGCCACGGTCGTACGGGATGGGCGGGTTGGGGCGGGGTGTCTGGATCGCGCGGCGGCGCCGGGCACACCGACGGCCGCGAGGGCGGTCGCGGACTGGACGTTCGATGAATGGGCGGCCGCGGAATGGACGGTCGCCGAGGGGGCGTTCACTGAACGGACGTCGCCGAATGAACGGTCAGGGGCAGGGCTGCGCTGTAGCCGCAGCCCGCCGAAAGTCGAGGACGGGCCGGCGGGGGTACGAACGCGTCGGCTGCGCGTGCGGCCGCACGCGTCCACGCCGAACGCACCCCGACTGGTAAAGTGGAGGTACCCCTCCACTGTAGCGGAGGCATACCTCCGCTTCAACCTCGATCCAGCCGGGAGGCAGCAGTGACGGCACAGCCGTTCCCCGTCAGCGAGATCGTCGCGTCCCGGCGCCCGCACCGTAAGGACGCGGCCCGCAACTACGACGCGCTGCTGGCGGCCGCCCGCGAGGCGTTCGCGGAGAGCGGCGCGGAGGCCTCCCTGGAGGACGTGGCCCGTCGTGCGGGCGTGGGCATCGGCACGCTGTACCGGAACTTCCCGACCCGCCGCCATCTCTTCGAGAGTGTCTACGCGGGCGAGGTCGACGAGCTGTGCCGGGTCGCCGAGGAGGTCGCCGACCAGGAACCATGGGTGGCGCTGACGTCATGGCTGCGCCGTTTCGTGGACTACACGGTCACGAAGCGGGCCATTCGCGAGGCACTCAACGGCGAGTCGGAGATCTTCCTGGCCTGCCGGGAATCGATGTACGCGGCCGGCGGCCCCCTCTTCGAGCGCACGCAGAAGGCGGGCGAGGCGCGGGCCGACATGGACTTCGACGACCTGCTGCGCATGGTCTCCGGGATCACGGCGACGAACTTCCTGGACGACGCCCAGCGCGACCGCGTCCTCTCGGTGGCGCTGGACGGGGTCCGCACCGCCCGCTGAGCCGGGTCCCGGGATTCGGTCACGGGCGGTGCCAGGGGCCAGGCACCCGCTCCCCTTTGTCCCCCGGCGATCGCGCGACCGGCACCGGCCCCACCGGCTCGCACGGCTGGGCTAGAGTCGGCGCGGCCCCCGGTCTGACGTTCTGCCGTGGGGAGTTGCACGCTGGGGGATGACGGCACCATGCGGTATGAACACGTGGAACTCTCCGGGTACGAGATCCAGGAGGTCCTGGGCCGAGGCGGCTTCGCCACGGTCTACCGGGCGCACCAGTCGGCGGTGAGCCGGGAAGTCGCACTGAAGGTGGACAGCAGGACTCTGACCTCGGACCGTGACCGGCAGCGCTTCCTGCGTGAGGTCACCGCGGCGGGTCGGCTGTCCGGGCATCCACATGTGGTCCCGGTCTACGACGCGGGCGTCCTCGGTGACGACCGCCCGTACATGGTCATGGAGCTCTGTCCCGGCGGCTCGCTCGGTGATCGCCTGCACCGCCACGGACCGCTCACCGTCAGGGAGGCCCGCGACATCGGGCTGGGTATCGCCGACGCGCTGGCCGCGGCGCACGCTGCCGGGGTACTGCACCGCGACATCAAGCCGGGCAACATCATGGTCAACCGGTACGGCGCCGCCGCGCTCACCGACTTCGGACTGGCCGCCATGCCCCGGCCCGACCGTGAACTGTCGGTGACCCGCGAGGCGCTGACCCCGGCGTACGCGCCGCCCGAGGCCTTCCACCTGGCCGAGCCCACGACGACCGGCGACGTCTACTCACTCGCCGCGACGCTCTATGCCCTGCTGCGGGGCCGCCCGCCGCACCACCCCGACGACGGCACTCAGCTCAGTCTCGCGGAACTCATCGTCCGGCACACCTGGCCCTACGCCGATCTGCCGGGAGTGCCGAGTGCCTTCAACGAGGTGCTCAGACACGCCCTGGCGACGGATCCGGCGTCCCGGACGCCGGACGCGGGGACGTTGCGGGACGCCCTGGCCGCCGTCGACGTCGACAGCCGCGACCGGGGCGGGTTCGGGCCGGCGCCCCGCACGGCCACCACCGTTCCCGCGCACCGGGACGCGCCGCCCACGCCGTACGCACCGCCCGGCACCGTTCCCCCGCCGTCTTCGGGCCTGGCACCACCGGACGGTCGACCCGGTCACGCGGCCGGGAGCGGCGGGCCGGGCCCGGAGGTCGGCCGGACAGACGACGAGCACGGCGGGCCCGCCTCCGCCGGCGGGGCGAGCACGATCGCGGAGCCCGGGGACCGCAGGTCTTCTCGGTGGCGGCCCGGACTGATCGGCGTGCTGGCGGCCGTGGTCACGGTGAGCATGTCCGTCACCGTGGTGATCCATGAGTACGGGTCGCCGGCCGGCCCCGGCTCCTCGCCCGCCGGGTCCCCGTCCCCGAGCACCACGGGCAAGGGCACGCCGGACGGCGACGCGGCCTTCGGCGGTGTACGGACCACCTCCCGCGGCTGTGCCGCCGCCGACGTCGAGGGGGTGGGCGGCCGCTGTGTCACGACCCCCGAGTGCTGGAGCGGCATCACCGACATCTCGGGGTCGATCACCGTCAGCCGCGCCGACTGTCACATCGAGCACGTGTGGGAGACCTTCGCCATCGCCCCGCTGCCCAAGGACGGGATGACGTACAACGCGCGAGATCTCGCCAAGCATCCCGCCGTACGAACCCTGTGTTCGCAGCAGGTCATGCGGAACTCCCTGACGTCCACCGGCCGTGCGGACAGCGCCCGTTGGAACGTGGACGTCCTGCCGCCGACCGCTGCGCAATGGGCCGAGGGGCTACGGGTGTTCCGCTGCGTCGCCGCGGCGGTCACGGACGACGGGCGGACCACGAACAGCCACTTCGGAGTCGCCGGGTGACGTGATGTCACACCTGGTTCCCTCTCCGGTGCCACGAGTCCGTCGCGTCGTCGCCTCCGTCGAAATCAGGTGATCGACCGGGCGGACCCGGTGCGGCACAGCCACCGCCAGCGTCGCAACTCCGTGACGCAGGTGGCGGCGGCCAGCACGGTGACCGGACCCGCCGCCCAGCCGGACCAGGCCAGCCACGAGCACACCACCGCCGCGACGAGTTGCAGAAGCACCAGCAGCACGGTCACCCAACCCGGCACTGGAACAAGGACGTTGCTCTTGTCCCCCGGTGTGGCGAACACGGTCGGCAGGCCTATCAGCACCACGACCGAGAGCACGGCGAGCGCCCACGAGTGGCCGGACAGGGCCCAGGGGGTGGCCACCCAGGCCACGATCTCCGTCGCGAAGCGCAGAACGGACGCCGTGCGGTCGTCGGGTCGCCCCGAAGCGGTCTCTCCAACAGGGGTTTCGGTCACCGCGAGACGATCCCACACGCGGCAACCCGACCACCAGCGGCCCGCGGCATCACTCCCCATCGCCAACAGCCCCCGCACACAAGGGATCTCCAGTCCGGGATTCTGTATACTGTCGCCACCAATGGCCCCGGTTCGGAGGCGACATGGACAAGCTGGAGCCCGCAGTGGTGCTGGGTATGGCCGCCGAGGCGCCCGACGGCGTTGTGATCATCGACAGTGAAGGGCTGATCCGCTACTGGAACCGGGGCGCCGAGCGCATCTTCGGGTTCTCGGCGGCCGAGGCGGACGGCCGCAGCCTGGACGTCATCATCCCGGAGAAGCACCGCCGTCGTCATTGGGACGGCTTCCGCACGGCCATGGAGAAGGGCACCACCAAGTACGGCGAGGCGGACCTCCTGACGGTTCCCGCGCTGGCGGCGGACGGCAGGACGCTGTCCATCGAGTTCAGCGTCGTACTGCTGGCCGGGCCCGACGGCTCCTCGTACGTGGGGGCCGTCATCCGGGACGTCACCGCGCGGCGCGCCAGGGAGCGGGAGATGATGCGGCGCCGGTCCGAGGCCGGCGCGGACCGCGCCACCGTCTGAACGCGCGGACTTGTGACCGTGTGACCGACGAATGCCGCGCCGCGAGCGGCCATGTGACCCTCTCCACGCCCAAGTGCCCCGCGAACGGATGCCGTTCGCGGGGCACTTGAGTGTGCAGGGCCGAGTGTGCAGGGCACTCGGGAGTGCGAGGCAGTCGGGCGTCGGGGTCAGGCGACGACCTTGCCCTCGTGCAGCCTGCGGATGGCGTCCGCGTCGTAGCCGAGGTCCGCGAGCACGTCGTCGGTGTGCTCGCCGAGCAGCGGTGCGCCGGTGATCTCGGGCTTGAATCCGGAGAACTTGATCGGGCTGCCCACCGTCAGATAGGTGCCGCGCTCCTTCTGCTCGACCTCGACGATCGTGCCGCTCCTGCGCATGTCGGGGTCCTCGGCGAGTTCCTTCATGCTGAGCACGGGCGCGCACGGCACCTCGTAGGTGCGCAGGATGTCGACCGCCTCGTACTTGGTCTTGTCCGCCAGCCACTTCTCGATCTCGCCGAAGATGTCCATGATGTGCGGCTGGCGCGCCAGGGCGGTGTCGTACTCCGGGTCCTCGGCCCACTCCGGCCGGCCGATGGCCTCGCAGGTGCGGACCCAGTTCTGTTCCTGGACGGTGAAGTAGATGTAGGCGTTGGGGTCGGTCTCCCAGCCCTTGCACTTCAGGACCCAGCCGGGCTGTCCACCGCCGCCCGCGTTGCCCCCGCGCGGCACCGCCTCGCCGAACTCGCCGTTCGGGTACTGCGGATACTCCTCCAGGTACCCGACGCGTTCCAGGCGCTGCTGGTCGCGCAGCTTGACCCGGGTCAGGTTGAGCACGGCGTCCTGCATGGACACGGAGACCTTCTGGCCGAGCCCGGTCGCGTTGCGCTGGATGATCGCCGTCAAGAGGCCGATCATCAGGTGCATTCCGCTGTTGCTGTCGCCGAGCGCCGAGCCGCTGATGGTGGGCGGTCCGTCCCAGAACCCGGTGGTGGACGCGGCGCCACCGGCGGCCTGGGCGACGTTCTCGTACACCTTGAGGTCGTTCCACTTGGAGTCGTCGTTGAAGCCCTTGACGGAGCCGAAGATCAGGCGCGGGTTGAGCGCGTGGATGTGGTCCCAGCCGAGGCCCATCCGGTCCATGGCCCCCGGCGCGAAGTTCTCGACCAGCAGGTCGGCCTCACGGATGAGCTTCTCCATGACCTCCTTGCCCTCGGGGGACTTGGTGTCGATGGCCAGGGACCGCTTGTTGCTGTTCAGCATGGTGAAGTAGAGGGCGTCGAGGTCGGGGATGTCGCGGAGTTGACGGCGCGTCACATCGCCTCCGTCGACGCGCTCGACCTTGATGACGTCGGCGCCGAACCAGGCGAGCAGCTGCGTGCACGCGGGACCGGCCTGGACGCCGGTGAAGTCGATCACCTTGATTCCGGCGAGCGGCTTTTCACTCATGGTGGATTCCTTCTCGTGAATGATCTCGGTGCGGAAGTCGGCTGCACGGGCGGGGAGTTCGGGCGGGGAGTTCGGGGATCACTTCCTGGCAGGCGTGATGTTGCCGACGGTGATGCCCTTCGGGTTCAGGTGCGCGATGTGGCCGCTCTCGGTCCCGGCGGAGGGGTCGATCACGCAGTCGATGAGCGCGGGGCCGCCGGAGGCCAGTGCCTCGGTGAGGGCGGCGGTGACCTCGGCGGGCGTGGTGGCGCGGTAGCCCTTGCCGCCGAACGCCTCGATCATCCGGTCGTGGCGGGCCGCGAGCATGAGGGTGGTCGGCGAGGGGGCGTCGCCGACGGGATTCACGTCGTCACCGCGGTAGACACCGCCGTTGTTCATGACGACCGTGACGACGGGCAGCCTGTAGCGGCAGATCGTCTCCAGCTCCATGCCGCTGAACCCGAAGGCGCTGTCGCCCTCGACGGCCACCACCGGTGCGCCGCTCTCGACGGCGGCGGCGATCGCGTAGCCCATGCCGATGCCCATGACACCCCAGGTGCCGCTGTCGAGGCGGTGCCGCGGCACGTGCATGTCGATGACGTTGCGCGCGATGTCCAGCGCGTTCGCGCCCTCGTTGACGATGTACGTCTCCGGGCGCCCGCGCACGACGTCACGTACGGCCTTCAGAGCGCCCATGAACTGCATGGGGTGCGGATCCGCCTTCAGTCGCTCCGCCATCTTCGCCACGTTCTGCGCCGACCGCGCGGCCAGTTCCTCGCGCCAGGCGGCGGGTGCCGCGATCCGGCCGGGCTTGGCCCGCTCGGCGATCGCGTCGAGCACCGACTCGATGTCTCCGACGAGCGGGGCCGCGATGGGCTGGTTGCTGTCCATCTCCCTTGCCTCAATGTCCACTTGGATGAACCGGGCGTCGGGGTTCCACTGCGGTGCCTCGCCGTGGTTCAGCAGCCAGTTGAGGCGGGCGCCGACGAGCACCACGACGTCGGCCTTCTTCAGGGCCAGCGAACGGGCGGTGGCCGCCGACTGCGGGTGGTCGTCGGGCAGCAGGCCCTTGGCCATCGACATCGGGATGTAGGGAATGCCGGTGGACTCGACGAACTCGCGGATGCGGTCGTCCGCCTGCGCGTACGCGGCGCCCTTGCCGAGCACCACCAACGGCCGTTCGGCGCCCGCGAGAAGCTCGATCGCGCGGTCCACCGCCTCGGGCCCCGGGAGCTGGCGCGGCGCGGGGTCGACGAGGCGGCTCAGCGTCCTCGCGCCCGCCTCCGCGTCCATGATGGAGCCGAGCACCGCGGCCGGGATGTCGAGATACACACCGCCGGGGCGCCCGGAGACCGCGGTGCGCAGCGCGCGGGCCATGCCCCGGCCGATGTCCTCCACGCGGCCCACCCGGTAGGCGGCCTTGCAGAACGGCTGCGCGGCGGCGAGCTGGTCCATCTCCTCGTAGTCGCCCTGCCTGAGGTCGACCAGGTGCCGCTCGCTGGAGCCGGAGATCTGGACCATGGGGAAGCAGTTGGTGGTGGCGTTGGCCAGCGCGACCAGACCGTTGAGGAAGCCCGGCGCTGACACGGTCAGGCAGATACCGGGCTTCTTGGTGAGGTAGCCGGCCGCCGCGGCCGCGTGGCCCGCGTTGCTCTCGTGCCGGAAGCCGATGTAGCGGATGCCGCGCGCCTGCGCCAGGCGGGCCAGGTCGGTGATCGGGATGCCGACGACCCCGTAGACGGTGTCGACGTCGTTCATCCTCAGCGCGTCGACGACCAGGTGGTACCCGTCGGTGAGCTCGGTCGGTGCGTCGGCGTTCGCCGCGGTCTCCGGTGTCGAGGGGGCGGTCATGGTCCGAGGTCCTCCTTGGGCAGGTCCTGCCTCTGCGGCTGCTCCTCTCACCTTCCGCAGCCCGCTCGCCCGCGTCCAAGACCCATCGGCGACCAGCCGATAAGCAGCGTCTATCGACGGCAGGTCCGGGCCTCGCAACTCCCTTGATAGACAGCTGCTATCGGCTGTTCGCCAGTACGTATTGGACGTGTGCCGGGCGCCGCCGCAGGCTCGCAGAGGGCCGCTTCGCCGAAGCGGTGGACCGCCGCGGCGGGCGGCCGACGCTTCATCGAACCTGGCGTGAGGGGGTGCGGTCATGGCCGTTCCGGCCGCGGCATCGGTGCGCGACGCGGACGGGTACCGGCCCCCGGCGGTCACCGGACTCGCCGGCCTCCTGGACCGGCAGGTGCGCGAACGCCCGTACGCCCGGGCCCTGATCGTCGGCGGGGACCGGGTGCATCTCTCGTACCGGGCCCTCGACGCCCTGGCGGACAGTATGGCCGCGCGGCTCGGCTCCACCGGGCTGCGTCGAGGCGACGCGATCGGTCTGATCGGTGCCAACACCGCCGAGTTCGTTGTCGCGTTGCTCGGTGCGGCACGGGCCGGGCTGGTGGTCGCGCCGCTCGACCCCGCGCTGCCGGAACCGGAGTTGTCCGCCCGGCTCGACGCGCTCGGCGCACCGGCGGTCCTGGTCGGTCCGCCGGTGGCCGACGCACCGCCGGTCGCGGCGCCACGGGTTCCCGCCTGGCCCGTGCGGGTGGACGCCTCCCGGGCCGGGACGGCGTCGGTCGTCCTCGACACCGGCGCGCCGACTCGTCAAGTACGCAGCGCGGCGCGGGAATTGCTGCCGGACGATGCCCTGGTCCTGTACACCGCCGGGACCACCGGCCGGGCCAGGACGGTCCCGCTGACCAATGCCAACGTCGCCGCGTCCGTACGGGGCATCTGCGCCGCCTACGCACTGGGGCCCGATGACGCGACGGTGGCGGTGATGCCGTTCTTCCACGGCCACGGGCTGTTCGCGGCGCTGCTGGCGTCACTGGCCGGCGGAGGGTGCGTCCTACTGCCCGCACGCGGGCGGTTCTCCGCTCGGACGTTCTGGGACGACATGCGGGCCGCGGGCGCCACCTGGTTCACGGCGGTCCCGACCCTTCATGAAATCCTGCTCGACCGGGCGGAGTTCGAGTATCCGGTCCCGCAGGTACCGCCCCTGCGTTTCGTGCGCAGTTGCAGCGCCCCGCTGAACCCGGCCACGCAGAGGGCTCTTGAGCGCACGTTCGGCGCGCCGCTGCTCTCGGCGTACGGCATGACCGAGTCCACGCACCAGGCAACCAGTGAACCGCTTCCGGAGCACGGCCCCCTCAAGCAAGGGTCGGTCGGCAGGCCCACCGGGGTGGAGGTGCGTGTGGCGGACCGGAGCGGGCGGCCCTGCCCGGCCGGGGTCCAGGGCGAGGTGTGGCTGCGCGGGCCCACGGTCGCCCGCGGCTATCTCGCCGAACCGGCGCGGACGGCACGCAGTTTCGCGGGCGGCTGGCTGCGCACCGGCGACCTGGGGTCCCTGGACGCGGACGGCAGTCTCTCCCTCACGGGACGGCTCGACAACATCATCGACCGTGGCGGCGAGAAGATCTCCCCGGAGCATGTGGAGGACGTCCTCGCCGGATGTCCCGGGGTCGCCGAGGCGGCCGTGTTCGCGCTCCCCGATTCCGTGTACGGGCAGCGGGTCGGCGCTGTCGTGGCCGTCCGCGAGGGCGACGCCGTCGGACCGGAGGAGATCCTGCGGTACTGCCGCGACCGGCTGGCGGCCTTCGAGGTGCCCGAGCGGCTGCAACTCGTCGCCGCGCTGCCGCACACCGCCAAGGGCGGTCTCGACCGGCGCGCGGTGGCGGCCCGGTACGTTCCCTGACGGCAGCGGCCTTCCGCGCTGTCCGCCGGGCCGGCGCCCGCGACGCCCGCTCGGCCGTGTCACCGCCCGCCCGGCCGGCTGCGCCGTCCATCGCACGCCGCGCCGTTCACCGCACGCGACGCTCGTGGGGCAGGGGCTTCCCGAAGAAGTCGTCCAGCGCCAGGCCCGTCGCCGCGTTCACGAAGGCCCGCGCGGCGACCGAACCGGGGGTCGCCGCGTGGATCGCCACCGAGACCTGGGCGCCCGCTTCCGGGTCGACCAGCGGCAGCGCGCGCGTCCTGCCGACCACAGGCATCGCGCGCAGCCAGGTGTGCGGAACGATGCTGGCCCAGTCGCCGCCGCCGACATGCGCGTACAGCGCGGCGATGGAGTCGGTCTCCACCTGTGGCGTCACCACGAAGCCCTTGTCCGCGAAGACACCGTCGATGATCTGGCGGATGCGCATGTCGGGGGTCAGCAGCGCGAGCGGCAGTTGGGCCGCGTCCGCCCAGGTCATGGTGGAGGCCTGGGACATGAGCTGGTCGTCGGAGACCAGCAGCATGTACCTCTCCTGGTACAGGGGGACCACCTGAAGGCCCTCCTGGTCGCCCGGATCGAAATGGGCGATCGCCACATCCAGCTCGAAGTCGCGCAGCTGGCGGTGGAGTTCCTTCGTCGACAGGCGGGAGCGGACCTGCACCTTGGCCAGCGGATGCGCCGCGCAGAACGCGGCCACGGGCATCGCCAGAGTCGTCGAGGCCGTGGGGTCCGTTCCGAGGCGGAGCGTCCCGGTGATGCCCGACTGCACGGCGGCCACCTCGGCCTTGAACGCGTCCTGTTCGGCGAGGATCCGCTTGGCCCATACGACGAGCCGTTCGCCTTCGGGGGTGAGGCCCTGGTAGTTGTGGCCGCGGTTGATGAGCGTGACGTTCAACTCCCGCTCCAGCTTGGCGATCGCCGCCGAGAGCGCCGGCTGCGAGACGTAACAGGACTCCGCCGCGCGCGCGAAGTGCCGCTCCCTGGCCACCGCCACGAAGTACTCGAGCTGCCGGAACAGCATGAACGGCTCCTCTCTCGCTCGCGCCGCCCACCGGCACCGCGGACGGACCGGCCGGCTGCCCCGTGATCATCCAGAGCCTACCGAGCCGGCCGTGTCCCGCCTCCCTCCGCGCACGGTCGCGCTCAGCGCAGAAGCCGTACGGCCGCGATCACCAGCGGGTGCAGCCCGTCGGCTCCGGCGTCGACGTACGCGAGGAGCCGGGAACGCATCCGCGGGTCCCAGAAGCGGCCGATGTGACCCGCGATCGCCTCGGCGGCCGACTCCCCAGGCAGGTGGCCGAGGTTCAACGCGATGTCGTTCGCCATGCGGCGTTCCGGTGGCGCGGTCGCCGTCATGTCAGTCCACCACCGTGAGGACGTCGTCCGCGGCCCGCACCGGATCCTGGTCCTCGGCCCGCACCGGCGTCCCGTTCTTGGCCCGTTCCGGCGTCTCGTTCCCGGCCCGTTCCGGCGTCTCGTCGCCGTGCCCGAGAGGATGCGCGAGCCCGACCTGTACGGCGGTCACCTTGTACTCGGGGCAGTTGGTCGCCCAGTCCGAGTTCTCGGTGGTCACCACGTTGGCGCCGGTCACGGGGTGGTGGAAGGTGGTGTAGACGACGCCGGCCGGCATCCGGTCGGAGATCTCCGCCCGCAGGGTCGTCCGCCCGACCCGGCTGGCCAGCGTCACCAGCGAGCCGTCGGTGATACCGCGTACCTCGGCGTCGTGCGGGTGCAGCTCCAGGATGTCCTCGGGATGCCAGGCGACGTTACCGGTACGCCGGGTCTGCGCGCCGACGTTGTACTGACTGAGGATGCGCCCGATGGTGAGCACCAGCGGGAAGCGCCGGGTGCTGCGTTCGTTGGTCGGCACGTACGCGGTGACGACGAACTTGCCCTTGCCGCGCACGAATTCGTCCACGTGCATCACCGGTGTCCCCTCGGGCGCCGAGGCGTTGCACGGCCACTGCACGCTGCCCAGTTTGTCGAGCAGCTCGAAGGAGACGCCGGTGAACGTCGGGGTGACCGAGGCGATCTCGTCCATGATCCGGCTCGGACGGTCGTACGCCATCGGGTAACCCATGGCGGTGGCGATCTCGCACACGATCTGCCACTCGTGCTTGCCCGTCTTCGGCTTCATCACGGCGCGCACCCGGTTGATCCGGCGCTCGGCGTTGGTGAACGTGCCGTCCTTCTCCAGGAAGGACGCGCCGGGCAGGAAGACATGCGCGAACTTGGCGGTCTCGTTGAGGAACAAGTCCTGTACGACGACGAGTTCCATCGCTTCGAGCGCGGCGGTGACGTGCTGGAGGTTGGGGTCGGACTGGGCGATGTCCTCGCCGTGCACGAACAGTCCGCGGAAGGTGCCGTCGATCGCGGCGTCGAACATGTTGGGGATACGCAGCCCCGGTTCGGCGAGGAGTGTGCCTCCCCACAGGTTCTCGAACACTTCGCGCACGGCGTCGTCGGAGACATGGCGGTAGCCGGGCAGTTCGTGCGGGAAGGAGCCCATGTCGCAGGAGCCCTGCACGTTGTTCTGACCGCGCAGCGGGTTGACGCCGACGCCGTCGCGGCCGATGTTGCCGCACGCCATCGCGAGGTTGGCCATTCCCATGACCATGGTCGAGCCCTGGCTGTGCTCGGTGACACCGAGACCGTAGTAGATCGCCCCGTTCGGCGCCTTCGCGTACAGCCGCGCGGCGGACCGCAGTTGTGCGGCGGGGACGCCACTGATCTCCTCGGTGGCCTCCGGGCTGTTCTCCGGCCGGGCGACGAACTGGGCCCACTCGTCGAACCCTTCGCACCTGCGGTCCACGAAGGAACGGTCGACCAGGCCCTCGGTGACGACCACGTGGGCCATGGCGTTGACGACGGCGACATTCGTGCTGGGCCTGAGCTGGAGGTGATGGGCGGCCTCGACGTGCGGGGAGCGCACCAGGTCGATGCGGCGCGGGTCGACGACGATCAACTCCGCGCCCTCACGCAGGCGTCGCTTCATCCGGGAGGCGAACACCGGGTGCCCGTCGGTGGGGTTGGCCCCGATCACCATGATGACGTCGGCCTCCGCCACGGAGCGGAAGTCCTGGGTGCCGGCCGACTCGCCGAAGGTCTGCTTGAGTCCGTATCCCGTCGGGGAGTGACAGACGCGGGCGCAGGTGTCCACGTTGTTGTTGCCGAACGCGGCGCGCACCATCTTCTGGACGACGTACACCTCTTCGTTGGTGCACCGCGACGAGGAGATCGCGCCGATCGAACTCGGCCCGTACCGGCTCTGGATGTCCCGCATCCGACGGGCCACCGTGCCGATCGCCTCGTCCCACTCGACCTCGCGCCAGGGATCGGTGATCCTGTCCCGGACCATGGGCCGGAGCACCCGGTCGGGGTGGGTGGCGTAGCCGAACGCGAAGCGGCCCTTCACGCAGGAGTGGCCCTCGTTCGCGCCGCCGTCCTTGTACGGCACCATCCGGACGAGTTCGTCGCCGCGCAGCTCGGCCTTGAAGGAGCAACCCACGCCGCAGTAGGCGCAGGTGGTGACCACCGACCGGGTCGGCATGCCGAGTTCGACGACCGACTTCTCCTGGAGGGTGGAGGTCGGGCAGGCCTGGACGCAGGCCCCGCAGGAGACGCACTCGGAGTCCATGAACGTCTCGGCGGCGCCGGGCGAGACCTTGGAGTCGAAGCCGCGCCCCTCGATGGTGAGCGCGAACGTGCCCTGTACCTCGCCGCAGGCGCGCACGCAGCGGGAGCAGGCGATGCACTTGGAGGGGTCGAAGTCGAAGTACGGGTTGGACGTGTCCTTCTCGGCGTCGAGGTGGTTGTCGCCCTCGTAGCCGTACCGCACCTGTCGCAGGCCCACCACGCCCGCCATGTCCTGCAGTTCGCAGTCGCCGTTGGCCGGGCAGGTCAGACAGTCGAGCGGGTGGTCGGAGATGTACAGCTCCATGACTCCCTGACGGAGCTTCTCCACCTTCGGCGTCTGGGTGCACACCCTCATCCCGTCCGCCACCGGAGTGGTGCAGGAGGCCGGGGTGCCCCGCCTGCCGTCGATCTCCACCACGCACAACCGGCAGGAGCCGAACGGCTCCAGGCTGTCGGTGGCGCACAGTTTGGGTATGTCGATCCCGACGAGCGCGGCGGCGCGCATCACCGACGTGCCCTCGGGGACGGTCACCGGCAGCCCGTCGACCTCCACCGAGACCGTGGCCTCGCCGGGCCGTTCAGGAGTTCCGAAGTCGGGTTCCTTGAGCAGTGTCATGCCGTGCCCTCCGTCCTCGCGCCGCTCGGCTGCCGGGAGTCGGCTCCCTGGCCCGGTTCGCGGGCGAGGAAGTCGTCGGGAAAGTGAGTGAGTGCGCTCCGCACGGGCATCGGTGTCAGCCCGCCCATCGCGCACAGGGAACCGTCCGTCATCAGGTCGCACAGGTCCTCGAGGAGCGCCAGGTTCTCGTCCACGTGCCGGCCGGCCACGATCTTGTCGATGACCTCGACGCCGCGTATCGAACCGACCCTGCACGGCGTGCACTTGCCGCAGGACTCCGCGGCGCAGAACTCCATCGCGAAGCGTGCCTGGGAGGCCATGTCGACGGTGTCGTCGAAGACGACGACGCCGCCGTGGCCGACCATCGCCCCGGCCTCCGCGAAAGCCTCGTAGTCCATGGGCAGGTCGAACATCGACGTCGGCAGATAGGCGCCGAGCGGGCCGCCGACCTGCGCCGTGCGCACCGGGCGCCCGGAGAACGTGCCGCCGCCGTAGTCCTGGACCAGTTCGCGCAGCGTGACGCCGAACGCGGTCTCGACGATGCCGCCGCGGGCGATGTTGCCGCCGAGCTGGAAGACCTGGGTGCCGCGCGAGCGGTCGACGCCGAGTTCCTCGTACCCCTGCGCGCCGGACGCGAGCACGACGGGGACCGTCGCGAGCGTGAGGACGTTGTTCACCACGGTCGGTCTGCCGAACAGGCCCTCGATCGCGGGGATCGGCGGCTTGGCGCGGACCGTGCCGCGCTTGCCCTCCAGACTCTCCAGCATCGAGGTCTCCTCGCCGCAGATGTACGCTCCGGCGCCGACGCGGACATGCAGCTCGAAGTCGAGCGCGGAGCCGAGAATGCCCTTGCCGAGCCAGCCGTGGTCGCGAGCGATGCCGATCGCGGCCCGCATGGTGGCCACCGCGTCCGGGTACTCCGAGCGGATGTAGAGGTAGCCCTCGCCGGCGCCGACCGCGTGCGCGGCGATCGTCATGCCCTCGATGAGCATGAACGGGTCGCCCTCCATGACCATCCGGTCGGCGAAGGTGCCGCTGTCGCCCTCGTCCGCGTTGCAGCAGACGAACTTCAGCTCGTCCGGACAGTCGAGGACCGTCTTCCACTTGATGCCGGCCGGGAATCCCGCGCCGCCCCTGCCGCGCAGTCCGGACGCGGTGACCTCGGCGACCACGTCCGCGGGCGGCCGTTCCAGTGCGGCGCGCAGCCCCGCGAGGCCGCCGTGGGCCACGTAGTCCTCGGTCGACAGCGGGTCGGTGACGCCGACCCGGGCGAAGGTGATCCGGTTCTGCCGGGCCAGCCAGGGGAGTTCGTCCACGACGCCGAGCCGCAGCGGATGGTCGGCACCGTCGAGCATGCCCGCGGCGAGAAGGTCCTCGACGTCGGACGGGGCCACGGGGCCGTATCCGACACGGCCGTGCGGGGTCACCACCTCGACGAGCGGTTCCAGCCAGAGCATGCCGCGTGATCCATTGCGTACGATGTCGAGGGCGAAGTCGCCGTGCCCTGCGGCTTGTTGAAGGGCCACGGCGACGTCGTCCGAGCCGACGGACCGGGCCGCCGAGTCGCGGGGGACGTAGACCGTCGCCGCGGGGTGTCCGGTGTCGTTCATGAGGAGACCGTCCCTTCGAGGATCGAGCCCAGCCGGGCCGGGCCGACCCGTCCGTACAGCCGGCCGTTCACCTCCGCCGAGGGGCCGAGGGCGCAATTGCCGAGGCAGAAGACCTGCTCGACGGTCACGGCACCGTCCGCGGTCGTCTCCCCCAGCGCCAGTCCGGACTCGCGGGCGTAGGTCACCAGGTCTTCGGCGCCGAGCGCCTGGCAGGCCTCGGCCCGGCAGATGCGCACGGTTGTGCGTCCGGCGGGCTCGCGGCGGAAGTCGTGATAGAAGGTCACCACTCCGTGGACGTCCGCCCGGGAGAGGTTGAACTCGTCGGCGAGCACCGGAATCGCCTCTTGCGGCACATGACCCAACTCGGCCTGTACGGCGTGCAGTACGGGCAACAGTGCGCCGCGCCGACCCCGATGACCGGCCGCCACCCTCCGGACCACGCTCTCGACCGTCACATCACTCGCGCTGGTCGTCATGATCACTCCGCCTTCCGTCACGCGGGTCCCCGGCGATGCTTGCGGGAGACTGAGACACTACCCCATACAGGCTTCTGTATACAGAACTCAATCAAGCTCAACCCCGGCCGCGGGGTCGGGACTTGACCGAGGGAAGGACAGAGGGTGGGGGGCGGCGGACGGAGGGCCGGCGTCTCCGTACGGTCGCAACACGCCTGCGACCTGCCCGAGGGCGGGCAGCGGGCAGCTCGGGCGGCACCCCGACCGGGCTGGGATTCCTCCCGAAAGCACCCCACCATCTTGCATACCAAAACCTGTATGCTGACGCAGCCGTCGGCGACCCTCTCGGCGGCCACCTCTTGGCAGAGCCGTCGGCCCCGCGGGCCCGGTGGCAGAACGGGGCTCCCATGCGTGAGGCACTCACCGCCGCCGCGTCCCGGCGCGTCACCCGCCCGGCGCCGCTGCGACAGGCCGTGTACGACGCCCTGACCGAGCTGATCGTCAGCGGCTCCCTCAAGCCCGGCCAGCACCTCGTCGAGGCAGAGCTCGCGGAACATCTCGGGGTCAGCCGCCAGCCCGTACGCGAGGCGCTGCAACGACTCCAGACCGACGGCTGGGTCGATCTGCGCCCGGCCCAGGGCGCCTTCGTCCACTCCCCCACCGAGGAGGAGGCCGCCCAACTCCTCGGCGTCCGCGCGGTCCTTGAGACCTACTCGGCCCAACTCGCCGCCCAGCAGGCCAAGCCCGAGGACGTAGAAAGACTCTGGGAGTTGCACCAGGAAGGCGTCGACGCCCTCGCCGCGAATGATGTCGAGCGACTCGTCGCGGCCAACACCGCTCTGCACGCCGTCATCACCTCCGTCGCCGACAACGCCGTACTGGCCGAACTGATCGCCGGCGTCAGCCAGAAGGTGCGCTGGTACTACACGCCGATCGCCCGGCCCCGCGGCAAGGAGGCCTGGAACGAGCACGCCCAGCTCATCAGGGCCATCGCCAAGGGCGACGCGGACCGCGCCGGCGAGGTCATGCGCAAGCACACCGAGCGCACCACCGGCTTCTACCGCAAGCAGCTCGCCGCCGGAGCGAACCAGGACTGACCGAACGGGCCCTCGGGCAGGGCTCATCGCGCTGTCCGCCGGGTCACGTCGTCGGCCGAGCCGGGGTTCACGTCGAGGCGAGGGAGTCGGCGGGGCGACGGTCGGAGCCGAGGGCGAGACCCTCGACTCCGGGCCGGAGGGTGTCGGCACCGGGCCCGAGGACGTCATCGCCGACCGCGAGCAGGACGTCACCAGCCCCGAGGAGGTCGTCACCGATGGCGACCCTCAGCTCAAGCAGCCACGGCCGCACGGTGCGCAGCAGGATGTCGAGCCCTCCGCCGTCCCGTCCGAGCATCACGTCGGCGGGAACCAGCACCGGATCCGCGCACAGGGTGGAGGTCGCGCTGCCGCTGGGCCCTCCCCCGCAGGGCCTGGCCGGGACGAACAGGTCAGGCGCCTGCGCCGGAACGACCCACAGCGTCAGGCCGTCCGGCCCGGCGAGCGGCCGGGAGGACCAGAGATAGCTGTCGGCCTCGCCCGCCGCCACCACCTGCCGCTTGCGGCCGCGCAGGGCGACCACATCGGCGAAGCGGGCCACGACCGAGCAAGACCTCCCGTACGGAATCTCCACCCCCTGCTCGCCGGGTCCGCCCTCGGACAGGGCGAGGCCTGCGAGGTGCCGTCCCGCGGCGATCTCGCCGCGCACCCAGGATCCGCCGCGGGACTCGATGGCGGCGACCGCGGCGAAGTGGGCCGCGAGCACGGCAGCGGTCGCGGGGCAGACGCGCGCGGTCCGCGTGACCACGTCGGCGGCCTCCGACAGCCCGAGCCCGCCGCCGCCGAACTCCGGGGAGACGGTGAGACCGAGCAGCCCGGCGCGGCCGAGCGCCGTGACCGCGGCACGGGGGAACCTGCCTTCCCGGACGGTCGGTTCGGCGGCCGGCGCGACGACTTCGGCCAGTACGGCGGAGAGAGAAGAGCGGTAGGACACGGGGTGACCCCCTCCTCGGGAACAACCTCCCACGGGAATTGCATACAGCATGCCGTCTCACCTCAGGGTGCGCCAGAGGAACGCAGCGCGCATCCCAAGAGGGCGGTTCAAGCAGGGAGTTCAAACCAGGAGCTCAAGCCAGGAGCTCAAGGACGGAGTTCAAGGGCGGAGTTCGAGATGTGCGAATGACCGGAGACGGAACCCTCTTGCCGCGGACGCCCGCCCGGCGGCAAGAGGGCAGGGACGGCTCAGGCTCGCGGGTCGATCTCCCGCAGCAACCCCGTCGTGACGTCGAAGACGAAGCCGCGGACGTCGTCGGTGTGCGGCAGGAACGGTGACGTACGCACTCGCTGCATCGACTGCCGTACGTCCTGATCGACGTCACGGAAGGCCTCCACCGCCCAGGCCGGCCGCTGCCCGACCTCCATCTCCAGCTCGTGCCGGAAATCCTCGGTGAGGCTCTGCAGACCGCAGCCGGTGTGGTGGATCAGTATGACGCTGCGGGTACCGAGGGCACGTTGACTGATCGTCAGGGAGCGGATCGTGTCGTCGGTGACGACGCCACCCGCGTTGCGGACGGTGTGACAGTCACCCAGTTCGAGACCGAGCGCGGCATGAAGGTCGATCCGGGCGTCCATGCAGGCCACGACCGCGACCCGCTGGACCGGGCTGGCACCCATCCCTGGGTCCACGAACCCGGCGGCGTACGCGCGGTTGGCCGTCACGAGCCGGTCGATGACCGTCCCGCCGCCCGGAAGACGGTTGGCGGGCTGGGCGAGACGGGGTGCTGGAGTCGACATGGTGGGCTACCTCACTCCGGTCGATATCGAAAAGACCACTCATCACGTCGCGAACATGATCGCGGACACACGGTCGCGCCCACAGGAGGAACGCCGTGGACACGACCGCATCGGTGATGCATTCCCACGGGGTGCCTCATCAGGCACCCACCGCGGTTCGGGGCACAGGAGGGCCTGGGCTCACGAAGACCCGAGCGGGAAGGCCTGGGCACACGAAGGCCTGGGCAACCGCGAACGAATCCGCATCCGCATTATGCATACGATATGGGGTGGTCAGTATTCTCGAACCGGGCACCGCTCCTTGTCCAGGGCCCGAGGACCGACCCGCGTCCTCACCTTCCTCCGCGAGACGGCGCCCGGCTCGGCCCCGGACCGCGCAAAGCAATGCGTGGCCGTGCCACGAGACGGCCACCGCCGCTTCGTTCGCCCATCGCGCGCCACCGGGTGGACAGCGCCCAGCCGGTGGCGGCGACCGCCGACAGCGCGAGGGCGGCCAGCATCAGCGTGGTGTGGGATCCGGCGCTGTCGGCCGCCCGGGCGACCGGGTTGGGCATGCCGAGCCGGTCGGCCAGCCAGCCGACGGCCGCCGTAGCGGTGAGCAGCGCGCCGCCCACCCGCAGCGCGGGCCGCACCCGCAGCCGTGCCATCACCAGCAGTGCGGGCAGGGCCAGACAGACCAGCAGGAGCTGGACCAGTTCGATGCCCAGGTTGAAGCCGAACAGGCTGAACACGAGCTGTCCGGTGGACAGATGCATCTCGGCGAGCACGATGGAGAACGCCATGCCGTGGCCGAGGCCGAAGACGCCCGCGACCACCGCTTCCCGGCCCGGGAACAGGGGGCGGACCGCATGCAGGGCACCGACGAGGATGCTGGCGGCGATGAAGACCTCGACCGGCCGACCGGGGATCTCCAGGCGGCCGAGGGCGGTGGCGGCCAGGGCGACGGAGTGGCCGGCGGTGAAGGCGATCGTGATGCGGCCGATGCGCCAGAGCGCGGCGCGGACGCCGACCAGGCCCTGCCAGCGTCGTCCGGTGGCCCGCAGTGGTGCGGGCAGGAGCAGGATGAGCAGGAACAGCAGGTGGTCGGTACCGGTGAGGATGTGCTCGCCGCCGAGTTCGACCATGGCGACGAAGCCACGCCAGGCGCTGCCCTTGCCGAGGTCGACGGTCAGCGGCAGGACCTTCATGTGCCGGATGTCGAGACCGACCGAGCCGACCTGGGTGGCTCCTCCGCCGCCGACCCGACCGGCGGCCCAGTCCTGGCGTACCGTCACGAGCGTCACATGGGTCACGACCTGATGGACGATCACGTCGTAGTTCAGGGTGAAGTGCCGTACGTCGCCGCCGGGCGGAGGGGTGAGCACCGCCTTGGCGACCAGCTCGCGGTACGGGCCGGTGGAGGTCTGCCGGGTGCTGCTGAGGCTCAGCGCGCCGATGCCGACCTGCCAGGCCTTGCCCTTGAGGGTGGCCGGGCGGATGTGCTTGCCGAGGTAGGCGCGGACGGCCTCGGCCTTGGCGGGCAGGGCCGACGGTTCGATGCTGGTCAGATCGATCCCGCTGGCCGTGGCCAAGTCGCCGAGCGGCAGTTCGAGCCGCGCGGTGACGGAGGCCTTGTACACGTCGAGCTGGACCACTGAATGCGGCATCGGGTGCGCGACGGCCGGCGACGCTCCGAGCAGGAGCGCCGCCGGCACCACGATCGCGATCCCGGCCACCAGGCGAAGTGCTGTGGTCAGCCAGATTCGCGGTCGGCTCATGAGAAGGAGAACTCGCTTCCGTAGTCGCGGGTGTGGTCCCGGTACACGGTGTGGTAGTGGATCTGGCCCCGGAAGACGACGCCGCCCTGGCAGACGAACTCGATCCACACGCCGGGGCCGTCGATCCGCACGTAGTCGCCCTGGCTGTCCAGGCCGGTGCCGCCGGAGTAGCCGACGTAGGTCTGGTTCAGCTCATGCTCGTACGTCTTCATGAGCCGCTTCGCCGTGGCGTCGTCCACGTTGGCGACCCAGGGGTGGATCGCCTGCAGAACCAGCTGCTTCTGCTTGGGTGTGAGCGAGCTGACCGGGATGCCTTCCTTGGTCTCCGGGAACTGGCCGTCCTTGCCCGGACCGAGGAGCACGTCGCTGAACGACTCGGACAGCTTGGCCTTCGTCAACTGCTCCGTGTTCAGGCTGCCGGTCACCGCGAGCAGGCCGTTTCGCTGCTTCGCCAGAGGCGTGTACGTGGTGCCGTCGTCCGCCGTCCACGTGCTCGGCTCGACCCCGATGAAGAACGGGCTGCCACTCACCGGCTTGCCGTCCCGGTAGGTGAGGTTCACGGCGAGGTGGTGGCCGCCGAAGTGCAACTGCCAGGTGCCGTCCGCCGAGGGGGCGCCAAGGAACGCCATGAAGTAGACACCGCTGCCGTAGCCGAACGCGCCACCGCCACCGCCGGGGCCGCCGGGACCGCCGGACGGCGGGGTGCCCGTCGGCACGTCCGTGCCCGTCGGCACGTCCGTGGCCGACGGAGCGTCCGTGGCCGACGGAGCGTCCGTGGCCGACGGAGCGTCCGTGGCCGACGAGCTCGGGTCCGCGGAGGCGGACGGGTCCGTCGAGGGCGTGCCGGACGCCGTGCTCGTAGGCGTCGGCGCGGACGCGGAGCTGGAGTTCTGCGCCGCGTCGAGTACGTCGTCGGCCTTGATGATCTGCGTGATCTGGTCGTATCCGGTGCCCTTGCCGTTGCCCGTGGCCACCTTCAACACCTTCATGGCCGCGGCCAGTTGAGTGTCCGTCAGCGAACCGAGCTGGATCCCGGGCCGACAGGACGAGCCGCACGGCAGGTTCGACCACGCCGTCGCGTTCGCCTCGGAGAAGTCCAGCAGCACCTCCGACTGCTGGTCGGCGTCCAGTGTGTTCAGGAACGCGTTGGCGGCACTGACAACGGCCTTCGCGCCGGTGGCATGCTGGTCGACCGGGCGCTTGACGCCCGCGGCCGATTTACCGGTCTGCACATCCGAGGCATTTGCCACAGCGAAACCACCGCCGACCAGCACAATTGCTGCGACGGCACCCCCTATACCTCGCCAAGTCCGTCGCGTGCGCACTTGACGGGTTCTTTCTCTACTCACGAAACACTCCTTTTGAACCTGGAATGACGTCCCGGCCGTACGGGCAGCACCCGTCGGCCGACTTCGAGATCACTTGCGTCCGCATGAATTCCGGACAATTGCCCACACCTGCAGACCGCTCGTCAGCGGTTGGAGGCAGGACTGAAACGCGCAACAGGGCATCCGGCCACCCCTGCACGATTGTTGACAACATTACCGACACTCTTACCGGAATTTCAATACACCGTCATATGGACAGGACGTTCTTGAGCCACACACAGAACGGCGTGAACTCACGGAATTTGCTTATGTATTTGACAGGCTGCTCTTATCGCGCAAATAGAGTTTCCTGTTATTGCGGCCGAGGCGTAATCGCCGGGGATCGGGCCACGAACCTGGGCAGCCGGACCGCACGACCACATGGCACGTCGAACGAGGGTGGCACCCTCGTCGCGGGTGCCACCCTCGTTCGACTCTGCCGCATGGAACTGAAGAACTTCCAGCCGACGGGCTGTCAGCCGCCGGCCCACGCCCGCCCACTCTCAGCTTGTCGGCGCTGAACTCACTGCTCGGCGCATAGATTCCGGACGTACGCGCGCAGCGCCTCGGTGCTGTGGAAGATGCGGTAGTCGCCGGCTTCGAGTGCCGCCTGCTCCTCCTCGGTCGTGTCCGGGACCAGAACGACGGGCACACCGCCCTCCGCCCGCAACCCCTGTGGCCAGAAGGCTGCTGCCACGGTGATGGCGGCGCCGGTGTGCACGTCGCTGACCTCACTGTCCAGTTCCGGTACGGCCAGGTCGGCTTCGTGCAGCTCGGCCAGCAGTACGCGGAGGCCAGGAACTTCGTCGGCCGGGTCGGCCTTGGCCGTGCCGGAGGGGTCCGCGAGCGAGGTCGTTGCCAGCGACGCCCGTACGTCCTCCAGCGCCACCGGAGACGGGCCGTCGTGCAGACCCTGGAGAAACTCGTTCGCGGCACGGGCCAGGAGAACGCGCCGGGCGGCCATGAAGTCGGGGTAGTTGGACACCTTCCAGAGGTCGCGGTCCATCGGGATCCACTGGGTCGCCAGCGCCCCTGGCATACGTGCCTCGATCTCTTCCAGGTATTCAGCCGGCTCCCTCGCCCCGATCTTCAGGTTCGTGTCCTGCGTGAGGAGGCAGAAGTTGGCGACCGCGTTCACCTCTCCACGGCCGTAATCGTGCTTGTAGAGCAGCGCCTTGGGGAAAATGTGGTGCACCTGGAGTGAGCTGAGCCGTCCCAGCATTCCGTCCCGCAGCGGGACTCCGCTGACGAAGTCCTGGGCGCCGTACACCCGCGTCAGCATGTAGAGCAGCGGGTAGAACCGCGAACCCATACTGGAACCGACGAAGTCGTCCGAACCGATCCCGAGGTGGCCGCCGCGGCTGCGCCGCAGCACGCTGATCAACTGGTCGACCCCGCCGTCGTCGAGCGCCTGCAGATCCTGGTTGAGGACGGTCTCGGTGGCTCCCGTGTGACGGCCCCAGAGGAAACTGTGCACATACCAGTAGAAGAGGCGGTCGCGCGTCATGGCGTCGGGGAACGCGCCTCCGTAGCGGTGCAGCAGTCGGCTCATCACCGGGAAGGCACCGCGGCCGCTCAGGACCGCACCGTGGTCGAGCCCCAGCCGTCCGCCGAGCGAGTTGAGCAGATACGACACGGAGTCGATGGTCTCCGCGAGTCCCGACCGGAACGCCTGAACATCCACGTCGGCGAGCTTGGAGAACTGCGCCTCACCAGTGATGACGGCGTTGACGTTGCGCAGCAGCCAGTCGAGCTTGAACCCGAAACCCGCGGTCGACCATTTCTGGAGAGCCTGGTTCATGGTCGGCCGGGCAGCCGGCCAGGCCGCGCAGATGGCAGCCAGGGCGAGGTCGCCTTTGGAGAGTTTGGTACCGCCCGAGTTCACCCGGTTGAAGATCTCCACGACCACGTCGATGGTCTTGTCCTCGCCGGTCACCTCATCGATGTGGACACTGCGATCCTTTATCTGGGTGATGCGGTTCAGGCGCTCGATGTAGACGACCTGCAGGTCGGCGTCCCCGTTCGCCAACTGGTTCACGGCGAGGAGCTGGCCGGCCAGTCCGCTCCGGAAGAGCGCGGTGACATCCACCCAGAGCGGATTGTCCTTCATCTTCGCCGGAGCGTAGAACTCGAAGACCTCCGTCTGGAGGTTGAAGTGCAGTCCTGTCAGCGCCGAGGCGTTGCCCTCGAAGAAGCCCGGAGCTCTGCCGCGGGTGATTCCGTAGAGAGTGGTGACGCGCTGCTGACCGTCGAGCAACAGATGGATCGAGCCGTCCCGGCCCGAGCCCCCGCCCCGCGTCTGGACACTTTCAGCCTTGGTGCTCCAGGTCAGGAAGCCGCCGATGGGGTATCCGCGATAGAGGGACTGGAAGAACCCGCGCACCTGGTCGCGCGTCCAGACGTAGCCACGCTGGAACTCGGGAAGCGCGATGTCTCCCGCGTCCACCTTGTCCAGGACCTGCGAAATCTGCACCGTCGTTGAGCCTGTCCATCCGGTCCTGGCGACATTCCGCGCCAGAACGTGTCCGACCGATTGCACGAAGTTATCAGCCGACGGCACGAGTTGGGCCGGTCTCGGGCACACGTACGAGCATGCGGTCTCCTGCTCGATGGCCGGTGGTGAACTCCCTTCACCCACCGACCACTTTGGTCCAGGTCCATGCCCTGCGATGGTGTCGAAGCGGTCGGCCATCTCGTCCACGAAGACCTTGTCGAAGACGATCCCGAAGTTGTCCACATTGTTGAGCACGGCCGCCGCCCGCACCTCCGGGTCGGCCGCCGCTCGCGCCTTCCGGTCGGCCGTAGCCTCCCGAACGGCCGGATGACGTCACCCACACCTCCGGACTTCCGGAGCGCCCGGCCAGGACGAGCCCGCCCCGAGAGCGCCGGTGCCCGCCCGGAGAGTGCCGGTGCCGGCCCGGGAGTCCCGTCCGTCACCCGTACGATCCCGGAACCCGAAGCCGCCCCGTACCTCAACGGCGATCCGCCCGGTCCGGTACCGGCACCGGATCGGACGGCGCACACCGTGCGCCGCAGCGGCGCCGCGCACGCTGAGCGCGGTCAGCGCTGTCCCGACCTCGAAGGGTGCGCGCGCAGAGTGTCAGAAGCGACCTCGTCGCGGAGCGCCGAGGAGCCCCGCTCCGTGACCTCTTCCGGCAGCCGCCCGGCTCATCACACCGGCGTCCGGCACGACCGGGACACGGCGCGACCGGGTCCGGCACGACCGGGACACAAGCCGGACGGGACACGGCGCGGCCGGGAAATGGCTCGCGCTTCCGGCCCGCCGCTGCGACGCCGCCGGAAGACGGGTGACCCGACCCGCGCCCGGAGGTCCTCCCACGTGGCTCCGGCGGTCGTATGGTTCGGGGTGTTTTATGGTGACTCAAGGAGTATGCCCCTACCGGAGGTGCAATGATGCGCGCCGCGGCAGCGATCGTCTCTCTGGCTGTCGGCGTGGCGCTCACCGTCGCGACATCGGCCTGTGACCAGGGCGGCTCGACGTCGTCGAAGGCCCACTACGGCGACTGCCCGGTCTCGGGACATCACGGGGAGTTTCACCTGTCCCCCAGAACGGCGGGCGCCCTCACGGTCAAAACGACCCTGCCGGCGCCCGGCTGGTGGAACGGCGGCAACACACCGGACTCCATCAAGAGCGGCTACGAGTACTGCATGGCCGCCAACATCGCCTACCGGTCCGGACTCGACCGGGTGAAGGTGGAGAACGCCCCCTTCCCGGAGGTCGTGTCCGGCCGGACCAAGGACTTCGACCTGGCACTGGCGCAGATCACGATCACCCCGGAACGGAGCAAGGTCGCCGAGTTCTCCCCGCCCTACCTCTCCTCGACCCTGGGAGTGCTGATCAGGGACGGCGAGAAGATCAACGGAGACAACATCCGTGACGTCCGCATCGGAGTGGCCGAGGGCACCACAGGCGAGGAGTTCGTCAAGAAGCGCCTCAAGCCGACCAAGCCCGTCACCGCCTTCCCCAACGACCCGGACATGGTCACGGCGCTGGAGAAGGGACAGATCGACGCCGTCGTCCACGACACGACGATTCTGCTGGCGTATCCCCAGAAGCGGGAGGGCAGGGTGCGCCTCGTGGGCCAGTACAGGACCGACCAGGGTTACGGCGCCCTGTACCCGAAGGGGTCAGCGAACAAGAAGGAGCTGGACCGGGTCATCAGGCAGCTGATCGACGACGGAACGCTCACCAAACTGTCGGCCGTCTACCTCGGGGCCGCTTTCGGCCAGGACCCGGCCAAGATCCCGTACTTCACGGTCGACAACAGCTCCTGAACGCGCCGGGCGTACGCACCCGCCGGGGCGGCGGTCCGGTTCCGTCCCGCTTCACAGGTCCGCCATCAGGAGACCGCTCAGGTCCCCGGCGGCTCCGGCGTCCAGCGCCTGCTCAGCCCAGATGATCTTGCCTCGGTCGGTGTACCGGGTCCCCCAGCGGCGGGACATCTGCGCGACGAGGAACAGACCACGGCCCCCCTCGTCGGTGAGGGTTGCGCGGCGCAGGTGCGGGGAGGTGCTGGTGCCGTCGGCGACCTCGCAGATCAGGCTGTCGCGGTCGCGCAGCAGCCGCAGACTGATGGGGCCCCCTCCGTACCGGATGGCGTTCGTCACCAGTTCGCTGACAATCAGCTCGGTCGTGAAGGCGGCCTCGCCGAGCCCCCAGGCTTCCAGCCTGCGGGTGGCCTCGGCGCGGATCCGGGGGACGGCCGCGGGGTCGTCGGGTACCTCCCATTCCCCGACCTGTTCCGGGTCGAGCAGCCGGGTGCGCGCGACGAGCAGGGCGACGTCGTCACTCGCCCTGGTGTGCAGCATCGCGTCGAGCACCACCCGGCAGGTGTCGTCCGGGGTGGCGCCGTCCGTATCGGCGAGCGCTTCCTTCAGCATGCCGAGCCCGATGTCGATGTCGCGGCCGCGGGCCTCGACCAGGCCGTCGGTGTAGAGGACCAGCCGGCTGTCGGCGGCCAGCCGGAGTTCGGCCGTCTCGACCGGCAGACCTCCTCCCACGCCGAGTGGCGGGGCAACGGGGATGTCGGGGAAGGTCACGGAGCCGTCGGGCGAGACCAGCGCCGGACCGGGATGACCGGCCCGGGCGAGAACACACCGCCCGGAGACCGGATCGTAGACCGCGTACAGGCAGGTGGCACCCGTGATGGCCTCGGTGTCGCCCACGGCTGCCGCGTCCTGGTCGATCCGGGTGATCAGGTCGTCCAGGTGCGCGAGAAGCTCGTCCGGAGGCAGGTCCAGGGCGGCGAAGTTGTGCACCGCGGTCCTCAGGCGACCCATCGTCGCGGCGGCGTGCAGACCGTGTCCGACGACGTCGCCGACCACCAGGGCCACCCGGGTCCCCGGCAGCGGGATGACGTCGTACCAGTCACCGCCCACTCCCGCCTGGGCGGGCAGGTACCGGTGCCCGACCTCCAGCGCCGACAGCTCGGGGAGCGTGCCGGGCAGCAGGCTGCGCTGGAGGGTGACGGCCGTGGTGTGCTCGCGGGTGTACCGGCGCGCGTTGTCGATGCACACGGCCGCCCGGGCGGCGAGTTCCTCGGCGGGGGACAGGTCGTCCGGCTCGAAGGGGTCCTGCTCGGAACGCCAGAACTCGACGACCCCCAGCAATTCGCCTCGGGCCCGGAGCGGCACCGAGATCATGGAGTGGATACCGAATTCGATGACCTCCTGGGCCCGCTCCGGGTCCTGGGCCCGCCATCCGTCGGCCATGGCGAGCTGCTCCACCAGGACCGGCCGGCCGGTGGTCACACCGATGACCACGGGGTTGCCGGGCACGTAGCGCATAAGCGTCCCGACATTGTGAAGGGGCGCGTCCTCGCGGATACCCGCGGCTGCGACACGGCGCATTTCCATACTCGCCCCCGTCGGCTCACCACCCTGCAGCACGGCCTCCACCAGCTCGACGGTGGCGAAGTCGGCGAAGCGCGGGACCGCCACCTCGGTCAGCTCCTCGGCGGTGCGTTTCATGTCGAGGGTGGTGCCGATCCGCGTGCTGGCCTCGTAGAGCAGTCGCAGGCGCCCGCCCGCCACGTCCGCCCGGCCCGCGAGGGCGCGCAGCTCCGTGGTGTCCCGCAGGGTGGCCACGCTGCCCCCCTGCAGGCCCACCGGCCGCACGCTGACCGCGAGCAGGATGTCCCCGGCCAGGAAGACCTTGTCCGTGGCCGCCCGACCCGATCCCAGCAGTCCGGCCAGGGCCGGGTTCAGCCCGAGTCCGGTGACCGGCCTGCCCTCGGCCTCCGGCGGTAGTGCGAGCAGCCGGCGGGCCTCGTCGTTGACCAGCAGCAGCCTTCCGTCACCGTCCAGAATGATCACGCCTTCACGGACCGCGTGCAGCACCGCGTCGTGATGCTCGTACATGCGGGTCATCTCCACCGGCCCCAGGCCCCCGGTCTGGCGCCGCAAGCGCCCGCTGACCAGTGCCGACCCACCCGCGGCCAGCAGCAGCGCGACACCACCGGAGGCGAAGATCACCGGCAGTTGGCGCTGCACCACACTGGTCACCTTGTCCACCGTGACCCCCACGGTGACGAGGCCGACCGCGGTCCCCTTCTCGTCGAAGACGGCCACCGTCGAGTCGACCGCCTTCCCCAGACTGCTGTCGAACGTGGTCTGGTGGGGTTCACCTTCGAGCGCCTGGCCGTAGGAGGTGGAGACGTGCTTCCCGATCTGGTCCGGGTCCGGGTGGGTCCACCGGAAGCCGTAGGGGCTCAGCGCCACGACGTAGTCGACGCCGGTCTTCTTGCGCACCGCCTCGGCATGTGGCTGGAGTGCCGCCGTCGGGTCATCGCTCTTCATCGCGTCCGCGGTGCCCGGGGCGTTCGCGAACGACTCGGCCGCCACCAGTGACCGGTCGGCGGCTTCCTGGATCGCGCGGTTTCGGTCCTGGATCACGAGCACCACCAGGGCCGTGGCGATGAGGAGCAGGACGACCACCAGTTGCAGCAGGAAGACCTGACCGGCGACGCTGCGCGGCTTCCGCCACGAGAGCACACGTCGGCCGGCCGAATGGTGACGGGCCTTCGGGCCGACTTCCGGCGGCCCGGCCTTCGGTGGCACGCGGTCGCCCCTTCGGCTCGCTGGGACGAATCGCCCGAGTTTGCCCATTTTCCCAGTATCAGTGACCGGCCCGGTCGGCGCGGCTCAGGACCGGCCGATCCCGGTTTCCCGAGCGGCGTCGTCACCGTCCCGACCCGACGACCGCACGATCTCGATCGCGCCCCGCCTGCACTCGTCCGAGTGCCGATTCGTGCCTTTTCCGCAGAGGCCGGCCGCCGGAACGGCCGACCGGGTCCGGCCCGCCGTTCGACGGCGGAGGTCCGGGGGCGAGCCCGGACGACTCGCCCCAGGGGAGGTCAGCTGTTGGCGTTGAGGACGGGGTAGTAGCCACTGGCGTGGCCGGTGGCGGTGGGGTGGTACGACTCCCAGCTCGGCGAGATCACCAGGGAGTGCAGCCAGCCGTCGCTGGAGCACAGCTCATGGCCGCCGAACGCGGTGCGGACGTCTCCGAAGACGAAGCCGTGGGCGGCGGCACGGCCGGCGATGACACTGTCGATGACGTCCGAAGCCTCGTCGATCTTGCTGTGCTTGGTGGCGCTGAGGCCGACGCAGAAGACGTTGAGCGTATACATGTGCGGGTAGCCCAGAACGACCACCTTGGCGTTGGGCGCCTTGGCGCGGATGGCGTCGTAGGTGGCGTCCAGGCGGGCGGGGAGGGTGTTCTGAGCGTAGCTCTCGGCCGTGTTCACCCGGTTGACGCAGTCGGTGTCCGAGCCGGTCGCGCAGGTGGTCATGACGTCCGAGAAACCGGCGTCGTTGCCGCCGATGGTGAGCGAGACGAGGCCGGTGGAGGAGTTCAGCGGGGCGAGCTGGCCGTTCGTGACATCCGTGGTGACCGCGCCGGAGCAGGAAGTGTCGGCGAACGAGGCCGGTGCGTGGGCGTTTTTCCACAGGTAGGGGTAGGCGCTGAGGCTGCGGTGGCAGCTTCCGCTCGAACTGTCGTAGTTCCCTGCGCCGTTGCCGGCCGAGTACGAATCCCCCAGCGCGACATAGGCCGACCCGGCGGCGTGCGCCGGTCCGGTCAGCACCAGGCCGAACATCATCGCGAGACCGAAGGCGACAAGCGTGGATCGCAATTTGACGCGTCTCACAGGACCTCCCTGAGCGGGAAAAGCTGGCCCTCATTTGGTACAACAGGCAACCACCTAACGGAAGTGTTCATGTCAAAACTGCTTCCGTATTCAACATCACGTTTAACGTCACGGAAACACGCACGGACGCCGGGCAAGGGAGAGGCGTGAGGCGAAACGAGTACCGCGACCGCAAGGTCGTGGCCCTCTCGGGTACCGCTGCCGCGAGTCGACGCAACCGCCGCTCCAGCCGCGAGCCCGCAGCTTCGTCACGCACCACACCAGAACCATCGCGGTGCGTGAGGGGCAACCGTCAAGGACAGGACCAACGGCACCCTGGAGGAGGGGGTGTGACGGCGGGAGAGGACGCGTGATGCGAAGCAGCGACGAGATCGGTGAACCGGGCCGCCGGGACCCGCGGGACCGGGCGGCAGGGGTGGACCGCATCGGCGCATCGCGCGCCGGCCGGATGCGGAACCCGCGAGCGGACCCGGCCTTCGGCCGGGGAGAACCCGTCGGCGTCCTCGGCCTGCCCCCGACGGCCCGCACAGCGGTGGCCTGGATCCCGCCCGCAGAGCTGTGGCCGCCGATCCAGGACATCCGCCGGGATTACGATCCGCAGATCCACCGCTGGCCGCCGCACGTCAATGTCCTCTTCCCCTTCGTGCCCGAGTCCGACTTCGAGCGAGCCGCCCCGCTGCTCGCCGCGGCGACGGCCGAGACGCCGGCCTTCGCCGCCCTGCTGGACGGGGTGCGGACCTTCCGGCACAGGGCATACGCCACCGTGTGGCTCGATCCGACGGCAGCCGGCAAGGCACCGTGGGAGGACCTGCACCACGTGTTGCGGCAGCGGTTTCCACTCTGCCGTGGGCGGGCCAAGAACTTCACTCCGCATCTGTCCCTGGGCCGGACCCGGGATCCGCGGCGCGTCAGCGCCGACTGCGCCACCCGCCTCGACGCCATGACGGCGACAGTATGGGAACTCGTCCTGCTCTCGCGCAGGGGTCAGGGGCCGATGCAGCCACGCGCAACGATCGCCCTGCGCACGGGCGAGGTCCGCCGGCTCCCCGCACCCGGCCTCGAAGCGCCCGGCCCGGAGGACACGGCATGGCTCTCCGAGATCTCCGACAGGTGAGCCACGGCCAGGTGTGGCGAAAGAGAAAAGATAACCACCAGCCGGTCACGCCGGACCCCTCGCCTCCGTATCACCGTACGGCCCGCACCGATCGGCGAGAGCTGATCGATCACGCGCCGTCCGGCCGTCGAGCGGAGCCTCGACGACCCACGCATAACGCGTGAAACTCGCCACAATCCACCCCATCCAAGCGAACCAATGCGTAAAAATGCTTCTTTGGAGCTGATTGTCCCCATTCGGCAACCAGCTCGAGGGATTCAACGACCAGCGGCATGGGAGAAGCGTTTGATCACCGTACGCAAGCGACGCACCGGGCTGATGGCTACGGCCGGCGCACTCGCACTCACGGCGCTGGGCGGTACCAGCTACGCGGCCACCAACGACACCGGGACTCACCCGGAAACGCAGGCACAGGCGAATCAGGCGGACACCCAGGACGCTTCCGACGCCCGAATAAAGATCACGCCCGGGCAGGTTCACGGCCTCGGGATCAACGACTCCGTGAGCGTCACCGTCAGCGACGGCAGGCTCACCAAGGTGACCATGACCGCCGTCGCGACCGGCACCGAGGTTCCGGGCACATTGTCCGCGGACGGCGCGTCCTGGAAGCCGAACGGCCCGCTGAAGCAGGCCACCCGATATCAGGTTGCCGCGGAGGCCGAGGACGCGAAGGGCCGCTCCGCCACCGAGAACGCCGCGATCTCCACGGTCTCCCCGGCCAACGACTTCCTCGGGCACCTCTCCCCCGAGAACGGCTCGACCGTCGGTGTGGGCATGCCGGTGACCTTCAACTTCGACAAGGCGATCGGCGACAAGGCCGCCGTGGAGTCGAAGGTCCAGGTCAGCTCCAGCAGCGGCGAGCAGGTCGTCGGTCACTGGCTCAACAGCAGCCGCCTGGACTTCCGCCCCGAGCACTACTGGAAGCCCGGCTCCACCGTCACCGTCACGATGAGTCTCGACGGCGTCCAGCAGACGGTCACGTTCAAGATCGGCCGGAGCCAGATCAGCACCGTCGACGCCAGGACGAAGCAGATGTCCGTCGTACGGGACGGCAGGACGATCAAGACCATCCCGATCTCGTCCGGCAGCGCCGAGCACCCGACGTACAACGGTCGGATGGTCATCTCCGAGAAGTACCGGCAGATCCACATGAACGGCGCGACCGTCGGCCTCACGGAGAAGGACGGCAAGCCCTCGTACGACATCAAGGCCGTACCGCACGCCATGCGCCTGACCGCCTCGGGCACGTTCATCCACGGCAACTACTGGGGCGCCGACTCGGTCTTCGGCAAGGTCAACACCAGCCACGGCTGCGTGGGCCTGAAGGACGTCAGGAACGCCGGCGACGGCAAGCAGCCCGCCGCGTGGTTCTTCGACAACTCGATGATCGGTGACGTCGTGATCGTCAAGAACTCCAGGGACAAGGCCACAGTGTCCCCGGACAACGGCCTCAGCGACTGGAACATGCCGTGGAGCGAGTGGGTCTCGGGCAGCGCGTCCAACTGACGCCACGCCACTCACCCATGTGAACCTGAACCCCTTCCGTCAGACGGCGGCCGACACATCGCCGACCGCCGCCCGCGGCGCCAAGGACGCTCGGACGGTCCTCACCCCGGGAAGTCCTTGAGCCAGGAAAACGCAACGAGGACCACGACCGTCAGGGTCGAGGTCCTCGTTCGTGTATCGCTACAAAGAGTGTCCGAGGGGCGAGTTGACCGCTGACGATACGGCCGTGATCGCGCAAGGGCGGTTCCGAGTGCAAGATCCTCCGGGCGCCACCATCTCCTCATGCGAACTGGTTGCCGCCGCCCGAGTGGCTGTTCGCGGACTGCTGGGAGAAGCTGCCGGCCGCGCGGCGGGCGCGAGTGATCAAGATGTCCCGCAGCACCTCACCGGCGGTGGACGCTGACGGCATAGCCGCCGCCGTCGTAAGGGTCAGCGTCCCAGGCGGCGAAGCGGTCGACGAGGGTGAGGCCGGCCGCGGCGCAGCAGTCGTCGTACTCCGGCAGGGTGATGCCGGGCGGCACCGGCAGGTGCGCCTCGTCCAGGCCGAAGCCGGCGACGATCAGACCGCCCGGGCGTAGGGCCGCGGCCAGGCGCTCGACCACCGCGGCCTCGGTGCCGGCAGCGAGCAGCGGGAAAACGTTTCCTGCGGCGACCACGAGATCGAAGTCCGCGGTGATGCCGAGCAGGGCCGGGTCGAACCTGGCCAAATCGACCTGGAACCAAGGCAGTCCCGGCGCCTTCTCCTGCGCCACTGCCAGCATCGACGCATCAAGATCCACCCCGACACAGTCGTACCCTTGCGCCGCAAGCCGGATCATGACCCGTCCGGTACCGCACCCGGCGTCCAGCACCCGCGCTCCGGAAGGCACGAGCGCCGCACAGAACCGCGCCTCACCGTGCACATCCTTCCCGCTACCGGCCAGGGCCGCGAACCGCGCAGCGTAGTCCTGCCCGGACGTCCCCCCGGTCAACTCCTCCCAACGGCTCATGGCGGCAAGCATAGGCGGACCGTGTGCCGCTCGAAGATGCGACTCAGCTTGCGGCACTGAAGGCCGTCGCAGAAAAACTCGGCGGTGGCTCCACGAGGACGCTGCGAAAGTGGGTGCAGCAGGACCGGATCGACTCCGGGCAGCGGCCGGGGACCATCACGCAGGAGTCCACAAAGCTCAAGCGGTCACGTTCGGGCGCCGGCTCGATCCCGCGTGCTCGCAGGACCTCCCATACCGTGGAAGGTGCGACCTTGATGCCGAGCACGGCGAGTTCGCCGCGGATGCGCCGATACCCCCAGGAGCTGTTCTCGCGGGCCAAGCGCAGGACGAGAGGCTGGATACTGCGACGGTCGGCGGCCTGGCAGGCCGCTTGCGACGGGAGGCGTCGGCGTGACGACGGCGCATGAGGTCACGGCGCCTGCGGGTGCCGATTAACTGCACTCGCGAGCCTGACCGGCCGCACCATCCGGCCCTTCGGCTCAGCCGGTCACGCGCTCGTCCTACTGGGTGCGAAAACGGACAGCGAAGGCCTGCATGTCTTTCTGGCCCGCAGCCAGCCCGCGCCCGTGGTGATCAGCACTTCTCCGGACGGTTCGCCGGGCTCCTGGACGGAGACCGGAACCATCCCGGCAGGAACATCGATCTCCTCCTTCCCGCTGCCCGAGGTCCCGGGGGCCGCGGTACGCGCCACCTGTACCCGGCCTGACGGCACCACCGTCGAATCCGCTGTCGTCTTCGTCTACAGCCCTGTGCACTGTGCAAGGCGCCACGGCGCCGACAACGGGCCCCGGCTGAGATACGACTACACGGCGCAGACGTTGTTCGCCGACGAGCTTGCAGCACGCCGCTTCGAGGCCGATCTGCTACGCCTGCGCGAGCTGACCGCCGGCACATCCGCTCCTCGGGTGAGCCCGGCACCAGGCACGACAGCAGCAGTCTCGGTGACATCGAGCAGCGTCGACCGCTGGGACGCCTATCTCGCGGACTGCCGCCTGATGATCGGGGCCCCCTTGACGGATCTCGCGTTCCGTAGCTTGCAGATCGACCTGCCGCAGGCGCCCTCGTCGCGGTGGATCGTGTCGGCGGTGACCGGTGGTGGGAGGGCGGAGGACGACGATCCGTACTAGGACGAGACGGATGACGCCGACCCGCTCACCACGAGCCAGCTTCTTGCCCCGTACATCGCGCCAGAACAGCGTTCCCGTTGCCGCACCTGGGCCCAGCGCTGGGTGGGGACGCTCGCCGCTTCTGAGACATCAGCCGCAGCACCGGTGCCGGTTCGGCTGCTCGTGACGAACCTGTACATCCAGCTCCTGGCCGCCGGAGCCTGGGACGAGAACGACCACAGCTGGCGCGCCGGCCTCAGCCGTCTCCTCGAAGCTCTCGGTTCCGAAGACGCACCGATCGAAGCAGCAACAAACTCCATCGGAGACCCGGCGCCGGCTGGACGCGACGGCGGCCGTGGTGATGACGCTGCTCGTCCAGGACGCCACCTTGACCGGCGGCGGTGAACACGACGTACTGGCTGCCCGCGCCTGGCGCTACAGCAAAGCGATGATCGCGCGTGCCGAGCCTGCTGAAGCGGAGGACCTGATGTTCCCGCCGGACCAGGCGCTCGCCCGCGTCGCGCCCTGGAGCGAGGTGGAGCGGCTCATCGCCCTGGCCCAGGAGGACGACCCCCACGCAGAGGTGATCGAGGAGTTCACCGCGGCAGGCTGGTCGGCCACGAATGAGGATGGGTTCTGGGAGATCACGGGTTCCTTCGGCAATCCGGTCCCGGCCGCGGCCAGAGCCGCCGAACGATTCGGGCGGCACCACCCGAACAGCGTGCTCGTCCAGGCCCGCAGCAGGAACCGCCCGGCATTCGTCGCCTGGGCCGCCCCCCCACCTGGTCCTGCTGAATCCCCCGGCGCGCGTCTGGCGCACCTACGAGATCCGTCCTCCGGCCACACCGGAATCACGGTTCAGCGGCGGCGACCTCTCCGTGGTGCCCGGTCGCGTCGGTGCCCCGACACCACTCGGGGCGGGCCCTCCGGATGCCCTCAAGAAGATTCTTGCCGAAGCGGGCCTGCCGTACCCGGCGTTGATCGGGCGCCTGTTCACCCTTGACGCGTGAGGGGAGGGCAGGAAGTCAGTACCGAGACACAGCCCTCGACGACACGCCTGCCCGACACCGGCCGGTCCGCCGAGCCCGCCTCTCAAGAGCCCGTCGTCCGGGGCGAGGACGAGTCGGCCCGGCACACCGCTTGACGGGAAAGAGATCACCGGCAGTCGGACCGCGAGCGACCCGGCGTGCAGGTGAACAGGCACGTACGTGGCCGGAGCTCGTCACATCTCCCGCGCAGGGCGGAATTCATGCGCGGGCAGCGGAAACCGGTCCCACAGAATCTCCGACCGGATCTCACCGGTGAGCACTGCGGTGAGGAACTGGGTCACGGTCATGTCGTAGCGCTCCCAGTCCTCTCCCGACTCGCTGTTGATCAAGGTAGGCCGAGAGTCGGGGTTGTCGGCCGACTGGACGAGCCAGTACAGGTACTCGCCGTTGTCCGTGGTCGCCCAGCAGATCAGGCGGTTGCCCCCGGATTCCATTTCCGCCGGCCTGTCCTCGAACTGCCACAGGGATTCGTTCGCTTCTTCGCGTTCGGCGCTGATCTTGACCAGGTCGTAGACGTCATTGGGACAGCCTGGCTCCAGCAGGAGCAGGTACTCGTCCAGGAGTCCGCCGCCGTAGGCTTCGACGAGCTCCCGGTAGTCCGTGGGGAGCGCCGTGCGCAGCTCGGCTTCGACGACCTCCCAGTCCCAGGAGCGCTCCAGCGCCGCGGGCCCGCGCAGGAGCTCGGCGAGCTGACTCAGTTCCGGACTCATTCGGCTTTCCCCTTCTCGTTGCCTTCTGCTCAGCGCTTGCGGTTCCAGATCGTGAATACGTTGGTTCCGCCCCCGGTGCTTCCGTGCGGGTACATCTGGAATCCCTTGTTGCCATGGGCCTCAATGGTCACCCCAAGGGGAAAGCCTCCTTGACCGCGCCGGTGTCAGCAAAGACGGCCACCGCGCAGTAGCGCGTGGAAGGAGAGCCCGCTCCCCGAAGCTCTCGGGATCACGATCGGTCACGAATACGCAGATGAGGACCGCGACCATTTGGTCGAGGCCCTCATCTGCGTATCGCTACAGCGAGTGTCAGCGAGTAAAGAGTGTCCGAGGGGGGACTTGAACCCCCACGCCCGATAAAGGGCACTAGCACCTCAAGCTAGCGCGTCTGCCATTCCGCCACCCGGACCAGGTGTCTGCCGCCTGGCCGGAGGTGTTCCCCGCGGCGACGTGGACAACAATACCAAGGTTTCGGAGTGCCTTTCACCTGCATATCCGGGCCTCCGGAGCGGGTCCGCGGGGCGGCGTGGGGGTGCGCCTACAGTCGCACCATGGGTGACTGGATGACTACCGGGGGTTTGCGGGAAGGGCGGCGGCCGAGGGCGCTGTCGCCGTTGCGGGAGCATCTGCGGGACACGTTCTGGTTCGCGCCCACCGCGGCCATGGTGCTGGTCTTCGTGGTGTGGGCGGCGGCGAACGCGCTCGACACCGCGATCGTCGAGTCGCTGCAGAAAGCGCACGACTACGACACCCTCGACGATCTGCTGCGTCTGGCCGACGACGCGAAGGCCGTGGTGACCGTGGTCAGCTCGGCGATGATGACGTTCATCGGCGTGGTCTTCAGCATCTCGCTGGTCGCCGTCCAGATGGCGAGCGGGCAGTTCAGTCCCCGAGTGGTGCGGATCTTCGTGCGGAGCCGGATCACCAAGGCCACGTTCGCCGTCTTCCTCGCGACCTTCCTGCTGTCGCTCCTGGTGCTGACCTCGTACGAGGGGCAGGCCGAAGCGCGGAACGTGACCTCGGTCCCCCTGGTCCAGTCGGTTCTGACGCTCCTGATGCTGGGGCTCAGCCTCCTGCTCTTCGTGCTGTACGTGAACCAGACCCTGCGGCTCATGCGCATCAGCCATGTCATCGACCGCATCACCCGCGAGGCGTTCAAGGTCGTCGCGCGGATGCCCGTGGCCCGCTCGTCCGGGGAGGAGAACGCGCTCGGGCCCGAGACCGCCCGGGTCGTCCACCACGGGCGGGCCGGTGTCCTGCGGGACGTGAACGTCGCCCGACTGGTGAAGGCGGCCCGGCAGCAGGGTGTCGTCCTGCGGCTGATCCCGCGGATGGGGGACTTCGTCGTACCGGGCACGCCGCTGCTCGCCGTGCACGGAGGTCCCGCCCCCGCGGGGCGGTCGCTCAGCTACACCGTGTCCGTCGGAGTGGAGCGCACCTTCCATCAGGACTTCGCCTTCGGACTGCGGCAGCTCTCCGACATCGGGCTGCGGGCGCTGTCGGCCGCGGTGAACGATCCGACCACGGCCGTGCAGGCGATCGACCGCATCGTGCAGTTCCTGGCCGCCGTCGCCGGCCGGCCCCTCGACGCGGCGCTCCATCGCGACCGGCGCGGGAAGGTGCGGCTCGTGCAGCCCGTGCCGGGCTGGACCGAGCTGGTCGATCTCGGGTTCGCCGAGATCCGGGGGTGCGCGGTGGGCAGCCCGCAGGTCACCCGGCGCATCATCGCCGGGCTCGACGATCTGGCCGGCATCGCTCCCGCCGACCGGCGTGAGCCACTGCTCCGGCATCGCGCGCTGCTCGTCGAGGCCGTCGAGCGCACCGTGCCCGAGGCATCGGACCGCGCCTTCGCACTGCGACCGGACCGGCAGGGCATCGGGTAGCCGACGCGACACCCCTGGTCGACGCGCTACCCCGCCCGGCAGGCGGCGCCCGATTACGGACGCCGCCCACTCTCACCTCACGAGGCTCACAGTGGTCACCGGGGTCACCGGGGTCACCCAGCTCACCCAGCCAGGCTCACGGCATCAAGTGGTACTCCGGGAAGTTCCCCGGCAACCGCTCCCCCGCCGGTCCCTGGGTCACCGCCCGTACCAGCAGTTCTCCGCCGACGAACGCGCCGCGCCACGACGCGCCGAAGCCGCCGAAGAGCTCGTCGCGGTCGCCCCGGGAGCGGGGCTTTCCGTGGCCGACCTTGAACGCGCGGATCTGCGGGGCCAGTCGGGTGTACGTCGCCTCGTCGTCCGTGGACAGCGTGGCGACCAGCGCGCCGTTCGACGCGTTCATCGCGGCGAGCAGTTCGGCCTCGGTGTCGACCAGGACGATGGTGTCGACCGGGCCGAAGGGTTCCGCGTGGTGCAGCGGTGAGGAGGGGGGCGGATTGAGGAGCGTGACGGGCTGGACGTACGCCGCCGTGTCCTGGCCGGGCAGGAACCGGGTGTCGGACAGCCTGCCGCGGTGCAGCGGGACGGCGCCCCGGTCGATGGCCTGGGCGACCTGGTCGTGCAGTTCCTTGGCCTTGGCCGCGTTGATGACCGGGCCGAAGTCCAGCGAGGGGTAGGGGTCGTCGGGGTTCTCGACGGCGAGGGGGTGGCCGATCCGCAGGGTGCGGACGGCCGGGAGGTACGCGGCGAGGAAGTCGTCGAACAGGGCGCGCTGGACGACGAAGCGCGGGTAGGCCGTGCAGCGCTGCTTGCCGTAGTCGAAGAGCTTGGGGACGACCGCCGTCAGCGCGTCCCAGTCGGTGTGGTTCCAGATGCCCCAGGTGTTGAGCCCCTCCTGTTCCAGGACATGCCGCTTGCCGAGGTCGGCGACGGCGGTGGCCACCGCGGCGCCGGTGTCCCGGCCGCCGACGAAGGAGACACAGCCGATCTCGGGCGCGCGCACGAGCGCCTCCGACAGCTCGCCACCGCTGCCGCTGACCAGAGTGACGGGGATGCCTTCGCGCACGGCGAGCGCGCAGGCCAGGGTGAGGCACGCGACGCCGCCGTCGGTCGGGGCCTTGGCGATGACGGCGTTGCCCGCCAGGGCCTGGACCAGCATCGCGTGGACGAGCACGCTCATGGGGTAGTTCCAGCTGGCGATGTTGGAGACGGGTCCGTCGAGCGGGGCGCGCCCCTCCACCATGGGTTCGATGCCGTCGACGTACCAGCGCACACCATCGATCGCCCGGTCCACGTCGGCCTGGGCCAGCCGCCAGGGCTTGCCGATCTCCCAGACCAGCAGGAGGGCGAGCAGTTCGCGGTGTTCGGTGAGGGCGTCGAGGGTCGCCGCCACGCGGGCCCGGCGTTCCGCGAGGGGCACATGGCGCCAGGCCCGGTGCTGGTCGAGCGAGGCGCGGACGGCCTGCCGGGCGGTGGCGCCGTCGAGCCGGGGCGGTCCCGCGACGGGGCTGCCGTCGACGGGGCTGGTGGCGGGCAGTGCCCGGCCGTCCGCCTGCCAGCCGGAGTTCCAGAGGTTGAGGACCCGGTCGTCGCGGAACGCCTCGGGGGCGACGGCGAGGCACCGCCGCCAGGCGTCGCTCCAGGACGTCCCGGACTTGAGGACAAGGGGGGTGGGATCGAGGGAATCGCTTTCGCGAGGGTTGGTGTCGAGGGTTGTCATGGGTGTCTCCGCTCTCGGTGCACAGTCGGGGGCGGGGGGCCCGGCTTCTGCCGGACGGCAGGTCGTACGGGCCCGCGCGAACAGTCGTCGCGTACGTAAGGGACGGTAGTGAGGTCGCACGACTTCCGGCAGTCACCTCAGGTCAACTATGAGTGACATCACTCCGGGTCGCAGGCTCGTGCAGCCGGGCCAGGACCAGCCGTGCCGTCTCCGTCGGGGTGCCGCCCACCTGCACTCCGGCCGCCTCCAGGGCCTTCTTCTTGGCCCCGGCGGTGCCCGAGGAGCCGGAGACGATGGCGCCGGCATGCCCCATGGTCCGGCCCTCGGGGGCGGTGAATCCGGCGATGTAACCCACGACCGGCTTGGTGATGTGATCGCGGATGAAGGCGGCCGCCCGCTCCTCGGCATCGCCGCCTATCTCCCCGATGAGAACGATCAGCTCGGTGTCGGGGTCGTCCTGGAAGGCCGTCAGGCAGTCGATGTGAGAGGTGCCGACGACGGGGTCTCCGCCGATGCCGACGCAGGTCGAGAAGCCGATGTCCCGCAGTTCGTGCATGAGCTGGTAGGTGAGGGTGCCGGACTTGGAGACCAGACCGACGCGTCCGGGCTTGGTGATGTCGGCGGGGATGATGCCCGCGTTGGACTGTCCGGGGGTGATGAGCCCGGGACAGTTGGGTCCGATGACGCGGGTGCCCCGGGTGGCGGCATGCGCGCAGAAGGCGACGGAGTCGTGGACGGGGATGCCCTCGGTGATGACGACGGCGAGTCCGATCCCGGCGTCGGCGGCCTCCAGCACGGCCGTACGGGCGAAGGCGGGTGGCACGAACACGACGCTCACGTCCGCGCCGGTCGCCTCGATTCCCTCGCGCACCGACCCGAAGACGGGGACGCCCGTGGGGGCGCTTCCCAGGCCCTCGGGGTGCTGGGGTACGTCGAACTCGACGGTCCGGCCCGCCTTGCGCGGGTTGACGCCGCCCACGACGTTCGTGCCGGCCGCGAGCATGCGACGGGTGTGTTTCATGCCCTCGGCGCCGGTCATGCCCTGGACGAGGACCTTGGACTCCTTGGTCAGAAAGATGGCCATGTCCCGCTCCTTCAGGTGGTGTCGGCCAGTCGGGCGGCAAGCCGGGCGGCTTCGTCCATGGTGGTGGCCTGGTGCACCAAGGGGTGCGCGCGTTCGCCGAGGACGGCGCGGCCCCGTGCCGCGTTGTTGCCGTCGAGCCGGACCACCAGCGGCTTGGTCGGCCGTACGGTGTCCAGGGCCCGCACGATCCCGTCGGCGACGGCGTCGCAGGCGGTGATCCCGCCGAAGACGTTGACGAGGACGGACCTGACGTCCGGGTCGGACAGGACGACGGAGAGGCCGTCGGACATGATCCGGGCGGACGCCCCGCCGCCGATGTCGAGGAAGTTGGCGGGGCGGGCGCCGCAGCCGGCGACCGCGTCGAGGGTCGACATGACGAGACCCGCGCCGTTGCCGATGACGCCGACCTCACCGTCCAGCTTCACGTAGTTGAGGCCCTTGGCCGCGGCCGCCGCCTCCAGCCGGTCGGTCTGCGTGGCCTCCTGCTCACCCCAACGCGCCTGGCGGAAGCGGGCGTTGTCGTCGAGGGTCACCTTGCCGTCGAGGGCCACGATCTGTCCCTGGGTGGTGCGGACGAGGGGGTTCACCTCGACGAGGAGGGCGTCCTCGCGCGTCAGTACCTGCCAGAGCCGTATGAGAATGTCGGCGGCCCGCGGTGGCAGGCCGGCCTCCCGTACGATCTCGGTCGCCTTCGCCGAGGTGACGCCTTCCGCCGGGTCGACGGGAATGCGCGTCACCAACTCCGGCCTGGTCGCTGCCACTTCCTCGATCTCCGTGCCACCCTCGGCGGAGGCGATCGCGAGGAAGCGTCCGGCGGATCGGTCGAGGACGTACGAGACGTAGAACTCGCTCTCGATGTCGACGGGTTGGGCCAGCATCACCGCCCGGACCGGGTGGCCCTTGATGTCCATGCCAAGGATCTGACGCGCTGTCCGCTCGGCGGCTGCGGGATCCTCGGCGAGCCGCACGCCGCCCGCCTTGCCGCGCCCGCCGGTTCTCACCTGGGCCTTGACGACGACCCGGCCGCCGAGCCCGCGGGCGATCGCGCGTGCCTGGCGGGGCGAGTCCGTGACCTCGGCGCGCGGCACCGGGATGCCGTGCTCCTCGAAGAGTTGCCGCGCCTGGTGCTCGTACAGGTCCATGATTCGGCTCCTGTCCTGAAAGTGGTGCACGACCCCTGGACATCACCCATCGGATGCGGGATAACAATCTTCATACAGTATTCGTCGACTGTATGCAATGTGCCGAACCTGGCCCACCGCCGGCTGTACCGGGGCGGCTCAAGGCAACGGACAAGTGAGGTGACCTGTGACGACCAAGGCTCTCGAAGGCATCCGAGTCCTGGACATGACGCACGTTCAGTCCGGTCCCTCGGCGACCCAGTTGATGGCATGGCTCGGCGCCGACGTGGTCAAACTGGAGGCGCCGTCCGGTGACATCACCCGCACCCAGCTGCGGGACATCCCGGACGCCGACTCCCTCTACTTCACCATGCTCAACAGCAACAAGCGCAGCATCACCCTCAACACCAAGACCGAGCGCGGCAAACAGCTCCTGACCGAGCTGATCCGCCGCTCCGACGTCATGGTGGAGAACTTCGGACCCGGCGCGATCGACCGCATGGGCTTCACCTGGGACCGTATCCGCGAGATCAACCCGCGGATCGTCTACGCCTCCATCAAGGGCTTCGGGGACGGCCCTTACACCGACTTCAAGGCGTACGAGGTGGTCGCGCAGGCCATGGGCGGCTCCATGGCCACCACCGGATTCGAGGACGGCCCGCCGATGGCCACCGGCGCCCAGATCGGTGACTCCGGAACCGGCGTCCACGCCGTCGCCGCCATCCTCGCCGCACTCCTCCAGCGCACCCGCACCGGACGCGGCCAGCGCGTCAACGTCGCCATGCAGCACGCCGTCCTCAACCTCTGCCGGGTGAAGCTGCGCGACCAGCAGCGCCTCGCGCACGGGCCGCTCGCCGAATATCCCAACGAGGACTTCGGCGACGAGGTCCCGCGCTCCGGCAACGCCTCCGGCGGCGGCCAGCCCGGCTGGGCCGTCAAGTGCGCGCCCGGCGGCCCCAACGACTACGTCTACGTCATCGTCCAGCCCACCGGCTGGAGACCGATCACGCGGCTGATCGGCCGCCCCGAACTCGCCGACGACGCCGAATGGGCCACCCCGCAGGCCCGGTTGCCCAAGCTCGCCAAGATGTTCCAGCTCATCGAGGAATGGACCACCACGCTGCCCAAGTGGCAGGTGCTGGAGAAACTCAACGCCCAGAGCATCCCGTGCGGGCCGATCCTGTCCACCAAGGAGATCATCGAGGACGCGTCGCTCGCCGCCAACGACATGGTGGTCGAGGTCGAGCACCCCGAGCGCGGCTCGTACGTCACCGTCGGCAGTCCACTCAAACTCTCCGACTCCCCCGTCGACATCACCGCCTCCCCGCTGCTCGGTGAGCACAACGAGGAGATATACATCGGCGAACTCGGCCTCGGTGACGAGGAATTGCGGCTGCTCAAGTCGGGCGGGGTGATCTGAGATGGCGGCTCAGGACCGGGTGGCGAGGGTGCGGGCGCTTCTCGACGGCGTCCGCCGCGAAGGGCGCCGCGCCCTGACGGCCCCCGAGGGCAAGCTGGTCGCCGACGCCTACGGGATCGCCGTGCCCGGCGAGGAGATCGCCCTCGACCAGGACGAGGCGGCGGCCCACGCGGAACGCTTCGGCGGCCCCGTGGTGATGAAGATCGTCTCCCCCGACATCCTGCACAAGACCGACGCGGGCGGGGTGCTGGTCGGGGTCGAGGGGGCGGCGGACGTACGGGCCGCCTTCCGCACCATCGTCGAGAACGCGCGGGCGTACGACAGCCGCGCCCGGATCGACGGCGTACAGGTGCAGGAACTGCTCCCGCCGGGGCAGGAGGTCATCGTCGGCGCGGTGACCGACCCGACCTTCGGGAAGGTCGTCGCCTTCGGCCTCGGCGGGGTGCTCGTCGAGGTCCTCAAGGACGTCACCTTCCGGCTCGCGCCGGTGGACGCCGACGAGGCGCTGTCGATGCTGGACTCGATCCGCGCCGCGGAGATCCTCCGCGGGGTGCGCGGCGCGCCGCCGGTGGACCGGGCGGCCCTCGCCGAACAGATCCGGCGGGTCTCCGAACTCGTCACGGACTTCCCCGAGATCGCCGAGGTGGACCTCAACCCGGTGATCGCCACCCCCGAGGGCGCTGTCGCGGCGGACATCCGCGTGCTCCTCGGCGGGAGCGCTCCGGCCGGGCGCCGCCGGTACAGCCGGGCGGAGATCCTCACGTCCATGGACCGGCTGATGCGGCCGTCGTCGATCGCCGTGATCGGCGCCTCCGACGTTCCGGGCAAGATCGGTCACGCGGTGCTGCGCAACCTGATCGACGGGGGCTTCGCGGGCGAGATCCATCCGGTGAACCCCCGGGCCGACGACATCCAGGGCCGCAAGGCCTACGCGAGCGTCGCGGACATTCCCGGAGACGTGGACGTCGCGGTCTTCGCCGTGCCCGCCCGCGCGGTGGCCCGGGTGCTGGAGGAAGTGGGACGCAAGAACATCCCCAACGCGGTCCTGATCCCCTCCGGGTTCGCGGAGACCGGCGAACAGGGGCTCCAGGACGAGATCGTGGCCATCGGCGAGCGGTACGGCGTCAGGCTGCTGGGCCCGAACATCTACGGCTACTACTCGACCTGGCAGGACGTGTGCGCCACGTTCTGCACGCCGTACGACGTGAAGGGCGGTGTCGCGCTCACCTCGCAGTCCGGTGGCATCGGCATGGCCGTCCTGGGGTTCGCGCGTACGACGAAGACGGGTGTCTCGGCGATCGTCGGGCTCGGCAACAAGGCGGATCTGGACGAGGACGACCTGCTCACCTGGTTCGGCGAGGACCCGCACACGACGTGCATCGCGATGCACCTGGAGGACCTCAAGGACGGCCGCGCCTTCGTGGCGGCGGCCCGCGCCACGGTCCCGAGGAAGCCGGTCGTGGTCCTGAAGGCCGGCCGTACCGCCGCCGGAGCACGGGCCGCGGGCTCCCACACCGGAGCCCTCGCGGGCGACGACGCCGTGTACGACGACATCCTGAGGCAGGCCGGTGTCATCAGGGCTCCCGGACTGAACGACATGCTGGAGTACGCGCGCGCCCTGCCGGTGCTGCCTGCTCCCCGGGGCGACAACGTCGTGATCATCACGGGCGCGGGCGGCAGCGGCGTCCTGCTGTCCGACGCGGTCACCGACAACGGGCTGTCCCTGATGGAGATCCCGCCGGACCTCGACGCCGCCTTCAGGAAGTTCATCCCGCCCTTCGGAGCCGCGGGCAACCCGGTGGACATCACGGGTGGCGAGCCGCCGTCGACGTACGAGGCGACGATCCGGCTCGGTCTGGAGGACCCGCGTATCCACGCACTCGTCCTCGGCTACTGGCACACCGTCGTGACCCCTCCCATGGTCTTCGCCGAGCTCACCGCGCGCGTGGTGGCCGAATTCCGCGAACGCGGCATCGAGAAGCCCGTGGTGGCGTCCCTCGCGGGCGACGTCGAGGTCGAGGAGGCCTGCCGGTACCTGTACGAGCGGGGGGTCGTGGCCTACCCGTACACGACCGAGATGCCGGTGGCCGTCCTCGGCGCGAAGTACCGCTGGGCGCGCGCGGCAGGACTGTTGGGGGGCCGTTCATGACATGAGTGTGCGCGGGGGCGGCCGACGGTGCGCGTCGGCCGCCCCCGGGACCCGTGAGCGCACGAAAGGCATTTGGCAGGGGGCGCTGACCAGATCTTTCGACGCAAGGGGTGCTCGATCGACATGACAACCACCGACTACTCGACATCCGTCCCTCATCGAGAGGTGAGGGACCGCAACGGACGCGTGTACCGCGTCGGCGAGACCGACATCGACATCATGGGCCGCAAACGCGCGTGGATGGTCTTCCTGCCCTGGGCGGGCATGCTGGGCATCAGTTCCGCCGAGTACGCGTTCACCTCGGCGGAGGACACGCTCCACGAGGCGCATCTGTGGAGCAGCGGACACATCTTCTGGCTGATGGGCGTCTGGATCTTCTTCCAGGCGGCCGTGGCCTTCCCGGCCGGGCAACTGCGCGAGAGCGGCAGGCTCCCCGCCCGTACGGCGATGCTGCTGGGCGCGCTCGGCACCCTGCTCGGCTATGTGTCCCTGGCGTTCGCGCCACATGTGGCGGTCGCCTATCTCGGCTTCGGCATGTGCAGCGGCATCGGCGCGGGTCTCGTCTACGCGACCTGCGTGAACATGGTCGGCAAGTGGTATCCGGAGCGCAAGGGCGGCAAGACGGGCTTCGTCAACGGCGGTTTCGCGTACGGGTCCGTGCCCTTCGTGTTCCTGTTCACCTCGTACATGGACCTGGGCAACTACCGGGGCGTCCTGGTGGGCGTCGGTCTCCTCTGCTGCGCCCTGGTCGCGGTCGCCGGCTGGTTCTTCAAGGACCCGCCGAAGGGCTGGTGGCCGGCGAACGTGGACCCGCTGAAGGTGTCCGACGACCCGAAGGTCCGGCGGGCGCTGGAGAAGAACCCGCCGGCGGTGAAGCAGTACACCCCCAGGGAGGCCGCGCGTACCCCCGTGCTCTGGATGATGTGGTTCTGTCTGCTGTGCACGGCCGGGATCAACATCTTCGGCATCGCGTTCCAGGTGCCGTTCGGCAAGGACATGGGTTTCGCCGGCGGGATCGTGGCCACGGCGATGTCCCTGAAGGCGATTGTCAACGGCACCGGGCGCGGGGTCATCGGCTGGATATCCGACCGGTTCGGACGACGCCACACGCTGATCATCGTGTGTCTGGTGCTCGGCTCCGCCCAGTTCGGTGTCCTGGTCTCCGGCCAGATGGGCAGCATGCCGTTCTTCCTGTTCTGCTCCATGGTCTCCGGCTTCGGCGGCGGGGCGATCTTCCCGCTGTTCGCGGCCATGACGGCGGACTACTTCGGTGAGAACAACAACGCCTCCAACTACGGGATGGTCTACAGCTCGAAGCTGATCTCGGGCCTCGTGGGCTCCGGCATGGGCGCGGTCGTCGTCGGCGCGTGGGACTACCACGGCGCCTTCGTGCTCGCCGGGTCCATCGGTCTGGCGTCGGCGGTACTGGCCCTGTTCCTCAAGGCACCGGGCCGACCGCGGGCCCGCAGCATCGTTCCCAATCCGCACCCGCTCGGCGAGGAGATGGCCTGATGACGACGGAACCCATCGTGGAGAAGGACGCGCCGGACGGCCCCGGCGCCTCGGGGCGCGCGTACCGGGAAGTCATGGACGCCCGGGGCCGTGTCTACCGGGTCGGCGAGACGGACCGGGACATCCTCGGCCACTCGCGGAAGTTCATGGTGTACCTGCCCTGGGCCGCCATGATGGCCATCAGCGTCTTCGAGTACGCGTACGGCTCGGCCGAGGACACCCTGTCCCACGCCCACGGCTGGACGCAGAGCAACACCTTCTGGATCCTGAGCATCTGGGTCTTCTTCCAGGCCGGCATAGCGTTCTCCGCCGGCTGGCTGCGGGAGAAGGGCATCCTGACGGCCCGCAAGGCCATGTACACGGGCTCGGTCATGTGCGCGGTCGGCTTCCTCGCGCTCTCGCACCTGAGCAATGTCCTGCTGGCGATCCTCGGCTTCGGGGTCATCGGCGGCGTCGGGTCCGGTCTGGTGTACGCGACCTGCATCAACATGGTCGGCAAGTGGTTCCCCGAGCGACGTGGCGCGCGGACGGGATTCGTCAACGGCGGATTCGCGTACGGCTCCCTGCCGTTCATCTTCATCTTCAACTACGCCTTCGACACGGCCAATTACCACCGTGTGCTGGACCTCATCGGCTGCTACGTGATGATCGTGGTGCTGTCCGCCGCGGTCTTCTTCAAGGACCCGCCGAAGAACTGGTGGCCCGCGGATATCGACCCGCTGACGTACGGCGGTTCCGCGAAGGGGGCCGCGAGTCTCTCCAAGAACCCTCCCGCCGTGAAGCAGTTCACCCCCAAGGAGGCCATCAGGACCGGCATGCTCCCGCTCATGTGGATCGCGCTCGTGATGACCGCGGGTGTGTCGATCTTCGGGATCTCCTTCCAGGTCGACTACGCCAAGGAGGTCGGCTTCGGGCCCCTGGTGGCGGCCTCGTCGATGGGCGTGATGGCGGTCATCAACGGCGTCGGCCGGGGTGTGGTGGGCTGGCTGTCCGACACGTACGGCCGCAAGCAGACCCTGGTGTTCGTCATCCTGGTCCTCGGAGTCGCGCAGTTCGGCGTGATCTGGGCCGGTGACATCCACAGCGAGGCGCTCTTCCTGTTCTTCGCCTTCCTCTCCGGGTTCGGCGGCGGGGCCTTCTACCCGATGTTCGCGGCCCTGACTCCGGACTACTTCGGCGAGAACTACAACGCCACCAACTACGGGCTGGTGTACAGCGGAAAGCTGATCAGCGGTCTGTTCGGCGGCGGGCTCGGCTCGATGGTGGTCGCCGCCTGGGGCTACGACGGCGCGTACGCGCTGGCCGGCGGGATCTCCATGGTGGCGGCAGCGATCGCCCTGCTGCTGCGACAGCCGGGACGCAGTACGGCGGACACCTCGGCACCCCAGCCACAACCGGTGGGCTGAATACGGGCCGCCCTCACGAGGGTGGCCCGTCCCGGGCCCGTACGAGGGTGCTCGTCCAGGCCTGTACGAGGGTGGCCCTCCCCGCGACTCGGCGGGGAGGGCCACGCTTGTGGGCCGTGGCGCGTCTACGGAGCGTCGTTGCCGCCGAACGCCGCGTCGAACAATGCCGTCGGGGGCTCGAAGTCGTACGCCTTGAGGCGGGTCAGCGCCTCGGGTGCGCCCCGGAGCCGGTCCATGCCGGCGTCCTCCCACTCGACCGAGACGGGCCCCGTGTAGCCGATGGAGCGCAGCATGCGGAAGACGTCCTCCCAGGGGACGTCGCCGTGACCCGCGGAGACGAAGTCCCAGCCGCGGCGCGGGTCGCCCCACGGCAGGTGGGAACCGAGCCGGCCGTTGCGGCCGTCGAGGCGCTTGCGGGCCTCCTTGCAGTCGATGTGGTAGATGCGGTCGCGGAAGTCGTAGAGGAAGCCGACCGGGTCGAGGTCCTGCCAGACGAAGTGGGACGGGTCGAAGTTGAGGCCGAAGGCCGACCGGTGGTCGACTGCCGCCAGGGCCTTGTGTGTTGTCCAGTAGTCGTAGGCGATCTCGCTCGGGTGGACCTCGTGCGCGAACCGGACGCCCTCGGCGTCGAAGACGTCCAGGATCGGGTTCCAGCGGGTCGCGAAGTCCTCGTAGCCGCGCTCGATCATCGATTCGGGTGCGGGCGGGAACATCGCGACGAGGTGCCAGATCGCCGAGCCGGTGAATCCGATGACGGTGTCGACGCCGAACGCCGCCGCCGCGCGCGCTGTGTCGGCCATTTCGGCGGCGGCCCTCTTGCGCACGCCCTCGGCCTCGCCGTGGCCCCAGATGCGGGCGGGCAGGATGGCCCGGTGGCGTTCGTCGATGATGGCGTCGCAGACGGCCTGGCCGACCAGATGGTTGGAGACGGCCCAGCACTTGAGGCCGTACTTGTCGAGAAGCGCGCGCCGGGAGTCGACGTACGACGGATCGTCGAGTGCCTTGTCGACCTCGAAGTGGTCGCCCCAGCAGGCGAGTTCGAGGCCGTCGTAGCCGAAGTCGCGGGCCAGGCGGCAGACCTCTTCGAGGGGCAGGTCGGCCCACTGGCCGGTGAAGAGCGTGTAGTTGCGCGGCATTCCAGAACCTCCTCAGACGGCTACGGGTGTGTACAGGGAGTTCTTCCCGGCGCTCTCCTCGACCGCCGCGAGGACGCGCTGCACCTGCAGGCCGTCGGCGAAGGACGGTGTGGGCGGGCGGCCTGCGGCGATGGCGTGTACGAGGTCGCGGGCCTGGTGCGTGAAGGTGTGTTCGTAGCCGAGGCCGTGTCCCGGCGGCCACCAGGCGTCGAGGTACGGGTGGTCGGGCTCGGTGACAAGGATGCGGCGGAAGCCCGCGTGGGTGCCGGGTTCGGTGTGGTCGTGGTAGGCGAGTTCGTTGAGGCGTTCCAGGTCGAAGGCCAACGAGCCGCGATCGCCGTTGAGTTCGATGCGCAGGGAGTTCTTGCGTCCGGTGGCGAAGCGCGAGGCCTCGAAGGAGGCGAGGGCGCCGGAGGCGAAGCGGGCCGTGAACAGAGCGGCGTCGTCGACGGTGACGGTGCCTGTACGGGAGCCCGGAACGGCATCGGAACCCGAGCCCGAACCGAAGCCGGAGCCGGAGCCGGAGCCGGCGAGTGAACCCGGGCCGGAGCCTGCACCCGGACCGGAACGCGAGCCGTCCGACGGGGCGCCCGGTTTCGGCACGGCCGACAGTCCGCCGGACGCCCGTGCGGGCAACGGACGTTGTCGTACGAAGGTCTCGGTGAGGGCGGAGACCCCGCCGAGCGGCTCCCCCGCCAGATGCTGCGCGAGGTCGACGATGTGGGCGCCGAGGTCACCGAGGGCGCCCGATCCGGCGGCCTCCCTGCGGAGTCTCCAGGTGAGCGGGAACTCCGGTTTCACCAGCCAATCCTGAAGGTACGTCACCCGCACGTGCCGCAGCGGTCCGAGGCGGCCCTCGGCGACCATGGAGCGGGCGAGCGCCGTGGCGGGGAGTCTGCGGTAGTTGAAGCCCACCATGGACATCTGGCCGCGTCCGAGGGCCGCGGCGGCCGCCGTCGCCATCGCCATCGCCTCTTCCACGGAGTTCGCGAGGGGCTTCTCGCAGAGCACGTGCTTGCCCGCCGCCAGTGCGGCGACCGCGATCTCGGCGTGGCTGTCGCCGGGCGTGCAGATGTCGACGAGGTCGACGTCGTCCCGGGCGATCAGCGCACGCCAGTCCGTCTCGGCGGCCCCCCAGCCGTGCCGGTCCGCCATCGCCCGCACGGCCCGTCCGTCCCGGCCGCAGACCGCGGCGAGGACCGGCCGGTACGGCAGGTCGAAGACGCGGCCCACGGTGCGCCAGCCCTGGGAGTGGGCGGCGCCCATGAACGCATAGCCGACCATGCCCACGCCCAATGGCGGCTTCGCGGCCTCGTCGCCCCGGTGCGGCTGTCCCATGCGGATGTCCTCCTCGTCGTCGTGGAGCGGTGGGGATGGGGCCCGGACCCCCGTACCGGGCCCCCGGAACAGGGCGTCTCACTTGAAGCCGGTGGCCATGTACTGCTTGACGTTGTCCTTGTCGACGACGGCCGAGTAGAGCGTGAGCGACGCGGGGATCTCGAACTCGGCGAGCCCCCCGATGCCCTTGCCCTGCCCGAGCGTGCGGGCGAGGTCGATCGCGGACGCGGCCATGGTCGGCGGGTACAGGACCGTGGCCTTCAGGACGCTGTTTCCGGAGTCGATGGCCTGGAAGGCGGAGAGCGCTCCGGCCCCGCCGACCATGAGGAAGTCGTCCCGGCCGGCCTGCTCGATGGCCCGCAGCGCTCCCACTCCCTGGTCGTCGTCGTGGTTCCACAGGGCGTCGAAGTTCGGCTGCGCCTGGAGGAGTTGGGACATCTTGGCCTGGCCCGACTCGACGGTGAACTCGGCCGCCTGACGGGCCACCTTCTTGATGTTCGGATAGTTCTTCAGCGCCGCGTCGAAGCCCTCGGTGCGCTGCTTGGTGAGTTCCAGGTTGTCCAGGCCGGCGAGTTCGATGACCCGGGCGCCCGCCTTGCCCTTGAGCTTCTCGCCGATGTAGTGCCCGGCGCTCAGGCCCATGCCGTAGTTGTCGCCGCCGATCCAACAGCGATACGCCTGAGGTGAGTTGAAGATCCGGTCGAGATTGATGACGGGGATGCCCGCGCGCATGGCCTTGAGGCCGACCTGGGTGAGGGCCTTGCCGTCGGCCGGCAGCACGACCAGCACGTCGACCTTCTTGTTGATCAGTGTCTCGATCTGGCCGATCTGCGCGGCCGTGTCGTTGGAGCCCTCGGTGATCTCCAGGGACACGTCCGTGTACTTCTTGGCGCGGTTCTTGGCGTTGTCGTTGATGGCGTTGAGCCAGCCGTGGTCGGCCTGCGGTCCGGCGAAACCGATGGTGACGTGCTTGCCGGGCCTGTCGTCGGCGGCCGGCTGGTCGTTCGCGGCCGGCTTCTCGTCCTTGGTGTCGTTGCTGGTGCAGCCGACGAGGAGGGCACCGGCCGAGACGGCGGCGGTCCCGAGGAGCAGTCCTCTGCGACTGGTCAGGCTCATGGGTTCTGGCATGGCGGTGGACCCTTCCCGTGTCAGGTCGTGCTTGCTGTGCGCCGCTGGACCAGGACCGCGGCGACGATGATCGCCCCCTTGGCGATCTGCTGTACGTCGCTCTGGAGGTTGTTCAGCGCGAAGATGTCGGTGATCGTCGTGAAGATCAGCACGCCGAGCACCGAGCCGGTGACGGTGCCGCGGCCCCCGCTGAGCAGGGTGCCGCCGATGATCGCGGCCGCGATGGCGTCGAGTTCGTAGAGATTGCCGTTGGTGTTCTGGCCCGAGCCGGACAGGATGACCAGCAGGAAGGCGGCGATGCCGCAGCACAGTCCGGAGAGCAGATAGAGGTACAGCCGCTGACGTCGTACGTCGATACCGGCCAGCCGGGCCGCCTCCGCGTTGCCGCCGACGGCGACCGTGCGCCGGCCGAAGGTGGTGCGGTTCAGGACCAGCCAACCGATGACGGTGACGACGGCGAAGACCAGGACCAGCGGTGGGACGCCGAGCACGTAGGAGTCGCGCTCACCGAGCTTGAGGATGGCGTCCACCGAGACGATCTGGGTCCTGCCGTCGGTGATCTGGAGGGCGAGCCCGCGGGCCGAGGCGAGCATGGCGAGCGTCGCGATGAAGGGGACCATCCCGCCGTACGCGATGAGCAGGCCGTTGACCAGGCCGCAGCCCAGGCCGACGAGCACCGCGGTGAAGAGGATGCCCGCGAAGCCGTACTCCTGGGTGGCGACGGTGGTCGCCCAGACCGAGGAGAGCGCGACGATCGCGCCGACGGACAGATCGATGCCGCCGGAGGTGATGACGAAGGTCATGCCGACGGTGACGACGCCGATCACCGAGGCCTGGGTGAGGACGAGTTGGAGGTTGCGGGTGTCGAGGAACTCGTCGGGCCTGGTGACGCCGCCGATGACGATCAGGGCGGCGAGGACGCCGAGGAGCGAGAGCGTGCGAACATCGGCGCGGGCCACCACGGTTCGCCACGCGGGGAGTTCACTCGTCGAGGGCACGTTGTCGGTGCCGTCCCGGGGCGGGGACACGTGCTGCGTCATGACGCCGGGCTCCCTTCACTGGCCACAGGGCTTCCTTCGATGACGAGGTCGAGTACGCGGTGTTCGTCGAGCTCGCGGGCGGGTGCGGTGTGTACGACGCGCCCCTCGCGGAGCACCAGGACGCGGTCGGCGAGCCCGAGCACCTCGGGCAGTTCGCTGGAGACCAGCAGCACGGCGAGGCCTTCGTCGGCGAGTCGGCGGATCACCGCGTACAGCTCGGCGCGCGCCCCGACGTCGACGCCACGCGTGGGCTCGTCGAGGAGCAGGACGCGGCAGCCGCGCAGCAGCCAGCGCGCCAGCACGACCTTCTGCTGGTTCCCGCCGGACAGCGTCCTGACCGGCACCGCAGGGTTGTCGGGGCGCAGGGAGAGCTCGCGGGTGGCCGCGCGTGCCGCACCGCGCTCGGCCCGCCGGTCGATCCAGCCCCCGTGTGCGAAGCGGGACATGGACGACACGGAGACATTGCGGGTGACCGACTCCAGCATGAGCAGCGCCTGCGCCTTGCGCTCCTCGGGGGCGAGACCGAGGCCGGCGCGTACGGCGGCTCGTACGCTGCCGGTGCGCAACGGCTTCCCGTTCACGCAGACTTGACCGGTCGTCGGTCTGCGTGCCCCGTAGATCGTCTCCAGGATCTCGGAGCGGCCGGAGCCGACGAGGCCTGCCAGGCCGACGATCTCACCGGGACGCAGTTCGAGGTCGAGCGGCTCGAACTCCCCCTGGCGGGAGAGGCCCTGGACCCTGAGTACGGGGTCACCCGGCGGCCGCGTACGAGGCCGGTCCGGGAAGACGTACTCGACGTTGCGCCCGGTCATCAGCGCCACGACCTCGCGGGTCGGTGTCGACCTGGCGGGCAGTCCCCCCGCCACCGCACGACCGTCCTTCACCACGGTGACACGGTCACCGATGCGGCGGATCTCCTCCAGCCGGTGCGAGATGTGGACGACGGCGACACCGTCGGCGGTCAGATCGCCGACGATGCGGAAGAGGTTGTCGACCTCGTCGGGGTCGAGGGCGGCCGACGGCTCGTCCATGACGATGAGCCGTACGTCGTGGGAGAGCGCCCGCGCCATGGACACGATCTGCCGCTGGGCCGCCGACAGATCACCGACCAGCCGTGCCGGATCGATCTCCGGATGCCCGAGCCGCTTGAGCAGTGCGGCGGTCGACGCCTTGGCGGCCTTGCCCCGTACGACGAATCCGGCGGCGGTGGGTTCATGTCCGAGGTGGACGTTCTCGGCCACCGACAGCCCTTCCACGAGGTCGAGTTCCTGGTAGATGGTGGCGATGCCGAGGCGCATGGCGGCGATCGGGGACTTGAGGGTGACTTGCTGGCCACGCCAGTCGATGGTGCCGTCGTCGGGCTGGTGGGCGCCGGCCAGGACTTTGATGAGTGTGGACTTGCCGGCGCCGTTCTGGCCGAGCAGGCAGTGCACTTCGCCGGCCTGGACGTCGAGGTCGACGCCGTCGAGGGCCCGGACTCCGGGGAACGACTTGGTGATGCCGGACATGGTGAGCAGCGGTGGTTCTGGTGCCATGACGGTTCCCTCGGGCAGGCGTGCGGGCCGGTTGCCGGGCGGTGCGCGTACGGGGCGGGACTTTTCGGGCACGGCGGAGCGGGGCTCGGCGCCGGTGGTCCGATTCCTGGAGGTGGCTTGCGCGGGCGGAAAATGTGGCTTACGCGGGCGAGAACAGGTGGTCGCTGATCAGCCGGGCCCCGCCGATGACTCCGGCGGTCGGGCCCAACTCCCCGAGGACGATGGGCAGATTGCCGGTCGCGAGCGGAAGCGACTGGCGGTAGACCTGGGTGCGGATCGCGGCGAGCAGGGTGTGGCCGAGACCCGTCACCCCACCGCCGATCACCACCAGGCCGGGATTGAAGAAGCTGACGAGTGCGGCGATGACCTGGCCGGTGCGGTTGCCGCCCTCGCGGATCAGGTCGAGCGCGGTGGCGTCGCCCGCAGCGGCCGCGGCGGCGACGTCGACGGCGCTCAGCCCGCCGTTCGCCTCCAGCCGCGAGGCGAGTTCGGCCGACAGTCCCTGCCGTGCGGCCTCCACGGCGTCCCGCGCGAGCGCGGCGCCACTGAAGTGGGCTTCCAGGCAGCCCCGGTTGCCGCAGGCGCACGGACGGCCGTCGGGCACGGCCTGGATGTGCCCGATGTCGCCGGCGCTGCCCGTCGCTCCGCGATGGACCTCACCTCCGACGACGATGCCGCAGCCGATGCCGGTGCCGATCTTGACGCAGAGGAAGTCGTCCACGGAGCGTGCGACGCCCGCGTACTGCTCCCCCATGGCCATCAGGTTCACGTCGTTGTCGACCATGACCGGACAGCCGAGTTCCTGGCTGAGCGCCTCACGGACCGGGAAGCCGTCCCAGCCGGGCATGATCGGCGGGGCGACCGGGACACCCTCGGGGAAACGGACGGGACCCGGAACGCCGATGCCGGCACCGTCGAAACCCTCCGCGAACCCCGAGTTCCTCAACTTCGCGGCCATGGCCAGCACTTGTTCGGACACCGCGACCGGTCCCTCGCGGACGTCCATGGGCTGGTTGATGTGCCCCAGGATTTCCAGTTCGGCGTTGGTGACGGCCACGTCGATCGAGGTCGCGCCGATGTCGACACCCAGGAATCTCAGCTCCGGCGCGAGCCGGATGCCGTGCGAGCGGCGCCCGCCCCGCGAGGCGGCGAGTCCGTCGGCCACCACGAGCCCGGTCTCCAGCAGCCGGTCCACCTCGACGGCCAGTTTCGACCGCGAGATGTCGATCTGATCGCCCAACTGGGCACGGGAGTTGGGGCCACCGTCACGCAACAGCCGCAACAGTCGGGCCTGATGGGCGTTCGCGGGTCGTGCCGTCATACGTCTCACGAGCCCCTCCCCGCCCAGATCGGCCTGCGTCCGTCAGGTTCCGGCCACTCTCACCGGCCGTGCTTTCGAGGGGAAAGTAGCAGCGGCTGCCGGGAGTTGGAAGAAGTCGCGCAGCGATTGCCGCGGACTTTCTCCACTCCCAGGACAAAGATCTGTCGTTCACGACGGCGGCGCGGGTCGAGCCGATCTTCGTGGTCCGCTCGGCGCGGAGGCGCGCTGGGCACCGTGCCGTCCCTCGCCGGAGGCGGTCGTGGGCTCGCACGAGCGGGCCTCGGGACCTCCCGAAACAGGTTCGGACGCGGACGCCGATCCCCTGGCCCCGGCCGGCCCGACCTCGTAACCCGGGCTCGGCCGCGAGGCTCGGGCTCGTCAGGGCCGGACCCGGACCCGTGCGCAAGACTCAGCCCCGGACCCGTGCGCAAGACTCAGGCCCGGACCCGTGCGCAAGGCTCGGGCCCGGGGAGCCGCGCGCGAGCGCAGGGGCCGGGGCCCGGGGAGCCCGCACGCGCGGGGCCGGGGGAAGGGTCCGTCGGTCGGCTACTTCTCGCGGTCGTGGTACATCTTCCGCGTGTGCTCCGTGTGGGCCCGCATGACCGCGGTGGCCCGCTGTTCGTCGCGTTCCGCTATCGCGGCTATCAGTTCGCGGTGCTCGATCCAGGACTGCCGGCCGCGCTGGCGGGCCACCGGCGTGTAGTACCAGCGGACCCGGCGGTCGACCTGTGCGGCGAGCTCGGCGAGGACCGTGTTGCCGGCGAGCTCCATGATCTTGGCGTGCAGCCGCGCGTTCATCGCGACCGCGCCGTCCACGTCGTCTGCGGCGACCGCCCGCTCGCCCTCCGCGCACAGGTCTTCGAGCGCGGTGATGGCGGCACTGCCCGCGTTGGCGGCGGCGAGCCGGGCCGCTTCGGCCTCCAGGAGCGTACGGACCGTGAGGAGCTGGTCGGCCTCCTCCTCGGTCGGCTCGTGCACGAACGCGCCCTGGGCGGGCCGCAGATCGACCCAGCCCTCGGTGCTCAGCCGCTGGAGGGCTTCGCGCACGGGCTGCCGGGACACTCCGAGATGACCGGCGAGTTCGCTCTCGACGAGGTGCTGGCCCGGCTGGAGGGCGCGGGTGGTGATGAGTTCGAGCAGCGCCTCGTAGACGCGGTCACGGAGCGGGCCGGGCCGCTCTAGCTTGGGTACCGCTCCCTGAGGCAGTCCTGTCGACAACATCACGGTCCCTCCTGGGCAGCGCCGTCGCCGCGATAGGAAAGTCGATTGTCAATTGTCTTTCGCCTACAGTCTACGGCGCACAAACGCCCGGCAGGCACAGGAGTTGGGCTTGTCACACCCGGGTACGCGTGGGCCGGACGAGCAGCTCAGGCCACCTCACGGGCAGCGGACGACCTGCCCCGCGTAGGAGAGGTTGCCGCCGAAGCCGAACAGCAGGACGGGGTCGCCGGTGGAGATCTCGCCGCGCTCGACGAGCTTGGAGAAGGCGAGCGGGATGCTCGCGGCGGAGGTGTTCCCGGACTCGACGACATCGCGCGCGACGACGGCGTTGACCGCGCCGATCTTCAGGGCGAGGGGTTCGATGATGCGCAGGTTGGCCTGGTGCAGGACGACTCCGGCGAGGTCCTCGGGCGCGAGGCCGGCCCGCTCGCAGGCCTTGCGGGCGATCGGCGGGAGCTGTGTCGTGGCCCAGCGGTAGACGCTCTGCCCCTCCTGCGCGAACCGCGAGGGAGTGCCCTCGATGCGTACCGCGTTGCCCATCTCGGGCACCGAACCCCACAGCACCGGGCCGATGCCGGGCTCCTCGCCCGCGGGGCACGCCTCGACGACGGCGGCCCCCGCGCCGTCCCCGACGAGGACGCACGTCGTGCGGTCGGTCCAGTCCGCCACGTCGCTCATCTTGTCGGCGCCGATGACCAGCGCCCGGGTCGCGGCACCGGCACGCACGGCGTGGTCGGCGGTGGCGAGGGCGTGGGTGAAACCGGCGCAGACGACGTTGACGTCCATGGCGGCCGGGGAGGGGATGCCTAGGCGGGCGGCGACCCGGGCTGCCATGTTCGGGGAGCGGTCGACGGCCGTGGAGGTCGCGACGAGGACGAGGTCGATGTCGCCCGGCGTCAGACCGGCCGAGGCGAGTGCCTTGGCGGCGGCGTGCGCGGCCAGCTCGTCGACGGGCTCGTCGGGCCCGGCGATGTGGCGGGTCCGGATGCCGACGCGGCTCCTGATCCACTCGTCACTGGTGTCCACCAGGCCCGCCAGGTCCTCATTGGTGAGTACCTTGGCGGGCTGGTAATGGCCGACGGCGGCGATCCGTGAGCCGTTCATGAGTGGTCCCCCTCGTGCTTCGGTAGCGGGATCCACCAGTCTGATCAATGACTCACCGGTACGGCGGCAGGTGAAGCCACAGGATTGAGACGCCAGGCTTGTCGGCTTCTGTCAGACTCTCGGACACCCGAACGCCTAGCCCGAGAAGAGTTGTGTCGCCTTCTGTATCAGCTCGTAGAGGCCGTAGCACAGGGGTGCGCCCACCCACAGCCAGGCGAAGGCGATCAGCGCTCGCCTGTCAGGCGGACTCGGGCTGCTGTCGTGCGACATCGGCGGCCTCCCTCGGTGCGGGGATGTGGTGGCGGGCGTGCACGGGCCGTACGAACTCGTTCGCGACGAAGCCGACGGCGAGCAGCCCGATCATGATCAGGAACGACAGTTCGTACAGGGACGAGCCGTGTTTGCCGGCCGCCTTCTGGTGGTCCGCGATCCAGTTGACGATCAGCGGGCCGAGGACGCCGGCGGTGGACCAGGCAGTGAGCAGCCTGCCGTGGATGGCGCCGACCTGGTAGGTGCCGAACAGGTCCTTCAGATACGCCGGGATCGTCGCGAAGCCTCCCCCGTAGAAGGAGAGGATCACCAGCGCGCTCAGGATGAACAGCGGCTTGGAGGAATCCCCGAGCCAGGCGATGAGCGCGTACATCAGGGCGCCGACGCCGAGGTAGACCCGGTAGATGTTCTTGCGTCCGATCAGGTCGGAGGTCGAGGACCAGCCGATGCGGCCCGCCATGTTGGCCGCGGACAGCAGGGCGACGAACCCGGCGGCGGCCGAGACGGACACCGGCGTGGAGGTGCCCCCGAAGAAGTCCGTGATCATCGGAGCGGCCTTCTCCAGGATGCCGATGCCCGCGGTCACGTTCATGCAGAGAATGATCCACAAGCACCAGAACTGCGGGGTTCGGACGGCGTTCCGCGCGGAGACCTGGACCCCGTCGAGCGTGCTCGGCCCGGACACGACCGGCTTCTCGCCGCGCGGCACACGTACAAGGAGTACGCCGAGCGTCATGAACACGGCGTACGTCAGCCCGTGCACGAGGAAGGCGAGCGCGATCCCGGAGGAGTCGGATCCGAACGACTTCAGCATCTGGGCGGACCAGGGCGAGGCGATCAGCGCGCCGCCGCCGAAGCCCATGATCGCGATGCCGGTGGCCATGCCCGGCCGGTCCGGGAACCACTTGATCAGCGTGGAGACGGGCGAGATGTAGCCGATGCCGAGGCCTGTTCCGCCGACGAAGCCGTAGCCGAACACGATCAGCCAGTACTGCTCGGTGGCGGCGCCGAGCGCGGCGATGAGGAAGCCGGAGGAGAAGCAGACGAGGGCGACGGTCATAGCCCAGCGCGGACCGTTGCGCTCGACGAGCGTGCCGCCGAACGCGGCCGACAGGCCGAGCATCACGATCGCGAGCTGGAAGGGCAGCGCGCTCTGCGTTCCGCTGAGACCGAGCGCGGACTCGAGCGGCGGCTTGAAGACGCTCCAGGCGTAGGCCTGGCCGATGGAGAGATGGACCGACAGGGCGGCCGGCGGGACGAGCCAGCGGCTCCAACCGGGAGGTGCGACAGGAGGGCTCATGATCCGGGACGATAGGAAGCGGTCGCTCGGCTGTGAAGCGGCGTGACGCAAACTCGTCGACCGTATGCGATGAGCGGTATCCCTGACGCGACGAACGGTCACGGAGCAGGCCCGAGGGGGCTCCGCGCACACCGCACGAGAGGCTCCCGTTGCCCGTGCCGATGTCCCGCCCCTTGCCCCCGCCGCCCCCTTGCCTCCTTGCCCCCGCCGGCGTCCCGCCCCTTGCCCTCGCTCATTCCATCCTGTAGACAATATTTCGTCGACAGAGTTCGGAAGTTCCTCGGTACCCTCGACCGAACGGAGCGCCACCCAGTGAGAGTCGCAGTTCTCGGCGCCGGTGCGATCGGCGCCTACGTCGGCGCCGCGCTGCACCGCGCCGGCGCCGACGTGCATCTCGTCGCCCGTGGACCGCATCTCGCGGCCATGAGGCAGCACGGCGTCCAAGTCATCAGCCCGCGCGGGGACTTCACCGCACGCGCCCACGCCACCGACGACCCGGCCGACATCGGTCCGGTCGACTACGTCTTCCTCGGTCTGAAGGCCAACTCGTACGCGGCGTGCGGGCCGCTCATCGAGCCGCTGCTGCACGACACCACGGCTGTGATCGCCGCGCAGAACGGCATTCCCTGGTGGTACTTCCACCGGCACGGCGGACCCCACGACGGCCACCGGGTGGAGAGCGTGGACCCCGGCGGCGCGGTCAGCGCGGTGCTGGCGCCGGAGCGGGCCATCGGGTGCGTCGTGTATGCCGCGACCGAGCTGGAGGGACCGGGCGTCGTCCGCCACCTCGAAGGGACCCGGTTCTCCATCGGGGAACCGGACCGGTCCGTCTCGGCGCGCTGCCGGGCCTTCAGCGACGCCATGCGGGAAGGCGGGCTGAAATGCCCGGTCGAACCGGACCTGCGCAATGACATCTGGCTCAAGCTGCTCGGCAACATCTCCTTCAACCCGATCAGCGCGCTGGCCCGCGCCACGATGCGGCAGATGTGCCTGCACGGCGGAACGCGCAAGGTCATCGAGATCATGATGACCGAGACGCTGACCGTCGCCCAGGCCCTCGGCTGCGAGGTGGGCGTGTCCATCGAGCGGCGTCTCGCGGGTGCCGAGCGCGTCGGCGACCACCGCACCTCCACGCTCCAGGACCTGGAGCGCGGCAAGCCGCTGGAACTCGACGTGCTGCTCGCGGCCGTCGTGGAACTCGCGGAGATCACCGGGGTTCCGGTGCCGACGCTGCGTACCGTGTACGCCATCTCGGATCTGCTCGCGCTGCGGACGGCGGCATGACCGCGGAGCGGGCCGCCGACGGCCGAAGCGACATGCGCCCCGGTCCCGCACGTGCGGGACCGCCCCGCGGCACACGTACAGGTCCGGCCCGCGGCGTACGTACAGGACAATGAGAAACGCGAAGGTCACCCTCCCCTCCCGACGATCCGGTGACCCGCAGGGCAACCGCCGCAGGAAGGGCCGATCCGGCCGGCCGCACGTACGGAAGCGGGACTGATCAGGACATGGGACGAGTCACGGAACGACGCAAGGTGATCCGCATCCGGGACGGGGCCGTGAGCACCCGTCCGGACACGCTCGTCGCCGAGGAACCGCTGGAGATCCGCCTCAACGGCAAGCCTCTGGCGATCACCATGCGCACCCCGGGCGACGACTTCGCGCTGGCCGCGGGCTTCCTGGTGAGCGAGGGAGTGCTGGGCCGGGCCGACGAGCTGCAGAACATCGTCTACTGCGCGGGGGCCACGGTGGACGGCTCCAACTCGTACAACGTCGTCGACGTGCGGACGGCGCCCGGTGTCGTCATCCCCGACATCAGCCTCGAACGCAACGTGTACACGACGTCGTCGTGCGGTCTGTGCGGCAAGGCGAGCCTGGACGCGGTCCGTACGACGGCCCGCTGGACCATCGACGACACGGAGGGAGGCACCACTCCCCCGGTGCGGCTGGAGCCCGAACTGCTCGCGCGCCTCCCCGATCGGCTGCGCGCGGCCCAGCGGGTCTTCGACCGGACCGGGGGCCTGCACGCGGCGGCGCTGTTCACGGAGGAGGGCGAGCTGGTCGACGTGCGCGAGGACGTGGGCCGGCACAACGCGGTCGACAAGCTGGTCGGCCGCGCCCTGCAGAACGGCACGCTCCCGCTGTCCCGGACGGTCCTGCTGGTCTCCGGCCGGGCGTCCTTCGAGCTGGTGCAAAAGGCGGTGATGGCGGGCCTCCCGGTGCTGGCGGCGGTCTCCGCTCCGTCGTCGCTGGCCGTCGACCTGGCGGCGGAGACCGGCCTGACCCTGGTCGGCTTCCTGCGGGGCGCCAACATGAACGTGTACGCGGGCGAGCACCGCATCGCCCTGCGGGCCACGGCCGCCCAGGGCTGACACCGGCTCCCCGCGACACGGCGGCGGGGCCCCGAACGGCGGGGAGCGCCCCCTGCGCCGGAGGGGCCCCGCCTCAGCCCCGGACCCCCGCGACCTCGGCGAACGCGGCGATCAGGGGCGTGCGGCGACTCCTCTCCCAGGCCAGGAACACCTGGTCGGGTGGCGCGTCCGTGACCGGTACGTACGTGATGTCCGGGCGTGAGTACTGCTCGGCGACGGACTCCGGTACGAGGGTGATGCCCGCACCGCCCGCCACGCGCTCGAACTTCTCCTCGATGGTCCGGATCGGCAGATCGTCCGGCCCGGGGTCGGAGTAGCGCAGCCAGGCCTCGCCCTCCAGATCGGCGAGGGCGAGTTCCTCCTTCCCGGCGAGCCGGTGGGCCGCCGGGAGCATCGCGACGCGGGCCTCGTCGAACAGGGGCAGCAGGGCGAGCCCCTCCTCCTCTATCGGCCGGCGGACGTAGGCGAGGTCGACGGTCCCGCCGAGGATCAGCTGTTCCTGGTCGTCCCATTCGACCCGGCGCGCCTGGACGTCGACGTCGGGATGGGCGGCGCCGAAGGCCCGCAGGGCGCGGGTGACGACCACTCCGGCCCTGAAGCCCACCACGAGCCGGCGCGGGCCGCGCGCCGCCCGCCGCACCCGGCCGCGGGTCGCGTCGGCGGTGGCGAGCAACAGGCGTGCGTCGTCCAGGAGTTGGCTCCCCGCTGCGGTCAGCGCCACACCACGGCTGTCCCGTTCGAAGAGCACCGCGTCCAAGTCCTTCTCCAGTGCCCTGATCTGACGGCTCAGCACCGGCTGGGCGATGTGCAGTCGCTCCGCCGCGCGCCCGAAGTGCAGCAGTTCGGCCACCGCCACGAAGTAGCGGACCTTGCGCAGGTCGAGATCCATGATCACCCTTCCGTCGTGGCACCGACGATGCATTCAGGGTATCGCCGGCGCCGAAAGAGGTCTTGGACGACGGGGCACGGCCGCGAGCAGGCTTGGGGACACCGGGAAGAACCCGGGAATCACGCGGAAGGGAACCGACATGGGGCACAGGGGTCTGCAAGGGCAGCGGGTCGTCGTGATCGGCGGCACGGCGGGCATCGGGCTCGCGGTGGCGGAGGCGGTCGGACGGGAGGGGGCCGAGGTGGTGGTCGCCTCGCGGCGCCGGGAGAGTGTGGACGCCGCCCTGGAGCGGCTGCCGTCGGGCGCGGAGGGGCAAGTGCTGGACGCGACCGACGAGGACGGCGTCCGCGGCTTCTTCGACCGGATCGGCGGCTTCGACCACCTTGTCTACACGGCCGGCGAGTCGCTGCTGCTGGAGAACCTCGCCGAGTCCGATCCGACGCGGGCCCGGCGCTTCCTGGACACCCGCCTCTGGGGCGCGTACACGGCCGTCAAGTACGGCGCCCCGGCGATCCGCGAAGGCGGCTCGGTCGTCCTGACCACCGGCACGGCCGGGCGCCGGCCGATGCCGGGGACCACCGTCGCGGCGAGCCTGTGCGGGGCGATGGAGTCGCTCACCCGCGCCCTGGCCCTGGAGCTCGCGCCGATCCGGGTGAACGTGGTCGCGCCGGGAGTGGTCCGCACCGGGCTGTGGCGGGACCTGCCGGAGGAGGACCGCGACGGACTGTTCGCGTCCGCCGCCGGGTCGCTCCCCGTCGGCCGGGTGGGCGAGCCGGAGGACATCGCCGAGGCCTATCTGTACCTGATGCGCGGGGGCTACAGCACCGGTTCGGTCGTCGTGGTCGACGGAGGCGGCGTACTGGTGTGAGCCCCGGCCGGCTCAGGTGCGGCTCAGCCCGCCGTGAGGCGCACCTCGCCGGCGGTCACGACCGTGCCGAGGCGCGGGAAGTCCAGACGGACGGAGGCGTCGTGCTCGGGGGCGGTGAACGCGGCCATCGCGTCCTCCACGAAGACCAGGTCGTAGCCGAGGTCACCGGCGGCGCGCGCGGTCGACTCGACGCCGAGGTTGGTGGCGATACCGCCGAACACCAGGGTGGAGACGCCGTGTTCGCGCAGCCGTTCGTCGAGGCCGGTGCCCTGGAACCCGCCGATGGTCCGCTTCACGATCTCCAGATCACCCTCCGCGACGAGTCCGGCGACGAGTCCGCTGCCGGGCGGCTGCTCCGGGACTCCGGACCGCTCGACCCGGATCAGCACGACGAGCGCGCCCGCCTTCCGGAATGAGGTCGCCAACTCCTCGGCGGTGGCGAGAACTTCGGTCCCCTTGTGCGGCGCCAGGGGCAACGCCACGAAGCGCTCCATCAGATCGACGAGCACGAGGGCGGTGCGCGCCGGATCGAGGGCGAGGCGGGGTTCGGCTTCGGGTGCGGTCATGACGGAACGTTAGCCCGCATCAGCCGTCCGTACCGGAAATCCGGATCAACAAGCCCGTGAACGGTTCTCCGTCGGCCGGACCCACGGGCGCTGAAATCTGGCGTGAACACGACCGGTGCATGCTTCTTGTGGGGTGCATTAGGGCCCAAGTAGCGTCTGCGGCTCGAACGTTGGACGTGGGATGTCCGGAGAATCCGGATTGCCCAGCCGCCGTACGAAGGGCAGGTCGCACCATGCCGTCACGCCTTTGCAGCCGTCTCAGATCCACCTTCGCCGCCCGCCCGGGACCCCGCTCCCGCACTCGCCTGCGATCCGCCTTGCCCACCCGACCGGGACCCGGATCCCGCACGCGCCTGAGACCCGCCCTGGCCACCCGGCCAGGACCCGGATCCCGCACTCGCCTCCAAGCCGCCCTGACCGCCGCTCTCAGCATCGCCGCGCTGGTCGCGCTCCCGAGTACGGCGCGAGCCGAACCGGCGGCGCCGGGCGGTGAGTTCGAACAGCAGGTGCTGTTCAAGGCCTCCCAGGATCCGGGCTACGCCTGCTTCCGCATCCCCTCCGTCGTACGGACGACCGAGGGAACGCTGCTGGCGTTCGCCGAGGGACGCGTCCTCAACTGCGGCGACGCGGCCGACATCGACATCGTGGTGAAGCGCTCCAGCGACGGCGGGCGCACCTGGAGCCCGCTCCAGGTCGTCAACGACGGGGGCGGGAACACCCACGGCAACCCCACACCGATCGTGGACCGTGAGACGGGCCGGATCGTGCTGGCGGAGACGTACAACACGGGCCGTACGGACAGCGCGAGCTGCTCGGTGCCGTGCGACCGCACCCCGCATCTCCAGTACAGCGACGACGACGGACTCAACTGGTCGCAGCCGCGCGACCTGAGCGACGAGATCCTGCCCGCGAACTGGAACTCCTGGTACGCCACCGGTCCGGTGCACGGCATCCAGCTCACCCGCGGCCGGCACGCGGGACGACTCGTCTTCGCCGTCAACACCGAGACCTGGAAAGGCAGTCGGGTCACCGCCAACAACGCCGCGCTCATCACCAGCGACGACGACGGCGACCACTGGGACATCGGTGCGACCGACTCCTGGCCGATCGCGGACGACGGCACCTTCCGGCAGAAGCCGTCCGAGATGACGCTCACCGAGCGCACCGACGGATCGGTCCTGGTCAGCGGCCGTGAGCAGGACGGCACCGACCTCGGGCACCGCACCCAGGCGGTCAGCAGGGACGGCGGCGACAGCTTCGTCTCCCCCTTCCGTGACGTCCCGGACCTCTACGCGCCCCAGGTGCAGGGCTCGACCCTGCGCGTCGGCGACCGGATCCTACTGTCCTGCCCCGCGGATCCGGACCGCCGCCGGACGATGACGGTCCGCTCCTCGTACGACGGCGGACGCACCTGGGACAGCGTGGACCGCGGAACGGTCGTCACCACCGACTGGTCCGGCTACTCCGACCTGGTGCGCATCGGCGGCGACACCGTGGGTCTGATGTACGAGGGCGGCGCGGTCGACGCGCGCGACGAGATCCGCTTCGCCCGCTTCACCGAGGACTGGCTCCAGCCGCGCCGTGGCCCGGATCCGACGACGGCCGACCTCGCTCCCTTCACCCGGCGGGCAGCGGTCCTCGGCGGCGCGGGGCAGACGACGGGCGTCCTCGGGGACGCGATGGAGTTCGACGGCACCGACGACGCCGTGCGGCTGCCGTATCAGGACCGACTGCCGCTGGGGACGCAGGACTTCACGGCGTCCCTGTGGTTCCGCTACACGGCCACCAGCGGTGAGCAGCCGCTGCTGTGGATGGGCGGGATCGGTACGACGCAGCCGCAGGTGTGGCTGCGCGGGGAGCCCGCGTCCAACCGGATCACCGGTCTCATCACCACCAGGAACGGCGCGTCGCCCCCGGCCACGGCGTTCGTGCGCACCACCGACGCGTTCAACGACGGCCAGTGGCATCATCTGGCGCTGCGCCGCGGCGGGGGACAGCTCACGCTGTTCATCGACGGGACGACCATCAGCACCGCGGACGTGCCCGGATCGGTGAGCCGGAACTCGCCGTTCGGGGTGCACATCGGGCAACGGATGGACAGTCGGGCGTACTTCACCGGGGCGATCGACGATGTGCGCGTCTACGACCGGGCGTTGAGCGACGACGAGCTGTCGGCGCCGCCCTCGCGGCAGATGACCCGGGACACCGTCCTGTGGCTCCCCATGGACCATGTGAGCGGGGACCACTAACGTCCCGTCCGTGCCCGACGACGCACGAACAGGGCGGCGGAACGGGACCGGGCTCGGCATCCTGCTGGCCCTGGTCTCGGCGGCCGTGCTGCTCACCGTCCTCCCGGACCACGACCGGGAGGGCGGTGCCACGTGCGGCGCCCGCACCCTCACGTCCTGGGCCGCGAACACCCGGCTCACGGGCGAGTTCGCCCGGTACGGCGACGACGGTACCCGCGCCGACGACTGGACCGGCGGGGACGGGTCCCACTCGGTGCGACTGCCGGACGGCCGGGTGCTGTGGCTGTTCTCGGACACCTATCTCGGCCTGGTGCACGCACCTCCGAACCCGGTCGGCGAGTCGTACGCCTGGCGCGACGCGAGCACGCCCCTGGTGCGCAACTCGGCGGTCGTGATGTCCCGCGACGGCCGACTGCTGACCACTCTGCCCGCACCCGTCTTCCCCGACCCGGCACCACTGCAATGGCGCTGGCCGGTCGCCGCCCGTGTCGAACCCCGCTCTCCCGGTTCGGACCGACGTGTCGTCCGGGTTCTGTTGTGGACCCGGACGGCCGGACAGGCGCCGTGGATCTACGGCGTGCCCTCCGCCACCGAGGTCGCCACGCTCTCGCTGCCCGGACTGCGCCTCGAAGGCATCACCACGGTCCTGGACCAGCGGACGGTCACGGACCCCTCCCGGCGCGTGCTGTTCGGCACCGCGGCCGTCGACGCCGGCGCGTGGACGTATGTCTTCGGGGGCGACGACGGGCGGGCCGCCGCGCGCCCTGCCTCCCAGGCGTACGTGGCACGGGTGCCGCGCGGCAGGCTCGGCGAACCGGGGGCGTGGGAGTACTGGGACGGTTCGGCGTGGACGGCGCGCGGACGTCCGGCGCCGGTGCTCGGGGACGGCCGCCGCACGGGCGTGGGCAGCGCGTTCACCGTGGTGCGGGACGGCGGCACCTACGTCCTGTTCACGATGGCGGCGGGCGCCGCGGGCCTGACCACGATCACCTCGTACTGGGCGTGCGCGCCGGCCGGGCCCTGGCACGGGCCCACCCGCGGCTTCAGCCCGTCGCTGCCCGGGGGCGACGTGGCCGCGTACAACCCGCAGGCGCACCCGGAGCTGGGCGACGGCGACGGCGACGGCGACCGGATCGTCCTCAGCTACGACGTCAACTGGCTCGACACCACGGGCGCGGCGGGCGCGGCGGCGAATCTCAGCCGGAACGTGTCCCTGTACCGACCGCGATTCGTGACGTTGCGGCTGGGGAGACCTGGGACCTAGCGGACCCGCCGGACCCGCCCGCTCCGCCGGCCGTTCCGCCCGCGCCCGTCGTCCCCCCGGTGCCGGACCGCTGGTTCGGACCCGTCGGGCCGGACTCACCGGTCACCTCGGGGTCGCGGGCGCGGCGCTTGGCGATCACCGCGCACACCATGAGCTGCATCTGGTGGAACAGCATCAGCGGGAGCACGGCGAGGGAGGCGTGAGCGCCGAACAGGACACCGGCCATGGGTAGGCCCGAGGCGAGTGACTTCTTGGACCCGGCGAACTGGATGGCGATCCGGTCCTCCCGGTTGAAGCGCAGGGCCTTCGCGCCGTACCAGGTCAGAAGGAGCATGACGCCGAGCAACAGTGCCTCGACGACGAGGAGCCCCGCCAGCCGCGCGGCGCTGACCTGGCTCCAGATGCCCTGCACCATGCCCTCGCTGAACGCGGTGTACACGACGAGCAGGATCGAACCGCGGTCGACGTAGCCGAGGACCTTCTTGTGGCGGGTGATGAAGGCGCCGATCCAGGGGCGCAGCAGTTGCCCGGCCACGAACGGCACGAGCAGTTGCAGCACGATCCTGACGACCGAGTCGGCGGAGAACCCGCCGCCGCTGCTGCCGAGGAGGACCGCCGCGAGCAGCGGGGTGATGACGATGCCCGCGAGCGACGAGAAGGAGCCCGCGCAGATCGCCGCGGGCACGTTGCCGCGGGCGATCGAGGTGAAGGCGATGGACGACTGGATGGTCGACGGGACGAGGGTGAGGAAGAGGAGGCCGGTGTAGAGGTCGTGTGTCAGGAACACCGGCTCCAGTCCGCGAGCGGCGAGGCCGAGCAGCGGGAACGCCACGAAGGTGCAGATCAGCACCGTGCCGTGCAGCCGCCAGTGTTTGAGTCCGGCCACCGCCTCACGCGTGGACAGGCGGGCTCCGTACAGGAAGAAGAGGAACGCGATGGCAGCCGTGGACGCGCCCGAGGCGACGTCCGCTGCCGTACCGCTCGCCGGGAACAGGGCGGCGAGGCCCACGGTCCCGAGCAGCAGCAGGATGTAGGGGTCGACCGGCATCCAGCTCGGCCACTGCAGGCGTTTCACGGTGCTCCACTGCTCGGTTGCTCGGTTCGGTGCGTCTGTTCGTCATCGGCGGGTCGTGCCCTCTCCATCGTCCTCTCCGGGGCCGCGATCGGGAATCCGTCATACCGCTCTGACTGTCATCACGTATCGCGATAACGTGGGGGTGTGTACGACCCTTCCCAGCTGCGTACGTTCCTGGCGGTGGCCCAGACGCTGAGCTTCACGCAGGCCGCCCGGCGGCTGGGAGTGCGCCAGTCCACGGTCAGCCAGCATGTGCGCCGGCTGGAGGACGCCGCGAGGCGGCAGTTCTTCTCGCGCGACACGCACTCCGTGGAGCTCACGGAGGACGGCGAGGCGATGCTCGGGTTCGCGCGGCGGATCCTGGAGGTGCAGGAGCAGGCGACGGCGTTCTTCACCGGGACACGGCTGCGCGGGCGGCTGCGTTTCGGCGCGTCCGAGGACTTCGTGCTGACCCGGCTGCCGGAGATCCTGGAGGGCTTCCGTTCCGACCATCCCGAGGTGGACCTGGAGCTGACGGTCGAGCTCTCCGGCACCCTCCACGAACAGCTCGCCGCCGGGCATCTCGACCTGGTGCTGGCGAAGCGGCGGCCCGAGGACCCGCGGGGCGAACTCGTCTGGCACGACCGCCTCGTGTGGATCGGCGCCCAGCGGCTGCGGCTGGACCCGGACCGCCCCGTCCCGCTGATCGTCTACCCGCCCCCGGGCATCACCCGCGCGCTCGCCCTCGAAGCGCTGGAACGCCAGGGCCGGCCGTGGCGCATCGCCTGTACGAGCGGCAGTCTCAACGGCCTGATCGCGGCGGCCCGCGCGGGTCTCGGCGTGATGGCCCACTCACGGGGACTCGTGCCGCCCGGCCTGGTCCGGGTGCCGGAGCGAGCGGGGCTCCCGGAGCTCGGCGAGGTCGACTTCGTGCTGGTGCACGGCCACCGGCGGCCTTCCGCGCAGGGGGCCGCGGACGCGCTCGCGACAGCGATCCTCGCGGGCGGCGACCGGCTGCACCGGGGACAACGGAGCTAGGGCCTTGCCAGGGGCATGGCGAGAGGCAGGACGAGGTCCGCATCAGTTGCGGAATCAGATGTTCCGATTCTGCGCCCGACGATGTCTGGTTCCGGCGCCGGGTCGTAGCGATTCCGTGGAGATTACGAACCTGAAACCTACGGAAGCGTAAGGATTTTTGTCCTACCCTTCCCCTTGTGGGGATATTTGCGTTGCTGACCTGTGCGGACGCCGCACCCCTCGGCGGTTCGAGGCCCCTCCCGCCCCGTCGCATGGTGGGGTAGCTTTCACGGCGCTGTGCGGAGCGCCACGAGGAGCGGTATTGCGCGAGTTCACCAACCCCCCGTTGGCGTCGGCGCCGCCGGTGGGCGGCCTGGCCGACGTCGTCTTCGACCATGCCCGGGAAGACCCGCTCCACATCGCGCTCGGCCGCAAGGACGAGCAGGGAGAGTGGCGCGACGTCACCTCGGCCGAGTTCCGGGACGAGGTCCTTGCGCTCGCCAAGGGCATGCTCGCCCAGGGCATCCGCTTCGGCGACCGGGTCGCCATCATGTGTCCCACCCGCTACGAGTGGACGCTGTTCGACTTCGCATTGTGGACGATCGGCGCCCAGGTCGTGCCCGTCTACCCCACGTCCTCCGCCGAGCAGGTCTTCTGGATGCTGCACGACGCGCAGGTGTCGGCGATCATGGTGGAGCACGAGGACCACGCGATGACCGTCGCCACGGTCGTCGACCGCCTCCCCCAGTTGCACAAGCTGTGGCAGCTCGACGTGGGCGCGGTGCACGAGTTGTACGAGGCGGGCGCACACCTGGACGACGAGGTGGTCCACCGGCACCGCCGCGCGGTCACCCCCGAATCGATCGCGACGATCATCTACACCTCGGGCACCACCGGGCGCCCCAAGGGCTGTGTCATCTCGCACGCGAACTTCATGTTCGAGGCGGACACCGTCATCACACGCTGGGAACCCGTCTTCCACTCCAAGCGCGGCGACGAGGCGTCCACCCTGCTGTTCCTGCCGCTCGCGCACGTCTTCGGGCGGATGGTGCAGATCGCCGCGTTCCGCGGGAAGGTGAAGTTCGGGCACCAGCCCCAGCTGAACGCGTCCGCGCTGCTGCCGGACCTCGCCGCCTTCCGGCCCACCTTCTTCCTGGCCGTGCCGTACATCTTCGAGAAGGTCTTCAACGCCGCCCACCGCAAGGCCGAGAGAGAGGGCAAATCCGGCCCCTTCGAGAAGGCCGTCGACATCGCCGTGCGCTACGCGGACGCCGTCGAGTCCAAGGCCTGGGGCATCGGTCCGGGCCCCTCGGCGAGCCTGCGCATGCAGCACCAGGTCTTCGACAAGCTCGTCTACTCCAAGGTGCGGGCCGCGATGGGCGGCCGGGTCAGGCACGCGATGTCGGGCGGCTCGGCGATGGACCGGCGGCTCGGGCTGTTCTTCGCGGGCGCGGGCGTCACCATCTACGAGGGGTACGGGCTCACCGAGTCCACGGCCGCCGCGACCGCCAACCCGCCCGAGCTCACCCGGTTCGGCACCGTCGGGCAGGCGATCCCCGGCACCACCGTGCACATCGCGGACGACGGCGAAATCTGGCTGAACGGCGGCCATGTGTTCCAGGGCTACCTCAACAACGACAAGGCCACCGACGCCACACTGCACGACGGCTGGCTGGCCACCGGCGACCTCGGGTCCCTGGACGAGGACGGCTACCTCACGATCACCGGGCGCAAGAAGGAGATCCTGGTGACCTCCGGCGGCAAGAGCGTCTCGCCGGGCGTGCTGGAGGAGCGGGTGCGCGACCATCCGCTGGTCGCGCAGTGCATAGTGGTCGGCAACGACCGGCCGTACATCGCCGCGCTCGTCACCCTCGACTCCGAGGCCGTCGACCACTGGCTCCAGATGCGCGGCAAGCCGCCGCTGTCCGCCGGCGATCTGGTGCGCGACCCCGACCTGGAGACCGAGGTGCGGCGAGCCGTGGTCGCCGCGAACACGCTGGTCTCGCAGGCCGAGTCGATCCGTACGTTCCGGATACTGGCCAACCAGTTCACCGAGGAGCACGGCCTCCTGACGCCGTCGCTGAAGCTGAAGCGCAGGGCGATCGAGAAGGCGTACTCGGCGGAGGTCGAGGCGCTCTACCGGACGTAGTCCGGGGCGGGTCCGGATCGTCGCCGCAGCCGAGGACTCTCAGGGTTCCGCAACGGTTGATCGGATCATTTCAGCCAATCTCCGATTCGTCGGACCGGGAGCCCGGTCAGGAATGCATCACGGCCCGTGATCGTTGACGATACGAGTACCACCCGACGACTGAAGGATCGAGAGCTCGTGAGCAAGGTCCCCCCGATCATCCTGAACAACGGCGTCGAGATGCCGCAACTGGGCTTCGGCGTCTGGCAGGTGCCGGACGACGAGGCGGAGCGGGCGGTCGCCACCGCTCTGGAGTCCGGGTACCGCAGCATCGACACAGCGGCGATCTACGGCAACGAAGAGGGCACGGGCAAGGCCGTCAACGCCTCAGGCATCGCCCGCGAGGAGCTCTTCGTCACCACCAAGCTCTGGAACAGCGACCAGGGGTACGACTCCGCGCTGCGCGCCTTCGACACCTCGCTGGAGAAGCTCGGCCTGGACTATGTCGACCTGTACCTGATCCACTGGCCGACGCCGTCCCGGGGCACGTACGTCGACACGTTCAAGGCCTTCGAGAAGATCTACGCGGACGGCCGCGCCAAGGCCATCGGCACGTCGAACTTCCTCCCGGAGCACCTGGCGAAGCTGATCGACGAGACGTCCGTCATCCCGGCCGTCAACCAGATCGAGCTGCACCCGCACCTCCAGCAGCGCGCCGCCCGTGAGTTCCACGCCGAGCAGGGGATCGCGACCGAGGCCTGGTCGCCGCTGGGCCAGGGCAAGGGCCTCCTGGAGGTCCCGGCCATCGTCGCCATCGCCCAGAAGCACGGCCGTACCCCGGCCCAGATCGTCCTGCGCTGGCACCTCCAGGTGGGCACCATCGTGATCCCGAAGTCCGTGACCCCGTCCCGGATCAAGGAGAACATCGACGTCTTCGACTTCTCCCTGGACACCGAGGACATCGCGGCGATCTCGGCCCTGAACGAGGACCGCCGGATCGGCCCGGACCCGGCCGTCTTCGACATCGGCTGACCGGCCCGCCCGCGAAAAGGGCCGCCGGCCCGGATGCTCACCGCATCCGGGCCGGCGGCCCTTTTCGCGTCCCTGGACCGGACCAACTGGGCCGCAGGTATTGACGCGGTCATGCAAGGAGGGCCACTTTGTACGGCAACCCGGTAAGGAAAGTTTCCTAACAGAAGGGTCCCCCACAGTGCGCACTCGAACACTGCCCCTGTCCGCGGCCGTCGGCGCGGCGCTGCTCGCCGTCGCCACGCTCCCGGCCAGTGCCTCCGGCACCGCCAACCCCCGCTCGGCACAGGAGGGTTCGGTCAGCGCGTCCGCCCTCCTCGCCAAGGTGACGTCCTGTTCGCAGATATCGAGCGGCAAGTACAAGACCGACGACGAGACCTCGGCCACCATCCCCGTCTGCGGCAAGAACGGCGCCGTGTTCTGGAAGGCCGACATGGACATCGACTGCGACGGCCAGGTCACCGGCAAGTGCAGTTCCGACACCGACCCCTGGTTCCAGGACGACACCGCCTTCCACCAGTCCAACGGCCAGGCGCTGCGCGCCGATTCACTGCCCTACGTCGTCGTGCCGAGCACCAGCAGCATCTGGAAGTACACGAGTTCGGGCATCAAGGGCGGCGGCGTGGTCGCCGTCATATACAACGGCAAGGTCGAGTACGCGGTGGTCGGCGACACCGGACCGACGAAGATCATCGGTGAGGCGTCGTACGCCACGGCGAACGCGCTCGGTATCGACCCCGACCCGGAGACGGGCGGGACCGACTCGGGCGTGACGTACATCCTGTTCAAGAACTCGCAGGTGTCGCCCATCGAGAGCCACAGCGCGGCCGTGTCGCTCGGGGACTCGCTGGCCAAGCAGTTCCTCGCGAACAACTGAGCATCCGCCCGGCGGGGACGCCCGTCGCCCCGCCGGGCCCGCATCAGACGGGCTGGCCGATCGGGCGGACGACCACGGTGTTCACGTCGACGCCCGCCGGCTGGCCCACCGCCCAGACGATCGAGTCCGCGAGCTGGTCCGCCGTCAGCAGGTGTCCCGGCGGCAGGCTGCCGTAGCTGTCCCAGAACGGGGTCTCCACCCGGCCGGGCGAGATGAGGGTCACGCCCACGCCGTACTCGGTGACCTGGCGCCTGGTGTTCTCGGCGAGCCCGGTCACCGCCCACTTGGTCGCGCCGTAGATGTTGCCGGGCGTGTTCACATGCCCGGCGACACTGCCGATCAGCACGATGCGGCCACGGGCCTCCTTCAGCGCGTCGATGGACGCCCTGATGAGCAGCGCGGGCCCCAGCACATTGGTCAGCACCATCTCGGACCAGCCGGCCGGGTCGCCCTCCGCGACCGTGTCATGGGTGGCGAAACCGGCGTTGGCGACGACGGTGTCGAGCCGCCCGAACTCCTTGAGCGTCGCCTCGACCGCCGCCCGCACCTGGTCGTACTCGGCCGCGTGCCCGACGACCGTCAACAGCCCCTCGGGGTTGCCGAGTTCCTCGGCGAAACCGCGCAGCCTCTCCGCACCGCGACCGGTGACGGCCACCCGGTGCCCGGCGTCGAGCAACCGGCGGGCGACCGCGGCTCCGATACCGCTTCCGCCTCCGGTGATGAGCGCGACGGGAGAGTCGGTCATGGTGTACCCCCAGCAGTGTCCGGCCCGGACGGGCCAACTGTGCACAGAACTCCGGGAGTTCATCACTTGGAGCACACTCGATGTCAAGGCCCGCCCGTCGCCCCGGCGGCCGGGTGACGGTCACCGGGACTACTCCGGCTTGACCCCCACGTACACCGTCATCGCCGTCAGGACGAACACGTCCGGGCGGTGGTGCACGCTCGCCTTGTCGTCCGGGTCGAGGAGCCGGTCGAGCGTGGCGAGGTCCTCGGCGTCGAGCCCATCGGCCAGGCCGTCCCGGCGGCGGGTGAGGACGGTGCGGACGAAGGCGCGAGCCTCGTCCGAGAGCGGGGCCGGGAGGTCGAGGAGGAAGGTGCGGGTCGCCGTGTGGCGCAGGCCGACGGCGGTGAGCAGTGCGGGCCAGTCCTCCGTCTCCGTCACCGATCCGGGCAGCTCGGCCCGCATACGGGTGAACCACTCGTCGTGCACCGCGTCGATGCGGGCCTCCAGGCCGGGCCGGCCGATGCCGGTGTCGCGCGGGAGGAACCGCGTGGGCAGGCCGCCCTCCAGCAACGCGAGGGTGCCACCGGGCGCAAGGCTGCGGACGAAGCCCGCGAGAGCGGCCCGCTGATCGCCGACATGGTGCAGCGACCTGCTGGCCCACAACAGGTCCGCGGGGTACTCCAAGTCACCTATGCCCTCGGAGAGTTCGGCCTCGACCGTGCTGAAGCGGTCGGCGACACCGAGCCGCTCGGCGCGGGCGCGGGCCTCCGCCAGCAGGGGCTCGGCGCCGTCCACGGCGACGACCCGCGCGCCGGGGAACTTCTCGGCGAGCAGACAGGAGATGACTCCGGGGCCGCTGCCCGCGTCCACGATCAGTCCCGGCTCGGGCCGCTGCTCCCGCAGCCACTCGGCCGCCTCGACGTAGGCCGGGGTGAACAGCTCCGCCTCCTGCACCAGCATGGGCAGCATCTGGGAGAAGTCCATGTGGGTGTGGTCGTGGCTGTGAGCGTGCCCGTGGTTCCCCGCGGGTCCGTGACCGTGATCCTGCGCCGGGCCGTGGTGGGGTGCCGGGCCGTGACCGCTGCCGTGGTCGTGGTCGTGGTCCTGTGCCATGGGACAAGCCTCTCTCTCGGGATGGGGACAGCGTGCGCCGCCACTCCCGGAAACGGCCAGTCGTGTTGCTCGAACGGCAAAAAAGGAGCACCGCCGGAAAACCGGATGCGCCCGCGGGGACCGGTCATCGAGCATGGCCGCATGGACGACGTCATGCTGGAGCGCTTCCTCGAGGACGGCTTCGTGCGGATCGAGGGCGCCTTCCCGTCGCGGGTCGCCGCCGACTGCGTCCGGCTGCTGTGGGACGAGACGGGCTGCTCCCCGGACGACCCCGCCACCTGGACCGAGCCCGTGCGCTGGATCTCCGGGATGGCCCAGGGTCCCTTCGCCGCCGCGGTCAACTCGCCCGCCCTGCATGACGCGTTCGACCTGCTGCTCGGGGAGGGCCGCTGGGAGCCGCGCTACTCGCTGGGCAGCTTCCCGCTGCGATTCCCGCACGACGAGGAGCCGGACGACGCGGGCTGGCACATCGAGGGAAGCTATCTGCCCGAGGGCGCGAGCTGGTACTACGCCAATCTGCGTTCCAGGGATCGCGCGCTGCTGATGCTGTTCCTGTTCACCGAGGTGGGTCCCGAGGACGCCCCGACCCGTATCCGCGTCGGCTCGCACCTGGACGTGCCGCCGCTCCTGGAGCCGTACGGGGAGAAGGGCGTCTCGGGGCTGGACATCGCGCCGCGGCTGGTCGAGGCGTCGGCGCACCGGCCGGTCGCGTACGCCACCGGCCGGCCCGGCGACGTATACCTGTGTCATCCCTTCCTGGTGCACGCGGCGCAGCCGCACCACGGGAGCCGGCCCCGGTTCATGGCACAGCCGCCGCTGTCCCCGGCGGCGCCCCTGGAGCTGGAGCGGGCCGACGGGGACTACTCGGCGGTGGAGTTCGCGATCCGCCAGGGGCTGGGGAAGGAGAACTGACCCCTGGCGGACCGCGCGCGCTCAGCCGGTCACAGTGCCGGGTACGCGTTCTTCATGAGCTCCTGGAACTGGGCGGAGAACCAGTGCCCGGAGAGCGGGGCGTTCGGCAGCGCGCCGGAGAGGCTGTTCCCGTTGCGGGCGTTGCCCGTGTACGTGGGGTCGCACATCCGGTCGAAGCCCTTGCCCTCGTCGTTCGCGATCGCCGTGCTGGAGCCGTCGGACTCGCCCGGAGGCTTCATCCACACATAGGCGTCGATGCCGGCCGCCGGTGCCGCCTGCGGCCGCTCGCCGAGGCCCGCGCCCGACTGGTTGCACCAGTTGCCGATGTGGATACGGCGGTCGTAGCGCCCTCCGTCGACGTATGTGTCGACGCTGGTCGTCGCACCGGGTCCGGCGGGCCGGGCCGTGCCGCCCCAGCCGTTCCTGGAGGTGTCGATCAGCATGCCGATACCGGAGTTGAAGCCGACCGAGACGAGTTGGGTGCGGAAGGCCTGCGCGAAGGAGAGCTCGTCGACATAGCGGTTCCAGTCCACCCACTTGGACTGGCGCACCGAGGTGCCGTTCACCGTGTCGTTGATGGTGAAGTTGTTCTCCTTGAGGGTGCTGTAGTTCGCCGTGTTGGTGATGAAGCCCTGGACGTCGTTCACCGTCGCGCCCTCGGCGGTCGCGGCCTGCTTGAAGATGGTGGCGGCGGGGGCGAAGTTGTCGTCCCAGCCGAGCCATCCGTGGTGGCCGGCGTCGAGGTAGTTGTAGACGTTCGGGATCGCGCCGAGCTTGGCGAGCGCGTAGCCGACGCCCTTCACGTAGTTGCCGTTGGCGAGCATGGTGTCGCACGCGGGGGTGGCGGTGGCGCGGCTGCCGGTGTTGGTGACGAGGTTCGGCAGCGAGTCGATCTCGATGGTCGTGACGATCCGCAGCGAGGCGTACTTGCTGTCGGCGAGGATCGCCGCGATCGGGTCGATGAACTGCGTCTTGTACTTGTCGATCTCCGTCGCGCCGATTTCGCCGTTGGAGGCGAGGGCGGCGCAGTCGCGGCCGGGCAGGTCGTAGACGACGAGTTGGACGACCTCTTCACCGGTGCCCTTCTGGGCGAGCGCCGCGTCGAGGTGGGCGCGCAGGCCCATGCTGCCGGACGCGCCGTTGATCGCGGCGATCCGGTCGAGCCAGACACCGGTGGGCTGGTTGGAGATCCGGCTGCCGCCGGTCTCGGCGGCGGCCTTCGCCGACCACTCCGGGTTCACGTACACCTTGGCGCCGGCGTACGGGTTGTCGACCTTGCCGGAGGGGTCGGTGCCGCCTCCGCCTCCCCCGCCGCCACTGCCGTCGTCGACGTTGCAGGTCACGCCGTCGAGCGTGAAGGTGGTGGGCAGGGCGTTGCTGCCGCTGTAGGAGCCGTTGAAGCCGAAGCTGACCGAACCGCCCGTGGCCAGCGTGCCGTTGTAGGTCTCGTTGTTCGCGGTGACGGCGGTGCCGCTCTGGGTGAGCTTGGTGTTCCAGTAGTTGGTGACCTTCTGATTGCCGGCGTAGGCCCACTTCACCGACCAACTGGACTTGGCGGCACCGTTGTTGGTGACGGTGACGGCGGCGGTGAAGCCGGTGTCCCACTGGTTCTGCACCTTGTAGTCGACGGTGCAGGGGATGGCGGCGACCGCGTTCGTGCCGACGTCGGCGGGGACCGCCGAGGCGGCGCCCGATCCCGCCGCGATCAGGGCGAGTGCCCCGAGAAGTGCTGTTCTTGCGCGGCTCATGTGCGGGTTCCTTATCCGTTGAGGGCGCGCAGGTGGTCACGCAGCCCGATGCCGTAGGAGGTCGGAGTTCCGTCGTAGTTCGAGATCAGGGACGGACCGGAGGAACAGTCCCAGGTGTTCCAGGTCCAGCCGAGATAGGAGAGCCCCCGGTCGTCGAACCACTTCATGACGGTGTCGACGAAGGAGTGGGAGCAGGTGTTCTCCCCGATCTCCCCCGCCACGAGGGGGACTTGGGCAGCCACCGGGGCGAGTGTCGAGCTCCAGCAGCTCTCGCTCGCGCAGGTGTTGAAGTTGTAGACGTGGTACGCGGCGACGAGATTGCCCGTGGGATCACTGGGCTTGTACGTCAGCCACTGGCTCAGGTCGTTCGAGTACGCGAGACCGCCGGCCAGGATCAGGTTCTTGGCGCCGGTGCCGCGTACCGAGTCGACCAGGCTCTGCATCCCGGCGACCGGGTAGGAGATGCCGGGGCAGGTGCCGCCGTCGCGCCAGCAGGTCCACGCCTGGGTGGTCGTGGAGGTCGCGCGGTCCGGGTAGGGCTCGTTGAACAGGTCGAAAGCGACGGCCTGGTCGTCCTTGAAGCTGCTCGCCACCGAGGCCCAGAAGGACGGGGTGTACTGCGCGTCGGGCATCGGTTTCTGGCAGGTGGCGTGCACGTCGGAGCAGCCCGCCGAGTTGCCCGTGTACTGGCCGTACGTCCAGTGCAGATCGAGGACCGGGGTCATGCCGTGCGCCTCGACCCTGGCCACCAGGTCCTTGACCGCGGAGATGTAGTTGGCCCCGGCGTACTCCGGTTTGATGTTGGACAGGCCGAGCCAGCACTCCTCGTTCAGCGGAATGCGGACCGTGTTGACCTTCCAGTCGGCGATCGCCTTGACGGAGGCGTCGTCGACGGGACCGTCGAAGAAGCCGTAGCCCTGGACGCACATGAACTCGCCGCCGGAGCGGTTGACGCCGAGCAGCCTGCGGCCGGCTCCTGCGGAGTCGACCAGCTTGTTGCCCGAGACATGCAGTTTCGGCGCCTCACCGCTCGTCGGCGGCGGGTCGGTCGGGGTGGGTGTGGGCGTCGGCTGGGCGTCCACATTGCAGGTGGTGCCGTTGAGCCGGAAGGCCGTCGGCACCGCGTTGCTTCCCGACCAGGAGGCGAGGAACCCTGCGCTGACGCTCGCGCCGGTCGCCAACGAGCCGTTCCAGCTCTCGTTGGACGCCGTCACCGTCGTGCCGGACTGGGACCACTTGGCACTCCAGCCCTGGGTGACCTTCTGGCCGCCCGAGAAGTCGAAGCCGAGACTCCAACTGCTCAGCGCGGCCATGTTGTTGGTGATTTTCACGGCGCCCTGGAAGCCGGTGTCCCACTGGCCGGTGACCGAGTACTCCACCGTGCACGCGGGTGTGGCTCCCGAAGCCGTGACGACCGGCGCGACGGCCGTGCCCACAAGGGCGACCGCGGCGCCGATCACTAAAAGAGACAAACGCGGGGGGTGACGCATGAAGCGACTCCTTGCAGCTCTGACGCGCCTTGATCGACACGTCGACTGATGGAACCGCTCCCACTGGTGCCGATGAAGCTAGCGCCAAGTTCCGTTGTTGGACAGAGGAGTTGCACTGTTGATCAATCGAATCATTTCGACTCTTCGAGCACCTTGACCCCTCACACCCCTCTCTCCAATATGGGAGCGCTCCCACTGGTTCAAGGCTTGTTGCTCCTCCCCCCATTCTCCGAGCCGCAAGGAGGAACCAGCACCATGGATCCCAGCCCTCGATGGAGACGTCGTCGCAGTTCGCGACGCCTGTGGACCGCCGTAGTGGCGGCGCTCGCCCTCCCGTTCGCGACTCTGGCGACCGGTGCGACTCCCGCACACGCGGCCACGGTTCAGTGCAGCGTCGACTACAAGACCAACGACTGGGGCTCCGGCTTCACCGCGGATCTGACGATCACCAATCGGGGCTCGGACGCCATCAACGGCTGGACCCTGACGTACGCCTACACGGGCAACCAGACCCTCACCAACGGCTGGAACGGGACCTGGTCCCAGTCCGGCAAGACGGTCACCGCGAAGAACGCGGCGTGGAACGGGACGATCGCCGCCGGGACCGCCGTGACCGCCGGCGCGCAGTTCACCTACAGCGGCACCAACACCGCCCCCGCCTCCTACGCCGTCAACGGCACCACCTGCACCGGCGCGCACCAGCCACCGATCACCGTCCTGACCAGCCCCGCGGCGGGCGCCGTCTACACCCAGGGCGACGCCGTCCCGCTGGCCGCGACCGCGGCGGCGGCCGACGGGGCGACCGTCTCCAAGGTCGAGTTCTACGACGACACGACCCTGCTCGGCACCGACACCAGCTCGCCGTTCACCCTGTCGGCGTCCGGGCTGGCCGTGGGCAGTCACTCCATCCTCGCGAAGGCGTACGACAGCCTGGGCGCGTCGGCGGAGTCCACGCCGGCCGGCATCACGGTCGCCTCGGGACCCGCGATCGTCGCCTCCCCGACCCAACTCGGCGTCCAGCAGAGCAAGTCGGGGACGTTCACGGTGAAGCTCTCGACCCATCCGAGCGCCAACGTGACGGTGGCGGTGGCCCGCACGGACGGCAACACCGGGCTCTCCGTCACCGGTGGTTCGAGTCTGGCCTTCACCCCGTCCAACTGGAACACGGCGCAGACGGTGACCATCACCGCCGATGCCTCCGGGACGGGGTCCGCGACCTTCACGGCCTCGGCGACCGGCCAGGCCAAGGCCACCGTCACCGTGACGGAACTGGCCGCGACGAAGGCGTACGACGCGCGCTTCCTGGACCTCTACGGCAAGATCACCAACCCGTCGAACGGCTACTTCTCCCCCGAGGGCATCCCCTATCACTCGGTGGAGACGCTGATCGTCGAGGCGCCGGACCAGGGACACGAGACGACGTCGGAGGCGTACAGCTATCTGATCTGGCTCCAGGCGATGTACGGGAAGGTCACCGGCGACTGGTCGAAGTTCAACGCCGCGTGGTCGACCATGGAGACGTACATGATCCCCACGCGCGCCGACCAGCCGACGAACTCCTTCTACAACGCGTCCAAGCCGGCCACCTACGCGCCCGAGCTGGACACGCCGAACGAGTACCCGGCCAAGCTCGACACCGGTGTCTCGGTCGGTCCGGACCCGATCGCCGCCGAGCTGAAGAGCGCGTACGGCACGGACGACGTGTACGGCATGCACTGGCTCCAGGACGTGGACAACACCTACGGCTACGGCAATGAGCCGGGCAAGTGCGAGGCGGGTCCGACCGCCACCGGTCCGTCGTACATCAACACCTTCCAGCGCGGTGCACAGGAGTCGGTGTGGGAGACGGTGCCGCAGCCGACCTGCGACGCCTTCAAGTACGGCGGCAAGAACGGGTACTTGGACCTCTTCACCGGGGACTCCTCGTACGCGAAGCAGTGGAAGTACACGGACGCCCCGGACGCCGACGCGCGTGCGGTGCAGGCCGCCTACTGGGCCGACGTGTGGGCCAAGGCCCAGGGCAAGAGCGCCGACGTCTCGACCACCGTCGGCAAGGCCGCGAAGATGGGCGACTATCTCCGCTACGCCATGTACGACAAGTACTTCAAGAAAATAGGCAATTGCGTCGGCCCGACGACCTGCCCGGCGGGTACCGGCAAGGACGCCTCGCACTATCTGCTCTCCTGGTACTACGCCTGGGGCGGCGCGAACGACACCTCGGCGGGCTGGGCCTGGCGCATCGGCTCCAGCCACACCCACGGCGGCTACCAGAACCCGCTGGCCGCCTACGCGCTCAGCACCAACGCCGACCTGAAGCCCAAGTCGGCGACGGGGGCCTCGGACTGGGCCACCTCGCTGACCCGCCAACTGGAGTTCTACCGCTGGCTCCAGTCGAACGAGGGCGCCATCGCGGGCGGCGCGACCAACAGTTGGGCCGGCCGTTACGCGACGCCTCCGGCAGGGACGCCGACCTTCTACGGCATGTACTACGACCAGCAGCCGGTGTACCACGACCCGCCGTCCAACCAGTGGTTCGGCTTCCAGGCCTGGTCCATGGAGCGGGTCGCCGAGTACTACCAGCAGACGGGGAACGCGAGCGCCAAGGCGGTCCTCGACAAGTGGGTCGCGTGGGCGCTGTCCAAGACCACGATCAACCCGGACGGCACCTACCAGATCCCGTCCACCCTCCAGTGGTCCGGCGCACCGGACACCTGGAACGCGTCAAGTCCCGGTGCCAACAGCGGACTTCACGTCACCGTCGCCGACTACACGAACGACGTCGGCGTGGCCGCCGCGTACGCCAAGACCCTGTCGTACTACGCCGCCAAGTCCGGCAACACCCAGGCGAAGACGACGGCGAAGGCACTTCTGGACGGCATGTGGAACAACTACCAGGACGGTCTGGGCATAGCCGTCCCGGAGACCCGCTCCGACTACAACCGCTTCAACGACAGCGTGTACGTGCCGAGCACCTTCACCGGCACGATGCCGAACGGCGACGCGGTCAACTCCTCCTCGACCTTCGCCTCGCTGCGCTCGTTCTACAAGAACGATCCGGCCTGGTCGAAGATCCAGAGCTACCTGGCGGGCGGCGCCGCGCCCTCCTTCACGTACCACCGGTTCTGGGCGCAGGCGGACATCGCCCTCGCCATGGGTTCGTACGCGGAGCTTCTCGAATAGTCCCCGCTGTGGCTCCGGGTACGCGGCCCTGTCCCTGACGGCAGGGCCACCGGCCGGGCGGTCCCTCACCGCACTGAGGGCCGCCCGGCCATCACGCTCCCCTTCCCGACTCCCGCCCATTTCGCCCTCTTTCCCCCCATCGTTCCCGGAGAGGCCCCACCGTGCGAAGAACCCGCGTCCTCACGGCCGTACTCGCCCTCGCCGCCGGACTACTGGCCGGCACTCCGCCCGCACTGGCCGCGAGCACCCCCAGGGCAGCCGTCGCGGCCGACACGTACACCTGGAAGAACGCCCGCATCGACGGCGGCGGCTTCGTCCCCGGCATCGTGTTCAACCGCTCCGAGAAGAACCTCGCCTACGCCCGTACGGACATCGGCGGTGCCTATCGCTGGGTCCAGGCGTCGAGGAGCTGGACCCCGCTGCTCGACTCGGTCGGCTGGAGCGAGTGGGGCCACTCCGGCGTCGTCAGCCTCGCCTCCGACTCCGTCGACCCGAACAAGGTGTACGCGGCTGTCGGCACGTACACCAACAGCTGGGACCCGACGAACGGGGCCGTCCTGCGCTCCGCCGACCGGGGGGCGAGCTGGCAGAAGGCCGACCTGCCCTTCAAGCTGGGCGGCAACATGCCCGGACGGGGCATGGGTGAGCGGCTGGCCGTCGACCCCAACAGGAACAGCGTGCTGTATCTGGGCGCGCCCAGCGGCAAGGGCCTGTGGAAGTCCACGGACTCCGGCGCGAGCTGGTCGCAGGTCACCGGCTTCCCCAACGTCGGCAACTACGTGCAGGACGCGACCGACACCAGCGGCTACGCCTCCGACAACCAGGGCATCGTCTGGGTCACCTTCGACGAGTCCACCGGCACCTCCGGAAGCGCCACGCAGACCATCTATGTGGGGGTCGCCGACAAGGACAACGCGGTCTACCGCTCGACGGACGGCGGTGCGACCTGGTCCAGGATCGCGGGCCAGCCGACCGGTTATCTCGCCCACAAGGGCGTCCTCGACGCGGTGAACGGCTATCTCTATCTCGCCTACAGCGACACGGGCGGCCCGTACGACGGCGGCAAGGGCCAGTTGTGGCGGTACGCGACCCGGACCGGGACGTGGACGAACATCAGCCCGGTCGCGGAGGCCGACACCTACTACGGCTTCAGCGGGCTGAGTGTCGACCGGCAGCACCCCGGCACCGTGATGGCGACGGCGTACAGCTCCTGGTGGCCCGACACTCAGATCTTCCGGTCCACGGACAGCGGCGGCACCTGGACGAAGGCGTGGGACTACACGTCGTACCCGAACCGCTCGAACCGCTACACGACGGACGTCTCGTCCGTGCCCTGGCTGACCTTCGGCGCGAATCCCTCGCCACCCGAGCAGACTCCCAAACTCGGCTGGATGACCGAGGGTCTGGAGATCGACCCGTTCGACTCCGCCCGGATGATGTACGGGACGGGCGCGACGGTCTACGGCACCGAGAACCTCACCAACTGGGACGCCGGAAGTCAGTTCACCGTCAAGCCCATGGTCCAGGGCCTGGAGGAGACGGCCGTCAACGACCTCGCCTCTCCCCCGTCGGGCGCTCCCCTGCTCAGCGCGCTCGGTGACATCGGCGGCTTCCGGCACACGGATCTCACCAAGGTCCCTTCGATGATGTACACCTCACCGAACCTCACCACCACGACCAGCCTCGACTACGCCGAGTCCAATCCGAACACGGTGGTCCGCGTCGGCAACCTCGACGCCGGGCCGCACATCGGCTTCTCGACGGACAACGGCGCCAACTGGTTCGCGGGCAGCGACCCTTCGGGCGTCACCGGCGGCGGCACGGTAGCCGCGGCCTCGGACGGCAGCCGCTTCGTGTGGAGCCCGGCAGGCACCGGGGTGCAGTACACCACCGGGTTCGGTACGTCGTGGTCCGTGTCGAGCGGTATCCCCGCCGGCGCGGTCGTCGAGTCGGACCGGGTCGATCCGAAGACCTTCTACGGCTTCAAGTCGGGCAAGTTTTATGTCAGTTCGGACGGCGGCGCGACCTTCACGGCGTCCTCGGCCGGTAACCTGCCCAGCGGGGACAGCGTGCGCTTCAAGGCGCTGCCCGGCACGAAGGGCGATGTGTGGCTCGCGGGCGGCGCGAGCGACGGTGCGTACGGACTGTGGCACTCGACGGACGGCGGCGCGACCTTCACCAAGCTGTCGAACGTCGAGCAGGCCGACACCATCGGCTTCGGCAAGGCGGCGACCGGCGCCTCCTACCAGACGCTCTACACCAGCGCGAAGATCGGGGGCGTCCGCGGGATCTTCCGCTCGACGGACAAGGGCGCGACCTGGACACGCATCAACGACGACGCCCACCAGTGGGGTTGGACCGGCGCGGCCATCACCGGGGACCCCCGGATCTACGGGCGGGTGTACGTCGCGACGAACGGGCGCGGGATCGTCTACGGCGACAGTTCGGACACCGGGGGCGGGGGCGGCGGTACGGATCCGACACCCCCGCCCACGGGTGCCTGCACGGTGACGTACCGGATCACGAACCAGTGGTCGGGCGGCTTCCAGGCCGAGGTGTCGCTGGCCAACACGGGCTCCGCCGCATGGACCGGCTGGACACTGGGCTGGACCTTCCCGGACGGCCAGAGGATCACCCAGCTCTGGAACGCCGACTACACACAGTCGGGCGCCGTGGTCACGGCCAAGAACCTGACCTGGAACGCGAACGTGGCACCGGGTTCGGCGGTGGGTTTCGGCTTCACGGGGAGCTGGACGGGGGCGAACACGAAACCCGTGTCCTTCAAGTCGGGGGACCAGAGCTGCGCGGTGAGTTGACCTCCCCGCCTCCATCCTCAGGGGCGCGTGTCCGACGGGCACGGGCCCCTGAGCCGCCGCGCCGCCCGTCGCTCACCGATGTGCTTTTCGTCGCCTCTTCGCGAACCTGCGGGTCCGGGTCCGTTCGGAGCCGTTCGAGCACGGCCGCGGTGGCCGCGTCGCCGGTTTCCGCGACGGGGAAACGGCCCAGGGCCATGGCGACCCAGGCACGAACGCGAGGGCCGCTGTCGTCCGCGAGTCGGCAGATGTCCGGCAGGGTGCGGGGCTGTCGGCGGAAACCGAGAGAACCGAGGGCGGAGACGCGCACGTCCGCGGAGGAGTCGGTCAGCAGACCGACCATCAGGTCGACGGCCGCCGGGCTCGTACGGTGGCTGCCGAGCGCGCCGACGACGACACTCCGGATCGGCCGGGCCGAGAGCGAGTCCGTCGAGGCGGGCGCCGAGATCGCCTGTCGTCGGTTGCCCTTCCACCGCGCACCCTTCATGAACCGACGGGATCACACCGAGTCCGCGTACCGAGTCCCGGGGAGATACAGACGGTTCGGGGCGGACAGACCGTCACGGCACGTCACGAGAAAGCAGGGTTGGAGCCCTTTGCCCCATCCAGCATGATCACAACTGCGTCACCACCTTCACTTTCTGCTCACACTCTCTTCACATCACCCGATACCGTCACCCCACCACGAACCATCCCTGGGGGGACCATGTCGTACAACCAGCAGCCGCCGTTCGGATACGGGCGGGCACCCATGCCGCCCGAGCCCGCACCGCAGCCGGCCAGACCTCGTTGGGCGCGCAAGCGCTACGTGCTGCCCACGATCGCCTTCGCGTTCCTCCTCGGCGTCGGCGCCGGCGGCAGTGACAGCAGCGGCAACGACAGCGGCCGGAAGAGCAACACCACGAAGGCCGCGGCCGCCACGGTGCGGCCCGCCCCCACCGTCACCATCACGGCGACGGCAACGGAGACGGCGACCGCGAAGCCGAAACCGGCACCGACGGTGACCGCGACGAAGACCGTCAAGGTGAAGGTCACCGTCACCGCGAGAGCCGCCTCCGGCAGCGGCGGCGGGTCCGGAGGCAGCAGCGGCAGCGGAACCAGCGTCAGCACCTGCTCGATCACCTCCAACGCCGGCAACTGCTACTCGGCGGGCCAGTACTGCCGCAACAGCGACCACGGCGCCAGCACGACCACCGCGGGCGGCACCAGGATCACGTGCGCGTACCGGTCCGGCGGCTGGCGCTGGACGTACAGCTGACGGCGACGCACGGACGAGTCTCCTCGCGGGCCGTCACTCGCCTTCAGGCGGGCGTGACTCCGTCAACGCGTGGGAGGGCGGCCGACCTGGCGTCGTCGAGCCGCGGTCCGCGGCGGAGGCGAGCTCCAGCTCCAGCTCCAGCCGGGGACTACGAGTTGGCGCTCGGCCACACCAAGACGGCAGCCTCTCCGCGCCATTGATGCGGCGAGGAGGCGTAACCGGAGTGGTTCAATGTTCACCATTCCATCACAGTTCCATCACTCATCCCCCTCACCTCTATCCGATCTCACACTTCCCGCTTACGTTCACATGGCACTGAACTACCTGTGGGGGACCTATGTCGCACAACCAACTGCCGCCTGCCCAGCCGCCCATACCTGGACAGGCGCCCTTCGGACCGCCCCCCGGACCGGCTCCCGCAGCGCCGAAGTGGGCGCGGAAGCGGGTCGCCATCCCCGCCGCGCTGCTGATCCTGTTCTTCGGAGTCGGGATCGGCTCATCCGGCAGTGACGGCACGGAGAAGACGAGCGCGGACGCGAAGCCGCAGCCGACCGTGACCGTGACGAAGACCGCCGCGGCGAAGACCGGCACGACCAAGAAGGCGGAACCGCAGCCGACGGTCACCGTCACCAAGACGACGACGGCCAAGCCGAAGGCCGCCAGTGGCAGCGGTGACAAGCAGGCAGCCGACCAAGCCTCCGCGGGCAAGGTCGTGTTCAAGGTCTGGGGCAGCGCGCCGGCCGGTGCCGACATCACCTACGGCAGCGACAGCGACAACCGTGACGGTTCCGGGCCGCCCATGACGAAGACGCTCCCGTTCGACTCGGACGCCATGTACTACGACGTGTCGGCGCAGCTCCAGGGTGGCGGTGACATCAACTGCTCGGTCACCGTCGACGGCCACACGAAGAAGGGTCACGCGTCGGGGAGCTACAACATCTGCTCGGCCCAGCTGAGCAGTGGGCTGTTCGGCGACTGGGAGTAGACGGACACACCACTGCGCCCCGCCCTCGAAGGACGGGGCGCAGTCGCGTCACGTGCCGGGCACCTTCGCACTGTCACGAAGGAGTCACGTCGTCAACTCCCCCACTACATATGGTTTAGCGTATTTCGCCTGCACCAGCATCACTCAGGAGAAATCTGTGCGTACCCGGATCATCAGCGCGATCCTGCTGACCGTCGCGGCCGGCGGCCTCGTCGCCTGCCAGCCGACCGACGGCACGAAGTCCAGCGGAACGAAGTCCACCGGCGCGAATCCCGGCGTCACGGGAGTGCCGACGGGCGACGGGTCTGCGGCGAAGGACGACAAGCCCACCGCGGCAGCGCGGAAGAAGGTGCCCGTCTTCGTGGGCATGGGCCTGCAGTCCGCGCAGGACGCGGCGCAGGCGCAGGGCTTCTACTCGCTCAAGTCGCACGACTCGCTCGGCCGGGACCGCATGCAGGCCTTCGACCGCAACTGGAAGGTGTGCAGCCAGAACTACCAGGCCGGGAAGACGATCCCCGTCGACACGACTCTCGACTTCGGGGCTGTGAAGCTCGAAGAGACCTGCCCGGCGAAGGACATGCAGGCGCCGTCCGCCGTCGGTGGGAAGATGCCGGACTTCAAGGGGAAGTCCGTGAAGGCGGCGCGAGCCGCGCTCGACAGCGGCACTTCGATCGACGTGAAGGACGCCGGCGGGCAGGACCGTTGGGTACTGATCGAATCCAACTGGCAGGTGTGCACTCAGACCCCGGCAGCGCGCGCGGCATTGAACGGGCAGCCGGTGACCCTCACCGCAGTCAAGTTCGGCGAGTCCTGTCCGTAGCTCCAAGCGGTCGGATCAGGCATTCGGCGGCCGTCCGGGTCGGACGGCCGCCTTTTGATCTCAACTCGGAGGGTGACTTTCCCGGGTCACGGCGTGTACACCGTCGGCCGCGGCGCCGTCGCCATACCGCTGCCGATGAAGAAGCTCGGGTGCGGGGGCTGGTTGTAGGCCGTGTTCTGCCAGGCCAGGGCTGTGCGGTACTGGGTGTCGTGGAGCAGCGTGGTGATCTTCGTGGTCGTCTCGTACGGGGTGGAGTAGATCCTGAGGGCCGTGTTGTCCGTCGTCGGCCAGACGACCTCCTCGCGCCAGTCGCCGAGGATGTCGCCGGACAGGGACGGCGTCGCCTTGGTGCCGTTGTTGGAATGGACGCCCGAGCCGGTCAGCAGGCGGGTGTCGGCGGACGTGCCGTACTTGTCGATGTGGGTGTCGTCGAGGAGTTCGCGGACTGTGTCCCCGTCCCACCAGGACAGGAAGTTGACGCTGCCCGGCTTGCGGGTGGCCACCACCGTGCCCTGCGGACTGCGGACGCCGTCGGCGTGGGAGGACCAGGACTCGGCCCCCGCGCTGCCCGCCCAGACGTCCCCGGACACGCCCCGGCCGTTGTCACCGTTGGCGGCCGTCGACCACAGGATCGCGCCGGTCTTCGCGTCCGCCATCCACGAGGCCGGCTTGGTGGAGTCCTCGTCGACCTTGAACTCCTCCAGGCCCGCGCGGGACGGGTCGAGATCGCCGACGTGCATCGCGTCGCCGTGACCGTTCTTGGTCGTCCACAGGCCGTTGCCGTTGTCGTCCACGGCCATCGAGCCGTACACGATCTCGTCCTTGCCGTCGCCGTCGCCGTCGACATCGGCGACGGACAGCTGGTGGTTGCCCTGGCCGTCGTACCCCTTGCCGCTGTTGGTCGAGGAGTTGGTGTCGAAGGTCCAGCGCCGGGTGAACGCGCCGCCCCGCCAGTCCCAGGCGGCTATGACCGTACGGGTGTAGTAGCCGCGCGCCATGACGAGGGAGGGCCGGGAGCCGTCCAAGTAGGCTGTTCCCGCGAGGAATCGGTCGACACGGTTGCCGTACGAGTCGCCCCAGGAGGAGACCGTGCCGCGCGCCGGCACGTAGTCGACGGTGCCCATGGCCGCGCCCGTCCGGCCGTTGAACATGGTCAGGTACTCGGGCCCGGACAGGACGTAGCCGCTGGAGTTCCGGTAGTCGGCGGAGGAACTGCCGATCACCGTGCCCTTCCCGTCCGTTGTGCCGTCCGCCGTCTTCATGGCGACCTCCGCCTTGCCGTCGCCGTCGTAGTCGTACACCTGGAACTGCGTGTAGTGGGCGCCCGAGCGGATGTTCCTGCCCAGGTCGACGCGCCACAGCCGGGTGCCGTCGAGCTTGACGCCGTCGACGATCGTGTCGCCGGTGTAGCCGGACTGGGAGTTGTCCTTGGCGTTCGTCGGCTGCCACTTGAGGACGAAGTCGAGTTGCCCGTCGCCGTCGAGGTCGCCGACGGACGCGTCGTTGGCCTCGTAGGTGTACGCGACCCCGTCGGGGGTGGTGCCGCCGGCGGGCGGGGTGATGGGAACGTCCATGTAGCCCGTACGGAACTGGATGGCATGGACGGAGTCGCCCTGCTCCGCACCGTTCACCATCGCGCGGACCGTGTAGTCGGCCTGCGCGGGTACGCCCGAATGGAAGTAGTTGGTGGAGCCGGTGATCGGGGTGGAGTTGACCAACATACCGGCGCGGTAGACATTGAACGACACGTCGTTCGGGTCGGTGCCCAGCCAGCGCCAGCTGACCAGGTTGCCGCTGTCGGTGTGGACGCTGACGACGCCCCGGTCGAGGGCTTCGACCTGCCTCGCCGTGGCGGCCTGGGCCGGCCCGGCGCCGAGGGCGGTGAGTCCGGCGGCGATAAGGGCGGCGGCCGCCAGGGCCGAGCCGATGGCGCGTCTGCGGTGCTGCCGTTGCGGGTGCTGCACGATGGATACCTCCTGAGAGGACGGACTGCTTCTGCCCTCTCAGTCGCCGCTGCCCGCACAGGAGTTGCCGCTCCGCAGCAAGCGCTCTCTACGCGTATCTGCGAGCCAGTTCGACGACGGTTTCGGCGATGCGGGCGCGAAGTTCGGGCGGTTCCAGAACCTCGATCGCCGTCCCGAGCCGCAGGAAGTCGTCGTGGGCCTGGTCCTCGGATTCGATGGGAACCGTGGCGAGCGTCCAACCACCCTTTTCCGTAAGGCCGTTGGCTGCCACCGCCTGCGCCGCGGGACCGCTCAGCCGGGTACCGGGCGCGATCCGCACGACCGCCTCCGCCCGGTGCAGCCGCTGGTGGAAGTCCCGCTGGTACGCGGTCCAGTACGCCGCCAGGTCGAACCCCTCGGGTCGGGTGAACTCCTCACCGGAGGAGGTTAGTTCGAGGATCTGGTCCACCCGGAAGGTGCGCGGCCCGGGGCCGGCGACGACGTACCAGCGACCCGCCTTCAGGACGAGCCCGTACGGCTCCAGGCGGCGCTCCACGTCGGTGGGTTCGCGCCAGCGGCGGTAGAGGATGTGCAGGACGCGACCGTTCCAGACGGCGTCGGCGACGGCGGAGAGGTACGGGGTCTCGTCGGCGTCCGCGTACCAGCCCGGCGCGTCCAGGTGGAAGCGGCCGCTGACCCGGTCGGCGTGCTCGCGCAGTTCGGCCGGGAGGGCGGCGCGCACCTTGAGCTGGGCCGCGGCGAGCACCGAACCGAGACCGAGTTCGGCGGCGGGTCCGGGTACCCCGGCGAGGAAGAGGGCCTCGGCCTCCTCGGTGGTGAGGCCCGTGAGGCGGGTGCGGTAGCCGTCGAGCAGCCGGTAACCGCCCGCGTGCCCCGCGTCGCCGTACAGCGGGACGCCCGCCGCGCCCAGTGCCTCGACGTCCCGGTACACCGTCCGGACCGACACCTCCAGTTCCTCGGCGAGCTGGGCGGCGGTCAGTCTGCCGCGGGTCTGGAGCAGCAGCAGGATCGAGATGAGACGGCTGGACTTCACTGACATATGGTGTCAGTGAAGCGGGCTTAACGTCCTGCCATGGCTTCAGTGACCTCCACGACTTCTCCGGACGCCGGCACATCTGCGGACGCCGGCACTTCCGCGGCCTCGACCGGCTCCGCGAGCTCCACAGCATCGGCCGCTTCCGCGCCTTCCGGGGATTCCGCGGCCTCCCCGCCACCCGCGGCCTTCAGGGAGAAGTTCCTGACCGTGCCGCCGCCCATCGAGGTGGCGGGACGGCGGATCAAGCGGTACCACGTCACCGCGGACCCGGCCGGTATCGAGCCCGAGGTCGAGCGGGCGGCGTACGCGATGCTGCCGAGGCTGCTCCCCGAACCGGACGGCACCCCGCCCGCCACGTTCGTCGTCCTGCACCGGGGCGGCGACGACGGCGCCTACCTCAACGCCTACAGCTGGGTGTGGGACAACGTCCTGCACTTCCGGGGCGCCGCCGCGGGCCAACCGGTGCTGGGCTGCCCCGACCGGGACCCGGCGCACTTCATCACCCCGGACCTCCCGTGGATCGGCTGCGTCTGGGAGTTGCCGCCGATCCTGCACGAGCGGGACGCCTGGGTGCGGCACCTTCTCGCCTCCGAAGTACCCGACCTGGAGGCCTACTTGACCGATTCGCTGCCCGAGGGAGCCACGGGAGACCGCACATGAGCAACGCCCGCGACAACGCCGCCGCCCTCCGCGACTTCGACTTCTTCCACGGGGACTGGGACGTCGTCAACCGCCGCCGTACCGACTTCCTCGACCCGGAGAGCGACTGGGAGGAGTTCCCTGCCGTCAGCCGCTGCTGGAACCTGTTCGGCGGGGCGGCGAACATCGACGAGATCGACGTGCCGAGTCAGGGATGGAAGGGGCTGACGCTGCGGCTCTTCGACCTGGAGACCGAGCGGTGGTCGTTGAACTGGTCCTCCAGCCGCAGCGGGAAGCTGTTCCCTCCGGTGCTCGGGCGGTTCGGGCCGGACGGGCGGGGCGAGTTCCACGGCGACGACACCCATGACGGGAAGGACGTGCGCGTGCGGTTCGTGTGGTCGGGGATCTCGGAGACGACGGCCCGGTGGGAGCAGGCGTTCTCCGTGGACGGGGAGAACACCTGGCTGACCAACTGGACGATGGAGTTCACGCGACGGAAGGCCGTCTGACCCTGCGCCGGGGCGCGGTTCGCGCACATTCATGCGGGCTCAGCAGTTCAGGTGGGATCACCGCTTGCGGAACGCCCGCAGGGTGAACTCCGGTTCCTGGCGCGGGACATCCGGGTCCGTCAACATCTCGACGCGGTCGGCGAGTTGGGGGCCGCCGGCCGCGTACAGCTCACCGGTCCGGATGTAGCGGGCGACGCGGCGGGGGGTCCGGCCCTGACCGTGGCCCCGGAAACGGGCCGTGCCGCTCAGGGTCAGTCCGTGCTCGGCGGCGTACGACGCGACCCGCTCGGACCCGTCCGCGGCGCGCCCGGTGCGGTACGGCGCGGCCAACGCGTCTATGTCGCTGCCGACATGATGGGCCGCGGCCTTGTCGACGGTGGTGACGAACACTCCACCGGGACGCAGCACACGCGCGGCCTCGGTGACGACGGGGCCCGCGTCGTCCAGCAGGTGCAAGAGCCAGACGGCGGAGACGGAGTCGAACGATCCGTCCGGGAACGGGAGTTGACGGCAGTCTGCCAGGACGACGGCTCCCGGCAGACGCGCCGCGGCCCTGCGCGCCATGCCGTACGCCGCGTCCGTGCCCGTCACCCTGAGCCCGGGCCGCCCGGCCGCGAGCCGGCGCGTCACGATGCCGGTGCCGCAGGCCAGGTCGAGCAGACTGCGGGCGTCGTCGGGGACCAGCGCGAGCACGGCGTCGGCGGCCGCGGCGGCCCGTGGCTCGCCGCCCCGCGTCGCGTCGTACCCGTCCGCTTCCTTGTCGTAGTCCAGCACAGAGGTCAGTTCGCCCCGTGCCCCGGCGCGAGTTCCTCCACCCTGCGGGCGAGGTCGAAGTCGAGCGCGGTGACGGCGCCGCCGACGCTGTGCGTGTTCACGGTGAGGGCGATCGTGTTGTAGCCGAGGGTGAGGTCGGAGTGATGGTCGAGCTCCTCCTGCACCTGGGCGATGTGCACGACCATCGCGGTCGCCGCGAAGTGCGAGCCGAGCCGGTAGGTACGGGCGAGCCGGTCACCCTCCAGCGACCAACCGGGCAACTCCGCCAGCCGTTCCTCGATCTCCTTCTGCGCCAGCGCTTCGACGGCCATGGACGGTGTCCCTTCGTACGGCGGGTGAGATGTCCGGGGTGGGGCGATGGGTTCGGATCGGGCCCTTGCCAGCGTGCCACAGCCGCACCCGGCAGGCAGGGCACGAGCGGCGCGGCTCACCGGTGGGCTGCCCGGTTGCCTCGCCGAAGGTACGACCCGGGTGACTAGTGGGCTGCCCGGCGAGGGGCCGCCCGACTGCCCGGCCCGGGGGGACTGGCCGGCCGCCCGGCCCGGGGACTCTCGGGCGGCTCTGCCGGGTGACTCGTCGGTGGCGGGATGGGCGACGCGCACCCTCGTCCGGCGGCGTGGGCGGGGCGGTCCCCGCCGCCCCGGGGCTCACCGTCGTACGCACTCCGTCGCGAAGTCGTCCGCCAGGAGTGTGATCGTCGAGCGGCCCTCGATGTGTTCCAGCCACTCCTGGGGGAGACGGTGGTCGCCGTGCCGGGCGCCGAGGAGGTTGCCGCAGATGGCGCCGGTGGAATCGCTGTCGCCGGAGTGGTTCACGGACAGGAGCAGGGCGTCGGTGACCCGGGGCACGGCGAGGGCGCAGTAGACGGCCATGGCCAGGGCCTCCTCGGCGATCCAGCCGGCGCCGAGGGACTCGACCTTCTCGGCGGTCGGAGCGCCTTCCGAGGCGAGGTCGAGGGCGCGGTTCAGGGCGGCCGTGGTCTCCTCGTGCCCGGGATGGCGGGCGAGCAGCCGCAGCGTGCGCAGGACGGCGCCCTCCAGGGAGTCCCCGGAGACGAGGTGGGCGACGATGGCGGCGAGGGCGCCGGAGGCGTAGTACCCCGTGGGGTGGCCGTGGGTCATCTGGGCGCAGCGGGCGGCCATGCCGAACACGGTCCCGGCCGGGGTGCGGGCGAGCCCGAAGGGCGCCGAGCGCATGACCGCGCCGCAGCCCTTGGAGTCCGGGTTGACGGGTCCGGGTGGCCCCAGCTCGCTCGTCGGGTCGGGGAAATGGTCCTGCTGGAGCCCGGTGAGGCACGCGTTGCCGGGCGCCCGGCGGGCGTACAGCCAGCTCTGCGCGGCGAGTCCGCCGTGGACGTCCGGGCCGGGTCCGGGCGCGTTCTGCGTGTCCAGCCATCGCCCGTACGCCCACCGCACCAGCCGTGACCAGCCGCCCCCGATGCCCTTCAGCCGCTCGCGTGCGTGCGCCTGTCGGAGGCCCTCCACCGTGAACAGGGTCATCTGGGTGTCGTCGCTGATCCGGCCCACCACCCCGTCGGCGTCGGGGACGGGTCCGCTCACCCCGCGCGGTCCGTGCGCGGCGCGGATCCGGTCCAGTGAGTCGAACTCGACGGGGTAGCCGAGCGCGCCGCCCAGCAGACAGCCGCGGACGCGTGCCCGGTAAAGGGCCTCCGCCTCCCACGACAGGTTCCACAAGTCGTCCACGTGCCACTCCTCGACTACGGTCCTCGTATGCGCATTGTCCCGCCCCGTCCCGCCGCCGTCTCAAGTGCCTCCGCAGAGAAGGGGGTCGGGCCGCTGCTGCGCGGCTGGCGGGAGGAGCGGCGGGTGAGTCAGCTGGAGCTGGCGCTGCGGGCGGGCTCCTCGGCCCGTCACATCAGCTTCGTCGAGACGGGCCGCTCCCGCCCCAGCGAGGAGATGGTGCTGCGGCTCGCCGAACACCTCGACGTGCCGGTGCGGGAGCGCAACGCGCTGCTGCTCGCGGCCGGTTACGCCCCGCGCTATCCGGAGACCCCGCTCGACGACCCCTCGATGGACGCGCTGCGCGAGGGCATGGAGGGGCTGATCCGGGGCCACGAGCCGTATCCGGCGCTGGTGGTCGACGCGACGTACGACGTTCTGGCCGCGAACAGCGGCATCGCCATGCTGCTGGAGGGTGTCCCGGAACGACTCCTCGTGCCGCCGCTGAACGCGATGCGGCTGACCCTCCACCCGGAGGGGCTGGCGCCGCGCATCCGCAATCTGCGGGCGTGGCGGGACCATCTGCTCGCCCAGATGGACCGGCAGGTCGCGCTGCGCCGTTCGCGGCCGCTGCGCGCGCTGTACGAGGAGGTGGCGGCGTATCCGGTCCCGGACCGGGACGCATCCGAGGACGACGAGCCTCTCGGCCCCGCACCCCGCTTCGCGCTCCCGCTGCGGATCGAGCACGAGGGCCGGGTGCTGTCGTTCATCTCGACCATCTCGACGTTCAACACCCCGATGGACGTGACGGTCGCCGAGCTGGCCATCGAGACGCTCCTCCCGGCGGACCCGGCTACGGCCAAGTACCTTCATTCACCGCATTCGTGATGGTCGGTCAGCGGCGGTCTCGCGTCGGCGGCGCCGAACGGCTCCGCCGCACTCGTGGGGCCGGCTGCGGAGTGCGGTACACATCAGGCGTTCGGTGCCCCAAATCGGCCTGGGTGTCGTTGTGTTGGGGCCAACCTCTGATGGTTCTCCACAGGCGTGGCACACTGCACGCATACTTCGGCGCGTGGGGAGGCGTGGCGTGAGTGAGCGGCGACCAGCGCCCACGGTGGGGCAGGTGGTTCTGGGGCGACGGCTGCAGGAGCTGCGCGAGGCCGCGGGCCTGAAGCGGGAAGAGGCGGCGCGTGTCCTGCGGGTCGCGCCGGCGACCGTGCGGCGGATGGAGATGGCCGAGGTCGCCCTCAAGATCCCCTACGTGCAGGTGCTGTTGACGACGTACGGTGTGGCCGACGACGAGGCGGACGTCTTCGTGGCGCTGGCCGAGGAGGCAAACGAGCCGGGCTGGTGGCAGCGGTACCACGACGTGCTGCCGGACTGGTTCAGCATGCACGTCAGCCTGGAGGGCGCCGCCCAGCTGATCCGCTCGTACGAACCGCACTTCGTGCCGGGGCTGTTGCAGACCGAGGAGTACGCGCGGGCCGTGCTGGAGGCCGGGACGGTCGGGCAGACGGGCCCCGAGGCCATCGATCGGCATGTGGCGCTGCGCATGAAGCGGCAGGCGCTGCTCACCCGCGAGAACCCTCCCCACCTCTGGGTGATCATGGACGAGACGGCGTTGCTGCGTCCGGTGAGCATCCACGGTGAGGTCATGCGCGACCAGATGGACCGGCTCCTCGAATGGGTCGAGCTCGATCACGTCACGCTCCAGGTTGCCGAGTTCGCAGCCGGCCCGCACCCGGGGACGTACACCTCCTTCGCGCTGTTCCGCTTCGCCGAGCGGGAGCTGCCGGACATCGTCTACAGCGAGTACGTGACCGGCGCCCTCTACCTCGACGCGCGCGAGGAGGTGGCCCTGCACCTGGAGGTGCTGGACCACATGTCGGCCCACTCCGCCTCCGCCCAGCGCACCAAGGAGATCCTCCAGGAGTTCCGCGAGCGTTACTGAGCGGGCTCCCGGACCGGACATCCCCGCTCCGCGGGCGGCGGATCGATACGCCTAGGCGGCCCCGTCCTTCGGGTGGCCGTCCAGGTCCTCGTCCACGATCTCCGCGTCCACCACGCCCTCGTCCTCGCCCGGGGCGTGCTCGGTGGGCGGCTGGCCCTCCGGGGGTGTCTGCTGCTGGGCCCGGGCGTACATGGCCTGGCCCATCTGCTGGCTGACGGTGGCCAGTTTCTCGATGGCGCCGCGCAGGGCGGCTGTGTCGGTGGAGGAGTCCTCCAGGAGCCGTTTCAGTTCGGCGGCGGCCGCGACGACCTCGGTCTTCGTGTCGGCGGGGACGCGCTCGTCGTTCTCGCGGACGAACTTCTCCGTCTGGTAGACGAGTTGCTCGCCGTGGTTGCGGGTCTCGGCCGCTTCCCGGCGGCGCCGGTCCTCCTCGGCGTACTGCTCGGCCTCGCGCATCATGCGGTCGATGTCGTTCTTGGCCAGCGCCGAGCCGCCGGTGACGGTCATCTTCTGCTCGCGCCCGGTGGCCAGGTCCTTCGCCGAGACGTGCATGATCCCGTTGGCGTCGATGTCGAAGGCGACCTCGATCTGCGGGACCCCGCGCGGCGCGGGCGGCAGACCGGTGAGGTCGAAGACGCCGAGCTTCTTGTTGTACGCGGCGATCTCGCGCTCGCCCTGGTAGACCTGGATGCCGACCGAGGGCTGGTTGTCGGCGGCCGTCGTGAAGATCTCCGAACGCCGCGTGGGAATCGTGGTGTTGCGCTCGATGAGCGTGGTCATGATGCCGCCCTTGGTCTCGATGCCGAGGGACAGCGGGGTGACGTCGAGGAGCAGCACGTCCTTCACGTCCCCCCGGATCACACCGGCCTGGAGTCCGGCGCCGACGGCGACGACCTCGTCCGGGTTGACGCCCTTGTGCGGGTCCTTGCCGGTGAGTTCCTTCACCAGGTCGGTGACGGCCGGCATCCGGGTGGACCCGCCGACCAGGATGACGTGGTCGACGGCGGACAGCTTCACACCGGCGTCCTTGACGGCCTGGTGGAAGGGGGTCTTGCAACGGTCGAGCAAGTCGGCCGTGAGTTCCTGGAACTGAGCGCGCGTCAGCTTTTCGTCGAGGTGCAGAGGGCCTTCGGCGGTGGCGGTGATGTAGGGCAGGTTGACGTTGGTCTCGGTGGCCGAGGACAGCTCGATCTTGGCCTTCTCGGCACCCTCGCGCAGCCGTTGCAGCGCCATCTTGTCGTGGCCGAGATCGATGCCGTGCGCGGCCTTGAAGCGCTGCGCGAGGTGTTCGAGGATCCGCTGGTCCCAGTCGTCGCCGCCGAGCCGGGTGTCCCCGTTGGTCGCCTTGACCTCGATGACGCCGTCGCCGATCTCCAGGAGAGAGACGTCGAAGGTGCCACCGCCCAGGTCGAAGACGAGGACGGTCTGCTCCTCGCCGCGGTCGAGCCCGTAGGCCAGGGCGGCGGCGGTCGGCTCGTTGATGATGCGCAGGACCTTCAGGCCCGCGATCTCGCCCGCCTCCTTGGTGGCCTGGCGCTGCGCGTCGTCGAAGTAGGCGGGCACGGTGATCACGGCGTCCGTGACGTCCTCGCCGAGATAGGCCTCGGCGTCCCGCTTCAGTTTCTGCAGCACGCGCGCGGAGAGCTCCTGCGCACGGTAGCGGGTGCCGTCGATGGTGCCTTTCTCGGGAAACCGCCAGGTCACATCGCCCATGTACCGTTTCACGGACCGCGCGGTGCGCTCCACGTTCGTCACGGCCTGCCGTTTGGCGACCTCGCCGACCAGCACCTCGCCGTTCTTGGCGAAGGCCACCACCGAGGGCGTGGTGCGCGCTCCCTCGGCGTTGGCGACGACCGTCGCCTCACCCCCTTCCAGTACGGCCACCACCGAGTTCGTCGTACCGAGATCGATTCCGACCGCACGTGCCATGTCCGTCCCCTTCCGCCAGGGCTCTGCCCGCCCTCAAGCACAAGACGCGCGTTACCGCTTGTCAATGGCGCGGACGGCCCGGCGGGGCGGACACGCCGATGCCGCGCCCCCACGGGGAGGACGCGGCATCGGCGTACGAACGTCAGGCGAGCTTCGCCGACAGGGTGATCGTCGTGCCGGTCAGGGCCTGGCTGACCGGGCAGTTCTTCTTGGCGTCCTCGGCCGCGGCGACGAAGGCGTCGTTGTCGATGCCCGGAACCGTGCCCTCGACGGTGAGGTGGATGCCGGTGATGCCCTCGCCGGGCTGGAAGGTGACGTCGGCGTTGGTGAGGAGCTTGGTGGGCGGGGTGCCGGCACCCGCGAGGGCGTGCGACAGCGCCATCGAGAAGCAGCTGGAGTGGGCGGCCGCGATCAGTTCCTCGGGGCTGGTTTTGCCGTTCGCGTCCTGGGCCCGCGACGCCCACGTCACCGGCTGCTGGCCGATGCCGGAGGAGTCGAAGGTGACGACGCCGTTGCCCTCGAGCAGGTTGCCTTCCCACACGGTGTGTGCGGTGCGCGTGGTTGCCACGATGATTCCTTTCGGGTGTGGTCCCGTTGCCGGGGTCCGTGTCCCCCATCCGATCACACCTGGGCCCGGTGCACCCCGCGGATCGGGCGGCGACCTGCCGGGGCGTGTCCGTGATTTTCCCCGACGAGGCCCGGGGAGAGGCCTGCTGACGCACCGTGGACGGGGTGTCAGGTCACCCGGAAGACCGGTCCCCGCGCGGTGAACGGGAGCCGCGCGCTCCGCGGGATCAGGTAGGCGTGCTCGCGTCGCACCCGCAGAACGTCGCAGTATCCGTCCGTGATCACCAGGACGGGCGCGCCCGGCGGGGAGTCGTCGGCGCGGTGCAGCAGGTCGATGCCCGGCTGCAGCACGGTGCCGCCGCCACCGGGCCACCGGGCCACCGGGCCACCGGGCCACCGGGCCACCGGGGAGGGTCCCGCTCAGGCGGCCTGCTCGTCCGGGCGGGCCGGCAGCGGTACTTGAGGGCCGTCGCACTCGCGCAGCCAGCGTCGCAGCACGTCGTGCACCCGCTCCGCGCCGACGAGTTCAGCGTCCGCGCCGACGAGTTCAGTGTCCGAGTCGGCGAGTTCGGTGTCCGTGCCGGCGAGTTCGGTGTCCGTGCCGGCGAGTTCGGTGTCCGTGCCGGCGAGTTCGGTGTCCGTGCCGACCGGTGTGGACAGGGCCACCGGGGAGAGCAGGAAGGGCCGCCCCTGGGCGCCGCCGAGCCCGCCGTGCGAGCCGATCTGCTCCTCGAAGGCGAGGACTTCGCCCTCGGCGGGGTCGTACCAGGAGTTGACCATGATGTCCGCGGCGTGCAGGAAGGAGTGCGTGCGCCGCACGGCGTCGGCGGCGCCGGGGCCGAAGTCGGCCAGTGGGCCCGGGTGTTCGTCGTCGAGGCGGTCCACCGGCACCTCGACGCCGTGCGCGCCGAGCACGAGGCCGCCGTGCCCCTCGCTGCGGACCAGGAGGAAGCCGACGCCGGGGTGGTTGGCGAGCGTGGACAGCAGCGCGGGATGGCGGCGGTCGATCTCCTCCCGGCTCATCCGGTGCGGCACGTCGGGGAAGGAGACGAGACCGAGGTTGCCGGAGGCCAGGACGAGGGGCTCGGAGCGGCGCCCCGACGGTCCGCGCCGCTCCTCGCGCTCCTCGACCGGCCTGCGCAGCGCGGCTCGTACGGCGGTCCGTGCCTCGGCACCGCTGTGGGTGTGCCGGGCTCTGCGGGGCACGGGCAGCCCGCAGCCGGCTCGCACCAGATTGCCGAGGCTGAGGCCGTAGCGGGTGAGGAAGGTTTCCCCAGGGCTCTGACCGTGGTCGGAGAGCACGACGATCCGGTACGGCCGCGGGGCGTGCTCGGCGACCTTCTCGATCAGCGCGAGCGACCGGTCGAGCCGCTCCAGGATCTTCTCGGCGTCCCGGCTCCGCGGCCCGGAGTGGTGTGCCACTTCGTCGTACGCCACCAGGTCCGCGTAGACCGCGTTGCGCCCGGCGAGCATGTCGCCGATCACCGCGGCGACCACGACGTCCCGCTCGACGACGGTCGCGAAGGCGCGGATGAACGGGTACAGCCCGCCGCGTTTGACCCGGGGCCGTCGCTGCTCGATCCGGGCCCAAATGGACTGGCCCGTCTCCCTGAAGACCTCGGCGACGAACGACATCGCCGTACGGACGGCGTTGGCGGGGTCGGAGAAGTACGCGAAGTAGCCCGCCCGTGAGCGGTTGTCCCGCCCCCTGCGCGCGGCCACGGACAGCACGAGGGCGAGCTCGTCGGCGCCGCCGCTGAAGAGGTTGCCGCGGCTCGCGCCGTCGACGGTGAGCAGTCCGCCGTCACCGGTGCGCGCGACGGCCCGGCGCTGCAGTTCCGCAGCGCTGGTCGGCCGGTTGCAGACCATGACCTCCTGCGTGTCCTTCTCGTACCACCGGAAGGCCGGGACGTCGTGGTTGGTGCCGTGCAGGATGCCCAGCTGGCTGGCGCCGGTCTGACTGGACCAGTCGGTGCGCCACGGGGTGAGCCGGTGGGTGGAACGGGTACCGCCCAGCCATCGGGCCGCGGTCGGCATCAGCCCCTTGCCGATCGCCTCCCTCAGCACGTCGTGTCCGACCCCGTCGAGCTGGAGGAAGACGGCACCGTGCGTCGAGGGACCGGGCTGCCCGCCGGAGCGCCGGCGGCGGCGGTCGGCGAGCCGGTAGAGCCGGCGACGGTACGCGTCGTCGTCCCGCACGGCGAGGGCGCCGCCGGTGGCCGAGGCGACGGCGGACATCACGGCGGCCACGACCACGGCGGTCTCGGGGGCCGCCTCACCGTGCCCGGAGGGGTTGAGCCGCAGGGCGATCAGCAGCAGCGAGCCGTTCAGGAAGAAGACGAGCAGGCCGAGCACCAGGGCGGGGACGAGCAGCAGGGCCCGTACGAGGAGAGGCCACACCAGCGACGACAGAAGGCCGAAGACGCCCGCGCCGGCCGCCGCGGTGACGGCGATCCGGGTCGCACTGTCCCCGCTGTCCGACTGCAGCCGGAAATCGGGCAGCAGACCGGCGAGGACGAGCATCGTGACCGTGGACACGGCCCACACCGTGATACTCCGCCCCGCCGCGCCGGCGACGCGCCGCCAACGTCCTCCGTCCACGCCCAGTCCACCTCACGTCCCGGCCCGCCCGGTCCGCGCGGCCTGCTCCCACCCTGTCACAACGGCCGGAGATCCCCAGAAGTCCCCAAAAGCCGCGGGGAGTCCCCCGGGGGGCTTCCCTTGAGGCTTCCGTGAGTGCTTCCTCGGGGCTTCCCCCGGGTGCCTCCCCGGGGGAGAGATCAACGGCCGTCGTAGCCGGCCGTCGGCATCGACAGGCGGCGGTGGACCCTGGCCTTCATCTGGGCGTCGTACGACGGTTCGGCGGTGCCCACCGTCTCGACGCGTACGCCGCGGCGTACGCACTCGGCGGTGAACTCCTCGACCGAGGCGAGGGCGCGCTCCAGCACCCGGCGGCTGGGCGCGACGAACAGATCCACGAGGCCGGCCTCGACGTCCGCCCACAGGCTGCGGTGGTCGGGGCGCAGAGCGCGCACGAGAAGTTCCCGGGTGACGACGTAGCCGTGCTCGGCGGCCCAGCGGGCGCACATCGCGTGCTGGCTGCGGGAGTCGACGAGGAAGGGGTCCGCTTCGAGTTCCTCCAGAGGTGTCAGGCTCGCGATCGCCATGACGCGAAGCGACGGGGGCCGCGGCGCGGGGCCGCTCCACTCGTGCGAGCGCTTGAGGGCGTGCGTGGCGGAGGCAGCGCGTGCGTCTCTCATGGCGTCCCCCCTCACCTCCGGGTTTCGCCGCAGACCCTACTCCTGCCCGTAGGCTCGGGGGGAGTCGTGCGAAGGAGGCAAAGAGGTGCCGGTGGAGATCACCTGGTGGGGGCACGCCACCTGCACGCTGGAGGACTCCGGTACACGCGTGCTCACCGATCCCCTCTTCGCGCGCCGGCTCGCACACCTGCGGCGCAGGCGCGGGGCGCCGCCCCCTCCCCCGGCGGCGGTCGCCGACGTGGCACTCGTCTCCCATCTGCACGCCGACCATCTGCATCTGCCGTCGCTGGCGCGGCTGGCTCCGGGCACCCGACTGCTCGTGCCGCGGGGCGCCCCGCGCTCGGTGCCCGGACTGCGCAGGCTGGTCCATCTGCGGCTCACCGAGGTCGCGCCCGGTGATCGCACCCGGGTCGGTGACCTGGTCGTACGCACGGTTCCCGCGCGGCACGACGGACGGCGGCTGCCGATCGGACCGCACCGCTCCCCCGCCGTGGGGTACGTGGTCGAGGGCGAGGCGCGGACGTACTTCGCCGGGGACACGGGACTGTTCGCGTCGATGGCCGAAGAGGTCGGAGCGGTCGACGTGGCACTGCTGCCGGTGGGCGGCTGGGGTCCGTATCTCGGGGAGGGGCATCTCGACGCGGGCCGCGCCGCCGAGGCGCTCGCCGCGTTGCGGCCGCGCAGCGCTGTGCCGGTGCACTACGGCACGTTCTGGCCCATCGGGATGGATGCCGTGCGCCCCCATGAATTCCATGCGCCGGGTGAGGAGTTCGTGCGCCTGGCCGCCGAGCGTGCGCCCCAGGTGGCGGTGCACCTGCTGGGGCACGGCGAGAGCGTACGTCCGGAGGCCGCTCGGTGATCCACTGGTCCGCCGCGGGGGCGGCGGTCCCCTCGCTCCTCCAGTCGGTCGAGGGCTCCGCTCCAGTGATGTTCCTGGCCGCCACGGCCCCGGCCGTGCCGCCGGAGTCCACTCAGCAGGCCATCGGGTATCCGTCCCTGTTCCTGCTGGTGCTGATCGGTGCGCTGGTACCGGTGGTTCCGACGGGTGCGCTGGTCAGTTCGGCGGCGGTGGTGGCCTTCCATCAGACGTCGACGTCGCCCTTCGCGCTGCTGATGGTGTTCCTCGTGTCCTCGGTCGCCGCGTTCCTCGGCGACATATCGCTGTACTGGCTGGGCCGGCGCGGCATGGGCTCCAAGAACGGGTCACGCTGGCTGGAGGCGATCCGGGAGCGCGCGCCCGAGGACCGGCTCGCCCGGGCGCAGCAAAAGCTCGCCGAGCACGGCATCGCGGTCCTCGTCCTGTCCCGCCTCGTTCCGGCGGGCCGCATTCCGGTGATGCTGGCCTGTCTGATGGCGAAGATGCCGATGCGCGTCTTCGCCCGCGGAGACATCCCGGCATGTCTCGCGTGGGCGGCCACCTACCAGATCATCGGCATCCTCGGCGGCTCGCTCTTCCCCGAGCCGTGGGAGGGCGTGGTGGCGGCGGTGGCCCTGACCCTCGCGATCAGCGCGGCGCCGAGTGTCTGGCGCAGGTTCCGCAGGACATCGTCGTAGGGACGCGGTCACTCCAGTACCCGGGAGCCTCCCACCGCCAGGTCCCACAGGTTCTCCCGGGCCAGGCCCGCCCGCTCCCAGGCGGCCCGCACCCGCCGCAGGGGCTCGAGCACCGGTTCCGCCGAGAGCACGAACGTGCCCCAGTGCATCGGCGCCATCCGCCGCGCGCGGAGGTCGACGGCCGCCCGCACCGCCTCTTCCGGGTCGCAGTGCACATCACTCAGCCACCACCGGGGGTCGTACGCCCCGATGGGCAGGAGGGCGAGGTCGATCCCCGGGTGGCGCTGCCCGATGCCGCCGAACCAGTGGCCGTATCCGGTGTCGCCCGCGAAGTACACGCGCTGTCCCTCGGGCGCCGTGAGAACCCAGCCGCCCCACAGGGAACGACAGGTGTCGGTGAGGGTGCGCTTGGACCAGTGGTGGGCGGGGACGAAGTCGAGTCGGACGCCGCCGAGTTGGGCCGCCTCCCACCAGTCCAGCTCGGTGATCCGGGTGAACCGGCGGCGTCTGAACCAGCGTCCGAGTCCCGCGGGTACGAACACCGGTGTGTCGCGCGGGAGTCGGCGCAGCGTCGGTGCGTCCAGATGGTCGTAGTGGTTGTGGCTGATGACGACCGCGTCGACACGCGGCAGCACGCTCCAGGCCACGCCGACCGGGGTGACGCGGGCCGGAGTTCCCATGATCCTGCGGGACCAGACCGGGTCGGTGAGGACGGTCAGCCCGCCGATCCGGATCACCCAACTCGCGTGCCCCGCCCACGAGACGGCGACCGTACGGGCGTCCACGCGGGGCAGCGGTCCCGGCTCGAAGGGCAGCAGCGGGATGTCGGCGAGCCCTTCGGCGCCCGGCCGCAGGGCGCCCTCACGGGCGAACCGTGCGAAGGCTCGGAGCCCAGGCAGCGGCGCGGTCAGCCGGTCCACGAAGGACCGCGGCCAGACACGCCGCTCGCCGAGCGGGCGGGGCTCGGCGAGGGGAGGAGGAGAGGGAGGGAGGACGGTGGGGTGCCCCGGCGCCGACGCCGGGGCAGGTGGGGGCGCGGGATCGTCGGTGTCCTGGGTCGTCGTGCTCGTGGTCGACTCGGACTGCTGCGTCATCGAGGAGACTCCCGTCGCTGAGCGTCGTCGCGGAGATCGTCGAAGGCCGACCCCAACAGGGTCAACGCGCTGCGCACATGCGGCAGTTCAAGTGGCGACGGGGAGGTGAGCGATTCCTCCCGCTCCGCGTCAGTCGAGCCGAGCAGCGCCCCGGTGCCGAGGCGCACCCGGAGCGCGGCGAGGTCGTCGCCGAAGCGGTGTCCGCCCGGCGCGGGCATGCCGAGCCGGGCGGAGAGGTAGTCCTCCAGGTCCTGGGCGTCGCCGACGCCGTGCGCGCCGAGGGCGGAGCGGAGCGGGCCGAGGTCGACGTACAGGTGCCGGCCGGCCTGCGGGGGGCGCGCGACGGCACCCGCGGTGCCCACCGCGCGCTGCGCGGCATCGGCGACGCGCGCGTGCAGACGTACGGCGGCGGTGAGCCGTTCGGTGATCGCGGCGGGCTCGCCGAGCGCGTACGCGGCCGCCGCGGCGACCGGTTCGGCGACGCGCGCGCCGAGTGCGGTGAGCACGTCGAGGACACGCGAACGCAGCAGAGCACCCGCGTCGTTGTCGGGGAAGCGGGCGACGGCGGCCGGCCAGCCCTGCGGCAGGAAGGCGCCCGCGAGGTCGGTGATCACGGTGACGTCGTCGGGGAGCATCTCGGCGGGGCTGAGCAGCACGGTGTCGTGCGGCCGGTGCAGGGTGTCGCGCCAGGTCTCGTCGCTGACGATGTGCAGTCCCTCGCCCGCCGCGGCCTCCACGGCCTCGTGCACCACCTCGGGCGGTGCGACGGTGGCGGTCGGGTCGTCGGCCACGGACAGCAGGAGCAGGCGCGGGTCGCCGCCCTCCGCGCGGACCCTGCGGACGGTCTCCAGGAGGGCGTACGGATCGGGGACGCCACCGCATTCGGCGGGCGTCGCCACATGGAACACGGATCTGCCCAGCAGGCGTGCCTGCGGCGCCCACCAGGCGGCACACGGGCGGGGCGCGAGGACATCGCCGCCGAGTGCCGCGGTCAGCGCCACCAGCAGTGCGGGGGCTCCGGGGGCAGCCACCACCCGATCGGGTGAGGCGGGCAGTCCGCGCCGGGTCCAGTAGCCGCGGGCGGCGTCGAGGAGCGCGGGGCCGCCGCCGAAGAACTCGGCGTCGGAGCGGTCCGCGGCGGCGGCCAGCGCGGAGCGGAGTTCCGGCAGCACGGGCAGGCCCTGGTCCGGCAGCGGCGGCCCGTACCGGACCGGTCCATGGCCTTCCGGGGCCGTCCGCCGCATACCTGCCTCCGTACCGTGGGTACCGCCGTTCCCTATTCCGGAGCCTGCTCGTCCGTACGGTTCCGGGTGCCTTCGTCCCCTCGTACAGCTCACCTCGCGCGACTCGCCGGCTCGCGCCGTGGGCCGCTCAGTACGCAGAGGCATACCGTCCCATGAATGCTCTCGCGAGGTCTCTCGTGAGGTCTCTCGGAAATGGGCTCGGGAGGTGTCTCGTGAGCGCTCTCGGGAGAGTGCCCGTCACATCGTCACCTGCCGCGCCGCCGACCGTCACGTGCCTCCCCCCTCTACGCCCGCCGCCGGCGCACCCGATTCAGCCGGTTCAGCCGGTTCAGCCGGTTCAGCCGGTTCAGCCGGTACGCGGCCGCGCCCACGGCCCCTGCGATCAGCACGCTGCCGGCGATCAGAGCCGGCACAGAGTCGGTGAACACACCGCCCTCACCGGCTTGCACGCCACCCTGGACGGTCGGCGGACGCTCACCGGAGCCCGTGCCCGTGCCGCGGTCGGAGCCGGTCCCGCTGTCGGGGCCGCGCGTCGCCGTGGCACCCCGGGCCACGGAGTACGAGGCGGTCCACTGTTTCCCCTGACCGCCGGCCGGCGCGGGACAGACGCCGTCCACGTTCCATGGCCCGTCGGCGCCACCGGAATCCGGGCCCACCTTGTCGGGGCCCGCCGTGTCGGGAACCGCGGTGTCGGGAGCCGCGGTGTCGGGACCCACGGAATCCGGGCCCACCGTGTCGGGACCTACCGTGTCCGGCCCCACGTCATCCGGGCCAACGGTGTCCGGACCGACGGTCTCCGGACCCACGGCGTCGGGGGTCAGCGGGTCGGGGACCACAGGGTCGCCGGCGACGGGAGCGGGTGCCAGGGCATCGGGCGCGACGGTGTCCGCGCTCCTGGGGGCGGGGCTCACCGCTTCCGCGCTCGCGGCGTCGGGATTCTTCGCGTCGGAGGCGCCCGACGTGCCGGGACCCGTCGTACCGGGGCTCACTCCGGCGGATCCGCGCCCCGCGTCGGACCCCGCCGTGCCGGAGTCCGAGGCCGTGTCGGGGGCCGCGCCGGACTCGCCGGACGAAATGTGGGCGGTCCCTCTGTAGGAGGCGGCGTCGGCGGCGCTGGAGTCGGTGCCCTCGACGCGGTGCAGCTGGACCTTGCCCTCCTGGAAACCCTGGGAGCTGGCGTCGATGAAGTCGGGCGGGGTCCCCCCGACAGTGTCGCAGTTGACCGTGATGGTGACGGTGCCGCCGGGTTCGACGGATCCCGGGCTGACCTCCGCGGCCGGATCCGCGGACGCGCCCGACGCGGCGGCGCCCAGGGCGGCGCCGGCCAGGGCGGTGGCGTACAGGACACGGGCGGTACGGCGCATGAGCGGGGCTCCTTCGGCGGGCTGCGGTCCGAGAGCCACGGCCGTCGTGTCCCTCGGGCCCATCAGAGCCCGCCGTCCCGCCGGGCGCGAACGGCCGGGCACCATTCGCGGGAAAACAGGGGCCCGAGCGGGTGACATCGGGGCGGGGCAGCGACGGGCCCCTGCGTACGGCGCGGCACCCGCCGCCCCGTACAAGACCCACCCCCACCCCCTGCCCGTACGACATCCGGCGCCGCGGCCCGTACGACAGCCGCCCCCGCGGCCGTACGACACCCACTGCCGCAGTCCGTACGCCACCCACCGCCCGCCAGGCGTCAGGCGTCAGGCGTCAGGCGTCAGGCGTCAGGCGGCCTGGACGACACCAGGTGCTTCTCCAGTCCGTGTCCCCGCTTGTCCACGACGGCCGCGGCGACGTCGGACAGTCTGCGGTTGGTGCCCTGGGAGATGCGGCGCAGGACCGCGAAGGCCCGGTCCGCGTCACAGCCCAGGACGTGCATCAGCATGCCGCAGGCCTGGTCCACGACGGGTCGGGAGCGCAGCGCGGCACCCAACTGGTCGAGCTCGGTGAGTGCGGCGCGGTAGGAACGGTCGCGGACCAGGCAGGTCGCGGTCTGATCGCCGAGCGCGCGGGCGGCGCCGTGCGGGGCTCCTTCGAGGGTGCCGGGCCGGAAGCTGTAGAGGCTGAGGGTGACGGTCAGCCCGGAGCGGCGAAAGGGGATGGTCACGCTGGAGCGCACCCCCGCGTCGAGGGCCATGGCCCGGTAGCCGGGCCAGCGCTCCTCGACCAGCAGGTCCGCCGAGTCGACGGGTTCGCCGCGTTCCAGAGCGGCCGGGATCGGCCCGTCGCCGGAGCGCAGTTGTACCGAGACGAGTCCGGCGAGGTCGGGGTGGGTCACCGCGGCGGGCCGCTCCGTGCCGCCCTCGGACACCAGGCTGCTGGCGCCGCAGCAGTCGGTGACGCAGCGCGTGGCCTGCTCGGCGAGTTCCGAGAGCCTCCTCCCGGGAAGCGCCGACTCGGGTGATTCCGGTCCCAGAAGGCCGAGTTGATCGGTTTCCGGCATGACTCGCTCCTCCTCCCTTCTTCCCGCCTTCCCACCTTCCCGCTCATCCGTGCCGAAAACGAACACGCCCGCCCAGGCCGGAATCAAGTGCCCTCACCTGCGCCGGACAAGTCCCGCGGGTTCCACCCCCGCCGCCCGCGGCACGCCCCTGCCGCGTTACGTTCATCGCATGGCGCAGACGGACGAATTCGGTGAAGAACTCGCGGATTTCGTGCGCCGCGTCTCGGAGTTGAAGGCGGCGCGTTCCGTGCCCGCCCAGGAACTGCCGACGGTGCTCGACGCGGCGATCTTCGAACTCGACCATGTGGCGGAGCAGTTGTGGCCGGCGTTCCAGCGTCTTTCGGCGGCCGGTCCCTCCGGGATCGGCTCCGTGGACCGCCAGGAGCAGCAGCTCCTGAAGGCGCTGTTCCAGCGGGTGCCGGCGCCGGTCGTGCTGGTGGACCGCGAGAGTGTGGTGCGCCGGATGAACTTCGCGGCGACCTCCTTCACCGGTGTCCGGGCCGGTTACGCCACCGGCCGGCCGCTGACCGGGTTCCTCGCGCACGCCGACCGGGCCGCGTTCCGCTCCCAGGCGGCGGCGGTGGCCCGCGGCGAGGGCGACCGCGGGCTCACCGTGCATCTCCAGCAGGAGCCGTCGGTGCCCGTGCGGGCGACGCTCGTCGCGCTGCGGCCCAGCGGGGAGCCGCGGACCGCCGTACTCGTCGTGCTCCAGCCGGTGGACGAGGGGAATCCTTCGCACTCCCCGGATGCCTCGGGGCGAGGTGCGCCGGGGCGAGCGGTGCCCAGCCTGTCCGCGACCACCCGGCACGCGGCACTGATGGATCTGGTGGACGTCATGACCACGGCGCTGCTCGGGAGTCCGGGCGGGGACCGTTCGGCGGTGCTGGACCGGGCGGCCGGAGTGCTGCACGGGCGGTTCGCGGACTGGGTGGTGGCCGACACCGGGGACGGGCGGCTGTCCCGTACGGCCGTGCTCGGCCCGTCCGGGTGCGGCGAGGAGGTGGCGGCCGTGGCCGCGCAGGATCCCGCCGCGTGCCCCGTCGTCGCCGAGGCGGTACGCGGCGGGTCCACGGCTCTTCAGGTGCGTCCCGAGGACCCGGACGCCTTCGGCCGTGACGCCTCGGGCGCCCCGGTCCTCGTCCGCGCCAACGTGACGTCCTTGCTGTGTGTGCCGCTGCCCGGCGCATCCGGTTCCGTACGCGGGGTGTTGACGCTGTTCAGGAGCGGGAGCCGACCCGCCTTCTCGATGGCCGAGGCGCAGGCGATGGACCTGATGTCCCGTCACATCGCCCTGAGGCTGGCATGGTCGGACTGAGCCGACCCCTCCCGCGGCCTCCCCGGACGACAGCCTCTAGGCCGCGTCGCGCATGATCTGGTCGCGCAGCTGGGTGCAGCAGCGGCTGATGAGGCGGGAGACGTGCATCTGGGAGATGCCCAGCTCGTCGGCGATCCGGCTCTGGGTCATGTCGCTGAAGAACCGCATGTAGAGGATGGCGCGTTCGCGTTCGGGCAGGGCCTGGAGCCGGGGCTTGACGGCCTCGCGGTCGATGACGGTGTCGAGGGCCGGATCGGGCGAACCGAGGGCATCGCTGAGGGAGTAGCCGTCCTCGCTGCCCGGCAGTTCGGCGTCCAGGGAGAGCGCGGTGAAGCTCTCCAGGGCCTCCAGACCCGCCAGGACGTCCTCCTCGCTCATCCGGGCGTGCTCGGCGATCTCGGCGACGGTGGGCCTACGGCCGGAGATGGTCTGCGACAGGTCCTGGCTGGCGAACCGGACCCGGTTGCGCAGGTCCTGGACCCGGCGCGGCACGTGCAGGGTCCACATGTGGTCGCGGAAATGACGCTTGATCTCGCCGGTGATCGTCGGCACCGCGTAGCTCTCGAAGGCGTTGCCGAGCTCGGGGTCGTAGCGGTCGACGGCCTTGACCAGGCCGAGCGCCGCGACCTGGCGCAGGTCCTCGTAGTTCTCGCCGCGGCTGCGGAAACGGCCCGCGAGCCGATCGGCCATCGGCAGCCAGGACTCCACGATCTCCGCACGGAGAGTGTCGCGCTGCTGACCCGGGGGGAGCCTGGCGAGCCTGCGGAATGCCTCCGCGGTGTCGGGGGCGTCGTCGTGCGGATGGTGCGTCGCGCTCGCTTGAGTTCGCATGATGCGTCGCAACTCCCTTGATGGTGCCGTGTCATGGACAGTCATCGTGGGAACGCACCCGTACGCCGGACGGGTACACCCATGGCGCGGATAGCCGCTCCCACGGACGTGCCTCCTGTCCGAAGCACTGCAACAGCGTCTGCCCCACGCCATGCGGGACAAACACCTTCCTATTCTCACCCACGCCGGGCCGCCCGTCTTCCCGGGGGCGGGGGCTGCGTCCTCCCGGGGGCTGGGACGGCTGTGCCGCCATCACCTGGCCGTCACTGACGGCGGCGGCCTACTCACAGCGGGTGCGCGTGCCGGTCCGGGTGGCGCGCATTCTCAGGGCCGGCGCCCGACCAGGCAGAGCAGTTTCGTCTGGACGTCGGCTCCGGGCGGTGGCTCCTCCGGGGCCGCGAAGAGTCCGCTCCTCTCGAGTTCCGCCGCGTGCGGGGTGACCTCCCGGACCGCGAAGGTCAGCAGGTCTTCGGGGAGTTGTTCGTCGGCGCCGATGGCACGGGACAGGTCCCAGGTGTGGACCGTCAGGTCGGTGACCAGCTGCGCGCAGTAGTCGCCCGCCTGCATGTCACCGAAGGAGAGATGGACCGTGCGGTCGAACGCGCCGGGCTCGGCGAACACGGCGCGGGAGGCGTCGGCCACGGTGTCCCAGGCGGCGACCGGGTCCGCGCCGAGCAGGTCGCCCTCCAGGCTGTCGCCGACCGAGTCGACGGTGGCGCCGTCCCGGACCAGCGCGGGCACCCACGCCTGCTCGGAGACGAGGTGGCCGACGAGGTCGCGCACGCTCCAGGCGGTGCACGGCGTGGGGGCGTCCCACTGGCTGTCGCGGATCGCGTGGACGCGGTGGCCGAAGAGCTCCAGGGCCGCCGCCTGCCGGGTCAGGATCGGGTTCAATTCGGTCATGCCGGCGGCACCCCCGCGGGTCCGCGCTCCCGGGCGCCGTCACGGGTACGGCCCGCCGAGACGGGCCGGCGCGGGTGGCGGCGCAGATACTCGCCCTCCAGCTGGGCCATGCGCACGTTGTGGGTGTGCAGCGCGTCGTTCGAACCGTGCAGCAGCGTGTCGTGGCGGGTGCGGTGGATGGCCTCCAGCTCTTTCATCAGCTGCTGGTCGTCCAGCCGGTCCGGGTCGACTCCGGTCATGGTGCTACCCCGCTCGTCGTGGCCGTCGGTGCGGTCCGGGCACCCGCCCCGGGCAGACACTGCCCCGAGCGGCGTCCGGGAGGGAGCCATGGATCGAGACCTACTCCCCCCACTCTACGAACATCCGGGGTGCCGGGCCTCCCCGGGACGAGCTCGGCTGCCCGCCCCCCCGACGGGGCTCCCGCGCAAGAACCCGCCGTTCCGGTCCGCCTACCGGGCCCGTTCCACGCGCCGCTCGTCCCACACCGGTTCCTGTGTCTCCCGGACGCGGCCGTCCGAGCCGAAGACCAGGTAGCGGTCGAAGGAGCGGGCGAACCAGCGGTCGTGGGTGACCGACAGGACCGTCCCCTCGTACGCCTCAAGACCCTCCTGAAGGGCCTCCGCGGACTCCAGGTCGAGGTTGTCGGTCGGCTCGTCCAGCAGCAGGGCCGTCGAGCCCTCCAGTTCCAGGAGCAGGATCTGGAAACGCGCCTGCTGGCCGCCCGAGAGCTTCTCGAAGCGCTGCTCGGCCTGCGCGGTCAGCTCATAGCGGCGCAGCCGGGACATCGCGGCTCCGCGGTCCTGGGAGTGTTCGGTCCACAGGATGTCGAGGAGCGTGCGGCCCTCCAGTTCCGGGTGGGCATGTGTCTGCGCGAAGTGGCCGGCCACCACGCGGGCGCCGAGCTTCCACTCGCCGGTGTGCGCGACGTCGCCGCCCGCGAGCAGCCGCAGGAAGTGCGACTTCCCCGAGCCGTTGGAGCCGAGGACGGCGACCCGCTCGCCGTAGTAGATCTCCAGGTCGAAGGGTTTCATCAGGCCGGTGAGCTCAAGTCCCTTGCAGGTCACGGCCCGCACTCCGGTCCGCCCGCCGTGCAGCCGCATCCTGATGTCCTGCTCGCGCGGCGGCTCCGGAGGCGGTCCGGCCTCCTCGAACTTCCTCAGCCGGGTCTGCGCCGCCGCGTAGCGGGACGCCAACTCATGGCTGATGGAGGCCGCCTGACGGAGATTCAGCACCAGTTTCTTGAGCTGTGCGTGCTTCTCGTCCCAGCGCCTGCGCAGTTCCTCGAAGCGCGCGAACCGCTCCTTCCTGGCCTCGTGATACGTGGCGAAGCCGCCGCCGTGCACCCAGGCGTCCGCGCCGGTCGGGCTGGGCTCGACGCTGATGATCTTCTGGGCGGCGCGGGAGAGGAGCTCGCGGTCGTGGGAGACGAACAGCACGGTCTTGCGGGTCTCCTTGAGCCGCTCCTCGAGCCAGCGCTTCCCGGGCACGTCGAGATAGTTGTCCGGCTCGTCGAGCAGCAGCACCTCGTCGGTGCCGCGCAGCAGCGCCTCGAGCACCAGGCGCTTCTGCTCGCCCCCGGACAGGGTCCGGACCAGCCGCCACTGCGCCTTCTCGTAGGGGACGCCGAGGGCGGCCGTCGTGCAGATGTCCCAGAGGGTCTCGGACTCGTATCCGCGGACCTCGGCCCAGTCGGACAGCGCCTGCGCGTAGCGCAGCTGCGCCGCCTCGTCGTCCACGGTCATCATCGCGTGCTCGGCGTCGTCCACGGCCTTCGCCGCCTCGCGGATCCGGGGCGGGGCCACGGAGACGAGCAGCTCCCGCACGGTCGTCTCGTCGCGTACGGAGCCCACGAACTGCCGCATGACCCCGAGCCCGCCGCCCACGTTGACGGTCCCCCCGTGGGGCTTGAGCTCCCCCGAGATCAGCCGCAGCAGGGTCGTCTTCCCGGCGCCGTTGGGCCCCACCAGGGCGACGACGGCCCCTTCCCCCACCCGAAACGACACATCGCCGAGCAGCGCCCTCCCATCGGGAAGGTAGTACTCAAGATGTGCGGCTTCGAGATGTCCCATGGGCAGGCATTCTCCGGGGAGCGGGGGTGCGGGGCAAACGCGTATGCGACGCGGGGCCCGGCGCCGGGGCGGGAACCGTCCGATCCGGGGTAGACGGACCCGCATGACACCGACCCCAGATGTCGACCTCACCGCCCTGGTACCGGGCCGCCACGTCCTTCGGGACCGCCTCCTCTCCGTGGACTGCCGGCTGTTCGAGGCGGTCGCCGCGCGGCACTGGCCGGGCGCCGACCCCGTGCTGCCACGGCTCAGCCGGGGCGCAAACCACGGTGTCCTGTGGTTCGCCACGGCCGCCGCCGTGGCGGCGAGCCGCACCCCGCGGGCCCGCCGGGCCGCCGTACGGGGTGTCGCCTCGCTCGCGCTCGCCTCCGCCACCATCAACACCCTCGGCAAGCGCTCGGTGCGCCGCACCCGCCCCGGGCTGGACCCTGTCCCCCTCGTCCGGCAGCTGAAGCGGCAGCCGATCACCACGTCGTTCCCGTCGGGGCACGCCGCCTCCGCCGCCGCCTTCGCGGCGGGGGTGGCGCTGGAGTCCCGCGGCTGGGGCGCGGCCGTCGCCCCGCTCGCCGCCGCGGTCGCGCTGTCCCGCGTCTACACCGGCGTCCACTTCCCGAGCGATGTCCTGGCGGGTGCGGCCCTGGGCGTCGGCGCCGCGTACGCCGTGCGCGGACTGGTGCCCACCCGGGACCAGGTGACCCCGCCCGGCCGTCCGCGCACCGACGCGCCCGCGCTGGTTGAGGGCGAGGGCCTGGTCATGGTGGCCAACACGGGCTCGGGCACCCCGGAGCGGGTCGGCGCGCTGGCCGGAGCGCTGCCGCGCGCGGAGATCATGGAATGCGAACCCTCCGACATACAGGAGGAGTTGGAGAAGGCGGCGGCCCGCGCCCGGGTACTGGGCGTGTGCGGCGGCGACGGCACGGTGAACGCCGCGGCCGAGGTCGCCCTGCGCCACGGCATCCCCCTTGCCGTCCTGCCGGGCGGCACGCTCAACCATTTCGCCCACGACCTCGGCGTGGAGGGCGAACGCGACCTGGTGCGCGCTCTCCAGGAGGGCGGGGCGGTCCAGGTGGACGTGGGCCGGTGGGCCTCCGGCGGCAAGGAGGGCATCTTCCTCAACACCTGCAGCCTGGGCATCTATCCGGAGTTGGTGCGCGAGCGGGAGAACTGGTCCAAGGCGATCGGCAGTTGGCCTGCGGGCGTGCTGGGCGCTTTGCGCGTGCTGCGCGCCGACCATCACCCGCTGCGGGCCGAACTGGGTGGCCGTACGCACCCGTTGTGGCTGCTGTTCGCCGGCAACGGCACCTACCACCGGATGGGGCTGGCGCCCGCCCGCCGTTTCGACCTCGCGGACGGGCGGCTCGACGTACGGGTCGTGCACGGCGGCCGCCATCCCGCGGTGCGGCTGCTGGCCGCGGCCTTCGCGGGCCCGCTCACGCGCTCCCCGGCCCACGCGGCCGTACGGGTGGGCCGTCTGCGCGTCGAGGGCGTCGCGCCCGGCACGCTGCTCGCCTACGACGGTGAAGTCACCGAGGTGAGCGGTGAGGTGACACTGCGCAAGAGCCCCGAGGCGCTGACCGTCTACCGCCCGCTTCCCGCGCACTGACGCCGTCCGAGCACGCATGCACCGACGCCGCCCGCGCCCAATTGCGCTCAAGCTGTCGACACACCGATGCACTCAAGCCGTGCACCCACGCACTCGGCGACAACCCCTGGCTCCATCGGGTCCCCCGTAGGCACAACACCCCGCCACCGCTGTCCACATGGCAAGATACGAGTCTCATTATTCGACATGAGCGCGTACGGTGATGCCATTACCTCAGGGAGTGCGCACACGCCTCACAGAGGCCCGTACGACGAGAAGGGGAACGGTCATGCCGAAGTCGCGGGAGACCGCCGTCTACACCCACGGCCACCACGAGTCGGTGATGCGCTCGCACACCTGGCGCACCGCCGCCAACTCTGCGGCGTACCTGCTCGACTCGCTGAAGCCGCACATGAAGATCCTCGACATCGGCTGCGGACCGGGCACCATCACCGCCGACCTGGCGGAACGGGTGCCGGACGGCCAGGTCACCGGCGTCGACCAGGCGTCCGGCGTCCTGGACCAGGCACGCCAGGTTGCGGCCGAACGCGGCCTGCGCAACGTCGAGTTCGCGGTCGCCGACGTTCACGCGCTGGAGTACCCGGACGACACGTTCTGCGTGGTCCACGCCCACCAGGTGCTCCAGCACGTGGGCGATCCGGTACAGGCGCTGCGCGAGATGTACCGGGTCACCAAGCCCGGCGGGTTCATCGCCGCCCGCGATGCGGACTACTCGTCCATGACCTGGTATCCGTCGACGGCGGGCATGGACGACTGGCTGGACCTGTACCTGCGGGTCGCCCGCGCCAACGGGGGCGAGCCCGATGCGGGCCGGCGTCTCAAATCATGGGCACTGGCCGCCGGGATCCGGGACATCACGGCCACGTCGAGCACCTGGACCTTCGCCACCGAGGACGAGCGGGAGTGGTGGAGCGGCCTGTGGGCGGACCGCACGCTGGCCTCGGCGTACGCGGAGCGCGCGACGGAGGGGGGCCACGCGACCACGGAGGGACTGCGGGCGGTGTCGGACGCCTGGCGGCAGTGGGGGCGTCAGGAGGACGGCTGGTTCTCCGTACTGCACGGGGAAATTCTCTGCCGAAAGGAGGCCTGATCCCGCGATATCGGGAAACACGGAATGCAGGAGGTCAACACTATGGTTCCCATCCTGCTCGTTCTGTTGCTGGCGCTGGTTCTCTTCGGTGCGGGATTCGCACTGAAGATTCTGTGGTGGATAGCGTTGGTCGTCATCGTCCTGTGGCTGCTCGGATTCCTGGTGCGTGGCACGAGTGCCTCCGGAGGCAGGGGCCGCTGGTACAGGTGGTAGGCCTTCGTACGCGATAGACCCGGCCCGAGGTCCAGGATGGTTCTGGACCTGGGGCCGCGCTTCGCACCGCTCACCCTGTGAGGGACACGGTCACGACGCCTTCCTCGTAAAGGCCGTGACACCCGTGAAGCCGGTGAGGCCCGTGGAACCCGTGAAGGAGTAAGCCGCCCACGGCCCCGTGAGCTCCACTCGCACCCCCGGCTCGTCGCGCGCGCTTCCGTTCACCCGCTCCACGAATTCCTCCGATTTCGCGCGCGGCACGAGATAGGCGGCATCGAGGACCTCGGTGCCCGCCACTTCGGAAGGTGCGGATTCCGGATTCGGCAGGGTGCGCAGCCGGGTTTCCCCGGCACACCGGGAAAGGGTGCCGTGCAATCGGCGCGTGAATTCGTCCGCGCGTTCCAGGGTTTTCCCGGAAGTCCCGGAAGTCCCGAAGTTACCGTTGGTTTCGGAGGTCCCGGAGGTTTCGGAAGTCCCGGAATCCCCGACGGTTTCGGTGTTTTCGGCGTACACCTTCACGTCCCATTCCACCTGCCCGTCGAGGCGGTCGAGGGTCCGCAGGAAATCCTCCCTGCGTTCCTTCATCATCACGCGTACGCCGCTGTCGTCCCGGAGCACGGTGGCGAGCCGGAGCGGCAGCGGGCTGGTGACGGCGGTGAGCGCGTCGATGACGCCCTGATGGGCGCGAGCCGTCGCCTCCAGCCACTGGACGTCCTCCAGCCGTCGGCGCAGCGGCTCGGCGGCGAATTCCCGCTCCGGGACCGAGCCGACCACGGCGATCAGGTCGCCGTGCCGCAGCAGCTTGGGCGGGACGCCCGCGACCCCGGCCAGCTCGGCCGACAGCGCCGCCGCGAAGGGGCGGCAGATCGCGTAGACGTAGCGCAAAGCGCTCATAGGTCTCCTCCCGCGGTTCCCCTCGCCCCCGCTCCGCGAACCGGTCGGCGGAGCGTGGGGCCGGGCTCGCCCCGTCCGCCGGGCCGGACAGCCGGCCCGCGCCGTCGGCGTACTGACCATGGTGCCCTTCTGTCTCCGGTCAGCGCACCACGACCGTCTCCACCAGCAGCCGGGCCGCCGCCGCGATCGACTCGGCGTCGATGCCCGCGGCGTGCAGCTGCTCGGCCGGGCTCGCGGAGCCGGGCATCCCACGGACGGCGAGGCGCACGAGGCGGGGCACGGGACGGCCGTCCGTGAAGGCGTCGAGCACCGCGTCCCCGATCCCGCCCTCCTCCCGGTGGTCCTCGACGGTGACCAGGCAGCCGGTCTCCTCGGCGGCCTCGCGCAGGGTCGCGCGGTCCACGGGCTTCACCGAGTAGAGGTCGATCACACGGGTCTGGATGCCCGCCCGGTCGAGTGTCTCCGCGGCGGCCAAGGCCTCATGGACGGTGACGCCCGCGGCCACCAGCGTCAGCCGGTCCCCGGCGGAGGCACGCAGCACCTTGCTGCCGCCGACCGGGAACTCCTCGGTGGCGCTGTAGATGACGGGGCTCTCACCGCGTGAGGTGCGCAGATAGCGGATGCCCTCCAGGTCCGCCATCGTGGCGACCAGCTTCGCGGTCTGGTTGGCGTCGCACGGGTACAACACGGTCGAGCCGTACACCGCCCGGAACATCGCCAGGTCCTCCAGGCCCATCTGGGAGGGCCCGTCGCGGCCGATGGAGACGCCGCAGTGCGAGCCGACGAGGTTGATGCCGGAGCCGCTGATGGAGGCCATCCGCACGAAGTCGTGGGCGCGGGTGAGGAAGGCCGCGAACGTCGAGGCGTACGGGACCCAGCCCCGCGCGGCCATGCCGACCGCTGCGGCGACCAGTTGCTGCTCGGCGATGTAGCACTCGAAGAAGCGGTCGGGGTGTTCCTTGGCGAAGAACTCCGTGCGCGTCGAGTCGCCGACCTCGCCGTCCAGGGCGACGACGTCGCCGCGGGCGGTACCGAGCGCGGCGAGGGCCTGTCCGAAGGCGTCCCGGGTGGCGATCTCGTCGCCGGTGTCGTACCGCGGCAGGTCGAGGTGTCCGGACCGTACGGCGTGCAGCGTCCTCGCGACGGGGGGTTGCCGGACCTCCACTCGCCGGTCGTGCACACCGCCGAGTTCGGCGATCGCCTGATCGGCGTCCGGCAGCGGTTTGCCGTGCAGGCCCTCGCGGTCCTGGACCGATGCCACGCCCTTGCCCTTGAGGGTACGGGCGAGGACCACGGTGGGCCTGCCGCTGGTGGACTCCGCCTCGGCGAAGGCGGTGTCGATCGCGTCCACGTCGTGGCCGTCGACCTCGACGGCGTGCCAGCCGAACGCCCGGAACCGGCGCGCGTAGGCGTCCAGGTCGTGCCCGTGCCGGGTCGGCCCGCGCTGGCCCAGGCGGTTGACGTCGACGATCAGGGTGAGGTTGTCGAGGTGTTCGTACCCGGCGTGCTCGGCGGCCTCCCACACGGATCCCTCGGCGAGTTCGCTGTCACCGCACAGCACCCAGATCCGGTATCCGGTGCGGTCGAGGCGCTTGCCGGCGAGCGCGATGCCGACGCCGACGGGCAGTCCCTGGCCGAGCGATCCGGTGGCGGTCTCGACCCAGGGCAGCTGCCGGGGCGTCGGATGCCCTTCGAGGCGGCTGCCCGCCTTGCGGAAGGTGAGCAGTTCGGCCTCGCTCACGGCACCGGCCGCCTTGTACGCGGCGTACAGCAGGGGTGAGGCGTGGCCCTTGGAGAGGACGAAACGGTCGTTGCCGGGGTGCTGAGGGCGTTCGAAGTCGTAGCGCAGACGGTTGGCCAGCAGGACCGCCATCAGGTCGGCGGCGGACATCGACGATGTCGGATGCCCGGAGCCCGCGGCGTCGGCGGCTCGAACGCTGTCGACGCGCAACTGCTGGGCCAGATCTATGAGTTGGCGGGTGTTCATGACGCTCCTTCCGAGCGGCTCACGGCTCCTGGACTGCTCGGGCGCGCACCGTCCGAGCCCGGTGCGTCCGATGCGTCACGCGCTGCGGGCACCGCGGGCGCTTCCGCGGCCGCAGGGGCTCCGGGTGCTCCAGAAGCTCCGGGTGCTTCAGGCGCTCCCCCCGCCGCGGGTGCTCCCGCCACCCGCGCCAACTCGGGCGAGGCCGTGTCGAGCGGTACCGACCACGAGCGGACCAGGCCCAACTGCACAGCCTGGCGCGGCAGTACGGCGTCCAGGAGCCAGTCGGCCGCGACCCGGACCCGGTTGGCGGGCATGGCGGCGAGGTGGTAGCCGCGGGTGACGGCTCCGGCCGCCAGACCCGACAGGGGAATGCCCAGCGGATTGGCCGCGGCCTTGACGCCCCCGAGGTCGACGGTGAAACCCAGGTCACGGTGGCGGTAGGCGCGGCGCTCGCCGATTCCGAGCGAGGCGGCGACATTGCGGCCGGCGATCCTCCCCTGGCGCCAGGCGTGCTGGGCCGTCATCGGCGTGTACTCACCGGGCCTCTCCAGATCGGGCACCGCCGCAGCGTCCCCGCAGGCGAACACCTCTGGATGGCTCGGCACTTGGAGATGCGGATCGACGAGGAGCCGCCCCCTCTCAAGGGGCCGCCCGAGTCCCTCGACCAGCGGATCGGGCCGTACGCCGACACACCACACCAGCGTCCGGGTTTCGACGAACTCCCCGTCGCTGAGCCGGACTCCGTCGGGAGTGGCCTCCTCGACCGACGTCTTGGTGCGCACGTCGACGCCGCGCTGCCGCAGTACGCGGTCGGCGGTGCGCGAGAGCCTCTCGTCCAGCTCGGGCAGCACACGCGGGGCGACATCGAGCAGCAGCCAGCGCGGTCGGGTTCCTTCACGCAGTGGCCGCTTGCGCACCAGCGCGTCGGTGAACAGCTTTCCCTGGGCGGCGACTTCGGTCCCGGTGTACCCGGCGCCGACGACCACGAAGGTGCGGCGCGCGGCGCGGCTCTTCGGGTCGTCCGACGCGGCGCCGAGTTCGATCTGCCGGGTCACGTGGTCCCGTAGATACAGCGCTTCCGGCAGCCCGCGGAAGCCGTGCGCGTGCTCGGCGACACCGGGTACGGGCAGCAGTTTGTTCACGCTGCCGACGGCGAGGACGAGACGGTCGTACGTCAGCGTGCCGCTGTCGCCCTCCGGGCCGCTGTAGCGCACGGTCCGCGCTTCGAGGTCGATCCCGTCGGACTGCGCCTCACCGAGCACGAGACGTACGTGGGGCAGCGTGCCGGAGAGCGAGACGGTGACGCGGCGTGGCTCCAGGACACCGGCGGCGACCTGCGGCAGCAGCGGCAGATACAGGAAGTAGTCGGTCGGGTTCAGCAGGGTGATGTCGGCTTCGTGCCGGACCAGCCGCGACAGGACGCGGGCCGTCCGGTACCCGGCGAAGCCGGCACCGACGATCAGAATGCGGGGTCGACTCACGGTGCTCCTCTGACGGAATCGCTCGTCGTACGGGGGCTTTCCGCGTATCCCTGACCGAGGTGCCCAAACATGGGCACCTCCGACTTTTCGCAGGCTTCGAAGGGGCCCAGGTCATCGCGCCCGGCGGAGCCATGCCTCGGGGTCGTCGGAGAGGCCCGTACCTGTGCCCGTGCCGCGGACATCGGGCGTCCCGGACCGGATCGGCGGATACGGCAGGCCCATGCCGCCGGGCGGGAAGGCGGGCGGGCTGCCGCCGACGACCCGGCCGGGCGGCGCGAGCTCGTGCGCGTGTCGGGTCGTGGGCCGGGGCGCGGACGGCCGGGCCATGCCCCGCAGCACGTGGGCGACGGCCCCGAGCACCGCGGCGGCGATCAGTGCGGCGGCCCATCCGGGCAGCACCGACGCGAGCGCCAGTCCGAGGGCGAGGACGAGGGCGGCACCGGAGTACAGCGCGGCGGCCCCCGAAGCGGCGTACAACGCGGCCGTCCGGCGCTTTTTGCCCGTCTGTTCGCGCAGCTCGTCCCTGATGGTCTGGCGGGCCACCATGGTGAGTTCGTCGACGAGTTCCCTGTCCAGATGCTCCAGATGTTCCAGGTGCTCGATGCGCTTCATGGTGTGCGGGTACCCGGCCGACCGGACCCGTAACGGGAAGGCCCCGGGCGCCCGACGATCACCAGTCGGCGACCCGCGACCGGTGACCGGGTGACCGGCGACCAGCTTCCAGCTACCAGCTACCAGCTACCAGCTACCAGCTACCAGCTACCAGCCGAAACGATCTCCTGCTCCGCCCGCCCCAACTAGGCTCGTTCCCATGGAGATTCTGGGAACCACGTTGCGCGTCTGCGTCGACGACCTGGAGACTGCGGTCCCCTTCTACGAACAGCTCGCGGGCAGCAGAGCGCTCCGCTTCGAGCGCGGCGGTGTGTCGGTCGCCGCGATCGGCTGCTTCCTGCTGATGAGCGGGCCCGAGTCCGAACTCGACGTGTTGCGCAAGATCGCCGCGACCATCGCCGTCAAGGACGTCGAGGAGACCGGCCGGGTCCTCACCGGCCTCGGCGCCCGTGTCGTCGCGGGCCCGGTGGAGACACCCGGGGGCCGCAACCTCATCGCCGTGCATCCGGACGGGTCGGTGTACGAGTACGCGGACCGCCGGAGCTGAGACGCGGACGCACCGGACCTGAGACGCGACGGACCTGAGACGCGACAAACCTCAGGTGCCCCACCCCGCCGTGCGGTGGGACACCCGAGGTCGTGCGCGCGGCAGGCTCAGAGCATGCGAGGTCGTGCGCGCGGCGGGCTCAGAGCGTGGACGGCGGCCGCATGCGGAAGTCGTAGCGCTCCGGCAGCGGCTCGTCACCGAGCCGGGACCACAGCCGGTCGATGGTCTCCGCTCCCTCCCGCAGGTCGGCGACCTCGAAGCCCGCGTCGAAGATCGCCCGTGCGTCCTCGCGGCGGCCCTCGGCGAGGAGCAGTTCGGCCTCGACGAGGCGGAACCGGCCCCGGTCCCGGGTTCCGGGGAGCAGCCGATCCCACACGGCCCGCGCGTCCGCCGGACGGCGGGCCGTCAGCAGCGCCTCGACGGCCTCGCGGCCGAGCGCGGCGGTCGCCGCGGTCCACCGTTCCCCGTCGTCGCGACGCTCCCGGCACAGGTCGTCGAAAGCCTCGGCGTAACGGTCGGCGGCGCGCTCGTGGTTGCCGGCCTCCTGGTCGGCGACGGCGAGGCAGCGCAGCAACGGCCAGAGCGACGGCGCGAGTTCGAGTGCGCGTTCCCAACTCCGCACGGCCTGGGCGACATCACCGGCATGCCACTGGGCGACTCCGAGGTGGTACTCGGCGATCGGTACGGCCGGTGCCGTCTCCAGCATGTCGCGCCAGTGCGAGGCCACCAGGGTCTCGCCGGGCGGCCCGACCCGCCGGGGCTCCGGGAACGCGCCGGACCGCAGGAGTTCCCGCCACGGCGCCTGGTCGTCGCCGAGCGTGCTCTCGTCGAAGGGCGTACCGGGCAACTTGTGGGCGGCGCGCAGCACTTCGAGTGCTCCCCAGCCGGATCCGACGGCGAGCACCTCGCCGGGATCCGAGTCGGCGTGCGGCAGCCAGGCGGCGTACGCGGCGTCGACCGTGTCCCGGGTGAGGGCGCTCTCCAGCCGGCCCTCGACGTCCGCCCGCGCGGCCTCCCAGTCCGCCCCGTGCGCCGTCTCCGCACTCACGGACAACGGCCCGTAGGCCTCCAGCCAGGAAACATCGCTCTCGGCTTCGAGCCGTACGTGTTCGAGCTGGGTGCGGGCGAGTCCGGCCTGGATCTCGCAGTACCCGCCGGTCCCCGGCTCGGTGAGCCACTCCTGCCAGCGCCGCCCGCCGGGCCCCGAGCCCCAGACGAACAGCTTGCGCCCGCGCAGGACATCGGTGGACGTCTGGACCAGCCCCTCGCCCGCGTCGTCGACCGCGGCGATCCAGCGGCGCCGCCCGTCGGGCACCTCGTAGAAGTAGTCCGCGGGGAAAGTGCTGTTGAGCGGGTACGTCCGGTCGATCCCGTCGTACGTCGGCACAGGTACCCGGCGCAGCCGTCGCTCGTAGCCGAAGTGATAGGCCTCCTCGGCCGGGGCGAGCACCCTGCGCCCCTCGGGGACCGCGATGTTGGACCACCAGTACAGCGGGGCGGGCTTCTCGTGGGGATTGCGGACGCGGACGCCGACGTACAGGAAGTCGGAGCCGTCCGGCAGCCACAGGTCGACCTGGAAGGGGAGGTCGCGCAGCCGTTCCCACTCCCACAGCCGCAGCATCTCGCCGCCGTCGGGGGCGGGAACGCGGGCGGCGTGGACGGGTGAGCACGACAGGGTGGTGTGCCCGGTCGCGCCGATGTTCCACTCGATGCCGCCGGAGAACCAGGCGCCGTTGAGGGCGAAGCAGGCCGGCTGGAGCACCGGGTTGCTGTAGAGGAGTTCCGTCGCGGAGGGTTTGTGGAAGAGCGAGACGATACGGCCGCCGAAGCCGGGCAGCACGGTGGCCCGCAGCCGGTCGTTCTCGATCACGATCGTGTCGAGTTCGCGGAGCGGCCGTTCTCGCTCGTAGCCGTCCCGTATGCGCTCAGGCAGCACGCTGCGCAGCGGCTCGTACCCGATCTGCCGGGCCATGTCGCTCGGCAGGCCGACGCGGTCGCGGTCGTCGATGGTGTGCATCTCGTCGAGGGTCCGCAGGGGCGGCAGCGGGTTGCTCGGGCCCAACTCCGCTGCCGGGAGGGTCAGTACGTCACGTCGGATCGTCGTCACGATGACCATGGAACATGGTCATCGGCCTCCTGACCAGGGTATCCGCTCGTCAGAATCAGGTCAGGATTCCGCAAAGGCGCCGACGACCAGGTCCGCGAGGAGCGCTCCCGCGGTGCCGTCGGGGTCCAGGTCGGGGTCGTAGATGGTGACGTTGAGGCCGACGCAGTGCGGGGAGCGGACCAACGGGCCGAGCAGCGTGAGGAGTTCGTCGGGGAACAGGCCCTCGGGGTCCGGGCTGTCCACGGCGGGCATCACGGTCGGATCGAGCACGTCGGCGTCGAAATGCACCCAGAAGCCGTCCAGGTGCGGAAGTTCGAGGGTCGCCAGGGTGGCCCGCGCGATCGCGTCCACCCCCCAGGTGCGCAGCTCCCTGACGGTCGTCGTGGGGATCTTCAGTGCGGCGAGTTCGTCGCGGTCGTCGTAGTCGCGGATGCCGGGGGAGGCATGTATGCCCGGGGAGGCATGTATGCCCGGAGAGGCATGTGCGCCCGGGGAGGCATGTGTGCCCGGGGAGGCATGTGTGCCCGGGGGAGGCATGTGTGCCCGGGGGAGTCGCGTGCGCCGGGGTGGCCGGGGTGCCCGCGTGTACCGGGGAGCCACAGTAGGTGCCGTCTCCCGGGGTGCCCGCCCGCGCTCACCCGCGAGCGGTCCTCGGCCGGCGTGGGCTGTCGTCGGCCGGCGTGGGCTGTCGTCAGCGGGGCGTGGGCTGTCGTCAGCGGGGCGTGACCATCTCCGCGGTGATCGCCCACCGTTCGTGGTCCCTCCAGGCACCGTCGATGTGGATGAAGGCCGGCGAGAAGCCTTCGAGCCGGAAACCGCAGCTCCGGGCGAGTGCGATCGACGCCGCGTTGCCGGGCTGCACGTTGATCTCCAGCCGGTGCAGGCCCATCTCCCCGAAGGCGTACCGCACGACGAGACCGAGCCCCTCGGTCATCAGCCCGCGCCCCGCGGCGTGCGCGAAGGCGCCGTAGCCGAGGGCACCGCACAGGAAGCCGCCCTCGACGATGTTGTTGACGTTGATGAAACCGGCGATCCCCCCGCCGTCCCGTTCACAGACGAGGAACCCTGCCTTGGTCGGGTCCTCGATGAGCCGCCCCGCGTAGGCGGCATAGGCGTCGACGCTGCCGGGCGGAAAGAGCCACGGCTGGTGGAGGCTCTTGCTCTCCCTGGCCCGCGCGGTGAACTCCGCGGCGTCGTCGAGGGTGAAATGCCGTATGCCCACACGGGGGCCCTCGGCGAGACAACCGGCGTTCTCAGGCATCCCGTCACCTTACGCGAGCAGGTGTTTCAGCGTCTGCGTCTCGCGGCGTACGCACCGCACACCAGGCCGATCAGCCCGGTGGCGAGCAGCGCCACCCACAGCGGCATGATCACCTCGGGGATGAGCAGCCGGATGCTGGTGCTGCGGGTGTTCTCGAAGATGAAGATCAGGGCAAGGACGGCCAGTACGAGGACGGCGACCCTGGCCGGCGTCAGCGGCCCTTCGCGGGTGCCCTTGCCGCCGCTCGTACCGGCGCTCTTGGAAGTCTTCGGGCTCATGCGCTCAGCATGATCCAGAAGGCGCCGGTACGCGCGGCGGGAGCATCCTCCGGGTGACCGAGGTGACGGGCGCCGCTCGTCCCCGGCCACCGGGGCACCGGCCTGCCGGCGTCCCGGGCGTCGCGCCCGCGACGGCGCCCAGGACCGCGCCCCCGACCGGCCATGACCAGGGTGGACGCGTGCGGGACGCGACCACGAATGGGGCGCGACCGTGAGCTACGCACGAGCGCGGACGGCCGACGACCGCGAAAGGGGCGCACCCCTCAGCGCGGCGCTCCCGTGACGTCAGAGCAGCGCCGGCTCGTCCAGTGTCAGTGTCCCCGCGTCCGCGTCGAGTTCGGCGCGGACGCCGAACGGCATCGTCAGCGTCCCCTCCGCGTGCCCGAACCCGAAGTGCTCGACGACCGGAACGCCGAGACCGCCGAGCCGGTCGGCGAACACTGCGCGCAGTCCGTCGTACGGTCCGCAGTCCACCCATGAGCCGAGCGCGACCCCGGCCACCCCGTCGAGCCAGCCGGTGCGCAGCAGTTGCGTCAGGATCCGGTCCAATCGGTAGGCCTCCTCGCCGATGTCCTCGATCAGGAGCAGCCCGTCCCGGGCGGAGACACGGGCGTGCGGTGTGCCGACATCCGCGGCCAGCAGACTCGCGCAGCCGCCGAGCGTGACACCGCGGGCCTTCCCGGGAACGAGCGGGACGGCTTCGCCGGAGGCGATGGTCCGCACCGACTCGGGTTCGAAGAGGGTCGCCCGCAGATGCTCCTGCGACCGGGCGTTCTTCAGAAAGCCCACGGACGCGACCATCGGCCCGTACAGGGTCGCGAGCCCCACCCGCGTGGCGAACGCCTCGTGCAGTGCGGTGATGTCGCTGAAGCCGAGGAAGACCTTGGGGCCCGCGGCCCGGATGGCGTCCCAGTCGAGCAGGTCGATCATGCGCTGGGCGCCGTAACCACCACGGGCGCACAGAACCGCGGCCACGTCCGGGTCGCACCAGGCCGCCTGGAAGTCGGCGGCCCGGTCCGCGTCCGTGCCCGCCAGGTAGCCGAACTCGGCGTGCCGGTCCAGGACATGGGGGGCGACGACCGGGTCGAGGTCCCAGCCGCGCAGGATGTCGAGACCGGCCTCCAGCCGCTCCTCGGGGACGGGCCCGCTGGGCGCGACGACCGCGACCCCGGCCCCGGCGGCGAGCCGCGCGGGTCGGGTCAGGGCGGTGATCGGTGCGGTCGTTCGGGTCACTCGTACTGCTCCAGTTCCTGGTGCTTCATCCGGTCGCGGTCGTCTCGCGCCGGGGCTCGCGAAGGGCCGCGTGACAGGGTCCAGGCTGCCACGGCGGCCCGAACCGACCCGAACCGACCCGGCTCGGCCCGGTCCGCTCCCCGACGGCCGGCGGCCTCACTTGGACAGCTCCAGAGTGGGAATGCCGGGCGGGTTCAGTCCGAAGACCTGGGCGTACAGGGAGAGTTCGGACTCCAGGGCACACACCATCGTCTCGGCGCGCCGGAAGCCGTGCCCCTCCCCCTCGAAGGCGATGTAGGCGTGCGGAACACGGCGGCCCTGCTCCTCGAGACGGGCGAGGAAGCGTTCGCACTGCACGGGCGGGCAGACGGCGTCATCGAGTCCTTGGAGCAGCAGGAAGGGCGCGGTGATCCGGTCGGCGTGGGTGGACGGCGACCGCTCCGCATACCGGCCCGGCACCTCGGCGATCGGACCGACCAGCGATTCCAGGTACTGCGACTCGAAGTCGTGGGTCTCGCCCGAGGCCCATTCGGTGAGGTCGATGACGGGATAGAGGATCGTGCCGCAGGCGTAGACGTCGGTGGTGGCCAGCGAGGCTGCGGTGGTCCAGCCGCCCGCGCTGCCGCCCCGGATCGCGAGCCGGCGGAGGTCGGCGGTGCCCTCTTCGGCGAGCGCGAGCGCGACAGCCGCGCAGTCCTCGACGTCGACGACGCCCCACTGTTCGCGCAGCTGGTTGCGGTACTCCCGTCCGTGGCCGGTCGATCCGCCGTAGTTGACCTCGGCCACGCCGATTCCGCGCGAGGTGAAGTAGGCGATCTCCAGGTCGAGAACGAGGGGCGACCGGCTGGTGGGCCCGCCGTGGGCCCATACGACGTACGGCGGGAGTTCGTCGCCGAGGCCGACATGGTCGGGGTGGTGCGGCGGGTAGATGTGCGCGTGGACCTCGCGTCCGGCGGGGCCGGTGAAGGTGCGGATCCGGGGTTCCGGGTAGTACGCGGGGTCGACCGGGTCGTCGTGGGCGGCGCCGATCACCCGGGCCCGCCCGGTGCTGGCGTCCAGTTCGACGACCTCGTGGGCGCTGCGGGGGCTGGCTCCGACGCCGACGACCCTGCTGCCCCGCACGGCGAGTGTCGGCGCGAACTCGGTCCAGGGGCCGGCCGCGTCGACGAGCTCGCCGGTCTCCGGGTCCAGTATCCCGAGCGCGGTGGCACCCCGTCCGTGGACGACGGCGACCAGGCCGGTGTCCAGGGGCGCGAACCAGCGCTGTCCGACCCTCCAGAGGGGTCCGCCGAACTCCTCCTCGCGCGGACAGACGGCGATCGCCTCGCCGTCCGCGCCGAGCCGGTGGAGGTTCCACCAGCCGCTGCGGTCGCTGACGTAGAGCAGGGTGCCGTCGGCCGCCCAGTCGGCCTGTGCGACGGACTCGTCCGGGCCCCCCGCGACGGTCCGCGGGGCGGACAGTGTGCCGTCCTCGGTGACGTCCGCGAGGATCACCTCGGTGCCGTCCCAGGGCATCCGGGGGTGGTCCCAGGCGAGCCAGGCCGCCTGCCGGCCGTCGGGCGAGAGCCGGGGCCCGGTGACGAACCGGTACCGCCCGTCGGACAGCTCCCGCACGGCGTCCCGGTCCTGCGCCGCCGAGCCGTCCAGCGGCACCGCGACGACGGCCCGGCGCAGGTCGGTGGGTCCGTCCCCGGTGAACTCCTCCATGACGCACCACACTTCGCCACGCTCCACCCGCAGCTGCGGGTCCACCCAGCGCAGTCCGCCTCCCACCGTCGAGAGGGGGGTCAACGGGCGCGGTTCACCGCCGGGTTCACAGCGGTAGAGGCGCTGGTCGGCGAAGTTCACGAAGACGACCAGTGGGCCCTCGGGTCGCATCACCCCCGCCCAGGGATTGCCGCCGTACTCCATCACGCGGCTGCGCACGTTCCAGGGGGCCGGGAGCACCGGCTCCTCGGTGCCGTCCGTCTTCCGCCGGACCAGTGTGCGCCGTCCGCCCTCGGTCGGCCGGGGCTCGGTCCACCAGGCCTCGTCGCCGACGAAGCCGACGAACTCGGGATGTCCGTCGTGCGCGGCGGCGAGCGTCGCGTCGATCGGCGAGGGCCATGAGCCGTATGGCGTGGTCTGCATCTCGTCCCCCTAGGCCGTACGCAGAAAGCGGTCGAGAACGCGGACGCCGAAGTGGAGCGCCTCGACCGGGACGCGCTCGTCGACTCCGTGGAACAGTGCCTGGTAGTCGAAGCCCTCCGGGAGCTTCAATGGCGCGAAGCCGTAGCCGGTGATGCCGAGGCGGGAGAACTGCTTGGCGTCCGTGCCGCCCGACATGCAGTACGGCACGACATGGCCCTCGGGTGCGAACTCCTCGACGGCCGCGCGCATCCTCGCGTACGTCGGCGAGTCCAGCGGCGCCTGGAGGGCCACCTCGTGGTGATGGAACTCCCACTCCACGTCGGGCCCGGTGAGCCGGTCCATGGTCGAACGGAACTCTTCCTCGCCGCCGGGCAGATATCTGCCGTCCACGTACGCGACGGCCTCCCCCGGAATCACGTTGATCTTGTAACCGGCGCTCAGCATGGTCGGGTTGGCGCTGTTGCGGACGGTCGGCTCGACGAGCGCGGCGGCCGGGCCGAGCTTGCGCAGGAGGGCGTCCACGTCGTCCAGGCCGCCGTCCACGCCGTACAGGGCGGCGAGTTCGGTCAGGGCGGCCCGCACGGTCGGGGTGATGTGCAGCGGCCACTCATGGGCGCCGATGCGGGTGATCGCGCCGGCGAGGCGGGTCACCGCGTTGCTCCGGTTCACCTTGGAGCCGTGGCCCGCCCGTCCCCGGGCGGTGAGCTTGAGCCAGCCGGTGCCGCGCTCGCCCGCCGCGATCGGATAGAGCTGTCGGCCGCTGCCGTCGTGGAAGGTGAACGCGCCCGACTCGCTGATGCCCTCGGTGCAGCCCTCGAAGAGTCCGGAGTGCTTGTCGGCGAGGAAGCCCGAGCCGTCCTCGGCGCTCGCCTCCTCGTCGGCGGTGAAGGCGATGACCAGGTCGCGCCGGGGCCGTACCCCCTCGCGCGCCCAGGCCCGGAGGACGGCGAGGATCATCGCGTCCATGTTCTTCATGTCGACCGCGCCCCGTCCCCAGACGACGCCGTCGCGGATCTCTCCGGAGAACGGGTGGACGCTCCACTCCTCGGCCTGCGCGGGCACCACGTCCAGGTGACCGTGGACGAGCAGCGCGTCGGCGGACGGGTCGGTGCCCTCCAGCCGGGCGACGACGTTCGTACGCCCCTTGGTGCGCTCCAGGAGTGTGGGTTCGAGGCCCGCTTCGGCCAGCCGCTCGGCGGCGTACTCGGCGGCCGGGCGCTCCTGGCAGTCTCCGCCGCCGCGGTTGGTCGTGTCGATCCGGATGAGGTCGGAGGTGAACCGGACGACCTCTTCGAGTGCCCGTGCGTCAGCCATACTGCTCCTCCACCGCGGCCGAGACGATCGTGGTGACCGCCTTGAAGGTCCGAATCCCCTCGTACATGGTGTCGCTGGTGTACGCGATCTTCCGCTCCCCGACGCGGCCGACACCGGGTACGACGGTGGCGGCCATCGCCAGGTGCTCGGCGTCGAACTCCAGGGCGATGGTGAACGGGCCGCCGACGACCGGCTCGTGCCGCACGGCCAGCGCCGCCGCCTCCTTGGCCGCCGCCCGGATGTCCGCGGCGGTCCTGACCGGTGTGCGGCACACGGCCGCGTACCGCGAGACATGGTCCTTCACGGCGACCTTCAGCGCCTCGGGCGCGTACCCGAGGGCGTCCTCGCACGCCACGTCGTCGCCGGTGACCAGCACGACCGGTACGCCGTACTCGGCGACGACGTGGGCGTTGAGCAGCCCTTCACTGGCCCGTACGTCGTTGATCCACACGCCCGTGATGGAGTTCGCCAGATAGGTGTGCGCGAGGACGCCCTCCATGCCCGCTCCGGCGTGGTAGCCGACGAACGCGATGCCGTCCACGTCGTCGTGCTGCACGCCCTCGACCATGGACAGCGACTTGTGCCGCCCGGTGAGCATCTCCGCTCTCTCGTCGAGCCTCTCCAGCAGCAGGTTCCGCATGGTCCAGTGGGCTTCGTTGATCAGCACCTCGTCGGCGCCGCCGTCGAAGAAGCCGAGGACCGCGGCGTTCACGTCCGAGGTGAACAGCGCGCGGCACCGCTCCCACTGGGGTGTCCCCGGCAGCACGTCGGCCGGCCAGGTCACACCCGTGGCGCCTTCCATGTCGGCGCTGATGAGGATCTTCATGCCCGAAACCGTACGCGCTTCGGCCTGGGCCCGGCAGAGCCTGTGGACAACTCTCACCGGTCCAGACCACTGATGTCACCCGGAGCGTCCGGCCACCAGCCACCGCGACGGAAGTTCGATGGCGGTGCCGTCGGGCATGTGCTCGGTCGTGACGAGCGGGAGTTCGCCGCTCGCGAGGACCAGGAGGCCCGCCTGCCGCAGGTACTCGGGGACGGCGTTGTCAGTGACCTCGCCCGGGGCGATGCCGTGCCGGAACACCGGGGCCAGCTTGGCCGGAGGGCCGTCCGGACTCTGGGCCAGCCCCCGCAGGAGCGGACCGGCGGCCTCGGCGAGCTCGACCAGGAAGACCAGGCCCCGCTCCCCCACCAGAGTGGCCAGTCCGTCCGCCAGCGGCTGCCGGTCGTCCGGCTCGGTCTGGTGGAGCACGCCCCGCATATAGACGTTGGCGTCGCCGAGCTCCGCGTGCAGCGCCTCGGTCTCGGTCTTGTCCGCCACGTCGAGCAGGCGGTAGCGGGCCCGGCCCGTCGGATCGGCGGTGCGGGCGTGGTCGAGCGCCGCCGGCGCGAGGTCGGTGCCGACGACCTGCGGGAAACGGTCGGCCAGGAAGCGGGTCTGGGTGCCGTTGCCGCAGCCGAGGTCCACAAGGGGCAGGTCGGGTGCCGTCAAGCGCGGCTCGAAGAGGGCGAGGTGGACCGCGGCCGTGAGCGCGGGCTCGGCGTCCCAGAAGACCCCGCCCTGTTCGCCGGGGGCCTCGCGCCAGAAGCCCTCCCAGGCCCCTCTGTACCGACTGCTCACGCTCATGCCCGCTCCCGGGGTCGCGACCGCGCCCGCCGGGTCCCGGCGGGCCTGCTCGGTCTATCGCGCCCGGCGTGCGGCGACAAGCCGACGGCGCATTCCTTCACCGCGCATTCGAAGTCCGTACGCCCTCGCACGCCGAGCCTGCCTCATGCCGTGCGGGCGTCACGGATGCGTGTCCGCATCACGGGAACGAACCTTCTGCCGGGAGGACATGACGGCGTCGCGGGATCAACTCAGTTTCGCGGGAGCGCCAGTTCGAACCACACGGTCTTGCCCGCGCTCGTGCGGCTGGCCCCCCACTCGCGGGACAGTGCGCTGACCAGTCGCAGGCCGCGCCCGAACTCGTCGCCGGGACCCGCGCTGACCAGGTTCGGGAGTGTGTGGTCGTCGTCGTCCACCTCGCACAGCAGGGTGTCGCCGCGAACGAGCCGCAGCTCGATCCGGCGGCTGTGCGCATGCCGTACGGCATTGGTGACCAGCTCGCCGACCATCAGCTCGGCGTTGTCGGCGAGGCCTGACAGACCCCACACGTGCAGCTGTTCGCGGACCACGGCGCGCGCCCTGCCGACCTCGACCGGGTCGAGCACCAGGCGCCATGCGGCGACGTCCGCGGACTCGATTCCGTTGAGCCGGGCCATGAGCAGGGCGACATCGTCCTTGCGCCCACCGCGGGTGTTGAGTGCGCGGATGATGGTGTCGCAGGCGTGGTCCATGGAGGCGGCCGGGTGGGCGGCGGACTCGCAGAGGGTGGCGAGGCCGACACCGATGTCCTCGCCGCGCACCTCGACGAGCCCGTCGGTGCACATCACGAGCCGGTCGCCGGGCTCCACGCGCACGTGGACCGCTTCGAAGGGCACTCCGCCGACCCCGATGGGCGCTCCGGTCGGCAGATCGAGCAGCTCGCTGCGGCCGTCCCCGGCACGGACCAGGACCGGCGGGATGTGGCCCGCGTTGGCGATGTGCAGCTTTCCGGCGATCGGGTCGTAGACGGCGTACAGGCAGGTCGCGAGATAGTTGTCGCCGAGGCGCTGGGCGAGGTCGTCGAGGTTGCGCAGAAGCTGGGCGGGCGGCAGGTCGAGCGCGGCCATGGTCTGCACGGCGGTGCGCAACTGGCCCATCATCGCGGCGGAGTTGAGGCCGTGACCCATGACGTCTCCGACGACCAGGGCGGTGCGCGAGCCGGGCAGTTTCACCGAGTCGAACCAGTCGCCACCGACGCGTCCGAGGAGCGTTCCCGGCAGATAGCGGGTGGCGATGTCACAGCCGGCCATCCGGGGCGCGATGGTCGGCAGCATACTGTCCTGAAGGGTCTCGGCGACGCTCTCCTGGTACGTGTACATGCGCGCGTTGTCCAGCACCAGGCCTGCGCGGGCGGCCAGTTCGGCGCCGGTGACCCGGTCCATGTCGTTGAACTCGACGCGCTCCGGGTGACGCAGCAGGATCATGAACCCGAGGACCACATTGCGGGCCTTGAGAGGCACGACCAGCATGGAGCGGTGGGTGATGAGCGGCCTGATGTCGCGCTTCTCGAACTGCGCGGCGATCATGTGTCCCATCTGCTCGCTGATGCGCGGCACGAGCACGGGTTCACCGGTGGTCATGCACTGGAAGAACGGTGTGTGCGCCGGGAAGGGCATGGCCTCGCCGACCGGCACGACATCGTCCCAGCGACCCGGCTCGTCCGTGTGCTCCAGGGCGACCCGGTGCCACATCGTGGTGGTGTCGGGCACGCCTTCGGGAAAGCCCTCACCGGCGACGACCTGCTCACGCAGATAGGTGCCCGCCACGTCCGTGAAGCGCGGCACGACGGCCCGGCTGACCTCCAGGATGGTCTGCGACAGGTCGAGGGAGGTTCCGATGCGCCCGCTGACCTCGTTCAGGAACTCCAGGCGCTCACGCACGGCGACGTACTCGAGGTCCTCGCCCTCGTCGTCCGGGAGGTTCTGCGTCACGGGCACGCCGGAGACCGCCGCCCGCGCCGCACGCTCGCGGCGCGCCTTGCGTTCCGCGCGCCTGGGCACTCCCCAGTCGGGGGTGACGGGCACCAGATCGTTCTGGCTGAACTCCAGGACGGGATAGCCCAGTTCCAGAACCTGCGAGACGATCCGGGCGCTCTCGCCGACGCTCATGCTGGGCAGGATCTCGGGCAGCCGGCGAGCCAGCTCCTCGGAACCGGGGAAGTCGGTGTGCAGCGCGAAGCCGGGCGCGATCCGCTCCAAGGAGACGTCGTCCTCGTGCCGCATCGCGGCCGCGTCGGCGGCGAGCACGAGCAGCCGCTCCTTGCCGGGGCCGACCAGCGGGTAGGCCCACCACAGGACGTCGATCCGGCCGGGACCCGCCACGGTGAGCCGGGCGCGGCCGGCGGCCGGATAGGAGAGCCGCCCGTCCAGGGAGGACTCCAGGCCGCGCCCGAGTCCGTCGTACGTCGCGTAACTCCCGAAGGGGGCCGCGTCCGTGTCCTCGGGGAGCGCGCCGGAGACGGGGAGCAGGTCGACGACGTGCCGGCCCAGCGCTTCCTCCTTGGGGGCGCCGAACATGCGCCGCGCGCCGCTGCTCCAGTGGGAGACGAGCCCGCCGCGATCCACGACGACCACGGCCAGCGGGATGCGACCGGCGGCGGCGTGCCCCACCGCGCCGTTCCCAGCTCCGCGGCTGGGAGCTGCGCCCATTTCGGTGCCACGGTCCATGGCCCAGGCCCTCTCTCCCCACGGCTCCGCAAGATCTGCGCCGCCCCCACTACCGTACGGCGGCGGCCCGTCGAGATGTGTGGCAACAGGTGAATTGACCTCCGCGGGGGCGGCTCCGGCGCGCGGCGCGCCCCTCGGGACGCCTGTTGTTCCGGTCCGCCCGGCCCGTGGGCCCGGGCCGGGTACCCGGCCCGGGTCCCCACATCGCGCACCCAGCCCGCCGACCCGGACCGCATACCCGGATCGCGCGTGACCTTGGGTCAGTCCTCGTGCCCGAGTTGCAGGTCCCGTTCCGTCCGGCCGCCCCCGGCGACCTGGAGCACGGTGGCCACCGGCGGGTAGCCGGCCGCGATGACGGTGTACTCGCCGGACGACAGATCGATGAACCGGAATGTTCCGTCAGGGCCGGTGGTGAGGGTGTCCACGACATTGCCCGCGGCGTCCAGCAGCGTCACGCGCGCGTCCTCGACGGGCCGTCCGCCGCCCGCCCGGACGGTGCCGCGCAGCACGGCGCCACCCGCGAGTTCGACGTCCTGGCGGGTCTCCCGGGCCGCCTGGACGGTCACCGGGAGCGCGGCCGGGCGGAACGCGGGCGCGCCGGCGGCGAGGGTGTACTCGCCGGCCACCAGTTCCGTGATGACGTAACCGCCCTCGCGTGCGCTGCGGGTGGTGGCCACCACCTCGCCGTGCGCGTTGGTGAGGGTGACGGTGGCGTCCCGCACCGGGGTGCCGTCCGCGGTCAGCACGCTGCCGGCGAGGCGCCCCGCGCCGCCGAGCACGACGTCGAGTTCCACCGGCCGTTCGCCGACGGTCACCGAGACGGCCTGCGGCTGGTGGCCGCCTGCCGCGGCGATCAGCACGTACGAGCCTGCGCCGGGCGTGGACAGCGCGTACCGGCCGTCCTCCGCGCTGGCGCCCCGCCCGATCTGCTGTCCCCCGATGTCGATGAGGGTGAGCGCGGCGCGCGCCACGGCGGTGCCGTCGGGGTGCTGCACCGTGCCGCAGACGGGGATCCCGGCGGCGTACCCCGAACGGGCCTGCGGAATGCGGACGTTCATCCGCGCGGCCTCCGGGTCGGAGGTGGATGCGTTGTGGGACACCAGCGGTCTCTCCTTGAGGAAGAAGGCGATGAACAGGCCGAGGACGAGGACCGGCACGAGGTAGAGGAAGATCCGCGGCATGGCGTCCGCGTAGGCGCCGATGTACTGGTCGCGCAGCGCGGCGGGCATCGCGTGGACGAGCTGCGGTGTGATGGACTCGGAGTCCGGGGTCGTCCCCGCGCGCGTGGGGAGGCGGTCGGCGAGCGCGTCGGCCAGCCGGTCGGCGAAGAGCGTGCCGAAGACGGCGGCGCCGATGCTGCCGCCGATCTGCCGGAAGTAGTTGTTGGCGCTGGTCGCGGTGCCGAGGTCGGACACGCGCACGGAGTTCTGCACGGCGACGACCAGGACCGGCATCACCATGCCGATGCCGACGCCGAGGACCGCCATCCAGACGCTGTAGTGCAGCCGGGGAGTGTCGGCATCCAGGCGGGAGAGCAGCCACATGCCGAGGGCCGAGAGGGCGCAGCCGAGGACCGGGAAGACCTTGTAGCGGCCGGTACGGCTGATGAGCTGCCCGGAGACGACGGAGGCGACGACGATGCCGCCCATCATGGGGAGCATCAGGAGCCCGGATTCCGTGGCACCGGCGCCGTCGACCATCTGCAGGAACGTGGGGAGATAACCGGCGGCCCCGAAGAGTGCGGCTCCGACGACCAGACCGACGAGCGCGGTGACGTTGAAGACGGGGTCCCTGAACAGCCGTAGCGGGATGAGGGGTTCGACCGCGAAGCGCTCGACGACGAGAAAGAGCACCGTCGTGGCGACCGCGCCCGCCGCGAGTCCGAGGACGACCCGTGAGCCCCAGGCGTACTCGGTGCCGCCCCAACTGGTCAGCAGGACCGCGCAGGTCGACGCGGCGGCGAGGAGCACCACTCCGAGGACGTCGACACGTCCTCGGACGGCGGGCTTCGGCAGTTTCAGTACGACGGTGACGACGGCCAGCGTGACCAGGCCGAAGGGCACGTTGATGTAGAAGCACCACCGCCACGAGAGATGGTCGGTGAAGTAGCCGCCCAGCAGGGGTCCCGCGACCGAGGCGAGCCCGAACGCGGCGCCGATCAGCCCCATGAACCGGCCCCGTCGGCGCGGCGGCACGATGTCCGCGATGATCGCCTGCACGCCGATCATGAGGCCGCCGGCACCGATGCCCTGGACCGCGCGGAAGGCGATCAGCTGGTCCATGGTCCGTGCCCGTCCGGCGAGCGCGGAGCCGATGACGAAGACGACGATGGCGAACTGGAAGACGCCCTTGCGGCCGTAGAGGTCGCCGAGCTTGCCGTACACCGGGAGTCCGACGGTGGAGGTGAGCAGATAGGCGGTGATCGCCCAGGACATCCGGTCGAGGCCGTGTAGCTCTCCGACGATCTTCGGGAGCGCGGTGGCCACGATCATCTGCTCAAGTGCGGCGAGGAGCAGGGCCGGGATCAGCCCGCAGAAGATCAACCGCACCTGGCGCGGGGCCGGTCGGACAGGCTCGGCGGCCACCGGAGCGGGCTTCCGCGCGGGTGCGACGGCCGGTTCGTCCTGCACCAGAGTGATCCCGCCCACGTACCGCTCCCCTCGTCGCACCCATCGCACAATTCCCGCTAATCGCGACAACTGCGAGCAAGCGTGACGAGTTACGGCGTACTGCCATACGAAGGGGAGATCCACCCTAAACGGTGAGGGCACAACACGCCCTCGGGCGCGGCCTTTTGGCGGACGCGCCCGCCAAGTCGCCGTCCGGGGGCCGCACCTCGGCCCCCGGGAGTCACCTGTCTCCGGGCCTCCGGGGGCTACTTCTCGGTCTGCGTCGCGAGGTTGGCGAGCAGGGCGTCGTAGATGCGGCCGAGACCCTTGGGCGCGAAGGTCCTCTCGAAGAAGCCGCCGACGCCGCCCGCGCCGTTCCAGACGCTGGTGACAACGACGCGCGACTTGCCCTCACCGGCCGGGGTGACACGCCAGGTGGTGACCATCGAGGAGTTGCGGTCCTTCTCGACGAGTTCGCCGTCGGTGGGCTCGCTCACCTCCAGGAGACAGTCACGGACGCGCTTGCTGGTGGCCTGGAGCTTCCAGTGGACGAGGGTGCCCTCGCCGTCGCCGCCCTCGCGCACCTCGTACTCGCTGAAGTGCTCGGGCAGCAGCTTCGGGCGCGTGCCGCTGTAGTCGGCCAGGGCGTCGAACACCGCCTCCGCGTCCGCCGCGATGACCCGCTCCGTCGTCGCTTCGACCTGCGCCATGGCACTTCCTCCAGCAATTGGTTCCTCGGGGGTGTGCGGTCAGCCAACCACCCGGCGGCCCGGCCACCCAAATCGGGGTCCCCGTGGGGATGCGGGCCACACGGGCGGGGTGCCGCCGGAAACAGGTCGCACGATCAAGGGAACATGTGTTCTATTCTCTGTCCAGTGCTATCGAGGAGGCGCCATGCGCTGGGAGAACCTGACCGCGGACCCCGCCGGGGGCCCCGCCCGGGACGCCGCCCTGTTCGGCGCGGACGCGGTGACGACGCGGACCTTCGACACTCCGGAGTTCCGGGGAATCACGTTCCACGAGGTCCGGGCGCGGTCGATCGTGAACCGGGTGCCGGGGGCGTCCCGCATGCCCTTCGAGTGGACGGTGAACCCCTATCGGGGCTGCACGCACGCGTGTGTCTACTGTTTCGCCCGCAAGACGCACAGCTATCTGGACCTCGACACCGGACTCGACTTCGATTCGCAGATCGTGGTGAAGGTCAACGCCCCGGAGCTGCTGCGCCGCCAGCTCGCCTCGCGCCGCTGGCTCGGCGAGCACATCGCGATGGGCACCAACGTCGACTGCTACCAGCGCGCGGAGGGCCGGTACGCGCTCATGCCCGGCATCATCGCGGCCCTGCGCGACCACGCGAACCCCTTCTCGATCCTGACGAAGGGCACGCTCATCCTGCGCGACCTCGACCTCCTGAGGCAGGCGTCCGAGGTCACCGACGTCGGGATCTCCGTCTCCGTGGGCTTCACCGACACCGAGCTGTGGCGCACCGTGGAGCCGGGCACACCGGCCCCCGAGCGCCGCCTGGACGTCGTCCGCGCCCTGACGGACCACGGCATCGGCTGCGGCGTCCTGATGGCCCCCGTGATCCCCTTCCTGGGCGACCACCCCGCCCAGCTGCGCGCCACCGTACGGGCCGTCGCTGCCTCGGGGGCGACCTCGGTGACCCCGCTGGTGCTGCATCTGCGGCCCGGCGCCCGCGAGTGGTTCATGGCCTGGCTGGAGCGCCACCACCGCCACCTCGTACCGCGCTACGAGCGGCTGTACGCGGAGGGCGCCTACGCCCCGAAGTGGTACCAGCGCCGGATCACCCGTCAGGTCCACGAGCTGGCACAGGAGTACGGCATCGGTCCCACGCGCGCGGGAATGCCGCGCCGGATCACCGCCCCCGAGCCCGCGGTCCCCATAGTGCCCACGGCGCCATCGGCGTCCGCGGCACCCGGACCGACTCAGCTGACGCTGCTCTGACGATCCATCACGGCAATCCAGCACGGCAATCCAGCACGACAGGGGGTTCGCGCGCTTCCGCGAAACCGTCGGATCCCCGACGGCCGCAGGCAGCGCTTCTGACGGCATCCGAGCGCATCCCGCGATCCAATCGGGTCGAGTCTTCCCGGAACGCGTTCTTCCGGGACCCCCGTCCGGGACGATACGGCGAAGGCCGTGGCGTGCACGGCTCAAATCCTCCGTCCTGGGAGGCCTTGTGAAGAAACGCGCAGCTGCTCTGTGCGGGGCGGCCGCCGTGTTGGCCGGGATGATCACTTCGATCCCCGCCGACGCGAGCGCCGGCTCCGCTGCCGCACCGCGCACCACCTCCACCCCGTCCGCGAAACCCAGCTGGAAGAAGTGCGGCACCAGCGACTATCCGACGCTCCAATGCGCGTCCCTGAAGGTGCCGCTGGACCACACGAACCCGTACAGCGAGCGGATCACCCTCGCCCTGTCCCGCGTCCCGCACACCGCGAAGACGTACCAGGGGCCGCTGCTGGTCAACCCGGGCGGTCCCGGCGGCAGCGGGCTCACGCTGGCCGGATTCGTCGCTTCCACGCTGCCCAAGGCCGTGGCGGCGCAGTACGACGTCATCGGCTTCGACCCGCGCGGGGTCGGCGCCAGCAGGCCCGCGCTGGACTGCAAGCCGGGGCACTTCAAGCCGGTCCGCCCCGACACCGTCCCGAGCACCCGGGCCATCGAGAAGGCCAACCTCAGTCGCGCCAAGTCCTTCGCCGAGGCGTGCGGCACGAAGTACGCGAAGCTTCTGCCGTACATGGACACGGTGAGCGCGGTCCGGGACATGGACGCGATCCGCGGCGCGCTCGGCGCCAAGAAGATCAACTATTTCGGCTACTCGTACGGCACCTACCTGGGAGCCGTGTACGCCAAGCTCTACCCGCAGCGGGTCCGCCGGCTGATCCTGGACTCCATCGTCGACCCCACCGGTGTGTGGTACGACGACAACCTCAGCCAGGACTACGCCTTCAACGACCGTCACCTGGCGTTCCTGGCGTGGGTCGCCAAGAACGACGCGGCCTACAAGCTCGGCACCGACCCGGCCAAGGTCGAGGCCAAGTGGTACGCGATGCGCGCGGCGCTCGCCAAGAACCCCGCGCAGAAGAAGGTGGGCGCCTCCGAGCTGGAGGACACCTTCATCCCGGGCGGCTACTACAACGGCTACTGGCCCTACCTCGCGGAGGCGTTCGCGTCCTATGTGAACAGCAAGGACTCGGACGCGCTCGTCGAGGCCTACGACAACTTCGCCGCCGTCGACGCCTCGGGCGACAACGGCTACAGCATCTACACGTCGGTGCAGTGCCGTGACGCGTCCTGGCCGCGCGACTGGCGCCAGTGGCGCGAGGACAACTGGGCGGTGTACGACAAGGCGCCCTTCATGGCCTGGAACAACGCCTGGTACAACGCGCCGTGCGCGTTCTGGCCCACGGACTCGCTCCGGCCGGTGAACATCTCCAACCGCCACCTGCCGCCGACCCTGCTCTTCCAGGCCACCAACGACGCGGCCACTCCCTACGAGGGGGGCGTCACCGTCCATCACCAACTGCGCGGCTCCAGCCTGGTGGTCGAGCAGGGGGGCGGGAACCACGGCATCACACTGAGCGGCAACGCCTGCCTAGACAAGTACCTGGCGGCGTATCTGACCAACGGCAAGGTGCCGCACGGCAGCGGCGAGGCCGACGCGGTGTGCAGGACACTGCCCGACCCGAAGCCGCTGGCCACGAAGGCCGCGTCCACCTCCTCGCGGGGTTCGACGCTGCACGGACTGCTCGGCTACCGGGGCTGAACCTCCCTCGCGGTGACGCCCGTCGGGGGCGTTGTCGGACCCATGGTCCACCATGGACCCATGAGCAGGCCGACGCGCATCCCCGCCCCCGACGGGCTCGCCCCCGCCGCCGCGTACTCCCATGTCGTGACGGGCACGGGCCGCTTCGTCGCGGTGTCGGGCCAGCTCCCCCTGGACGAGGACGGCAAGCTCGTCGGCGAGGGTGACGCCGAGGCGCAGGCCCGCCAGGTGTTCGAGAATCTGCGCCGGTGCCTGGCGGCGGCGGAAGCCACCTTCGACGACGTCGTCAAACTCACCTTCTTCGTCACGGACATGGCCCACATGCCCGCGATCCGGGCGGCCCGCGCCGCCCACATACCCGCGGACCGTCTTCCTGCCGCCTCGGCGGTCCAGGTCGCCGCGCTGATCCGTCCCGAGTTCCTGATGGAGATCGAGGCGTTCGCGGTGGTCGGCGGGTGAGCGGGCTGTGGGTCCGTGAGATGACGCTGGACGACTGTCCGCGGGTGGCCGAGATCCGGGTGCGTGGCTGGCAGAGCGCGTACAAGGGCCTGATACCGCAGTCGTACCTGGACGGGCTCAGCGTCGCCGAGGACGCGGCGCGCCGCCGGCGTAACTTCGAACAGCGCGACGGCAGCATCGTGAACCTGGTCGCGGAGCGGGACAGCTCCGTGGTCGGCTGGGCCTGCCACGGACCGCACCGTGACAGCGAAGTGCGCGCCGGGGACGTCGAGTTGTACGCGATCTACGTGCATCCCGACCACCTGGGCCAGGGGGTCGGGCGCGCCCTGCTGCGGGAGTCCGCCGACCGCTGTGCGGCGGCCGGGCACGAGCGCATGCTGCTGTGGGTCCTCAAGGAGAACACCACGGCCCGCCGCTTCTACGAACGGGCCGGCTTTTGCCCCGACGGCGCCGAGGAGCCCTTCGAGGCGGCCGGGGTCGAGGTGCCCGAGGTGCGCTACGCGCGCGTACTGACCGGCACGGGGCTCGGCTGAGGGAGGCCGGGTCCGAGCCGGCGCCGGTCTCGACCGAGGGGCAGCCGGTTGGGGCTCACGCCGCGCTCCGGCTGCAGACGGCGGTGCGCGCTGACGGCGGACCGCGTGCGCAGGCACCGGTACATGCGCGCCGTCGGCCGACGTGAGCGGAGGGACGTACGAGCAGGTGCGCCTAGACCTGCTCCTTGGGCAGCCGGGCCAAGGCGCGCACGGCCGTCTCCGCGAGCGCCGGGTGGGCCAGCGCTTCGTTCAGGACCGGTCTCGCGCGGACGTCGCCCAGGAGACCCAGGCCTTCCGCGCAGGCGAGGGCGACCCTGCGGTACGGGTCGTGCGGGCGCAGCCTGCGTTCCAGGGTGGTGATCAGCGCGGGTACGGCTTCGGGCGCGCGCAGTTCGACCAGCAGCCGTACCGGCTGGAGGGCATAGGCGACCCGCAGCTCGTTCGTAGCGAGCGCCGCGGCGGCGCGGGCCGTACGCGGGTCGCCGAGCCGGGCCAGGGCGTGCGCGGCGGACGCGCAGCGCTGCGGATCGCGGTGGTTGAGCAGCAGGACGAGCGCTTCGAAGGCCCGCCGGTCCCCGGCCGTGCCGAGCCGGAAGGCAGCCAACTCCCTTGCCCAGAGCGGCTGTCCGGGCTCGGTCAGCGCGGCGGCCAGCACGTCGGGGTCCTCGGTCACCGCAAGACGTTCGAACGCCGCCGAGGCCCCGGACCCGGCCTCGGTCCGCAGACGCTCCGTGAGTGATCGCAACGCTTCGTCCATGGGCCGAGCTTAGGCAGGCCCGTGAGGTGCGGGGACGTACATCACAAAGTCGGGGGCTGGCGCGCTCGTTACTGACGGGTTAAGCTCAGACGAGCGAGTTACCCACTCGCATCGAACCTCGCGGTGGCCTGGTGACGCAGCCATCGTGAGAGCAGTCGGTTCGGTACCTCAGGTACCTCAGTACGACATGGCTCCGGGACAGGGCCGGTCGGCTTTCACCGCCCAAGGGCGCCCGTTCGTCGGCGCTTCGGGACGGCACCGGGCGTGTGCGCTCGTCAGCCCGGAAACACCCGCAACCTCCGCACGGTGTGCGCCTGTCGGCGTACCCGCGTGCGCTCCTCAGACGTCACCTCTTCCAGGAGTCCCGCGATGGCCACTCCCCTGTCCGACACCCCTCTGTCCCCGCTGAAGACCGTCGCCGTCATCGGCCTCGGCACCATGGGCACCGGCATCGCCGAAGTCCTGGCCCGAGCCGGCCGTGACGTCATCGGCATCGACATCAGCGAAGCCGCGGCCGCCCAGGCCGTGGCCACCCTCGAAGCCTCCACCGCCCGCGCCGTGCGCCGCGAGCACATGAGCGACGCGGAGCGCACGGACGCCCTCGCCCGCTTCCGCACCTTCACCGACCTCGCGGCCGCCGCCGACGCCGACCTCGTCATCGAGGTGACCCCGGAGTCGTACGAGATCAAGCAGCAGGTCTTCCGGGCCCTCGACACCATCGTGCGCCCCGAGGCGATCCTCGCGACGGGCACCAACGCGCTGTCCGTGACGCGCCTCGCCGCCGACTCGGCCCACCCCGAGCGCGTGCTCGGCCTGCATTTCTTCAACCCGGCGCCCGCGATGAAGCTCGTCGAGGTCGTCTCCTCGGTGCTGACCGCGCCGACGGCCGTCGCCGCGGTCACCGACCTGGCGCTCGAACTCGGCAAGGAGCCCGTCGCGGTCGGCGACCGCCCCGGTTTCGTCGCCGACGGACTGCTCTTCGGCTACCTCAACCAGGCGGCCGCGATGTACGAGGCGAAGTACGCCTCCCGCGAGGACATCGACGCGGCGATGAAGCTCGGCTGCGGGTTGCCCATGGGCCCGCTCGCGCTGCTCGACCTGATCGGTGTGGACACCGCGCGAACCGTCCTGGAGGCGATGTACTCCGAGTCGCACGACCGGCTGCACGCCCCCGCGCCCATCCTCAAGCAGCTCAGCGAGGCGGGCCTGACCGGGCGCAAGTCCGGCCGCGGCTTCTACTCGTACGACGCCCCGGGCAGCGACGCCGTCGTGCGGGACGCGCTGACGCCGCTGGACGGTGCCGTCCTGGCGCCGGGCCGCACGATCCGCTCGGTCGGGGTCGCCGGCTCCGGCACGATGGCCTCCGGTATCGCGGAGGTCTTCGCGAAGGCCGGGTACGAGGTCGTCCTCGCGGCCCGTACCGAGGAGAAGGCGCAGACCGCCAAGGCCCGTATCGGCAAGTCGCTCTCCCGTTCCGTCGACAAGGGCCGGATGACGGCCGAGGCGGCGGCGCGGACCCTGGAGCTGATCACGCCGACCGGCAGCTACGACGACTTCGCCGAGGTCGATCTGGCGCTGGAGGCGGTCGCCGAGGACCTGGAGATCAAGCAGCAGCTGTTCAGCACGTTCGACAAGGTCTGCAAGCCCGGCGCGATCCTGGCCACCACCACCTCCTCGCTGCCCGTCGTCGCCTGCGCCCGCGCCACCTCGCGCCCGCAGGACGTGATCGGCATGCACTTCTTCAACCCGGCCCCGGCGATGAAGCTCGTCGAGGTCGTGCGGACCGTGCTGACCGCGGACGACGTGCACGCCACCGTGCGCGAGGTCTGCTCGAAGATCCGCAAGCACCCGGTCGACTGCGGTGACCGGGCCGGCTTCATCGTGAACGCGCTGCTCTTCCCGTACCTGAACAACGCGATCAAGATGGTGCAGGAGCACTACGCCTCCCTCGACGACATCGACGCGGCGATGAAGCTGGGCGGCGGCTACCCGATGGGGCCCTTCGAACTGCTCGACGTGGTCGGGCTCGATGTCTCGCTGGCCATCGAGAAGGTCCTGCACCGCGAGTTCCGCGACCCGGGACTCGCCCCCGCCCCGCTCCTGGAGCACCTGGTGGCCGCGGGCTGCCTCGGCCGCAAGACGGGCCGCGGCTTCCGCGAATATGCCCGCCGCTGAGCGTCCGGGCGACTCGTTCGCGGACGACGCCGACTGGGGCGGACTCCTCGGCCCCGCCGGATACCCCCCGCCCGTCCAGGGCGGGGGGATCCCCGGACATGCGCGCTCTCCTGCGCACATGCAGTACGTTCGGGGCATGCCCCAGCCCGCCAAGTCCTCACGTACGCCAGCCACGCCCGACGCGCCGGAGAGTGCCGCGGGCAGTCGCGCGGCAGCCCAACGCCTCAAGATGCGCCGTGAGCTGGCGGCAGCGGCCATGGAGCTGTTCGCGGCCAAGGGGTACGAGGCGACCACCGTCGACGAGATCGCGGCCCAGGCCGGGGTGGCCCGCCGCACCTTCTTCCGCCACTTCCGCTCCAAGGAAGAGGCGATCTTCCCCGATCACGACGACACCCTGATCCGGGCCGAGGCGGTGCTCAACGCGGCACCCGCGCACGAGCATCCGCTCGACACCGTGTGCCGCGGCATCAAGGAAGTCATGAAGATGTACGCGGCTCAGCCGGAGATCTCCGTCTCGCGCTACAAGCTGACGCGCGAGGTACCGACGCTGCGCGAGGCCGAGATCGCCTCCGTGGCCCGCTACGAGCGGCTCTTCACCCGCTACCTGCTCGGCCACTTCGACGAGCACGCGCACGACGACGACGCCAACGACGATCCGCTGCTCGCCGAGGTCGCCGCGTCGGCCGTGGTCACGGCCCACAACCACGTGCTGCGGCGCTGGCTGCGGGCCGGCGGCCAGGGCGATGTGGAGACGCAGTTGGACCACGCTTTCGCCATCGTCCGCAAGACCTTCGGCACCGGGATCGGCGCGGGACGGGAGACCGCGCCGCGACCGGCGCCGGCGTCGTCCTTCACCGAGGGGGACGTGCTGGTGACCGTGGCCCGCGTCGACGCTCCGCTCGACCAGGTGATGCGCACCATCGAGCAGGCACTCAAGGAACGGTCGTAGCGACCCGCCGTCCATGGACGGCCCACTTCTCCGACCACGCGCCGGACACGCTCACTTCGAGCGCGTCCGGCGTTTTTTGTGCCCTGTTTTGAGTGCTTTGCGGCCCGGCCTGATCGATCATCGCTCACGTGTTACGTAAAGATTTCACCTGAGCGCAACTTCTGGCACTCCGTGCCTTGTCAGGTGACACGGCGTGCCATACGTTGAAGGAGTCCGGGCGGCCGGCGTGCAGAGACCCTTCGTACGCCGGCTGTCCCCGCAAGCCCCATGGCCTGCGCGCCCGGACGCCTGCGTCACAGGCAACCTCCCGCGCCAACCACAGCGCTGCCACAGCACCACCTCCGCCGAACCGACGGCACACCCCTCAGCAGCACCGACGTAACCCTCAGCGTTCTTCCCTCGGAACGCGCATCGCCGGAGGCAACACCGTGAAGGAAATCCTGGACGCGATTCAGTCGCAGACGGCCACGTCCGCCGACTTCGCCGCAATTCCGCTCCCCGACTCCTACCGCGCGATCACCGTGCACAAGGACGAGACGGAGATGTTCGCCGGGCTCAACAGCCGCGACAAGGACCCCCGCAAGTCGATCCACCTGGACGACGTGCCGGTGCCGGAGCTCGGCCCGGGCGAGGCCCTGGTCGCCGTGATGGCGTCCTCCGTGAACTACAACTCCGTGTGGACGTCGATCTTCGAGCCGGTGTCGACCTTCAACTTCCTGGAGCGCTACGGGCGGCTCAGCGATCTCAGCAAGCGCCACGACCTGCCGTACCACATCATCGGTTCGGACCTCGCGGGCGTCGTCCTGCGCACCGGCCCGGGAGTCAACTCCTGGAAGCCCGGCGACGAGGTCGTCGCGCACTGTCTGTCCGTCGAGCTGGAGTCCTCCGACGGCCACAACGACACGATGCTCGACCCCGAGCAGCGCATCTGGGGCTTCGAGACCAACTTCGGCGGCCTCGCCGAGATCGCGCTCGTCAAGTCCAACCAGCTGATGCCCAAGCCGGACCACCTGAGCTGGGAGGAGGCCGCCGCCCCCGGGCTGGTGAACTCCACCGCCTACCGGCAGCTCGTCTCCCGCAACGGCGCCGGCATGAAGCAGGGCGACAACGTCCTGATCTGGGGCGCGAGCGGTGGACTCGGCTCGTACGCCACGCAGTTCGCGCTCGCCGGCGGTGCCAACCCGATCTGCGTCGTCTCCAGCGAGCAGAAGGCGGACATCTGCCGCTCGATGGGCGCCGAGGCGATCATCGACCGCAACGCCGAGGGCTACAAGTTCTGGAAGGACGAGCACACCCAGGACCCGAAGGAGTGGAAGCGCTTCGGCAAGCGCATCCGCGAGTTCACCGGCGGCGAGGACATCGACATCGTCTTCGAGCACCCGGGCCGCGAGACCTTCGGCGCCTCGGTCTACGTCACCCGCAAGGGCGGCACCATCACCACCTGTGCCTCGACCTCGGGCTACATGCACGAGTACGACAACCGCTACCTGTGGATGTCCCTGAAGCGGATCATCGGCTCGCACTTCGCGAACTACCGCGAGGCCTGGGAGGCCAACCGGCTCGTCGCCAAGGGCAAGATCCACCCGACGCTCTCCAAGGTCTACTCCCTGGAGGAGACCGGGCAGGCCGCCTACGACGTGCACCGCAACCTCCACCAGGGCAAGGTCGGCGTGCTCGCGCTGGCGCCCCAGGAGGGCCTGGGCGTGCGCGACGAGGAGAAGCGTGCCCAGCACATCGACGCCATCAACCGCTTCCGGAACGTCTGAGGTCCATCCATGACAGAGCGTCAGACCGCCTATGAGCGGCGGGAGAAGGACCGGCCGTGGCTCATGCGCACGTATGCCGGCCACTCCACGGCCGAGGCGTCCAACGAGTTGTACCGGCGCAACCTCGCCAAGGGGCAGACAGGGCTCTCCGTGGCCTTCGACCTGCCGACGCAGACCGGCTACGACCCCGACCACATCCTCGCCCGCGGCGAGGTCGGCCGGGTCGGCGTGCCGGTCTCGCACCTCGGTGACATGCGCCGGCTGTTCCAGGACATCCCCCTGGAGCAGATGAACACCTCGATGACCATCAACGCCACCGCCATGTGGCTGCTGGCGCTCTATCAGGTCGTCGCCGAGGAGCAGGGCGCCGACATCACCCAGCTCCAGGGGACGACCCAGAACGACATCGTGAAGGAGTACCTCTCGCGGGGGACGCACGTCTTCCCGCCGGTGCCCTCCCTCCGCCTCACGACGGACATGATCACGTACACGGTCAACCACATCCCCAAGTGGAACCCGATCAACATCTGCAGCTACCACCTGCAGGAGGCGGGCGCCACACCGGTCCAGGAGGTCGCGTACGCGATGTCCACCGCGATCGCCGTCCTGGACGCGGTGTTCGCGTCCGGGCAGATCGCCGAGGACCGCAAGGGCGAGGTCGTGGCCCGTATCTCCTTCTTCGTGAACGCGGGCGTCCGCTTCATCGAGGAGATGTGCAAGATGCGGGCGTTCGGGCGGATCTGGGACAAGATCACGCGCGAGCGGTACGGCATCGAGGACCCCAAGCAGCGCCGCTTCCGGTACGGCGTCCAGGTCAACTCCCTGGGCCTGACCGAGGCGCAGCCGGAGAACAACGTCCAGCGGATCGTGCTGGAGATGCTGGCCGTCACCCTCTCCAAGGACGCCCGCGCGCGTGCCGTCCAACTGCCCGCCTGGAACGAGGCGTTGGGCCTGCCGCGTCCGTGGGACCAGCAGTGGTCGCTGCGCATCCAGCAGGTGCTGGCGCACGAGAGCGACCTGCTGGAGTACGAGGACATCTTCGAGGGCTCGCACGTCATCGAGGCCAAGGTGGCGTCCCTCGTCGAGGAGTCGCTGGCCGAGATCGACCGCATCGAGGCGATGGGCGGCGCGATGGCCGCCGTCGAGTCCGGCTACCTCAAGTCGCAGCTCGTGTCCTCGCACGCCGAGCGCCGGGCCCGTATCGAGGGCGGCACAGACAAGATCGTCGGCGTCAACATCTTCCAGTCGACCGAGCCGAACCCGCTCACGGCCGACCTGGACGCGGCGATCATGACGGTCGACCCGGCGGTCGAGGCCCGGGTGATCTCCGCGCTGGGGACCTGGCGTGACACGCGCTACCAGCCGCCCTTCAACCACCCGCGCCCGTGCAAGGCGCTGGAGCGGCTGAAGGAGGCCGCGAAGGGCACCGCCAACCTCATGGAAGCCACCCTGGAGTGCGCCCGCGCCGGTGTCACGACCGGCGAGTGGGCCGGGGCCCTGCGCGAGGTGTTCGGCGAGTTCCGCGCCCCGACCGGCGTCTCGTCGGCGCCCGTGGCGGTCACCGCCGAGGAGGGCACCGGGCTCGCCCTGGTGCGCCGCAAGGTGGAGCTGACCGCGAAGGACCTGGGCGTCGGCAACCTGCGGTTCCTGGTGGGCAAGCCGGGCCTGGACGGGCACTCCAACGGCGCCGAGCAGATCGCCGTGCGGGCCCGCGACGCCGGCTTCGAGGTGGTCTACCAGGGCATCCGGCTCACCCCGGAGCAGATCGTGGACGCGGCCGTGGCCGAGGACGTGCACGCCGTTGGCCTGTCCATCCTGTCCGGCTCGCACGCCCAGCTGGTGCCGGACGTCCTGGAGAAGATGCGCACGGCCGGCGCGGGCGACATTCCGGTGATCGCGGGCGGGATCATCCCGAACGCCGACGCCGAACAGCTGAGGGCCGCCGGAGTGGCCGCGGTCTTCACACCGAAGGACTTCGACATCACCGGAATCATCGGCCGTATCGTCGACGAGATCCGGAAAGCGAACAAGCTCGACCCCCTGGAGGTCCCCGCATGACCACGCCCGTCAACCGCCTTCGTCCGCGGCGATCCTGCCTGGCCGTGCCCGGCTCGAACCCGCGCTTCCTGGAGAAGGCCCAGGGGCTCCCCGCGGACCAGGTCTTCCTGGACCTGGAGGACGCGTGCGCGCCGCTGGCCAAGCCCGACGCCCGGCACACCATCGTCAAGTTCCTCAACGAGGGTGACTGGACCGGCAAGACCCGGGTCGTGCGCGTCAACGACTGGACGACCGAGTGGACGTACCGCGATGTCGTCACGGTCGTCGAGGGCGCGGGTCAGAACCTCGACTGCATCATGCTGCCGAAGGTGCAGACGGCCGAGCAGGTCGTAGCCCTTGACCTGCTGCTGACGCAGATCGAGAAGACGATGGGCTTCGAGGTCGGCAAGATCGGCATCGAGGCGCAGATCGAGAACGCCCAGGGTCTGAACAACGTCAACGAGATCGCCACCGCCTCGCAGCGCGTGGAGACGATCATCTTCGGCCCGGCCGACTTCATGGCGTCGATCAACATGAAGTCGCTGGTCGTGGGTGAGCAGCCGCCCGGCTACCCGGCGGACGCCTACCACTACATCCTGATGAAGATCCTGATGGCGGCGCGCGCCAACAACCTCCAGGCGATCGACGGCCCCTACCTTCAGATCCGCAACATCGACGGCTACCGCGCGGTCGCCCAGCGTGCCGCCGCCCTCGGCTTCGACGGCAAGTGGGTGCTGCACCCGGGTCAGGTGGAGGCCTCCAACGAGATCTTCTCCCCGTCGCAGGAGGACTTCGACCACGCCGAGCTGATCCTGGACGCGTACGACTACTACACGTCGGAGGCGGGCGGCAAGAAGGGCTCCGCGATGCTCGGCGACGAGATGATCGACGAGGCCAGCCGCAAGATGGCGCTCGTCATCTCGGGCAAGGGCCGGGCCGCCGGCATGCAGCGCACGACCACGTTCGAAGCCCCGGAGGCCTGAGCACCATGCAGTTCGGACGCACCTACGAAGAGTTCGAGGTCGGGGCGGTCTACAAGCACTGGCCCGGGAAGACGGTCACGGAGTACGACGACCACCTCTTCTGTCTGCTGACCATGAACCACCACCCGCTCCACATGGACAGCAACTATGCGGAGAAGACGACCGATTTCGGCAAGAACGTCGTCGTCGGGAACTACATCTACTCGCTGCTCCTCGGGATGTCCGTGCCGGACGTCTCGGGCAAGGCGATCGCCAACCTGGAGGTCGAGTCGCTGAAGCACGTGGCGCCGACCTTCCACGGCGACACCATCTACGGCGAGACCACGGTCCTCGACAAGACGCCCTCCCGGTCCAAGTCGGACCGCGGGATCGTCTACGTCGAGACCAAGGGCTACAAGCAGGACGGCACGCTGGTCTGCGTGTTCCGCCGCAAGGTGATGGTTCCCACCGAGACGTACATCAAGGAGCGCGGCGGCGAGCAGCCCGGCCGGCCCGAACTCACCGCACCCGCGGAAAAGAAGACGGAGAAGTAGTCATGGCGCGACTCGCCCAGACCGCCGGTCTGACCGACGTCCAGCAGGAGATCCTCTCCACCGTCCGCGACTTCGTGGACAAGGAGATCATCCCGGTCGCGACCGAGCTGGAGCACCGCGACGAGTACCCCCAAGACATCGTCGACGGCCTCAAGGAGCTGGGCCTCTTCGGGCTGATGATCCCCGAGGAGTACGGCGGCCTGGGCGAGTCCCTCCTGACGTACGCGCTGTGCGTCGAGGAGATCGCCCGCGGCTGGATGTCGGTCTCCGGCATCATCAACACCCACTTCATCGTGGCGTACATGATCAAGCAGCACGGCACGCAGGAGCAGAAGGACCACTTCCTGCCCCGCATGGCGCTCGGTGAGACGCGTGGCGCCTTCTCGATGTCGGAGCCGGCGCTCGGCTCGGATGTGTCGGCGATCTCGTCGAAGGCGGTCAAGGACGGCGACGAGTACGTCCTGAACGGCCAGAAGATGTGGCTGACGAACGGTGGATCATCGAATCTGGTGGCCGTTCTGGTCCGAAGTGACGAAGGACACCCCGAGGGCACGGCGCCCCACAAGTCGATGACGACCTTCCTGGTGGAGAAGGAGCCCGGCTTCGGAGAGGTCCGCCCCGGCCTCACCATTCCCGGGAAGATCGACAAGATGGGTTACAAGGGGGTCGATACCACCGAACTCATCATGGACGGACTGCGCATTCCGGCCGATCGCGTGCTCGGCGGAACCACCGGCCGAGGGTTTTACCAAATGATGGACGGAGTCGAGGTCGGCCGCGTCAATGTCGCGGCTCGTGGCTGCGGCGTCGCACAGCGTGCATTCGAGCTCGGCGTCTCATATGCCCAGCAACGTCACACTTTCGGCAAGGCCATCGCCCAGCACCAGGCGATCCAGTTCAAGCTGGCCGAAATGGCTACCAAGGTCGAGGCCGCCCATGCAATGATGGTGAACGCGGCTCGCAAAAAGGACTCCGGTGAACGAAACGACCTCGAAGCAGGGATGGCGAAGTACCTCGCCTCCGAGTACTGCAAAGAGGTAGTGGAGGATGCTTTCCGGATCCACGGCGGCTACGGCTTCTCCAAGGAGTACGAGATCGAGCGCCTCTACCGTGAGGCGCCGATGCTGCTGATCGGCGAAGGTACCGCCGAAATCCAGAAAATGATCATCGGGCGCCGACTGCTCGAAGAGTATCGACTCCAGGGCTAAGTGTCCGGGTTCGGGGTGTTTTCTTCGCGAAGAAGATCACACCCCGTCAGCACTCTTCGGCCGTCGACTCCGCATCTTGGCTTGCCCAGTTGCGGTCTGCGACCGGTACGATCGCGTGAAAGCCGCCGTCCCCCGTTCGAGCGCGGCATCATCCGCTACGAAGGTCATCCATGCCCCACAGCCAAACCTCTGCACCTCGCGGCCGGGTCCGCCTCGCGCGCGGAGCATCGCCGTGGCTTCTCCCGACCGTTGCCACCGCAGCAATCAGCCTGGCTCGTTCGCGCCGTTCCGGCGCGGCCAAGGCCGTGGCCGTACCCGTCACCGCGCTCGCGGCCGGGATGCTGTGGTTCTTCCGCGATCCCGAGCGTGAGATCACGCAGGGCCGTGTCATCTCGCCCGCCGACGGTGTGGTGCAGAGCATCATGCCGTGGAAGGACGGACGCACCCGCGTCGCGATCTTCATGAGCCCGCTCAACGTCCACGTCAACCGCGCGCCCCTCTCCGGCACGGTGACGTCGGTCGAGCACATCCCCGGTGGGTTCGTTCCGGCGTTCAACAAGGAGAGCGAGAACAACGAGCGCGTCGTCTGGCACTTCGACACCGAACTCGGTGACATCGAGATGATCCAGATCGCCGGCGCGGTCGCCCGCCGCATCGTTCCCTACATCCCTCAGGGCACGAAGGTCGAGCAGGGTGACCGGATCGGCCTGATCCGCTTCGGCTCGCGCGTGGACATCTACCTCCCCGAGGGTGTCGAGGTCGACGTGGAGGTCGGTCAGAAGACCGTGGCTGGGGTGACTCGAATTGACCGTGATTGATCCCGAGACACAGGCCGGCTGGGTGCCCGAGGCCGATGAGGCGGACGACGAGGAGGAGATGCCCCTCTCGCTCCGCCTCTCGATAGCGGACACGCTCACCCTCGGCAACGCCACCTGCGGCTTCATGGCGGTGTACTTCACCACCACCGGCATCCTGATCCCGCACCTCACGGGCAGCGACGAGTCGGGCATGGCCCGTCACTCCGCCGCCACGGCCGTGATCCTCATGCTGTGCGCCGCGGTCTTCGACCTGTTCGACGGTCTGGTTGCCCGCAAGCTGCGCTCCTCCCCCATGGGCGCCGAGCTGGACAACCTGTCCGACCTGATCAGCTTCGGTCTCGCGCCGGCGTACTTCGTGCTCGTGTACGGCATGGTCGCGGACGACGCGTACCAGAAGGTGGCCGCGGTCGGAGCGATCGTGGTGCTCCTGGCCGTGGTGCTGAGGCTCGCGAGATTCTCCTGCGTCACCGTGAAGGACGGCACGTTCCAGGGCATGCCGAGCCCCTTCGGCGCCCTGACGGTGGTCTCCATCATCCTGCTCGAGCTGCCCTTCGTCGCCACGCTCATGGCGATCATGGGCACCGCCTGGCTGATGGTGAGCCGGGTCGAGTACCCCAAGCCGCGCGGTCGCCTCGCGGTCGCGATGCTCTCCTGGATCGTGCTCTCGATGGGTCTCCTGGCGGCGTGGGCGTTCGACGCCCCCGGCGGCCAGCTGCTCCTCCAGACCGGCTGTGCGCTGCAGCTGGTCATGGGCGCGGTGATCCCGCTGTTCGCCACGGCCCGCCGGGTGAACAACTTCCGGGGCAACCGCCGTGAGGCACGAGCCGCACAGCTCCCGTAACACCCCGTACGACACGAAGGGCCCCGAACCACACGGTTCGGGGCCCTTGTGCGTGGGCGGAGCCTTTCGCCCGGCGCGGGAGCGAGGGGGTCAGGCGGCGGGCGTGTATCCCTGGGCGACGGACGAGGCCTCGGCCTCACGGACGACCTTCATCCCGCCGACGGCGTTCTTGTCGGGCTGAAGGATGACGCTCTCCTTCGACGACGCCGACTTCGGGTCGGTGAAGTTCTGGGGAATGCCGAACCCCGGGTCGAACGCGTCGATGGTCAGCAGGGCCTTGTCGACGCCCTCGCGGGTGAGGTCCTTGGCCGCGCAGGCCTTCTTCAGCGCCTCGCCGAACGCCGACGCGGCCGTCCAGCCCGCCACCACGCCGTTGTCCAGGGAGTCCTTCGGATAGGCGGCCTTGTAGTCCGCGACCAGCTTCTTCGCCTTCGGGGTGTCCGCCCCGACCGGCAGCGAGGGGTTGGCCACGTAGTAGTTCGCCTCCAGGGCCGGGGCCGCCGCGGTGGCGAGGAGCTGCGGGGCGAACGCCGAGTTGTTGCCGATGACCGGCACATCGAACTTGAGGGCCGCGGCGACCCCGACGAGCGAGGCGGCCTGCCGCGGGCCCGCGCTGATCATGATGGCCTTCACCCCGGCCTTCTTCAGCGCGACGACCTGGCCGGTCATGTCGTTGTCCGTCGGCTTGATCTTCTGCTCGACGACCTTGAGCCCCGACTGCTTCGCCATGTACCGGGAGCCCGTCAGCGCGTTCTCGCCGTAGTCCCCCTCGAAGTAGACATGGCCGATGCTGTCGCCCTTCTTGAGGCCCTTCTCCTTCATCAGGAAGTCGATCGCGTTGATCGTCTCGATGTCGTACGTGGAGCCGATGGGCCGGATGTACGAGCTGCCCAGCAGGGTGGCCGACCAGGCCTGCGGCAGGACCAGTCCCTTGTCCTGGCCGTCGATGCGCTGCTTGACGGCCGCGACGAAGGGCGAGCCGATGAACTGGGTGAAGCCCAGTACCTTCGGCGCCAGCTCCGTGTAGCCGGAGACGGCCTTCTGCGGGTCGTACCCGTGGTCGCGGACCGTCAGCGCCAGCTTGTAGCCGCAGACGCCGCCGGCGTCGTTGGTCTGCTTCACATAGAGCTGCTGGGCCTGGGTGACGCTCTTGCCGAGCGTCGCGTAGACACCGCTCATGTCGGTGAGCGCTCCGAGGCTGATCGTCTTCCCGGAGATCCCCTCGCCGGTCTTCACCCCGCCGGCCGCCTGCTTGTCGGAGTTGTCGTCCTTGGCCTTGGAGCTGCATCCGGCCAGCACGAGCAGGGCGGCCAGCGCCCCGGCGGCCAGCCGCGCGGTGTGTGTCGTTCTCATCGTTCCTCCCCTGGAGTGGCCCCGGGACGGGGCTTGACGCGACGCCGGGCGGCCACCCTGACCAGGCCGCCCGGAAGAAAGAGCACCACCGCCACGACGGCGGCGCCGTACAGGTACCGGGCCGCCTCGCCGGGCGCGATCCCGCCCATGCCCGGGTCGGAGACCAGGGGCAGGGTGTCGCTGTAGCGGGTCAGCAGCTGCGGCAGCAGCGAGACGAACGCGGCCCCGGCGACCGCCCCGGCGACCGAGCCGAGCCCGCCGATGACGATCATGGCGAGGTAGTCGAGCGAGAGCGTGATCCCGAAGTAGTCGGGCACGGTGCGCTGGAAGACCAGGGCGAGCAGCACCCCGGCCAGGCCCGCGTACATCGAGGACAGGACGAAGACGGCGGCGCGGTACCGGGCGACGGGCACGCCGATCACCCCGGCCGCGATCCGGTGGTCGCGGATGGCGTTCATCGCCCGGCCGGGGCGGCCGCGGAGCACCCCTCGGGCGAAGAGCCCGCAGCCGAGGAGTACTGCCAGACCGACGTACCAGAGCTTCTCGGCCGAGCCGAACGGGACGGCGGCGACGACGAGCTCACGGTCGTCGAAGGTGAGACCGAAGAGGCTGAGCGGCGGTACGTCGCGGCCGTTGAAGCCGCCCGTCAGATCCCGGGCGTTGAACAAGACGTGCTGTCCGATGAAGATCAGGGCGAGCGTGGCGATGCCGAGGTAGGCGCCGCGCAGCCGTCCCGCGATCGGGCTGAACAGGCCTCCGGCGATCCCGGAGACGGCCACGGCGAGCACGGCCGCGAGCCAGGTCGGCAGGCCGAGACCGGTGAGCCCGTCGCCTCCGTCTGCGGCGAACACGCAGTAGCCGTACGCACCGACCGCGAGGAAGAAGGCATGCCCCATGGAGAGCTGCCCGGTGGCGCCGGTGAGGAGGTTGAGGCCGATCGCGCCGATCGCGGCGGCCATCGCGAACAGACCGGCCTCCAGCCAGAAGCGGTCGACGTAGAAAGGCAGCGCGAGCAGCAGGACGGAACCTGCGGCCCCGATCGCGGTCCGGGCGCCGGGCAGCCGGATCGTGCGGTGGCGGGCGGGCCGGGGTGCGCTGCCCGCCTCGTCGCGGGTGAGGACCTCAGACACGGGAGAGCTCCTTCGTGCCGAACAGCCCGGCGGGCCGGATGAGCAGGATCGCGACCATCACCACGTAGGGCGCGAGATCGCCGAGGCCGCGCCCGAGGAAGGTGAGGTCGCTCTGGTAGCCGGTGGCCAGGGATTCGGTGACGCCGACGAGGAGGCCGCCGACCAGCGCGCCGGTCGTCGAGTCGAGGCCGCCGAGGATCGCCGCGGGGAACGCCTTGAGCGCGGCCAGCGAGGTGGCGCGTTCGAGGCCGGGGGTCGGGAAGACGGTCAGGAACAGCGCGGCGACGGCCGCGAGGCCGCCCGCCACCGCCCAGGCCCCCAACGACACCCGGCCGAGCCTGACCCCCATCAGGGCCGCGGTCTCCGGGCTCTCGGCGGCTGCGCGCATCGCCACGCCCCAGGACGTGTAGCGGAAGGCCAGCAGGAAGACGGTGATGAGCAGGGACGCGGTGACGAACGCCGCGATGCGGGTGTGCGCGATGGAGACCGGCCCGACGGTGAGGACGGCGTTGCCCCAGGGGTCGCCCATCGCCAGGACGTCCGTGCCGATCCGGCGGGTCAGCTCGGTGGTGAGCAGGATGTCGACGCCGATGGTGACGATGGCGAGGACGCTCTGGTCGGTACCCCGGTAGCGGCGGATCACCAGGAACTCCACGGCGGCCCCGACCAGCGCGGCGCCCGCGACCCCGGCGAGCAGCGCGGGCCAGAAGCCGATGTCGTCGTGGAGGGTCGCGGTGACATAGCCGCCCGCGAGCAGCAGGGAGGCGTGCGCGAAGTTGACGACCTCCGTGGCCCGGAAGATGACGACGAAGCCGAGCGCGATGAGGGCGTAGACGGAGCCCAACGACAGGCCGTTGAGCAGGAGTTCGGCGAAGGTGCTCATGAAGCGGTCTCCTCTGGGCCGGTGCTCTCGCCCAGATAGGCGCGTACCACCGCCGGATCGTTCTGTACGTCTGTGGGAGCGCCGTCGGCGATGCGGCGCCCGAAGTCCAGTACGGTCACCGCGTCCGCGAGCCGCATCACCACTCCCATGTCGTGTTCCACCAGCACGATCGAGATGCCGAGGCTGTCGCGGACTCCCGCGACGACCGCGGCGGTACGGCGGCGTTCGTCGGCGGTCATGCCCGCGACGGGTTCGTCCAGGAGCAGGACCCGGGGTTCCATGCACAGGGCCCGGGCGAGCTCGGCGAGCTTCTGCTGTCCGTACGGGAGCGAACCGGCGGGCCGGTCGAGCTGTCCCTCCAGGCCCACGAACTCGGCGATCTCGCGGACGCGTTCGCGGTGCCGCCGGTCCTCGCGGGCCGCCGAGGGCAGCCGGAGCCCGGCGGCGAGGAATCCGGCGCGGGTCAGCCGGTGCCGGCCGAGCAGCAGGCAGTCCTCGACGGTGGCGTGCGGTGGCAGGGCCAGGTTCTGGAAGATGCGGGCCACGCCCAGCCCGGCGATCCGGTGGGGTGGCAGTCCGGTGAGTTCGTGCTCGCCGAGGCGGACGCTTCCGGCGGCGGGCCGGCAGACACCGGACAGCACGTTGAAGCAGGTTGACTTTCCTGCCCCGTTGGGGCCGATGAGGGCGTGCACGGTGCCCGGTCGCACGGTGAAACTCACCGCGTCGAGCGCGGTCAGCCCCGCGAAGCGGACCGTCACGTCCTTGACGTCGAGCGAGGGAATGTCCGCGGGCGCGGGCGCCAGGTCGGTCGCCGACGCCTTGCCCTGCGCGGGAGTTGCCGCGCTGTCGCGTTCTGTCATGGTGGGCTCACCCCTTCCAGCGGGACAGGGACGGGAGAGCGCCGCGCGCAGGAGCCCCGTCGGCGGCGGCGTCCTCGTCGACGACACCGAGGTACCGGCGGCGCACCTCGTCGGAGGCGGCGAGTTCGTCCGCGGGGCCGGACAGGGTCACCTCGCCGACCTCCAGGACGTAGGCGCTGGAGGCGAGTCGCAGGGCGAGGGCGGCGTTCTGTTCGACGAGCAGGACGGAGGTGCCCTGTTCGTTGATCTCCCGCACGGTGTCGGCGATGCGCGCGGCCATCAACGGGGCGAGCCCGAGCGAGGGTTCGTCGAGCAGCAGCACCTTGGGGGCGCCCATGAGCGCCCGGCCGACCGCGAGCATCTGCTGCTCCCCGCCGGACAGCAGCCCCGCCCGCTGCTGGGCGCGGTCGGCGAGGACGGGGAACAGCTCGTGCACGCGCCGCAGGGCGCGCGCCCGGTCGACGCGGCCGCCGGTGGAGCCGAGTGCTCCGGCGCGCAGATTGTCCGCGACCGTCATCCGGCTGAACACCCGTCGGCCTTCCGGGACTTGGGACACCCCGGCGGCCACCACCCGGTCCGGCGGCAGCCGGTCCAACGGCCGGCCGCCCAGCGTGACCGTGCCGCCGGTGACCGCTCCCCCGTGGAAGGAGAGGGTCCGGCACACCGCCCGCAGCAGCGTCGACTTGCCCGCGCCGTTGCTGCCGAGGACCGTCACCACGGTTCCGTCGGGCACCTCCAACGACACATGACGCAGTGCGCGCACGGGGCCGTATCCGACCGACAGTTCCCGCACGAGCAGAGCGGAACCGCCCATGGCATCTCCCTTGTCCTCGCTCGGTGTGGCGCTCACCTCAGCACCGGTGGACACCCCCGTCCACGGGCTGTGGCCGATACGCGGCGGGAGCCCACCGGTGGCGCCCGCCCGTTGTGCATGCGCACAACACCGCGTGTCAGGGGCCTGTGCGACCCCGTGTCCGGGTGGGATCCTCCGGCCATGGGAGGGCGCAGACCGCGGACCGGTCATGACTGGAAGCTGCTCGCGGAGTCGTGTGTGGCTCTGCTGGAACGGCTGCCCGAGCTCGTCGACGAGCACGTCAGGCAGCTCACCGAGTACTCCCCCGTCTACGGGCAGGTGCTGCCGCACGACCAGCAGTGGCGGGAGGCGGAGACCGCGATGCGCATCGGCATCAAGGCGATCTCCGCTCCGCGGGACTCACCGCGCCGTGATCTGGAGCACGCCGAGGAGGCGGGCCGGCGGCGGGCCCAGCAGGGGCTGCCGCTCGAACTCCTGGTGCACGCCTACCGTGCCGCCGGCTATCTGGTGTGGGACGCGCTGATGGAGAGCGCGGCGAGCCGGGAGCCCGAGCGGCTCGCGGTGCTCATGCGGTGCGCCACGATGGTGTGGTCGGCCGTGGACGCGCAGGCCGCGACCGCGTCGGAGTCCTACCTGGCCACGGAACGGGAGCTACGGCGGCGCACCGACGAGCAGTTGCAGGCGCTGCTGGACGCGCTGCTTGAGGGTCAGGAGGCACCGGGGCTCGCGGCGCGGGCGGCGGCCGGGCTCGATCTGCCCGAGCACGGCCCGTACGCCGTCGTCGTGCTGCGGACGGAGCGGCACGACGGACGGGACGTCTGCGTCCGGCCGATGGTGGGGGCGGGGCTGCGGTTCATCTGGCGGATGCGGGCCGACTGCGAGATCGCGGTCGTGGCGCTGGGCGCCCAACAGGACCTGGACGAGGTCGCCCGGCTGCTGGACGGTCGGCGCTCGGGTCCGGGCGGTATCAGTCCCGTGGTCTCGGGTCTGGGCGAACTGGGGCGCGCCCGGCGGTGGGCCGAACTGGCGCTGCGTACCTGTCCGCCGGACGCGACGGGGGTCGTACGCCTCGATCAGCGGATGCCGACGGCGCTCGTCGTGAGCCAGCCGGAACTGGCGGGCCGGCTGGTGTCGGACGTGTTCGGTACGTTGCTGGAGCTCGAACCCGGCGACCGGGCCGTGCTGATCGAGACGCTGGACATGTGGCTGGCGTGCGAGGGTTCCGCGGGACGGGCGGCCGGACGCCTGTACTGCCACCGGAACACCGTCTTCAACCGCCTGCGCCGGCTGGAACAGGTGACCTCGCGCTCACTGGCCCGCCCCCGCGACCTGATCGAGATGACCTTGGCCCTGGACGCCTACCGGTTGGCGGGCTCCACGGGGGTCACGGGAGCGGGGCCGGGACGGCGAGACGACAGCGGCCCACCACGGTGAGTGCGGCGGACCGCCCTGGCCCGAGGGAGCGATGAACTCCTCGGGCCGGGGGAGCGCTGGACCGCCCTCGGACCGAGGAAGCGATGGACCGCCCTCGGGCCAAGGGAACGATGAACTCCTCGGGCCTCAGAGCAGGAAGTCCCGACCGATGTTCTCCGCCACCCGTTCCAGGATCGGTCCGGCGTCGGAGATGCACTTCGCGATGTCGGGCTCGACCTCGGTGAGGGGGTACGCCCGCCGGATGCCGGCCCTGCCGAGCGCCTCGGGCCGGAGCGCGAGGCGGCCGCAGACCGCGACGACCTCCTTGCCCCCGGCTCGGGCGGCCGCCGCGACCCCGGCGGGCGCCTTGCCGTGCAGGGTCTGCTCGTCGAGGGACCCCTCACCGGTGATCACCAGCGTGGCGCGCTCCAGCGCGGGCGCGAAGCCGAGCACGTCGAGCATGACCTCGATGCCGGGCCGGAAGCGGGCGCCAAGGACCAGAGCCCCGTAACCGACCCCTCCCGCGGCGCCCGCGCCGGGCGCCGCGGCGTACCCGGCGGCCTTCGGCCCGATCTCCTTCTCCAGGACGCCGGCGAAGTGGGCGAGGGCGATGTCCAGCACCGCCACGTCGTCGGGACCCGCGCCCTTTTGGGGGCCGTAGACGGCGGGCGCGCCCTTGGGTCCCGTCAACGGGTTGTCCACGTCGCTGGCGAGGACGAGGTCGACCGCGGCGAGCCGGTCGTCCAGGCCGGACAGATCGGCCGTCTCCACGTCGGACAGCGCGGCGCCGCCGGGAGCCACCGGCTCACCGTCCGCGTCGAGGAAGCGCGCGCCGAGCGCGGACAGCATGCCCGCGCCGCCGTCCGTCGTCGCGCTGCCGCCCACTCCGAAGACGATGGTGCGCGCACCGGCGTCCAGCGCGGCGCGCAGCAGTTCCCCGGAGCCGTACGTCGACGACGAGAGCGGTGCGAAGACGCCTCTGGGTAGCCGCTGCAACCCGCTCGCCTCGGCCATCTCCACGACCGCGGTGTCCCCGCGCAGCGCGAACGCGGCGGTCACCTCGTTGCCCAGCGGTCCGGCGACGCGCACCTCGCGGCGCTCGAATCCGGCCGCGACCGCCGCGTCGACGGTGCCGTCGCCGCCGTCGGCCACGGGCAGCGACTCGACCATCACCTGGGGCGCGACCCGGCGCAGTCCGGCCGTCACGCGTTCCGCGACCTGTACGGCCGTCAGCGATCCCTTGAACTTGTCCGCGGCGATGAGCACACGCGGGGTCCGATTCACTGCAGCGTCCGCCACCTTGCATTCCCCTTGCTTCCGGGCCTTGCACACGTCAAGGCAGTCGCGCCGCTGCGACCTTAACCGGAGGGAGCCCCCGCCGTCATGCCCCTGCCCAGCCTGCGGGACGAGCCCCGGGACCCGCCGGCCCGGCCTGCGGAACCGGCCCGGGACCCCGCTCGGGGACCGGCCGCTGCCGACGCGCCCGGCGCAGGGCATCGGCGGCCTCGGTGGCTCCCGGAGCACCCGATTCCGCGCCGCCCGGCGCGCACGCCCGCCCGGAATTGGGTAGACCGGAGCCATGACCCCTGTGGGCACCGACATCGCCGACCGCGTCCTCGGGGGCTGGCTGGGCCGGATCGCGGGCAACATGCTCGGCAAACCGGTCGAGCAGGGCGACCACTGGACGCGGGACCGGATCGACCGCTATCTGCGGCAGGCCGCGGCCCTGCCCCTGACCGACTACCTCCCCGGGCCGGCCGACGACGGTGCCGGTGGTGAGTTCGAGCTGCGGCCCGAGTGGCGCGACTGCGTGCGCGGCCGCATCCACGGCAGTTGCCGTGACGACGACGTGGACTACGCGATCCTCGGACTCGACCTCCTGGAGACGCACGGCTTCTCGTTCAGCACCGAGCAGGTCGGTGACCTGTGGCTGCTGCGCCTTCCGTATCGCCAGACGTTCACGGCGGAGCGGGTCGCGTACCGCAATCTCGCCCAGGGTCTGAAACCTCCGGTGACGGCGACGTACGAGAATCCGTACCAGGAGTGGATCGGCGCGCTGATCCGCGCCGATGTCTACGGCTGGACGTCCCCGGGGCTGCCGCAGCGGGCCGCCTCCCTGGCCCGCCGTGACGCCGTCCTCTCGCACACGGGCAACGGCGTCTACGGCGCGATGTGGGCGGCGGCGCTGATCGCCGCGGCCTTCACCGCCCCGTCCGTCCGGGACGCGCTCGACACGGCGCTCACCGTGATCCCCGCGAGCAGCCGTCTGGCCCGCACGGTACGCCGGGTGCTCACGCTCCACGAGACCCGGATGACCTGGGAGGACACGCTCACCACGGTGTCCGAGGAAACCGCCGGGATGGGCTGGATCCACACGGTGCCGAACGCGGCGGTGCTGACCGCCGGGCTCCTGTACGGCGACGGCGACTTCACCCGCACCATCACGCTGACCGTCCGCGGCGGTCTGGACACCGACTCGAACGGCGCGACCGCGGGCTCCGTCGCGGGCGTCCTGTGCGGGGCGGAGGCGATTCCCCCGCAGTGGAAGGACCCACTGGAGGACACCGTCCGCAGCGCGGTGTTCGGCTTCGACGGGATACGGATCAGCGAGCTCGCGTCACGCACGGTCGCGTTGGCGGAGGCCGGGGCCAGAGCCTGAGCCGGTGGCAGGGTCGGGGTCAGGGGCGGGGTCGGGGTCAGGGGCGCGATCAGTGGCAGCGCGGGAGCCCAGGGTGGCGCCGGAACCCGGGTCGGTACCGGAACCCGGGTCGGTACCGGAACCCGGAGCGGTACTGGAACCCGGAGCGGTACTGGAACCCGGGTCGATGGGGAGCCCGGGGCGGCGCCGGAACCCGGGTCGGTGCGGGGAACCCGGGTCGGTGCGGGGAGCCCGTAGCGGCGCCGGAAGCCGGGCGGTGCCGGAGACCGGGAACGTCCGGGTTCCGCTCGTTACCCTTCCTGAGTGACCACTTCGGACTTCGCCGCATACCTCTCCGGCCTGCCCCGTGTTCTCGTCGGGGCCGCCGCCCTCTTCCGCGACGCCGAGGGGCGGGTGCTCCTCGTCGAGCCGAACTACCGCGAGGGGTGGACGCTGCCGGGCGGAACGGTGGAGTCGGACGACGGGGAGAGCCCACGGCAGGGTGCGCGCCGCGAGACGGCCGAGGAGATCGGCCTCGACGTGGAGCTCGGACGACTGCTGGCCGTCGACTGGGTCCAGTGGCCGGAGCGCCCACCGCTGGTGGCGTATCTGTACGACGGCGGCGTACTCGGCGAGAAGGACCTCAAGGCGATCCGGCTGCAGGAGGAGGAACTGCTGTCCTGGCGGCTGGTGCCGCGCGAAGAACTGACCGCGCATCTGCCGGGCGCCTCGGGCCGTCGCGTCCTCGCCGCACTCGACGTCCTGGCGGAGAGTTCGGGAACGGCAGAACTGGAGAACGGCCACCGGGTGGGCTGACCCCGGGGGTCAGCCCACCCACGGGCACCCGGGCCCGCCTCACAGCCCAGCATTGGGCTCTCGTCACGCCTCGGCGGCCGAGGGCTGATCCCTCGGCCGCCGGGACTGTGTTCTCGTCGTGGCTTCTAGTCGTGGCTTCTGGTCGTGGTCTCGTAGCGGGTTTCTCGTCGAGGATCGTGCGCGGGTCAGCCGAGGATCCTGCGCTTCTGCTCCTCGAACTCGGCCTCGCTGAGCACACCCTGGGCCTTGAGCTCCCCCAGTTGCTTCAGCTGATCGATCTTGCTGGTCATGTCGTCGGCCGGCGGGGCGGGCGCAGCGGCCGGCGCGGGCTGCTGGGGCTCCTGTTGGACTTCCTGCTGGGCCCAGCGCCCCTGCTGGCGACGTGACACACGGTTCGAGACGGCGGTGGCCGTACCGGCCACCACGGCGGTGCGGGCGACCCCGCGAAGGAGACCGGGCACGGTGTTTTCCTTTCGGGAACGGGAGCCCAGGGAATGACCCGAAAGGGATCCGATCCCTGGTGCGCGCCGAATTCCCCGGCGCAGATGACAGGTCCATTGGAGCACCGTAGGGATTCCTCCGCACATCGGCCTCGGCCTCGCCCGGCGCGATTTCCGACGATCTGCCGGTCCGTCATTCCCATGGCAAGCTGAAATGTGGGCCACCGACCGTAGCCCGGTCAGTGGCGAGGTCTACGCAGGAGGAGCTCGCAATGGCTACGACGGGAATGCACCGGCAGGGAACCGCCGGCAGTACGGGAGCGTGGGTGTCCGGATGGACCGCCTTCGCCGCGGTCATGATGATCTTCGGCGGTGCGATGAACGTATTCCAGGGCATCGCCGCCATCGCCAAGGACGACGTCTTCGTCAGGACCAGCAACTACGTCTACAGCTTCAACCTGACGAGTTGGGGCTGGATCCACCTCACCCTCGGTGTCCTGGTCGTCCTCGCCGGCATCGCCGTGTTCCGCGGCATGCTGTGGGCCCGCATCGTCGGCATCACCCTGGCGGGCCTGGCCATGGTCGCCAACTTCATGTGGCTGCCGTACTCCCCCGTGTGGTCCAGCGTGCTGATCGCCATCGACGCCTTCGTCATCTGGGCGCTGTGCGTCGGGCCCGGCCGGGACGCACGTACCGAGTGACCGACCGCTCCCCCAGGACTCTCCGGCCGGCAGCGGCCCCGCACCGAGGTGCGGGGCCGCTGCCGGTTCGACGGTTCCATCCCTCGCGCTCCGCCCGGCGGGCACGGGGCCCCGGTCTGTCGGGCGGGCGGCCCGGGAACGACCCGATGGACGGCACGGACACAGCCCGACGGACCGCACGGACACGGCCTGTCAAGACACGGCGGACACAGCCCGACGGACCGCACGGGCACGGCCGCACCCCCGGACCTTCCGCCGATCGGCGGGTCCGGGGGCGCGGCCGTGGCCGGACCGCTCCGCCGTCGGCGGCCGTCCGGCTTCCGTGTCGTCTATCCGGCATCCGTGTCTTCGAGCGCGGCCAGCACCGCCGGCACCGGGATGCGCCCGGAGGCGACCATCTGGGCACCGCTGCGGCGCAGGGCGGTGGCGAAGGGCGCCGCCCACACGTTCTCGTAGACCAGGATTCCGGCGGAGTTGCCGGGCTCCAGGGCCCTCCCGGCCTCCTCGATGTCGTCCTCGCCCAGCAGGCCGGAGGACGCGCCCTGGAAGACGGCGAGGTCGAGCGCCCCGTCTCCGTCGAAGTCCGCGATCTCCATGCCGGCCACGGATCCGTCCTTGTCCTTTCTCACGAACAAAAGGTCGAGGATCCGAATGACGCCGCGGTCCACCAGATCCACCAGGATCGGAAATCCCTCGCCGGTCATTCGGTTACCGGGAAACTCCACGACCACATAGTCGATCGGTCCCATCTCGACGAATTCATCTTCGCTCACGGCTTCACCCCTGCTTGGTCATGGTGGTCCCCCTGCCCCTCGGTCAATGTCATTGCAACACCGGACGGAAGCCTCCGCACTTCGGTACGACGGCTCCCCGTACCCTGTGAACAAATGGAGCCGGTGGGACCGTTCGGGTGTTCACGCGGTCAGCTGGTAGATGCTCTTGCCCACCAGCCACAGCCCCAGGAACAGCACCAGCGACACCAGCGCCTGGTCCTGGTGCCCCTCCAGCCATGCACGCAGCTTCTCCAGCCGGACGTGCGCCGATCGCGGCGCGAACGTCGCGTAGAGCTCCAACGTGAGGATGCTGGAAGTGGCCAGCAGGACGTAGCTCATCAGCGCCGCGTACGACGCGGCGTGCGAGAGGTCGGCTTCCACGACGGTGGCGGCTCCGGCCGCGACCATCCCCCACGGCTGGAGCAGCAGCGCCAGTCCGGCCGCGGACCAGGGGGAGATCCGCTCGATCCGCGACATGAAGCCGGAGGACCTGTGCCCCTTGCCGATGTTGCGGCGGGTGCGCTCCGCGTAGCAGACCATTCCGACACCGATGGCCATTTTGGCGGCCAGCACTGCCGTGGACGGCGCGGATTTCGCGGCCGGTGGCTGACCGCCGGTCATGAGCAGCACCGCGGCGATGATGCCGACGAAAGTGGCCAGCCATGTGAGGATGAAGGCGAGGCCCTTCCAGATTCCGTTGCGCGACGACAGCACCAGCACGAATCCGGTGACCGGCAGCGGGTCCAGGGCGATCACCAGACCGATGAGGACCAGGTCAAGGACCATCGCCGCCCCCGCGTGGTCTCGCTCGGCTCAGAGCCGCGGCAGCGCGCATGCCTTCATCGTCACCTCCCCCGCCGACCTCCACAAATCCACGGTTCCGCCCGGCACGGCACGGGCCCGCCGCCACCCGTACGGCCCAACGGCGCTCGCGTCGCGAGCCCGGCGACCACGCCGGACTGCACCCTGGTGGCGCGGTCACCCCGACGGGGTGCGCGGCCAAGGCCCGACTCGGGGAGCGGAATGCGCGCAGGCGAAGGACCGGGCTCGAACAGCGGCGGCGGCCGGAGCCGTCTGCGCGAGCGGGCGGCGGCGCTGCTTGCCCGGCTGCTGGGAATGCGGGCGGGCGCCGAGGCTCGGTTCCCGGTGATCACCCGCCTCTCCTCCCATCTCATCGCGGTGAACCTGCTGGATTCCGCGACCCGGCTCGCCGCCCAGGCCTTTCTGACCGCCGTTCCGCTGCTCTTCGTGGTCGCCTCCTTCGCCCCTCAGTCGGTACGCAAGGAGATCGTCGACTCCGTGCACGACATCCTCGGCATCACCGGCAGCGCCGACCAGCAGCTGAAGAAGGTGTACGGGGCCGACTCCGCGGGCCTTCGGCAGAGCACCGGGGCGGTCAGCCTGGTGATGGTGCTGCTGTCCGCCACCGCGTGCAGCCGGGCGATGCAGCGGCTCTGTCAGCGCGCCTGGCTGCTGCCGGCCGCGAGCGCGCGGATCGCGGTCTGGCGCTGGTTCGTGTGGATCGTGACCCTGCTGGTCGTCATCGCCCTGCAGGGACCGCTGCGGACCGGCTTCGGCGTGGGGTCCTGGCTCGGCCTCCCACTGCTCCTGGTCACCGAGATCGGCGTCTGGTGGTGGACCCAGCACCTGCTGCTCGCGGGGCGCGTCCCCTGGCTGCCGCTGCTGCCCGGCGCGATTGTGACCGGGGTGGCCCTGACCGTGCTGTCGGTGATCGCCAAGGTGTACGTACCCGACGCGCTCAACCACAGCCTGGAGCGCTACGGGTCGCTGGGCGCGGTCTTCACCGTGCTGTCCTGGCTGATCGGGCTGTGCGTCGTCATCTCCGTGGGCATCACCGCCGGTGCCGTCATCGCGCGGGAACCCGCCGTGGTCCGCCGCCTGGGCTCGCCCGATTAGCTCAACTCGCCGGACATATCGCCCAGAGCTACCTTGGTGATCGGGCCGGATGCCCCCTTCCACGGCAGGCCCGGACCGCGATCCAAGGACGGTGGCCGGCATGACCGACTCACGTCACTACGACGTCATCGTTGTCGGAACCGGCGCGGGCGGCGGCACCATCGCCCATCGGCTGGCTCCCACCGGGAAACGGATTCTCCTCCTCGAACGCGGTGGCTACCTCCCGCGCGAACGCGACAACTGGGACTCCACCGCGGTGTTCGTAAAGGGCAAGTACCGAGCCCCGGAGTTCTGGTACGACCGGCACGGCGACCAGTTCCCGCCCGAGGTCAACTACTACGTGGGCGGCAACACCAAGTTCTACGGCGCCGCGCTCTTCCGGCTGCGCCCGGAGGACTTCGGCGAACTCCGCCACCACGACGGCGTCTCCCCCGCCTGGCCGCTCGGCTACCAGGACCTGGAGCCGTACTACACCCAGGCCGAACACCTCTACCTCGTGCACGGCCGCCACGGAGAGGACCCGACCGAAGGGCCCAGCAGCGCCCAGTACGCCTACCCGCCGGTCCAGCACGAGCCGCGTATCCAGCAGCTCAGCGACGACCTGGAGAAGCGGGGGCTGCACCCCTTCCACCTCCCGATCGGGGTGAACGTCACCCAGGACGAGCACGGTCGGGCCGTGCACACCAGCGTCTGCATCCGCTGCGACCGCGTCGACGGCTTCCCCTGTCTGGTCGGCGCGAAGTCCGACGCACAGGTCATCTGCGTCGATCCCGCCCTCGAACACCCCAACGTGGAGATGGTCACCCACGCGAACGTGCGACGGCTCGACACCGACCCCACGGGCCGGAGCGTCACCTCCGTCGTCGCGACGGTGGGCGAGGGAGACGGGGGCGGAGGCGGTGAGGCAGGGGGTGCCGCCTCAGCCGGTGGTTCGACCGTCGAGTTCAGCGCCGACATCGTGATCGTCGCCTGCGGTGCCGTCAACTCGGCAGCCCTGCTGCTGCGTTCGGCGAACGACCGGCATCCGCGAGGCCTCGCCAACAGCTCGGACGTGGTGGGCCGTCACTACATGCGGCACAACAACCTTGCCCTGATGGCCATATCCGAGGAACCGAACGACACCAAGTTCCAGAAGACGCTGGCGCTGCACGACTGGTACCTGGGGTCCGACGACTGGGACTACCCCCTCGGCGGCATCCAGATGCTCGGCAAGTCCGACTCCGAGCAGATCCACGGCGAGGCGCCCCGCTGGGCGGGAGCCGTCGCGCCCGACATGCCTTTCGAGGTACTCGCCCACCATGCCGTCGACTTCTGGCTGTGCGGAGAGGACCTGCCCGTCGCGGACAACCGCGTCACGCTGGACGGGGACGGCGACATCCATCTCGCCCTCGACGAGAAGAACAACGTCGCCGGACTCCAGCGCCTGCGGCACGAACTACAGCGCATGCTCGGCCACTTGGGCATGCGCGAGCACCATCTCCTGTCGCACAGCATCTATCTGCACAAGGGCATGCCCATCGGCGCGACGGCGCACCAGGCGGGGACGGTCCGTTTCGGCCACGACCCCGCCGATTCGGCCCTCGACATCAACTGCAGGGCCCACGACCTCGACAACCTCTACGTCGTCGACACGAGCTTCTTCCCGAGCATCGGCGCGGTGAATCCCTCGCTGACCGCCATCGCCAACGCGCTCCGTGTCGGCGACCACATCGCGGAGCGTCTGCAATGACCCCCAAGCACCCCGCCGACGGCCACCCACCGCACCACACCCCGGCGGAGCGAGCCGCGCTGGGCAAGGCCGCCCGGTCCGCCGTGCCCCGTTCCAGCCATGCCGACTTCGTCCCCTCGCCGAAGCGGACCGACCCGGTGGATGTCGTGGAGGGACAGTCGGCGACCCGGGTGCCCGACCTCGTACCGATCCGCTACGGCAGGATGACCGAGTCGCCGTTCCGGTTCTACCGCGGGGCCGCCGCCATCATGGCCGGGGACCTCGCCGACACCCCGCGGTCCGGGATCAGGGTCCAACTGTGCGGCGACGCACACCTGTTGAACTTCCGGCTGCTGGCCTCGCCCGAGCGCCGCATGATGTTCGACATCAACGACTTCGACGAGACGCTGCCCGGCCCCTGGGAGTGGGACGTGAAGCGGCTGTCCACCAGCTTCGTCATCGCGGGCCGGGCGAACGGCTTCAGCACCAAGGAGCGCGCCGACATCGTCCGGGCGGCGGTGCGGTCGTACCGCGAGTGGATGAGGCGCTTCGCCGGGCTGGGCAATCTCCCCGTGTGGTACACGCATTTCGACGAGGAGTGGGTACGGACCCATATCGCCGGGGAGTTGAGCGCGCGGGCGCGCGAGCGCTGGTCCAGGACGACGGCCAAGGCGCGCACCCGGGACAGCCTCCAGGCCTTCGCCAAGCTCACCCACCTGGTCGACGGCAAGGCCCGCATCGCCCCGGATCCACCGCTCATCACGCCGCTGCAGGACCTGCTTCCGGATGTCGAACGCGGCGCGCTGGAGAAGCAGATCCGCCGGCTGATCGAACGCTACGGCCGCAGTCTGAACACGGACCGGCGGTTCCTGCTGGAGCAGTACCAAATCGCCGATGTGGCCCGCAAGGTGGTCGGTGTCGGCAGTGTGGGCACCCGCTGTTGGATCATCCTCCTGCTCGGCCGTGACGACTCGGATCCACTGCTCCTGCAGGCCAAGGAGGCCGACGAGTCGGTGCTGGCACCGTTCGCCGGCGGCAGCGAGTACCGGACGCAGGGCGAGCGTGTGGTGGCCGGCCAGCGGCTCATGCAGGCCACCAGCGACATCTTCCTGGGCTGGGAACGGGCCGACGGCATCGACGGCCGCCGACGGGACTTCTATGTACGGCAGTTGCGGGACTGGAAGGGCATCGCCGAACCCGAGGTCATGGTGCCGTCCGGTATGCGGGCCTTCGGTGAACTGTGCGGTGCCACGCTGGCCCGCGCGCACGCGAGGTCGGGCGACCGGATCGCCATCGCCTCCTACCTGGGCGGGGGCGACGTCTTCGACCGGGCGCTCGTCCCGTTCGCCGAGAGCTACGCCGACCAGAACGAGAAGGACCACCGGGCACTCGTCGACGCCGTCCGTTCGGGGCGCGTCAAGGCCGAAGCGGCCTGACGAGCCCGACAAGGAGGCCAGCATGGATCGCTATCCGCCCATCGCCGACCACGGCCTGATCGGGGACCTGCAGACCGCGGCCCTGGTGTCGTCCCAGGGTGTCGTCAACTGGTTCCCGGCGCCACGATTCGACTCCCCCAGTGTCTTCGCCTCGCTGCTGGACCACGACGGCGGCGGCCACTTCCGCCTCGCGCCCGACCACCCCGAGGGAACCTGGCGGCAGCTCTACTACCCGGACACGGCCGTCGTGGTGACCCGCTTCATGTCCCCGGACGGCGTGGGCGAGACCATCGACTACATGCCGGTGCTGCCGGGCCCGACGCCGAGCGACCGGCACAGTCTGGTGCGCGTCGTACGCTCGGTGCGCGGCACCGTGCACTTCGCTCTGGAGTGCCGGCCGCGGTTCGACTACGCGCGGGCCACCCACGAACTCGAACTGACCCCCGGCACGGCGACGTTCCGGTCCCCGGGCGCGACCGCCCACCTCCAGGGCAACATCCCCTTCGAACGCGACGGGCAGGACGTCCGGGGCGGCATCACCCTCGACAACGGCCAGCAGGCGGCCGTGGTGTTCACGGTGTGCGGGCCGGACGGCGAAGCGCCGCCGCCCCCCACGATCGACGGGATCAGCGAGGACCTGTGGAACAACGTCGACTTCTGGCAGAAGTGGGTGCGCACCTCGAACTACCGGGGCCGCTGGACGGAGATGGTGCACCGCTCCGCGATCACCCTGAAGCTCCTCACCTACGCCCCGACGGGCGCGCCGGTCGCCGCCGCCACCATGGGCCTGCCGGAGCAGGTCGGCGGTGAGCGCAACTGGGACTACCGGTACACGTGGGTGCGGGACGGCTCGCTGTCGGTGCGGGCGCTGCTCGACCTCGGTTACGAGGAGGAGGCGCACCAGTTCAGCCGCTGGATCGGCGACCGCCTGGAGGCGCGCGAAGGACCGGACGACGAAGTCCTCCAGATCATGTACCGGGTCGACGGCGACCCGCATCTGACGGAGGAGATCCTGGAGCACTTCGAGGGCTACCGCGGCTCGTCCCCGGTACGCGTCGGCAACGCGGCCTCCGACCAGTTGCAGCTCGACATCTACGGCGAGGCCCTCTACGCCCTGGCCGAGGGCCGCTCGGTCGGTGAGCGGGCCGGATACCACGGCTGGAAGGGGCTGGCCGGCATCCTCGACTGGCTCGCGGACAACTGGGACCGGCCCGACGAGGGCATCTGGGAGACCCGCGGCGGGCGCAAGGACTTCACCTACAGCCGGGTGATGTGCTGGGCCGCCTTCGACCGGGGCCTGAAACTGGCCGCCGAGTTCAGCAGACCGGCCGACACCGTCCGCTGGACCGCGGCCCGGGACGCTATCTTCGAACAGGTGATGGCGCGCGGCTGGAGCGACAAGCAGCAGGCGATCGTCCAGCACTACGACGGCGACGTCCTGGACGCTTCGCTGCTGCTGGCGCCCCGCGTCGGCTTCGTCTCCCCGCGCAGCCCCGGCTGGCTGAGCACCCTGGACGCCATGGACCGCATCCTCGTCTCCGACAGCCTCGTCTACCGGTACGACCCCGAAGCCTCGCCCGACGGACTGCGCGGCTCCGAGGGGACGTTCAGCCTCTGCACGTTCCTGTACGTCGACGCGCTCGCCCGGGCGGGACGACTCCCGCAAGCCCGCTACACCTTCGAGAAGATGCAGACGTACGCCAACCATGTCGGCCTGTTCGCCGAGGAGATCGGCCCCAGCGGAGAGCAACTGGGCAACTTCCCGCAGGCGTTCACCCATCTCTCGCTCATCATGGCCGCGACGACGCTGGACGAGGCGCTCGACCGGCTGCGTCCCTGAACGGGGGGATGTCCGGACCCTGCGGCAGCAGTTCGACGGTCACGAAGGACACCACGGCGGCGAGCACGATCACCGGTACCGTTCCCGAGTTGCCCACCAGGAGCACGACCAGCACGACACAGCTGACGGGCAGCCGGAGCGCCGCGGCGGACGCGGCGGCCATGCCCGCCGCCATGGCCGGCACGACGCCGAACCCCGGGAGCGGCGCCAGCAGGGCGCCCATCGCCCCGCCGAGGAACAGCGCGGGGAACACCGGACCGCCCCGAAGGCTGCCCAGACACAGTGCGTACGCGATGGACTTGAACAGCAGCACGGCCACCAGACTGCCGACCGACCACGCGTGCGGGTGGGCGGCGAGTTGTCCCAGCGTGATCTGGCCGGACAGGGCCACGTCGGCCGACGAGCGCCCGGTGACGGCCGTGTAGAGCGCCGCGCAGCCGCCCGCACCGAGCGCGCAGAGCACCGTGGTCCGCAGTGTGTGCGCGGACACGGCGCGGGCCGCGTACCGGCCTCCCACGAGCACCCAGTGGATACCGAACCCGATGGCGCATGCCATGAGCACCGACCAGAGCACGTCCCCGGCGTCGAGGGTCGCGGGTGCGGGAAGTCCGATCTGGAGGCTCCCGGTCTGGAGTCCGGTCCAGTCGCCGAAGCCGGTGAACACGATGGCGCCGACTCCGCTGGCGAGCAGTGCGGGGAGCATCACCGCGAACAGCTGCGGCCCGCCGACCCCGGCCACTTCCATCAGCAGCACTGCGGCGACCAGAGGGCTTCCGAAGATCGCCGAGATGGCCGCCGCGGCGCCCGCGGCACCGAGCAGCGCCGTGCTCGCCCTGGTCGCGGGAGCGCGTACGAGATCCCGGAAGAGCAGCGCCAGGCCGCCGCCCAGCGCGATCAGGGGCGACTCGGGCCCGAGCACGGCTCCCAACGGAAGGCTGGCCAGAGCGGCGAGGGCGACACCGGGCAGCGCGGATTTCGCCACCCCGCCGGCGTGCAGGCCCGAGGCGGGGATGTGTCCGCCTCGGCCCGGAAGCCACAGGACGATCAGGGCCACCAGCAGACCCGACACGAACATCGGCGGAAGCGGCCACCACCACGGCGGAGTGGCCCACCCGAGATCGTGCGGCCACTGCACCCACATCAGATGTTCCAGCTCGTGGAGGAGCACCAGGAACCAGAACGCGGCCAGCGAGACCGGGACACCGATCAGAGCACAGAAAACCAGCGCCCGCCGGTACTCGGGCCGCATCAGCATGGCTCTGAGCTGCTCGGCCTCCGGGGGCTGGCTGCCCGGAGCGGACTCGGCCCCGGTGGACTCGTCACCCGGAGCGGGCTCGGCCTCCTCGGGCTTCGGCTCGGTGATGGGTCTTCTCCTAGGTCCGCTCGGAGGAAGTCTGCCGTGGGATTCTGCCGTCGGAGCGCGAGCGTACCCACGGCATCCGCCGCACCCGCGCCGCCCGCGCACCGAGCCGCAAAAACCCTCCGGGTGGACGCGCCACCCGCACCCCCATGGGCAGGCGCAGGCTTCTCCGCCGGGCAGGTCCCCTGCGGACGTAGCCTCGCGCCATGACCGGCGAACCCCTCAAGCAGTGCGCGACCCCCCGCGAAGACCGCGCGGCGCAGGTCTTCCGCGCCCCGCGCGAGACCCGGGAGCGGAGTCGATGACCGACACCCACGGCACCCCTGGCGCCCCCGTCGCCCGGGTGGCCCCGGCCCGGCAGATGGCGCCGTTGTACGCGGCCGGATTCACCACCGCGTTCGGCGCCCACGGCATCGCCGCGAACCTCGGCGGGCACGGGAGCGGCGCGGTCACCTCACTGATGGTGCTCGGCGGTCTGCTCGCCCTGTACGACGGCGCCGAGGTGCTGCTAAAGCCGGTCTTCGGCACGCTGGCGGACCGTGTCGGCGCCCGCCCGGTCCTGCTCGGCGGGCTCGTCGCGTTCGCCGCCGCCTCCGCCGTGTACGCGCTGGCGGACAGCCCCGGCCTGCTGTGGGCGGCGCGTCTCGGCCAGGGCGCCGCCGCGTCCGCCTTCTCGCCCTCGGCCTCCGCGCTGGTCGCCCGGCTGAATCCGGCGGCGAAGCACGGCAGGGCCTTCGGCAGCTACGGCTTCTACAAGTCCATCGGCTACACCCTCGGCCCGCTGCTCGGCGGCGTGCTCGTGTGGGCCGACGGGCTTCGGCTGCTGTTCGCGGTCCTGGCGGTGCTCGGCGCGGCGGTCGCCGGGTGGGCGGCGCTCGCCGTTCCCGCGGTGCCGCCGCTGCCCAGGGCCCGGCAGACGGTACTGGACCTGGCCAGGCGGCTGGGCCGTCCGGACTTCCTCCGGCCGACCGCGGCGCTGGCCGCCGCGACCGCCGCCCTCTCCGTCGGTGTGGGCTTCCTGCCCGTCTCCGGCCGGGCAGCCGGCCTGGACACGGTCGCCACCGGTGCGGCCGTGTCGGTGCTCGCGGCGTGCGCCGCCGTCGTTCAGCCCCGGGCCGGACGCGCCCTGGACGCCGGGCGCCTCACCGCGCGCGGCGGCATCATGGCGGGGCTCCTGCTCGCCGCCGCCGGCCTCGGCTGCGCGACCCTGCCGGGCGTGCCGGGGGTGCTGTCCGGCGCGGCCCTGATCGGCACCGGAACCGGCCTGATCACCCCGCTGGGCTTCGCGGCCCTGGCCGCCTCGACTCCCGCCGAGCGGCTCGGCCAGACCATGGGCGCGGCCGAGCTCGGCCGCGAACTCGGCGACGCGGGCGGCCCGTTGCTCGTCGCCGCCGTCGCCACGCTCACCACCCTCGACCACGGCTACGCGACCCTGGCCGCACTCCTCGCCATCGCCCCCGCGACCGCTCTCGTACGCCGAGCCACCGGATGGCGCACCTCCCGCTGACCGCCTTCAACAGGGGGACCTGAAACGCGGCACCCAGTCAGGGGCTCCACCGGCTGAGAGGCTGCCTCCGCCGGTGGGGCGTGGGTACGGGTGCAGGTCACGGCGGGGCAACAGAATCACCCGGGTGGGTGAAAGGCCCCGATCGGGGCACTCGGCTTCCTGCGGCACCAACGGGTGCCGCTCACCCGAGGGAAAGAGAAACCTGTGTACATAGGCCTGGGTACCGTCGTCCTCATCATCGTCATCGTCGCTGTCGTCATGCTGCTGCGCCGCGGCTGACCCACCTTTGCGCCGCCCAGTCAGCCATGAACCACGGCCCGCCCCGAATCCCCTTCTCCGGGCCGGCATGGTCACGATCGGCGGAGGCCGGTGGCGGTGCCGCGAGAGCCTGCCGTCCGCTCACCACGCCGAGCCCGGCTGAGAGCCTTCGCGCACCGGCCCGCCCCGATCGGACTCCGGGCGGGACGCCCGGGTCGGCGAAGACGGCCGGGCGCGGCCGCGCAGGCGGACCTGCCCGCCTGGTTCTTGGCGCCCACTTATCCGCTCGCTCCCGAGCAGCCAAGCGTCCTACTCTCGGCCCATGAACAGGCCACTCGTCGCCATCCTCAGCGGCGCAGGCATCTCGACCGACTCCGGCATCCCCGACTATCGCGGCCCCAACGGCCTGTGGCGGCGGGATCCGGAGGCCGAAAAGCTCGTGACGTACGAGTACTACATGGGCGATCCCGAGATCAGGCGGCGGGCCTGGCAGATGCGGCGGAAGAACCGGACGCTCCAGGCCGAGCCGAACGCGGCGCACCGGGCGGTGGCCGAGCTGGAGCGATCCGGTGTTCCGGTGCGCGTGATCACGCAGAACGTCGACGGACTGCACCAGCTCGCCGGCATGCCCGCCCGCAAGGTCCTCGAACTCCACGGGACGGCGCGGACCGTGGTGTGCACCCAGTGCCACGCCAAGGCACCCATGGAGGACGCCCTGGCTCGGGTCGACGCCGGTGAGGAGGACCCGCCCTGCCTGAAATGCGGCGGGATCCTGAAATCGGCGACCGTCATGTTCGGCCAGCGGCTCGACCCGGTGGTCCTGGGCGAGGCCGCCGCCATCACCAAGGCCTGCCAGGTCTTCATCGCCGTCGGCAGCAGCCTCCAGGTTCAGCCGGCGGCGGGCCTCGCGGGCGTCGCCGCCGACCACGGGGCCCGGCTCGTCATCGTCAACGCCGAACCGACCCCGTACGACGACCGTGCCGACGAGGTCATCCGCGAACCGATCGGCACCGCGCTGCCCGATCTACTGCACGAGCTGAGCACCGAGCGCGACGGCTAGGTAGCCGGGTCAGAAGAGTGCCGAACCGCTCTCGAAGTCGAGGAGTTGCCTCTTGCGGTCCAGGCCGCCGCCGTAGCCGGTGAGGCTGCCGCTCGCGCCGATCACGCGGTGGCAGGGCACGATGATGCCGATCGGGTTCTTGCCGTTGGCGAGACCGACCGCGCGGGAGGCGCCCATGTTGCCGAGGGCTTCCGCGAGTTCGCCGTACGAACGGGTCTCGCCGTAGGGGATCTGCCGCAGTTGGTCCCACACGCCGCGCTGGAAGGGAGTTCCTGCCATGCGCAGTTCGACGGTGAACTCTTTCAACTCGCCCTCGAAGTAGGCGTGCAACTGCTCCGTCACCTCGTCGAAGAGCGCGTCGTCGCGCTCGCCGAAGCTCTCCTCCGCCGGGCGGTGCCGCTGGCCGACCATGTGGAGGCCGCACAGGACACCGTCGTCGTCGGCGACGAGAGTGAGTGGGTCGTAGGGGCTGTCGATGACCGTGTGCCTTTTCACTGAGCGTCCTTGATGCGTGGAGTCCGCGGAGTGCGTGGAGTGGGAGTGCGGGGTGCGGGCTTCGTGGTGTGCGGGGGGTCTGGGGTACCGGCCTGTGACGGGAGGAAGTTGATCGGGTGGGTGTCCGTCGCCCACAAGTACTGGACCGCGTAGGCCCGCCACGGACGCCAGGCCGCGGCGCGGGCCGTCAGGGCGGCGGGTGTGGACGGGAGCCCCAACCCCTGGGCCGCGCGCCGGATTCCGAGGTCGGTGGGGAGAAAGGCGTCCGGGTCGCCGAGGGCGCGCATCGCGATCACGTCGGCGGTCCAGGGGCCGAGGCCGGGGAGCGCGAGAAGCCTGGCCCTGGCCTGCGCCCAATCGTTCTCCACCCCCAAGTGGAGCTTTCCTTCGGCGAGTTGGCCCACCAGTGTGGTGAACGTGGTGCGTCGGGTGCGGGGCATCGCGAGCGACTCGGGGTCGAGTGCGGCGAGCGCCTCCGGCGAGGGGAAGAGATGGGTGAGGCCGCCTTCCGGGTCGTCCACCGGAACGCCGTGCGCGGCGACCAGGCGGGCGGCGTGGGTACGCGCCGCGGCCGTGGAGACCTGCTGCCCCAGCACCGCGCGTACGGCGAACTCGGCCTCGTCGACCGTGCGCGGTACCCGGCGGCCGGGGGCCTTGTCGACCAGCGGTGCCAGCAGCGGATCCGTACGCAACTGGTCGTCGACCGCCACCGGATCGGCATCAAGGTCCAGCAGACGGCGGCAACGGCTGATCGCGACGGACAGGTCGCGCAGGTCGCTGAGGGTCAGGCGGCACGCGATGTGGTCCGGCATCGGTGTCAGGCCGGCGATCCCGTGGCCGTACGGCAGCCGCAGGGTCCGCCGGTACGCGCCGTCGCGCCACTCCTCCACCCCGGGTACGGCGGTCGCCGCGAGGTGCCCGAAGAGGTTGTCCGGGTTGAGCGGGGCACGGAAGGGGAGCCGGAGGTTCAGTACGCCGGGCAGGCCCGGGGTTCCCGCCGCGGCGCCGGCCCGTTGCTTGGGCAGGCGGGCGCGCAGCTCGCTCGGGGACAGCGCGAAGACCTCGCGGACGGTGTCGTTGAAGGTGCGGATGGAGGAGAAGCCGGCGGCGAAGGCGATCTCGGCCATCGGGAGCGGTGTCGTCTCGATGAGCAGCCGGGCCGTCTGGGCCCGCTGGGCACGGGCGAGTGCCAGGGGTCCCGCGCCCAGCTCGGCCAGGAGCTGCCGCTCGATCTGGCGGGTGCTGTAACCGAGCCGGGTGGCCAGGCCCGGTACGCCGTCGCGGTCGACGACGCCGTCGCCGATCAGCCGCATCGCGCGGGCCACCAGGTCGGCGCGGTGGTTCCATTCGGGTGAGCCGGGGCTGGTGTCCGGGCGGCACCGCTTGCAGGCCCGGAATCCGGCCTGCTGACAGGCGGCCGCGCTCGGGTAGAAGGTCATGTTCTGCGGCTTCGGCGGCACGACCGGGCAGCTGGGCCGACAGTAGATCTTCGTCGTCGTCACCGCGGTGAAGAACCATCCGTCGAAGCGCGCGTCCTTCGACTGGACGGCACGTACGCAGCGCTCCGTGTCCGTGTGCATCCCGTTCTGCATGCCTCAAGCATCGGGCACCCCGAAGGGCAGGGCTGGCGAGAATCCGACATCTACCTCGCCCTGCCTGCGACCGGCCCGCACCCTCTCCCGCACCCCTCTAACTCTAGCTCTGGCTCCCACGCCCCTACGGAGCCAGATCCCCGGCTCGGCGCTCCCCGGTGCGGTGCCGGGCAACCGCGGGGCCGGGGCGCTTCCCGCCGGGGACACCGGCCCGCGCCCACGGGGCCGACCCGCGTACTCAAGGCCCTCAGCGAGCCGCCTCGCCCTGCGCGACCTCCACCTGGTGGTGGAAGGCGACGACACCGGCCCCCGACGCACCGGCCGAGACGGCGGCGCAGGCGGCGAGGAGGAGGGCGATCCAGACGGCGGCGCGGGGGCGGTGCTGGGGAGCGGAGAGGAGGGCCGCGACCCGCTGGGGGACGGGACCCGTGGTGGCCGCGGGGGCGAAGTCGGGACGGTCGGAGTGGGCGTCGCCGACGGCCAGGGCGGCGCGGGCGATGGCTCGGGCGATGAGCCTGCGGTCCCCCACGGTGACCGCGGCGGCTTCGTCCGCGGCGCGCTCCGCCGCGAGCGCCACGGTCGCGCGGACCGGACGCAGGCCCGGGTGGCAGTGGGCCGCGAGTTCCGCCACGACGAGGAAGCGGTGATGGCCGCCGGCGTTGTGGGCCCGCTCATGGGCGAAGAGGGCCTCGCGCTCGTCGGCTCCGAGGCTGCGCAGCATCGCGGTGGTGACGACGATGCGGTGCGGCCGGCCCGGGAGCGCGTAGGCGTCGGGGTGCGGCGATTCGATGACGCACAGGTCGCCCGCGGCGGGGCGGCGGTCGGCCTGGCTGCGCGCGGAGCGGAAGGCGCGCAGCTGGCGCAGGACCGAGCGGACGACGGTCCAGGCGCCGAGGGTGAGCGTGCCGGTCGCGGCGGCGGCCGCGGGCAGGACGACGAGGTCCGAGGCCGTGCGCAGGGGGTGGACGAGGTCGCCGAGGCCCGCGAGCAGGGGCAGCTTGAGCAGCCCCGTCAGGACCAGCGCGCCCAGCGAGGCCACGGAGGCGCCGGCCAGCACGACGAGCGCGAGGGTCACCGACCACAGCGCGGCCACCGGGCTGAGCCGGTCGAGGCAGCGGCGGGCCAGCGGGCCCAGCGCGAAGGGGACCAGCAGGGGGACCAGCAGCAGAAGGATCATCCTTCACCCGGTTCCGGACGGGCGTCGAGACCCGGTTCCAGCAGATCCCGCAGGAGCCGCTCGTCGTCCGGGTTGAGCTGGGCGACGAACCGGGCCAGCGCGGTCTCCCGGTCGTCGTCCCGGTCGAGCTCGCTGTGCATGCGACGTGCGGTGAGGCCGTGCGGGTCCTGGACGGGGAAGTACGCGTAGCCCCGGCCCAGCCGCTCGCGGCCGACGATGCCCTTCTCGTGCAGCCGGGAGAGGATCGTCGTCACGGTCGTGCGGGCCAGACCGGAGTCCAGGTCGCGTTGCACGCGTCCCGGCGTGAGCGGCACGCCGGCGGCCCAGAGAGCCGCCATCACGCTGGCCTCCAGCTCACCCGCCGGTCGGCGTTCGTCCTTGTCACTGCTCATCGGAACGATCCTCACCCCGCCATCGTCTACAGTTCGGTAGACCGTCTACAGAATTGTAGTCAGTCGGGTACGAGTAACGACCGTGCCCGCCCATCCAGTATGAGAGGGCCCGCGACCATGGCCGCAACTTTGTTCACAGCGTCACACCTCGCCGTGAATATTCTCAGCGCCCAGTCCCTGCTCGCCGCCTTCGGCGTACTGGGGGTGGGCGTGGTGATGTTCGCGGAGACCGGCCTGCTGATCGGCTTCTTCCTGCCCGGAGACTCACTGCTGTTCACGGCGGGCCTGCTGTGCACGGGATCGGGGCACAACGGCCTGAAACTGTCGCTCCCCCCGCTGCTGATCGCCGCGACCGTGGGCGCGCTGGTCGGCGCGCAGACCGGCTACCTGATCGGACGGAAAGCGGGCGGCGCCCTCCTGTCCCGCGATTCCGCCCCACGGCTCCAAGCGGGCGCGCACCGCGCCGAGGAGCTGCTGGAGAAGTACGGCTACGCCAAGGCCATCGTGCTGGCCCGCTTCGTCCCCGTGGTGCGTACGGTGCTGAACCCCATGGCGGGCGCCTTGCGCGTGCCCGTGCGGACCTTCACCGTGTGGCAGGTGGTCGGCGGCCTCGTCTGGAGCATCGGCCTCACCCTCGGCGGGTACGCGCTGGGTTCCTCCATCCCGAACGTCGACCACTATCTGCTCCCGATCATCGCGGTCATCGTCCTCGTGTCGCTGGCCCCGCTCGCCGCTGAGCTGTACCGCTCCCGCCGACAGGGCGCCGCGAGCAAGGAGGCCCAGGGATGATCCTGGCTCTCGACGGCTCCTCGATCGACGGCTCCGCCTACCGGTATGTAGTCGATCTCGCTCAGGACTCCCCCTCGTGGGTCGACAGCCTGGTGTCGGTGTGGTCGACGTACGGGCTCGGACTGTTCGCCGTGCTGATGGTGCTGGGCTGGTGGCGGGCGCGGCGCGAGAGCCCGCGGGCCGCGCTGGCCGCGCTCGCGGTCCCGGTCGTCGTGGTCGTGGCGTACGGGGTGGATCTCGGCGTGAAGCTGCTGGTGCGCGAGGACCGGCCCTGTCAGAGCCTGCGGGTGGCGACGCTGGAGGCGTGCCCGGCGCCGGGCGACTGGTCGTTCCCCAGCAATCACGCGGCGATCGCGGCCGCGGCGGCCGTCGCGCTGTTCTTCGTCTCGCGCCTCCTCGGCAGCGTCGCGATCGTGGCCGCGGGCGCGATGGCGGCCTCCCGGGTCTGGATCGGGGTGCACTATCCGCACGACGTCGCGGCCGGTGTGCTCGTCGGCACACTGGTCGCGATGGCGATGACGGCCGTCCTCCACAGGCTGCCCGACGTGTCGGAGCACCGGCTGGCCGCTTCGCGGCTCGGAGCCCTGCTCATCGCGTCCCGGCTCGCGAAGAGCGGGTGAGCGCGGAGTATGCGCCGGCGGATCCTGGTCGTCGAGGACGACCACGCGCTGCGTGACGTCCTGCGGCGCGGGCTGCGGGACGAGGGCTTCGACACCGTGCCGGCCAAGGACGGCGCGACCGCGCTGCGGCTCGCCGGGGACGACATCGACGCGGCCGTCCTCGACGTCGGCCTGCCCGACGCCGACGGACGGGACGTGTGCCAGGCGATCCGGGCCAACGGCTTCCTCTCCCCCGTGATCTTCCTGACGGCCCACCACCACCTCACCGACCGGCTGGCCGGCTTCTCGGCCGGCGGCGACGACTACCTGCCCAAGCCGTTCCATCTGACGGAGCTGGCGGCCCGGCTGCGGGCGGCCCTCAAGCGCGCCGGACCGGGTCCGGCCGGTACGGCCGGTGACCTGGTGCTGGACCCGGTCGCCCACAGCCTGACCGTGCGGGGCCGTCGCGTCGACCTGACTCCGACGGAGTTCCGCCTGCTGGCGGCGCTGATGGCGGCGTCCGGGGCGATCGTCAGCCGACGGGAGCTGATCAGGGCCGGCTGGCCGGAGGGAGCCCAGGTCAGTGACAACACGCTCGACCAGTATCTGACCCGGCTGCGCCGCAAGCTGCGGGACGGCGGCAGCGAGCTGACGGTCACCACGGCGCGCGGTATCGGGCACCGCCTGTCATGAGACCGGGTCCCTCACCCGCTCGGCCGACCGCCGGGGCGGGTTTCACGACCGGAGGCGTGCGCCCATGAGAACGTTCGCGTCCGGTTGGCGGCCGCAGACCCTGCGGGGCCGGCTCTCGCTCGTCGCGCTGACCACCGCCACCCTGCTCATGGTGATCCTCACGTTGGCGTTCAACACCGTCGTACGACAGCACCTCCAGCACCAGGCGGACGACGAGCTGCGTACCCGGGGCACCGCCGTCGCCGCGACGGTCGACACCAGTGGCGCCCGGGTGCGCGTCCTGGAGATGCCGGGCGAGGAGCTGCTCGACGCCAACGTGTGGATCTACGCGGGCGACCGGCTCCTGGAGAAGCCGCCCGCGGCCACCGCCGCCGGCCCGCTCACCCGCGCGGCCGACGCACTCGCCGCACGGGGCGGGACGCACTGCGTCACCGCCCGCGCCCACGGCCCGGTCCGGCTGTGCGCGCGGCCGGTGCCGGGCGACAGCACCGGCGCGACCGTCGTCACCGCCCTCGACCTGTCCCCGTACCGCAGTTCGGCCGACACCCTGCTCTTCGCGTCGCTCGCACTCGACGCCGCCATGCTCGCCTGCACGTACGCGCTGACCCGCCTCGCGGTGGGGCGCGCCCTGCGTCCCGTGCGCACCATGACCGACCAGGCCACCCGGTGGAGCGCCGTGGCCTCCGAGGAACGCTTCGGGAGCATCGCCCGGCCCGTCGAACTCGCCCGGCTGGGCGGGTCGCTGGACGCGCTCCTGGACCGCATCCGGGCCCTGCTGCGTCATGAGCGTCAGCTCACCCAGGAGCTGTCGCACGAGCTGCGCAATCCACTCGCCCGGATCATCGCCGAGCTCGACTGGTGGCAGTCCCGGCCGCGCTCAGCCGAGGAGACCCGGACCACGCAGGAGGCCATAGCGGACGCCGCCCGGTCCATGCGCACGATCTGCGACACGCTGCTCGACGACGCCCGTGACAGCGCGTCCGCGGCGCCGGGCACCAGCGAGGTCGTATCCGTACTGCACCGGCTCGCGGACCGTGCCGGCACGGCGCGGCCGGAGGTGGAGATCGTCGTCAATGGCCCGGGAGCGGGTCTGGCGGCCGGAGTGCCGGACGCCCTGCTGGAGCGCATCGTCAGCCCCCTGTTCGACAACGCGCTGCGGCACGCGTCCGCCCGGGTCGAGCTGCGGGCCGGCGGGCGGCCCGGTGGCGTCCGTGTGGAGGTCACCGACGACGGACCGGGTGTACCCGCGTCGTTCGCGCCCCAGCTCTTCCAGCCGGGGCGCCGCGCCGATCCCGCGGACGGACACGGCGGAGCGGGCCTCGGTCTGCCGCTGGCGCGACGCCTGGCCCGCTCCGCCGGCGGCGAGGTGCACCACGAGGAGGCACACGCCACGGGCGCGACGTTCGTGGTCGCCCTTCCGTCGGGGTGAGGCCCCCGCAGGCGGACCGGCCTCCGGAAGGAACAGTTCTGGATGCCGGCCTGGTTGCGAGGCTCACCCCGTCGGTGGTCAGCCCGCCTGAAGGGTGGGCCGGTCGGCGGTCGTGACGTCGCGGCGGGTGATCGAGAGGTAGACGACCAGGCCGAGGATGACCGTCAGGAACAGCACGCTGGTGACGACGGTGCCGAAGCCCAGGCCGCCGTCGCCGGTCGGCTGCGAGAGGTAGTCGCCGATCGACGCGCCCAGCGGACGGGTCAGGATGTACGCGATCCAGAAGCTGAGCACGGCGTTCAGGCCGAGCGCGAAGTGCGCGACGGCGACCGCGGCGATCGCGAGTCCGAACAGCACGGCGGAGACCCAGTACCCGAGGGCCATGCGCTCGGCGACCAGGTCACCGGCCGCGGTGCCGAGCGCGAAGGTGAACAGCACCGCCAGCCAGTAGTAGGCCTCGCGGGAGAGCGTGTCGACGCTGTGGATGGACAGCGTCCCCTCGCGGCGGTACCAGACGAAGAAGGTCACGGCGAGGGCGACCGCGAACACGGCGGTGCTGGTCTCCAGCGGCACGCCCAGGTTGTCGGTGAGGTTGTCGCTGATCAGCGTCCCCACGACGCTGATCAGCGCCACGGCGAGCCAGTACACGCCCGGCTGGTAGGTCTTCGTACGGAACTGGACCACCAGGACGATCGCCAGCAGCCCGCTCATGAGCAGCGACACACCGGTCAGGCCCATGCCCAGGTTCTCGTTCAGGAGGTCGGCGGCGGTCTCGCCGACCGTCGTGCACAGCACCTTGATGATCCAGAAGTACGCGGTGACTTCGGGCACCTTGTTCCAGCGCAGGCGCTGCCCGGCGGCCGGGGCGCCGGTGCGGCCGTACGCCTCAGGAGTCCCGGAGGTCTCTGTTGTCTCGTAGGTCATGAGGCCCGAGGGTGTCAGCGGAAGCCTGAACGCATCCTGACTGCCGTACGCCCCCGAACACGCCCCCCCGTTCACAGCGCTCGGTTTCACAGCACTCGGCGGCGGATCAGCACCCCCAGCGCCACCAGCCCCGGCAGCAGCGGAAGCCACACGGTGAGCAGCCGGTAGCCGAGAACCGTCGACGCCGCCGCTCCGCCGGGCGCCCCGGCGAGCGTGAGGGCCAGCGCGAGGGCGGCGTCCAGGGAGCCGAGGCCGCCAGGGGTGGGCAGCAGGACGGCGGCGCTGCTCGCCGCGAGGTACGCGAGCGCCACCCGGGCCGGGGACAGTGGCAGGTCGATGGCCTGCGCGACGGCGATGACCACGGTGGCGTGCAGCGCGGCGAAGGCGAGCGAACCGCCCCACAGCGCGGCGGCCCGCGCGGGGAGTTCGTGTACGGCGCGGACGTCCAGCAGTACGGAACGCAGCGCGCGCCGCAGCGGGCCCGCCAGCAGCACCGCGGCGACGGCGGCCACCACGACGGCCGTCGTCCAGGCGGTCACGGTCCAGGCGTTCGCCGGCACCCGGGGAAGACGGAGCGCGCCGGGGCAGGCCAGAGCGAGCCCGCCGATCAGACAGCCGCGCACGACGGTTCCGGCGCACGCCTTGACCGCGAGCGCGGTCGCGGAGCGGGCGACGGGCAGTCCGCACCGGGTCAGGAAGCGCAGATTGACGGCGCCCGCGCCGAGTCCCGAGGGCAGTACGTGGTTGGCCGAGGCGGCCGCGAACTGCACCGCCACCAGGCGCCCGGCGGGCAGCGGCTCCGTCACCGCGCCCTGTTGGGCGAGGGCCGAGCAGGCCCAGGTCGCCAGGGTGGCGGCGGTCGCCACCAGGAGCCAGCCCCGGTCGGCGTGGGTGAGCCGGCCGGCTCCCGCCTCGATCACCGGCCAGTGCCGGTGGGCGAGAAACCCGGCGCAGACCAGCACGAGCAGTGAAACCCCGGCGTGCCAGCCCACTCGTCCGTCGCCCACGGACAGTCGCCGGCCGACGGTCGTCCACCTGCCGTCGGACACCGCGGGCGCCGACGGCCCGCCCGGTCCGCACGACGGCCCGCCCGATCCGCACGACGGCCCGCCCGATCCGCACGACGGCCCGCCCGGTCCGGACACCGGGTCGCCCGGCCCGGACACCGGCTCGGGCGGCGGCATCCCACGGCCGTCGCTCGTCGGCCCGGCGACCGGGCCACGGCCGGCGACGGACACCGGTGCGCGGCCGACCGGCCCGTTCCCTGCCGGTCCTCGCGTCGGAGCGCCCACCGGAACGCCCGCCGGTTCGCTGCCGGGAGGCCGGCCGAGGCCGACCGCCCGACCGCTGCGGGCGGCCTGCCCACTCTCCGCCGGCGAAGGCGTCTCCGGCGGAAGGGTCACGGCGTAGGGCTCCCCGCTCCCGGAGAGACGTAGACGCTCAGGTCACCGACGCGATGGGATGCCCAGGTGCGGGCGTATCCGGGCGGCTTGCTCCCCGGAATGGTGACGACGGCGACCGGCATGCGCCGGGCGGAACGCGTGATGCTCTCCGGGGTGGCGTTGGCGTTGTGTCCGCCGACCGCCCAGGAGGAACAGCCGGTGTAGAAGGCGATGGGGACGGACTGATGGCCGGCGAGCGCGCAGGGCGGCCGCACACCGAGCCGGTGCAGTTCCGCCGCCGTCACCGCCCAGCCGTGGTGACTGTCGGTGGTGCGCCGCACCGTGGCCTGCAGGACCGCGAACTGCACGGCCAGATGCCCGGCGAGACCGATGGCCACCAGGGTCACGATCACGGGCCGTCGGCGTCGGCCGGGGACGGTGACCACGTGGACGAGGGCGTCGGCGACGGGGATCGCGACGAGGGCGTAGAGGGGCAGCAGGAAGCGCGGCGCCGCGTATCCGATCATGAAGAGGTACGGGATTCCGGCTGTCGTGGCGCAGGCCAGAAGCAGCAGGGTGGGTGCCGTGCGACGGGCCCTGAAGGCGATCACCAGGCCGAGGACGGCGATCAGCGGCAGGACGAACCACCACGCCATCACCACGGGGTTCGGCATCGCGCCGGTGCAGGGCCTGCACAGCACGCGTCCGCCGAGGCTGCGCATCTGGTCGCCGACGGCGATGTTCCAGCCGAGGCCGCCCTGGATGCGCGAACCGTCCGAGAGCCGTTGCCCCAGGCCGCCGTAACTGACATAGGCCTCGATGATCCACTCGGCCGCCCCGGCCAGCAGACCCGCGACGAGGGCGAGCAGCGGCCCGGCCCGCCGCCATCGGGGGACGGCCACGGCGACGACGAGGAGCGGCAGGGTCACCCAGACCGCGTCGGGGGGCCGCATCCACGCCATCAGCGCGGCGCTCAGCCCGATCCCCCACAGGGCCGCCCGGTCGTGGCCGTCCGCCTGGGCTCGCAGAAAACACCCGACGCAGACGAGGGCGCCGATCGCGACCCAGTAGTTGGGCATGGCCTGCGGGCCGTAGAAGAGGGTCACCCACAGCGTCGCGAACAGGGCGCCCGCCAGGGCGAGGACCCGCACCGGGAACAGTCCGCGCCAGACGCGCAGGGCCACGAACAGGCCGAGTCCGGAGAGCAGGGCGAGGTAGACCCGCAGCAGGGTGGTGGACGACGACCAGGAGGCGATCGGCGCCACGAGCAGGGAGACGCCGCGGGCCCGTGGCGCGCTGAAGAAGGCCGCGGGGGCATGCGGGGAGACCTGACTGACGTACACCGTCTCGTCCCAGCCGAGGCCCATCCCGGGGTGCACGAGGATCAGTTGGGCCAGGGTGAAGGCGGCCGCGACCAGGGCGAGCAGGCCCAGGCCACCAGGGCGCCTGGACACGCGGGCCGCCCCGTCCGGCGGTTTGGGCCGCCGGGCGCCGATGAGCGGGACGTTCAGGGTCTTGGCCATCGTCCACCCTTCAGCCCTACACGCTGTAGGGTTTCCTCACCCTATAAGACGTAGGGTGAGGGCGGAGCCGGGGAGTCATGGACAAACTATCGCCCACCGGAAGAAGGCGCCGTACGGGACGGGCATCCGAGGAAGGGCCCTGGGGCGGTACGCGACCCCGCGCACCCAGGGCGTACGCCCGGCATAGGCACCGTTTCCGGCTCCCCTACGCGCTGTAAGGTGACGGGCATGGCTGGCACAGGTCCCCTTGGAAGGGTGGAACGGCGCAGCGCGGGCGAGCTGGAGAGCGAAGTCCTCGCCGCCCTGTGGGCCACCGACGACGCACTCACTCCCGCCGAGATCCAGGCCGAGATCGGCGGCGGACTCGCCTACAACACTGTGCACACCATCCTCAAACGTCTGTACGACAAGGGCCTTGTGCTCCGTGACGTTGACGGCCGGCGGGGAGCGTACCGGCCCGCCAAGAACGCGGCCCAGCTGACCGCCGAGGCCATGCACGAGGCACTCGACCGCGGACCCGACCCGATCGCGGCGCTCCAGCAGTTCGTCACCGGGCTCAGCCGCCAGGAGGAGAAAGCCCTGCGCGACCTCCTCGGAGGGAACGGGCCATGAGGATCGACGTCTACGTTCCGCTCGTACTGGCGCTGCTCCTCACCGGAATCGCCCCGCAGGTCGGCAGGCGGGTGTCGCCTGCGCTGGCGGCCCGCGTCCTCACGGCGGCCGCCGTGCTGACCGCGGCCGCCTCGACCTGGGCGCTGCTGCTGCTCGGGGCCACCCTGATCGACCAGTCACCGGCGGTGATCGCCGAGGCCGGTGAGGAGGGCCGGGCGCTGCCCGAGCCCGTCCCGGAGGCCGTGGCCGTCCTGGCGGTGGCCGCCCTCGCCGTGATCGCCCACCGGCTCCTTCGTGTCGTACGAGCGCGCATCGCGACCCGCCGCGTCCTGCTCAGACTCTGCGAGGGGCACCCGCCGGACAGCGAACTCGTCGTCGCCGCCTCGCCGACCCCGCACGCCTTCGCCATCCCCGGCAGGCCGGGCCGGATCCTGGTCACGGCCGCGATGCTCGGTGCGCTGGAGCCCGCCGAACGGCGTGTTCTGCTCGCCCACGAACGCGCCCATCTCACCCACCGGCACGCGGCACTCTCGACCGCCGTCGCCCTGGCCGCGGCGGCGAACCCCCTGCTCGCGCCCGTCCGCGACACAGTCGCCTTCCTGCTGGAGCGCTGGGCCGACGAGGAGGCCGCGAGCACGGTCGGGGACCGGCACACGACCGCCCGCGCCCTGGCGCGTGCCGCCCTCGTCTCCCAGCGCGCCCGCCCGGGATGCGCCCTGCACTTCTCCGAGCACGCCGTCACCCGCCGGATCGCGGCCCTGCAGACCGCTCCGCCGCCCGTCATGCGGTCCGTGGGTGCGGCCGTTCTCGCGCTCGGTGCCCTGCCCGCGCTGGGTGCGGCCGACGCCACGGGCGATCTGCTGCGGCTGCTGGGCCAGACGCTGCCCTGGGTGTAGGAGACCGGACCACCGCTCACGGCTCCCGCTCGGTACGGTCGCGCTCATGACACCTTCCGAGACGGCTCACCCCGACCCCTCGCGCTCCGGGCGGGTGCGGTTCGCGACGTTCAACGTGCTGCACGGCCAGCCGATGGTGGACGGCGGGCCCGTCTCCGTCCCGGCCACGAGCGGCTCCGAGGCGCCGCTCGTCCGGGCCGTCGCGTCGCTGGACGCCGACGTCCTGGCGCTTCAGGAGCTGGACCGGCTGCAGGAACGCTCGGGCGGGGTGGACCAGGCGGCGGCCGCCGCCGCGGGGTCCGGCGCGCGCCACTGGCGCTACGCGTCCGCGTTCCACGGCGCCGCGCAGACGGGCGGCGGCTGGATCCCGGCCCTGTCCGAACCGGGGTTGCGGGTGTACGGCCCGCTCGAGACCGAAGCGGGCGGCGGTGTTCCCTCGCACGGCATCGCCCTGCTGTCCCGGCTGCCCGTACGGCACTGGAGAGCACGGCGGCTGGCCCCGGCGCCGATCCCCATGCCGCTGCGGACGCCCGGACGCCGCGGACTCACGGTGTCCAGGGACCAGCCGCGGGCGGCACTGGCCGCCGTCGTGGAAGGGAACCGCGGGCCGTTCACCGTCGTGGCGCTGCACCTGTCGTTCGTGCCCGGCTGGAACATCCGCCAGTTGCTCACCGTCCGCGCCTGGATCGCCGACCTGCCCCGGCCCCAGGTGCTTCTCGGCGACTTCAACCTGCCCGGCGCGCTTCCGCGGGCGGTCCTCGACCCGGCCGGACCGTTCGGCGGCGGGCTCCGCCGGACCCGGCGGGAAAGCACCCCGGCGGTGCCGCGCGGCTGGCGGGATCTGGCCCGTACGCCCACCTATCCGGCGCACCGTCCCCTCGTCCAGCTGGACCATGTGCTGGCCACCGGAATCGAGGCGGACGCGGTCCGTGGGGTGCACACGCCGAGCACCGCGATCTCGGATCACCGGCCGCTGGTGGTCGAACTGATCCGGTGACCGCGCCGCACGGCCGATGCACCCCTGGGCCCGGACGGCCCCGGCGGGCCACCCGCACACTCCGCCCCGGCCGCATACGCCGACTCGGCTCCCACGTGCCGAGAGCGCGGCGGTCCGCTCAGCCGGTGCCCGAAGGCCGTTGTCCGCCCGGCCATGTGAGCCCATGTGAGTCCATGTGAGTCAGAGACGCGCCGGGCCGCCCGCTCCGCCGCTGCGCCCCGGCAACCCCGGGAAGGTGTGGCCGCACGCCCCGCCCGACCCGGTTCACTCAGGCGGCCGTGTCCGGCGCCCGGCCCGTCAGCTCAGCTGCTCAGCTGCCCGGCGAACGCGTCGTACGCCCGTTCGTCGAAGAGCACGAAGCGGACCTCCTCGACGTCGGTCTTCGCGGCCCGGACGGTCTCCACCGCGATGCGCGCCGCGTCGTCCATCGGCCAGCCGTAGATGCCCGCGGAGACGGCGGGGAAGGCGACGGTACGGGCGCCCAGCTCGTCGGCGACCCGCAGTGATTCCCGGTAGCAGGACGCCAATAGCTGCGACCGGTCCTCCTCCTGGGCATAGCGAGGACCCACGGTGTGGATCACCCAGCGGGCGTCGAGGTCGCCCGCCGTCGTGGCGATCGCCCGGCCGGTCGGCAACCCCTTGCCGTAGTGACCGGCACGCAGCTCACGGCACTCGGCGAGGATGGCCGGGCCGCCGCGGCGGTGGATGGCCCCGTCGACACCTCCGCCGCCGAGCAGTGAGGAGTTCGCCGCGTTGACGACGGCGTCGACGCTCTGCCGGGTGATGTCGCCCTGCACCAGCGTGATCGTGGTCATGACTCTCTCAGCCTCCTCCAGACGGCCTTCGCCGCGTTGTGCCCCGACATGCCGTGCACACCGGGACCGGGCGGGGTGGCCGAGGAGCAGAGGAAGACGGCGGGGTGCGGGGTGCTGTACGGGAACAGGGACAGCTTGGGGCGGAGCATGAGCTGGAGTCCGGAGGCGGCACCGCAGGCGATGTCACCGCCCACGTAGTTGGCGTTCCGGGCGGCGAGTTCGGGCGGTCCGGCGGTCGCGCGGGCCAGTACGCGGTCGCGGAAGCCAGGCGCGAACCGCTCCAGCTGGCGCTCGATCGCGTCGGTGAGGTCTCCGGTCCAGCCGTTCGGGACATGGCCGTACGCCCAGAAGACCTGTTTGCCCTCGGGTGCCCGGGACGGATCCATGACGCTCGGCTGCACCGTGATCAGGAACGGCGCGTCGGGTGCCCGGCCCTCGCGCGAGGCCGCCCGCAGCGCGCTGCCGATCTCCGCTCTGCTCGCCCCCACCTGCACCGTCCCGGCGACGCGGGCCTTCTCGGCGGTCCAGGGCACGGGCCCGTCCAGCGCGTAGTCGATCTTGAAGGCGGCCGCTCCGTACCGGTATCCCTCGTAGTACCGCCCGAACCCCGCGATACGGGCCAGCGCCTTGGGCGAGGTGTCGAAGACGTACGCGCGCGCGGGAGGCAGATCGTCGAGGCGCTTCACCTCGTAGTCGGTGTGGACGGTGCCGCCGAGGTCCTTGAGATACGCGGTGAGCGCGTCCGAAATGGACTGGGAGCCGCCGCGCGCCACGGGCCAGCCCCGGGCGTGCGCGGCCAGTGCGAAGACCAGGCCGACGGCGCCCGTGCCGACGCCCTCCAGCGGCGCGATGACGTGCGCCACCAGACCCGCGAACAGGGCCTTGGCCCGCTCGTCGCGGAAGCGGCGCATCAGCCAGGTCGACGGCGGCAGCCCGGCCAGACCGAAACGGGCGAGGGTGACCGGGTCCCGCGGCAGTGCGGTCAGCGGCAACGACATGAAGTCGTGCGCCAGGGTGTCCCACTTGCTCAGGAACGGCGCGACGAGCCTGCGGTACGCGCCCGCGTCGCGCGGCCCGAAGGATGCCGCCGTCTCGGCCACCGACCGCGAGAGCACCGCCGCCGAGCCGTCCGGGAACGGGTGCGCCATCGGAAGCTCGGCGTGCAGCCATTCCAGGCCGAACCGCTCCAGGGGCATCGCCCGGAAGGCGGGCGAGTTGATGCCCAGCGGATGCGCCGCCGCACACGGGTCGTGCCGGAAACCGGGCAGGGTCAGCTCTTCGGTGCGCGCTCCCCCGCCCACCGTGTCGCGGGCCTCGAACACAGCGACGGAGAAGCCCCGGCGGGCCAGCTCCACGGCAGCCGTCAGTCCGTTCGGCCCCGCACCCACCACGACCGTATCGAGCATCGACGGCACCTTCGGACTCCTTTGTCAGCCGACGGCCACTGAGGATCAGGATATGCCGGAGGACTGACAGCCTTGGCGGCACGGGGCGTTGGAAGACAACGCCCCCGGAACCGCCTGTCGGCAGCCGGACAGGACCGGAACCCTCGCGGGCCGCGGAGCTCCCGCTCAGGCCACGGCCGCCACCTGTTCGGGCTGTGCCGCCAGCAGGGCCGTCACCCGGCGGGCCGTGGCCTCGTCACGGGCCGCCGTGAACGGCAGCGCGTTGCCCCCCGTGACACGGAACGGCTCGCCGCCGAGTGTCAGATGGGCGCCGCCCGCCTCCTCGACCAGCAGCAGTCCCGCCGCATGGTCCCAAGCCGCCTCCCAACTGAATGCGGTGGCATCCAACTCGCCTCGGGCGACGGCCAGATATTCCAGGCCGGCCGAGCCGCAGGGGCGCGGGACGACGCCGTCGACCCGCAGGCCGAGGAGCGCGCGCTTCTGCTCGTCCGTGGTGTAGTCCGGGTGGGAGGTCGCGATGTCGAGGTCGCGGCCGGGCTCGGGCGAACCGGAGCGCAGCGGCACGCCGTCGAGCACGGCGCCCCGGCCCCGGATCGCGGTGGCGAACTCGTCGCGCGCGGGCGCGTACGTCCACGAGGCGTGCACCACGCCGTCCAGCACGAGCGCGACCAGCGTGCAGAACCCGGAGTCGCCGTGCACGAACTGCCGGGTGCCGTCGACGGGGTCGACGATCCAGACCGGCGCCGTGCCGCGGATCGCCTCGTACGTCGCCGGGTCGGCGTGCACCGCCTCCTCGCCGACCACGACCGAGCCGGGCAGTAGCGCGGTGAGGGCCTCGGTGAGGTACCTCTCGGCCAGGCGGTCGGCGTCCGTCACGAGGTCGTGCGGGCCGGACTTCTGGTCGATCTCGTGCGCGCCGAGCTGCCGGAACCGGGGCATGATCTCGGCGGCGGCGGCCTTGCGGATGGTCTGTTCCACATCGGACGCGCGGTGCGCGAGAAACTCGTCGATGGTTTCGATTTCTTCGATCATGGCTCCATGACAGCACGCGCCACTGACAATCCCCACCCCTCCGGGGTACTCAGGGTGGAATCACCATGAATTCCCGGGGCGGGACGATCACCGGCACCGGGCCGCGATCACGACCACGGCGAGACCGCCGGACGGCAGTAGGGCCCACCGCGGCCGGCCCGGCGGGAGCCCGTCGAGCGGGCCGCGGGATGGGGGCAGACCGGCCGGGAGACGACCAGACCAAGGGGAGAGGACCGGGCGGGCCGCCCGCTGCGGGGGCCGCGGGCGACCGGTGCGGGGCCGGTGCCACAGGCGACCAGTGCGAGGCCGGCGCGGGGGCCCGGTGCAGCGCCCGGCACGGGCGCCGGGTGCCGGGCCCTGCGCGGGCGACCGGTGCGGGGCCGGCGCGGGGGCCCGGTGCAGCGCCCGGCGCAGGCGCCGGGTGCCGGGCCCTGCGCGGGCGACCGGTGCGGGGAACCTGCGCGGCCCGCGGCCCGGCCCGGGCGACCGGTGCGGGGCCGGTGCCGGGCCGGGCGCGGGCGACCAGTGCGAGGCCGGTCCAGCGGCCCGGTGCAGGACCCGGCACCGGCGACCGGTGCAGAGGCCCGGCGCGGGGACCCGGCACAGGCGACCAGCGCGAGGCCGGTCCGGAGGCCCGGTGCAGGACCCGGCACCGGCGACTGGTGCGGAGGCCCGGCGCGGGCGACCGGTGCGGGGCCGGTGCCGCAGCCGGGCGCGGGCGACCAGTGCGAGGCCGGTCCGGCGGCCCGGTGCAGAGCCCGGCGCGGGGGCGACCGGGGCGGGACCGGGGTCGGGGTCGGGGTCGGGGTGGGTCTCAGCGTCCGACTGCGTATCCCTGCATTCCGCGCGGGTTGGCCCCCGCCGACAGGACGCCCGTCGCGGGATTGCGGGCCACCGCGCAGAGCCGCCCCTCGGACCAGGACTCGGCGACCGTGACGTCGTGGCCCCGGCGGCGCAGTTCCTCGACGACCGCCTCGTCCGTGCGGGACTCGATCGTCAGGCTGCCGGGGCGCATGCCACGCGGGTAGAAGGAGCCGGGGAAGCTGTCGTTGTGCCAGTTCGGGGCGTCGATCGCGCCCTGGAGGTCGAGTCCGCCGCGCACCTGCGGGCGCAGCGCCACGGACAGGAAGAAGTGCGTCTGCCACTGGTCCTGCTGGTCGCCGCCGGGGGTGCCGAACGCCATGACCGGTACGCCGTCGCGCAGCGCCACGGAGGGCGTCAGCGTGGTGCGCGGACGGCGGCCCGGGGTAAGGGAGTTGGGCAGTCCCTCCTCCAGCCAGGCCATCTGGAGCCGGGTGCCGAGCGGGAAGCCCAGTTCGGGGACGACCGGGTTGGACTGGAGCCAGCCGCCGCTGGGGGTGGCGGCGACCATGTTGCCCCAGCGGTCGACGACGTCCAGGTGGCAGGTGTCGCCCCGGGTGCCGCCGTCGGGTGCCACCTCGGGTTCGGCCGCCGCTCGGGCCATGGTGGGCTCACCGGCGCCCGGCACCGCGAGCGCGTCGAAGCCGGGCTCCCCGACGGCCACCACGCGCGCGTGCCCGCTGAGTAGCGGATCACGGCCGCCCGGACTGCCGGGACGCAGTTCGTACGAGGCCTTGTCCCCTACGAGCGCCCGCCGGGCGGCGTTGTAGGGCTCCGACAGCAGTTCGTCGAGCGGCACCTCGGCCGCGTCGCCGTACCAGGCCTCCCGGTCGGCCATGGCGAGCTTGCAGCCCTCGACGAGCAGGTGGACATAGTCGGCGGAGCCGTAGCGGGGCAGTTCGGGCGGGAGCAGCGCCAGTTGCTGGAGGAGGACGGGGCCCTGGCTCCAGGGGCCCGCCTTGCACAGGGTCCAGCCCCGCCAGTCGTACGTCGCCGGGGCCTCGTAGGTCGCGGACCAGCCGGCCAGGTCGGCGGCCGTCAGGGTGCCGGTGTGGCGCTCGCCGCTGGTGTCCATGGTGGGCCGCCGGGCCTGCCGGACCAGGGCCTCGGCGATGAACCCGGAGCGCCACACCTCCCGTGCCGCGTCGATCTCGGCCTCCCGGTCCCCCGCGCCGGCGACCTCGTCGAGGAGCCGCCGCCAGGTCGCGGCGAGAGCCGGATTGCGGAACAGCTCGCCGGGGCGCGGTGACTTGCCGTCCGCCAGATAGACCTGGGCCGACGAGGTCCACTCCGTCTCGAACAGCACCCGTACGGCGTCCACCGTCTCGCCGACGCGCTCCACGGGCGCGTGCCCGTCCTCGGCGTATCCGATGGCGTACTTCAGGACGTCGGCGAGCGGCTTGGTGCCGTGGTCGCGCAGCAGCAGCATCCATGCGTCGAACGCGCCCGGCACGGCGGCGGCGAGCGGGCCGGTACCGGGTACGAGATCCAGACCGAGTCCCCTGTAGTGGGTGATCGTCGCTCCGGCGGGTGCGACGCCCTGTCCGCACAGCACCCGCACGGCACCGTCCGCGGGGGCGAGGATGATCGGGACCTCGCCCGCGGGTCCGTTGAGGTGGGGTTCGACGACGTGGAGGACGAATCCGGCCGCGACCGCGGCGTCGTAGGCGTTGCCGCCGTCCTCCAGGACGGCCATCGCGGACTGCGAGGCGAGCCAGTGCGTGGAGGACACCATGCCGAAGGAACCTTGCAGCGTCGGACGAGTCGTGAAAAGCATCAGTCACCCCGGTGATTGCGTGCGTCGGTCGGCCCATCGAACATCAAAGCGGGTCGTGGGGAGAATGAGCGCGAGGCCATCTCCTCCGCCAGGGCCTGTCTGACAATTCGCGTCGGATCAGGCCGCGGCGTCCGGTGCCGTGCATCGCAAGGCGGAGGGTCGCCCTCGCACTGGGCGTACTTGGGCGTGCCCGACAACGCGGCGTGGGGTCCCCCTGCTCGAAGAGCTTGGGGAGTGCGCTGCCGGGCGCCGCGGGCCCGGCGGGAATTGTCAGACAGGTCCTGGGGCGCCGGCTCCACTCGTGGATGGGCGTCGATCCCGGATTCATCACCGGACGCACACGAAAATGCCCGGCGCACCGGCCGCGGAGTCCACTGTTCGCTCCCTCGACGCCCAGCACGCCGCTGGAGGGCAACGGGATGAATCCGTCCGGTCCGGGTCGCAGGGCCATCAGTGCCCAGAACCGATCGGCTCCTCCTGTTCGAGCAGGCGGCGTTGGGAGATGAGGTAGCCGAGTTCGGCTCGGCTGCGGCTGCCGAGGAGGTCGGAGACCTTCTTGATGTGGCCGGAGACCGTGCGGGAACTCACGCCGAGGCGGGCGGCGATGGTCTCGTCGGTGTGGCCGGTGACGACCATGCGGAGCATGGTGGCGCGGACCGAGTCGTTCATCAGGGCCGGGCGGTGCTGTTCGGGAACGATGGAAACCGCGCGGGCCCGTTCCCACATGTGGTCGAAGAGCTTGACCAGAAAGGCGACGGCACCGGGGTGGCGGACAGCGAAGGCGGCTGTCTTGCGTTCCGGCAGGCCGGGGATGAAGGCGACCGCGCGGTCGCAGATGATGACGCGCTCGAATATCTCGTCCAGGGTGCGGACTTCGGCGCCCTCCGCCGTCACGCGCTCTATATAGGCGAGGGTCGGTTGGTGGGAGCGGACGCTGTGCTGGTACAGGGTGCGCTGGCCCACACCACGACGGACCAGGGCCAGGTCGCGGGGCAGCGCCTCGGCCAGGAGGGCCGGGGAGCGGCCGCCGCCGGGCTGTGCCGTGAGGAGTTCCTCCTCGCACGCCTCGACGGCCAGGCGCAGCGACTGGCTGATCACGTCCGCGCCGCGCAGGGATTCGATGGGGGCTCTCGTGTCGCGCTGCGCCTTGTGGTAGAGGCTGTCTGCGACCACGAAGGACGAGCGCAGCGTCGCCAGGGTTTTCTCCTGATGTTCAATCTCTCGTACCACCGAGCGGGAGAGTTCCGCCTCGGCGACCCTCGGGGGGATGGGGATGAAGAATCCTGCCACGCCCGCCATCGGGCGCAGTAGCCCGTATGAGATCAGGCACTCGGGTACCTCACCCGATATCATGCCCTCATTGAGAGCTTCGCGATAACGCTCCAGGCCGTCGGTGCAAAAGCATACGACGGACGAAGGACCGCGGTTACCCTTTTCCTCAATGCCCTTTTCTAAGCACATATGCTCCCCCCTCGTGTTGCTGCGTTGCGTGATCTCGACGCCGTTCGGCCTCGCGTACGCAACCACATGTCAGCAAGATGGATCACGTAGGCGGGACGAGCGGTCGAACAGCTCCTGCCAGGCGTTTCGGCCTGACTCAGGGCCGCTGATGATCATTGCCGCCCACCCGGCGAGATATTGCTAAACGTGCAACTACTCACACTGGCGAGGTATCGAAGATGTCCCAGACCGTTCGGTACGGCCGCATCTGCAACGCCCTTGTAGCGACCACCGCGTCCGCGTGCAACGACTCGGCCTGGGGTCGACTTCGGCCACTTAAACGGAATTTCGCCAACCCGGCTTTCCCGCGTCGCGTGGGCGCCGCGCGGGAGGATGTCTGCCATTCTTTCGAGGGATCAGGTTTTCCCCCGCAATTACATCGGCAGAATCACCGCGGAGTAAAAAATTTCAATGTGCAGCCGTCCCGGGGAGGCAGGGACGTCGTTCTCGCGGTCGGTTCGAAGCCACCGTTATGGACCCGGTACCCCAAGTCGTCGGTGACGAAGGATTTGTGACTGCCGGTGGACACTCCCGCCGGCACGGCCGCTGGACGGTTTCCCCGGCATGCCGGCCCGACTGTCCGGCCTGCGCGACCCACAAGGTCCGCGACGGGTACAGCGCCGTATTCGGCCGCCCGTGCCTCAGTCGGTGACGAGGTCCTCCGGCGCCGACCGGGTGAGTTCGACCAGCGTGCCGAGCGCCTGGGACAGGACCTCCGGCTGGGGCGAGGCGAGGCCCAGGCGGATGGCGTTGGGGGCGTGGTTGCCGCCGATGGTGAACGCGGCAGCAGGCACGACCCCGATGCCATGCCGCGCCGCGGCGGCCACGAACGTGTCCGCGCGCCACGGGCGGGGCAACTGCCACCAGCAGTGGTAGGAGTGCGCATCGCTCTGCACGGCGAAACCGGCGAGGTGCCGGGCCGCGATCTCCTGCCGTACGGTCGCTTCCCGCTGCTTGGCCTCGACCAGCTTCTTCACGATGCCGTCCTGCTGCCAACGATGGGCGGCCTCCAGGGCGAACCGCATGGGGGTCCAGCCGCCCGCCCGCAGAGTGGCCGCGATCTCGCTCGCCAGACCGGCGGGCGCCACCACGAAGCCGAGTGTCAGTCCGGGCGCGATGCGCTTGCTCAGACTGTCGATCAGCACGGTCAGCTCGGGGGCGTAGGCGGCGAGCGGTGGTAGTTCGTCGCGCAGGAAGGCCCAGACGGCGTCCTCGATCGCGGGGATCCCGAGCCGCAGCAGCACCTCGGCCAGCCGCTCGACGCGCTGGGTGGGCATGGTGAGCGAGAGCGGGTTGTGCAGCCTGGGCTGTACGTAGACGGCGTGCAGCGGCGCGTCGGCGTGCGCCTCCTCGACAGCCTCCGGGATCAGGCCGGCGCCGTCCATGGCCAGGGGCACGAGGGTGATGCCGAGCCGGGCGGCGACGGCCTTGACGACCGGGTACGTCAGCTCTTCGACGCCGAGTCGCGCGCCGGGCGGCACCAGCGCGGTGATGACGGCCGAGATGGCCTGCCGCCCGTTACCCGCGAACAGGATCCGCGAGGGGGCGGGGCGCCAGCCGCCGCGGGCGAGGATGTCGGCGGCGGACTCCTGGACGGCCGGGAGGCCGGACGCGCCGACCGGGCGCAGGGCGTGGCCGAGCGCGTCGGGTCGCAGGAGCCCGCCGAGCCCTTCGGCAAGGAGCGCGCTCTGGCCCGGTACGACCGGGTAGTTGAGCTCCAGATCGATCCGGCTGCGGGCGGGTTCGGTGAGCGCGAGGACAGGCGCCCCGGACGCCGCCGACACCGCCCGGACGAAGGTGCCCCGGCCGACCTCACCGACCGTGAGACCTCGGCGGGCGAGTTCCTGATACACGCGCGTGGCCGTGGAGTTGGCGATGCCGTGCTGCCGCGCGAACTCGCGCTGCGGGGGGAGCTGGTCACCCGGCCTAAGGGTGTCGGCTCTGATCTCCTCGGCCACGGCGTCGGCGACACTCCGGTAGTCCTTCACGGCGCGCTCTCCCTCGTCGGATGACCCCAATCCAATCACAACATTGCACTGAGAGCAATATAGATATTGCATCGAGCTATTGCACTGCCATAAGCTCCGGGCATTACGTCGAGCCCGGAAAGGATTGCTGGACGCAGTGAACATGACCACGAGATCCCGGTCACCACTCGGCCGGACTCCGCTGCCCTCGCCCGACTGCCGAAGCTGCGGCTTCACATCCGATCTGATCAGGCAGGACGCGATCGCCGACGCACTCCGGGAGTACGCAATCGGGTGGCAGCGGCTGCTGCGGGCGCCGGGACTGAGCAGCCGCCGCACGGGCTCGCCCTCCTGGTCGCCCCTGGAGTCCGGCTGCCACGTACGGGACATGTGCCTGCTGTTCCACAATCGACTCGATGCAATCCTGAGGCAATCACTGATTGCACCGAGATTATCCGCTGGAGCAGATACGGATTCTGCCCGGCGCTACCGGGACGAGGCGCCGCAGCAGGTGGCGGACGAGCTGGGGTGCGCCGCCGAGGCCCTGGCCCGCCGCCTGGCCGCGCTCACCGTCGACGACTGGGACCACGACGATGCGCGCCTGGCCGACCCGCGGCTCACCGTCGACTTCTTCACCCGTCACCTCCTCCACGACATCGCGCACGATTTGGCCGAGGCCGTGCGCGAAGACAGTGAACGATGAACAGCGAATGAGGGATTTTCATGGTTGAACTGAGCGGGATCCTCGGCGTGACGGTGGTGGCACTCGGCATGGTGCTCACCCCCGGCCCGAACATGATCTATCTCGTCTCCCGCAGCATCACGCAGGGCAGGCGCGCCGGGATGATCTCCCTCGGCGGTGTGGCGCTGGGCTTCATGGTGTACCTGCTCGCCGCGAACCTGGGCCTGTCGGTCGTCTTCATCGCCGTACCGGAGCTGTACTTCGCGGTGAAACTGGCCGGCGCCGCCTACCTCGCCTACCTCGCCTGGAACGCCCTGCGGCCGGGCGGCATCTCCGTCTTCGCCCCGCAGGACGTGTCGCACGACTCGCCGCGCAAGCTGTTCACGATGGGCCTGATGACGAATCTGCTCAACCCGAAGATCGCCATCATGTACGTCTCCCTCATCCCCCAGTTCATCGACCTGGACAAGGGCCACGTCCTCCTCCAGGGCCTCATCCTCGGCTCCTTCCAGATCGTGGTCAGCGTCGCGGTCAACCTCAGCATCGTCCTCGCAGCCGGCACGATCGCCGTCTTCCTGTCCCGCCGCCCCTCCTGGCTCAAGATGCAGCGCTACATGATGGGAACGGTGCTCGGCGGCCTCGCCGTCTCCCTCGCCGTCAACACCTCGGGCCCGGCATAGGCGAGTTGACGGTACGTCGGCGACACTGAAGGGTCGGCCACGGAATTCCGTGGCCGACCCTTCAGTGTCGGTCTCTACCGCGCCGCTGTCAGATGCTCGGCGTGTTCCTGGAGTGAGCGGACGCCCACGTCGCCGTGGTTGAGGGCGTCGATGCCCTCGACGGCGGCGGCGAGTGCCTGCACCGTGGTCAGACAGGGCACCGAGCGGGCCACGGCCGCGGTGCGGATCTCGTAGCCGTAGAGCCGGCCACCGGTGCCGTACGGCGTGTTTCTGCATGCGGTGAAAGCTTCCCCCATCGACGGCGGAGGTTGAACCGTGCACATTGCTCGGAAATCCGCACTGCGGGAACCCGCAGTGCGGACAAAAAGGGTGTGCCGATCCTCAGCCCCTGGCGGAGCGCGAACGGCGGTCAGGCCATGGGTGCGGCCCGACAGCACTGGGGACGGAGCGCCATGTCTTCGAACGCCGCATGGGTCCCGCGGGTGAGGAGGGGCGGGATCGGGCCGCGGTGCGGGTGCCGGAGCGGACCGGCGTTCAGGACGCGGGCGCCCAGGGGGTGGTCCCCAGCGTGTTCTCCGGGCCGATGTCGAGGTAGTCCGACAGCCGCAGGGTGACGGCGTCCTGCCCCTTCTGCGGTGCGACGCGCAGATACACGCCGTGCTGGGCCGCCATCCGCCAGTAGAGGACCGCCTGTGCGCTGTCGCCCGGGTTCAGCGTGAAGGGCTCGGGACCGGGGTCGGCGGGCGCCATGGGCACCTTGTCCGTCCCCACCACGCTGTGCACCCCGGTGATCGGGGCGCCCTCCTCGTCCAGGACCTGGGCGATGGCCGGGTAGCCGTTCACCTTGTACGGCCGCTTGCCGCAGTCGGTGAGGGTCAGCGTCACGCCACGCAGACCCATGGCCGCGTCGACGGGTCCGGTGTCGAGGCGCAGGCCGGACCGCGGGCAGCCACGGCCCTGTTGCACCGGCACCGTCTTCGAGGGCTCGGGCGGCTCGATGACGGGAGGATTCGCGGTGGAGGTCCTGGTCGGGTCCGGGACGTGTGTCCGCCCGGGGTCGCGCTCACGGTCGAGCTCGGCGGACAGACCGCATCCACTGGTGACCGTCGCGACCAGGCAGGCGAGGACGACCGGGTGGACCCACTTCGCCCGAACGCCGGCGGCAAGGGAACGGCCACCGCGCGGAGGTACGGCGACGGTGGAGGCACCGGACCGCCTCGGACGGTCGGCGGCGGCTGCCGCGCCGACCCGTTTCGGGCTTGTCGCGATCACGGGCCGATCATGGCACGGAAGCTCGGCGGAGGGCATCAGTCCACCTGCCCTCGTGCCGTCACCAGGCCCGACTCGTAGGCGAAGACGACGAGTTGAGCCCGGTCGCGAGCGGCCAGCTTCGTCATCGCGCGGCTGATGTGGGTCTTGGCCGTCAGGGGACTGATCACCATGTGGGCGGCGATCTCCTCGTTGCTCAGGCCACGCGCGGCGAGCGCCGTGACCTCGCGTTCGCGGCGGGTGAGGCCTTCGAGGCCCGGCGCCGTGGCCCGGTCGGGGGGCCGGGCCACGAACTCCCCGATGAGAGTGCGGGTCACCGAGGGCGACAGCAACGCCTCGCCGTGGGCGACGACTTCGATGGCCTGGAGCAGATCGGCGGGCTCGGTGTCCTTGAGCAGAAATCCGCTCGCCCCGGCCCGCAGCGCCTCGAAGACGTACTCGTCCAGCCCGTAGTTGGTGAGGATGACGACGCGTACCCCGGCGAGTTCCGGGTCGGCGGCGATACACCGGGTGGCCTCGATGCCCGTCATCACGGGCATCTGCACGTCGACCAGGGCGACATCCGGCAGCTCGGCGCGGACCAGGGCGAGCCCCTGCGCCCCGTCGGCCGCCTCACCCACCACCTCGATGCCCTCCTCGGCGTCCAGCAGGGCGCGGAAACCGGCGCGCATGAGGGCCTGGTCGTCGACCAGGGCGACCCTGATCAGGCGGCCCGCCCCGGTCGGCGCGTCCGGGTCGCTCATCGCGCCTCCTCCGGTGCGTCCAGGGGTAGTTCGGCCCGGACCGAGAAGCCGCCCTCCGCGCGCGGGGCGGCATTCAGGGTGCCGCCGAGGGCGGTGACGCGCTCGCGCATGCCGGTGAGACCGATGCCGGGGGTGGGCGGCCGGGACTGCCGAGCCACCCCGTCGTCATGTACGCCGATCGTCAACTCGTCCGGGGCATAACCGAGTTCGACCGTCACCTTGGCGGGGCCCGCGTGCCGGGCGGCGTTCGTCAGGGCCTCCTGGACGATGCGGTACGCGGCGCGGTCCACGGTCGCGGCGAGCGGGCGCTCCTCTCCGGTCACCCGCAGATCGACGGCGAGCCCCGCGGCACGCGCCCGTTCGACCAGCAGCGCCGGTGTGCCGGTCGGCTCGTCGGTGCGCAACACCTCCAGCGTGGCGCGCAGTTCACGCATCGCCTCACCGCCGGCCTCCTGGATGGCGAGCAGTGCGGGCGACACCTCCTCGCCGCGCTTGCGCGCCAGATGGACGGCGACTCCCGCCTGGAGCTTGACGATCGAGATGCTGTGCGTGAGCGAGTCGTGCAACTCCCTCGCGATGCGCAGGCGCTCCTCACCGGCGCGGCGCAACGCCGCTTCCTCACGGGTCCGTTCGGCCTCCAGGGCGCGCTGTTCGGTCTGGCGCAGGTAGGCCTGCCAGGTGCGGTCGGCGAGGCCCGTGACCAGGGCGCACAGGAACCAGCCGGCGAGCAGCACCGTCCGCTCCACCACTTCCCGCGTCCCCGGTCCCGTCGCCACGAATCCGGCCAGGAACACGGCACTCGCGAGCGCCGCGACGCCCCGGTGGCCGGCTCTGGCGGCCGTGTGGACCGCGCCGAGGACGGGAAGGGCGGACAGGGTACCGGGGTGGGCGTGCACGACGTACCCCGTGGTGGTGACGGTGGTGATCGCCAGTACGACGCGCGGGGCACTGCGGTAGGCCGCCAGCGTCAGCGAACCGACGGCGATCAAGGTGTAGTCGAGGGCGGTGGTGCCGTCGTCGAACGCGGCCGCGGCCACCACCAGGGCGCCGACCACGACCGCGAGGGCCGCGTCGGCCGGACGCCCACGGACGACCTGGTCGAGCTGCATGCCCGGCACTCTATGCGGGCGTGCCGACCACCGCGTCAGACCTGTGGACGGCTGTCCGGCTACTCCCGTCGGAGTAGCCGGCGCCGGGCACCGGGCCGACGGCGGTAGCCCGGATCACCCTCGGCCGTACGACGCCCGCGACGCTTCCTCCGGGCCATCGTTGACCGTGGTCGCCGGTCGCCCGGCACCCCCCCCGTTCGACTCAGGAGGCGCTCATGGTCATGTCCATCTCCACTCCCTTCCGGTACACCAGCCAGCCCGCGCGGAAGTCGGCCACCGGCGTGACGGCCGACGTCTACGCCCAGCTCACCTCGGACTTCGGCATGGAGCGTCCGGCCACCTTCGTCGTCCTCTCCTCCGCGCCCGAACTCCTCACCTCCACATGGGCGTTGATGCGTGAGTCACTGATCGCGGGTGAGGGCGACAGGACCGGGAAGGAACTCGCCGCCCTCGGAGTGTCGTTGGCCAACCGGTGCCCCTTCTGCGTGGACGCGCACACGATGCTGCTGCACGCCACCGGGGACCATTCCCTCGCCGAGGCAGTCGCGCGCGGAGAGACACCCTCGGACGAGGGGCATGCGCGGGTGCTGGCCTGGGGCCGGGCGAGCCGGACGCCCGGAGCACCCGCGTTGATGCCGTATCCGTTCCCCGCCGCGCACGCTCCCGCCTACATCGGCACCATGCTCACGTTCCACTTCATCAACCGGATCGCGTCGGCGCTGCTGACCGAGAGCCTCCTTCCGGGCAACGCTCAGCGCTTCCGGGCGGTACGGAGTCTGGGCGGGCGGTCGCTGGCCAGGACGGTGCGCCGCCGGCCCGCACCGGGTGTGGGCCTCACGCTGCTCGACGCCCCGGGTCCGGGTCCCGACTGGGCGCGCGGCAGCTCCGTCGGCCCCGGCTACGCCGCCCTGCGCGACGCCGCCACCGCGGGCGGAGGACTGCTCGACGAAGCGGACCGTGCCCTCGTACGGGAAACGCTCCAGGGATGGGACGGCGCACATCCGTCACTCGCGTGGGACGGCCTCCCGGACCGCTCGCGTCCCGGCGCTCGGCTGGCACTGCTGGCCGCCCTCGCCCCGTACCGCATCACGGACGAGGACGTGACGGCCTGGCGCCAACCCGATCATTCCGACCGCCACCTGGTGCGCCTCGTGGCCTACGGCGCGTTCGCGGCCGTCGACCGCATCGAGCGGGCCCTCCCGGTCCGCGCCTCGAAGCGGTAGCCGTGATCGCGATGCGACGGAATGACGGAACCGGGATGGCGGGATGACGGGATGGAGAAACAGGCAACGATCACCGGGGCGAACAAAACAGACATCCTGCCACAGCATCAGTCAATCGCCGCCAAGGTGAGTCACTGTCACTACACGGGCACGAAGTCGGTTGGCCCTTCCGCACCACAGCGTCTCGTGTGACACTGGCGTCCCGTCCGCAGTGCGGACCATCTCCGCACCATCCCCCACGAGAAGTGCGCTTTGGGTTCTCTTCCTCTGCCGCTCGCGCTCGCCGCGCGTCTGCTTCCGGTCGCTCTGCTCGCCTCCGCGGGCTGGGCTCTGGCCGCCGGCCCGTCCGCAGCGACCCCCAACGCCGAGGATAAATCTACGCAGAAGCAGACAAGCGGCTCGGCGACGAGCCCATCGGCCTCGGCTGCTGTCAAGACGTTCGCCGCGTCGCCCGCCCCCTGTGGCGGCATCCAGGTCTCGACGATCAAGTCCCTGGTCCCCGGCGCCAAGACAGCCGGCCAGGAGATCGCGTCGACCGACAAGGCGGTGCGCCGCACCTGCTCGTGGAACGCGCTGAAGGGCTTCGACTACCGCTGGCTCGACGTCTCGTACGAGATCAAGGAGTCGGACGCCGCGGCGGAGAAGGCCTACAAGGATCGCGTCGCCGACAAGAGCGGTGGCGGGGCGGTGCCGGGCGTCGGCGACTCCGCCTACTCCGTGGTCAACCTCACCACCGAGGACAAGCAGCAGACCCGCGAAGGCGTGGTGATCGTCCGGGCGTCCAACGCGCTGGTGGTCGTCACCTACAACGGCAGCGACTTCGAGACCAAGAAGGCGCCCGGCACCGAAGAGATCAACAAGGGTGCCATCAAGGCGGCCAAGGACGCGACGGCGGCGCTGAAGGCCGAGCAGAAGAGCTGAAGGACGGCCAGAAGAACTGGCCGTCCTCCGGTCGCCGCGCTCAGACCGTGGTCCTGTCCTTTCCGCGCAGCAGCATCAGCACCACGTACAGCACCATCGACGTGCCGAGGCCGACCGCCCATCCGTAGTCGGCGAGCGACTCCAGCGCCGGGATGGGCCGTCCGTCGATCAGCGGATGGAAGTCCGCGCCGCCGACGGCCAGGACGCCGCCGGTGACGAAGGCGACCACGGCCCGCCAGTTCCAGCCGCCGTCGTACCAGTAGCGGCCGCCCGTGCGGTACAGGTCGGCGAGGTCGAGCTTGGTGCGGCGCAGGATCCAGTAGTCGGCGATGAGGATGCCGGCGACCGTCCCGAGCAGTCCGCCGACCAGACCGAGCCAGGTGAAGATGTAGCCCTGCGGGTCGGAGTAGAGCTTCCACGGGAAGATCAGTACGCCGAGGACACAGGTGGCGAGCGCGCCGGTACGGAAGTTGATCTTCCGGGGCGCGATGTTGGAGAAGTCGAAGGCCGGCGAGACCAGGTTCGCCGCGATGTTCACGGACAGCGTCGCGACCAGCACGGTGACCAGCGCGAAGATGATGCCGACGACGTTGTCCGTCTTGGCGGCCAGCTGGACCGGGTCCCAGACGGCCTTGCCGTACACGGCCTGCGAGCCCGAGGTCACCATGACGGACAGGAACGCGAAGAGCGTCATCGTGGTGGGAAGCCCGAGCGCCTGCCCCCAGGTCTGCGCCTTCTGGCTCTTGCCGTAGCGGGTGAAGTCGGGGATGTTCAGCGACAGGGTGGACCAGAAGCCGATCATGCCCATCAGCGAGGGCCAGAACAGCTTCCAGAAGTCACCGCCCCAACCGAGCTTCGACGGCTGGTCGAGCAGCGGCCCGAAGCCGCCGGCCTTGCTGCTCATCCACCACAGCATCACGCCGGCGCCGACGAGCACGAAGGGCGCGGCCCAGTTCTCGAACCGGCGGATGGTCTCCATGCCGCGGTAGATGATGGCGACCTGGAGCACCCAGAAGATCGCGAACGACAGCCACATGGTCCAGGCGTGGCCACCGACCTGTGAGGCGTTCCGCCAGCCGTCGCCGAAGAGCTTGCCCGCGAGGAAGTAGATCGCCTCGCCGCCGATCCAGGTCTGGATGCCGAACCAGCCGCACGCCACCAACGCCCGTACGACAGCGGGGAGGTTGGCCCCGCGGACCCCGAAGGAGGCACGGGCGAAGACCGGGAACGGAATGCCGTACTTCGGTCCCGCGTGCCCGGTGAGCAGCATCGGGACCAGCACGATCAGGTTGGCGAGGGCGATGGTGAGGACGGCCTGCTTCCAGTCCATGCCGACGGCTATCAGGCCCGAAGCCAGCGTCCAGGAAGCGGTGTTGTGGGCCATACCGACCCACAGGGCCGAGAAGTTGTACGTGGTCCAGGTGCGCTTCTCGACCGGAACCGGCAGCAGGTCCTCGTTGGCGTAGGGGCCGGTGGGCGCGGGTGCGCCGGGCGCGATCTCCACCCGGCCGTCGGGGAGCGTGACCTGTCCGGTGGGCGGGCTGTCCGGGGGGACGGTTTCTGTCATGAGCAGGCCAATCAATGAGGAGTGACGGGAGAGGCCGTGCGGGGACGAACTGCGGGGGGTGCGCGGGGAGCGCCCTGGTCCCCTTCCCGGGACGGCGGGAAGGGGAGACTGAGGGGGTCGGCCTTCGGTTACTGCCCGTTGATGCCGGGGATGACCCGCGTTCCGTACGCGTCGATGGTGGCCTCCTGGGCGTCGTGCATGTCGTAGACCGCGAACTGGTCGACGCCCAGCTCGCGCAGCGCGTTCAGCTTCTCGATGTGCCGCTCGGGCGTGCCGATCAGACAGAACCGGTCGACGATCTCGTCGGGCACGAACGCCGTGTCGGGGTTGTCGGCCCGTCCGTGGTGGGAGTAGTCGTACCCCTCACGGGCCTTGATGTATTCGGTGAGTTCGTCGGGGACGGCCGCCGAGTGCTCGCCGTACTTGGAGACCAGGTCGGCGACGTGGTTGCCGACCATGCCGCCGAACCACCGGCACTGCTCGCGGGCGTGGGCGAGCGCCTCGGGCGAGTCGTCCTCGGTGATGTAGGCGGGCGCGGCCACGCAGATCTTCACCTCGGCGGGGTCGCGCCCGGCCTCGGCCGCCGCGTCCTTCACGGCCTTGACCATGTACTCGGTGAGATAGAGGTCGGCGAGCTGGAGGATGAAGCCGTCGGCCTCCTCGCCGGTCATCTTGAGGGCCTTCGGACCGTACGCGGCCATCCAGACCGGCAGTTCGGCACCCGGCTTGACCCAGGGGAACTTGATGACGGTGCCGCCGAGGTCGGCCTCGTCGCCCCGGCCGAGGGCACGGATGACCTTCATCGCACCGCTTATACGGGCGAGCGTGTTGGGCTTGCGCCCTGCGACACGCATCGCCGAGTCGCCGCGCCCGATCCCGCACACCGTGCGGTTGCCGTACATGTCGTTGAGCGTCGCGAAGGTGGAGGCGGTGACCTCCCAGGTGCGGGTGCCCGGGTTGGTGACCATCGGGCCGACCGTCAGCTTCTCGGTGTTGGCGAGAATCTGACTGTAGATCACGAAGGGTTCCTGCCAGAGCACGGCCGAGTCGAAGGTCCAGCCGTACGTGAAGCCGTTGGCCTCGGCCCGCTTCATCAGCTCGATGACACGGGAGGCCGGGGGGTCTGTCTGCAGGACGAGTCCGAAGTCCATTGGCGCCACTCCTGGTCGCTCAGAGAAGGTACTGACAGGTGGAACGGGGGGTGTAGACGCCGTGGCCCGCGCGTCCGGTGAACTCCCGCTCGGTGATGACCATTTCGCCGCGCGACAGCACGGTCTCGACCCGTCCGGTGACGCGCTTGCCCTCGTACGCCGAGTAGTCGACGTTCATGTGGTGGGTCTCGACCGACATGATCTGCTCGGCGTGCGGGTCGTAGATCACGACGTCGGCGTCGGCACCGGGCGCGATGGTGCCCTTCTTCGGGTACAGGCCGAACATCCGGGCCGGCGTGGCACAGGCGATCTCGATCCAGCGGCGCCGGGAGATGTGCCCGTCGACGACGGCCTGGTGGAGCAGGTCCATACGGTTCTCGACGCCGGGAAGGCCGTTGGGGATCTTCGAGAAGTCGCCGCGGCCGAGCTCCTTCTGACCGACGAAGCAGAACGGGCAGTGGTCCGTCGACACGACCTGGAGGTCGTTGGTGCGCAGACCGCGCCAGAGGGCCGCCTGGTGCTCCTTGGGCCGAAGGGGCGTACTGCACACGTACTTCGCTCCCTCGAAGTCCGGCTCCGCGAGGTTGTCGGTCGACAGGAACAGGTACTGGGGGCAGGTCTCGCCGAAGACGTTCAGACCCTCGTCGCGCGCGCGGGCGATCTCGGCGACCGCTTCGGTGGCGGAGACGTGCACGACGTAGAGCGGGGCACCGGCGACCTGGGCGAGCTTGATGGCGCGGTGGGTGGCCTCGGCCTCCAGGAGCGCCTTGCGCACCTCCCCGTGGTAGCGCGGGTCGGTCTCGCCGCGGGCCAGCGCCTGTTCGACGAGCACGTCGATCGCGATGCCGTTCTCGGCGTGCATCATGATGAGCCCGCCGTTCTCGGCGGAACGCTGCATGGCGCGCAGGATCTGGCCGTCGTCGCTGTAGAAGACGCCCGGGTAGGCCATGAACTGCTTGAAGGAGGTGACACCCTCCTCGACCAGCAGGTCCATCTCCTTGAGCGTCTCCTGGTTCACGTCGGAGACGATCATGTGGAAGCCGTAGTCGATGGCGCATTTGCCGTCGGCCTTGGCGTTCCAGGCGTCGAGTCCCTCGCGCAGGGAGCGGCCGACGCTCTGGACCGCGAAGTCGATGATGGTGGTGGTGCCGCCCCAGGCGGCGGCCCGGGTGCCGGTCTCGAAGGTGTCGGAGGCGAAGGTGCCGCCGAAGGGCAGTTCCATGTGGGTGTGGGCGTCGACGCCGCCCGGGATGACGTACTTGCCGGTGGCGTCTATGGTGCGCTCGGCCGTCCACGACTCGGCCGTGGGCGTGCCGGTCGCGGCGAGGGCGGCGATCCGGCCGTCCTCGATCAGGACGTCGGCGTGGATCTCGTCGGACGCGGTGATGACGAGACCACCCCGGATGACGGTACGGCTCATGCTCCCTCTCCTTCCGGTCGTGCGTGCACTGAGGGGTTTGTGAGGCTGTCAGGGGCTGAGGTCGGCACTGTTTCCCGGTGCGGAAACTCGTGGGGCGGTTCGCGGGAGGGACCGTGCCGGCCGCCGTGCCGCCGGTGGCTCCGGGCGCCGCCGTCCGGCGCCCGGAGCCGGTCCGGGCCCGCGGCCCGGAAAGCCTCCGTGCCCGCGGCCCGGGGAGTTGCTAGGGCGCGGTCAGCGGCCCATAGGTCCCCGGGGCGCGGTCGCGGTAGAACTGCCACCGGTCGCGGACCTCGCGGAGTTTGGCCATGTCCAGGTCGCGGACGACGAGTTCGGTCTCCTTGTCGCTCGCCACCTCGCCGACGAACTGCGCTTCGGGGTCCACGAAGTACGAGGTCCCGTAGAAGTCGTTGTCGCCGTACTCCTCGACACCCACCCGGTTGATCGCGCCCACGAAGTACTCGTTGGCGACGGCCGCGGCCGGCTGCTCCAGCTGCCAGAGGTAGCCGGACAGACCACGCGAGGTCGCCGACGGGTTGAAGACGATCTCGGCACCCGCGAGGCCGAGCGCCCGCCAGCCTTCCGGGAAGTGCCGGTCGTAGCAGATGTAGACGCCGATCCGGCCGACGGCCGTGTCGAAGACGGGCCAGCCGGAGTTTCCGGGCCGGAAGTAGAACTTCTCCCAGAATCCGGGGACTTGGGGAATGTGGGTCTTGCGGTACTTGCCCAGGTAGGAGCCGTCTGCGTCGATCACGGCCGCGGTGTTGTACAGGACGCCGGGCTGTTCCTCCTCGTACATCGGCAGCACGAGGACGAGGCCCAGTTCCTTCGCCAGCGCCTGGAAGCGCCGCACGATCGGGCCTTCGGGGATCTGCTCGGCGTAGGCGTAGAACTCCTTGTCCTGGACCTGGCAGAAGTAGGGTCCGTAGAACAGCTCCTGGAAGCACAGGACCTGTGCGCCCTGCGCGGCCGCGTCGCGGGCCGCCTGCTCGTGGACCTGGATCATCGATTCCTTGTCGCCGGTCCATGCGGTCTGGAAGACGGCGGCGCGGATCACTCTGCTCATCGGGACCTCCGGTCGCTCGGTGTGCGAGGAGCCTAGAAAGCCCGGACCGCGTCTTTGAGTTGCACCGTGTCACGTCCGAAGTGCTGTGCCGTTCCACGGTGTCACCTCCGCGTCGTCCCGTGTTTCGCCAGAGTCGTCGTATGTTTCACCGTGGTTGCGCACCGGGTTCTCGCCGTTGCCGCGCATCGGGCTTCCCGTCGGTCCGCAGGGGACTTCACCGTTGTTGTGCATCGGGCTTCACCGTTGTTGTGCGTCGTGCGCGAGCAGGGCGATGTGGACGGACGCGGCCTGTTCGAAGTCGTCGAGGTCGACACCGAGGCGCGCCTGTATGGCCTCCAGACGGCGGTAGAGCGCGGGCCGGCTGACGTGGTGGAGCTGGGCGGTGCGCGACTTGTTGCGGCCGGTGGCGAGATAGGTCCGCAGCACGGGCAGCAGCCGCGGGTCCGCCTGCGGCCCCGAGAGCAGCCCGTCGAGTTCCCGTTCCGCGAAGGACTGGACGTGCGGGTCGTCCCGGAGCAGCCGGACGAGGCCACGCAGATGGACGTCACGCAGCCGCACCAGTACGGGCTGGTCCTGGTCCGCGGGTCTGTCGTCGGCGGCCTCGGCGACGTGCAGGGCCTCGCGCAGCCCGGCGGGGACGTCGTCCCAGGCGGTGCGGGGTCCGGCGGCGGCCACGGTGGTGGTGGCGCCCGTCTCGTGCCGCAGTCGCAGGGCGAAGTGTGCGGCCAGGGCGTCCGCGTCCTGGTCCCGGGCGAGGCTGAGCAGCAGGGCGGTGGCTCCGTCGGACAATTCGGCGACGAGTCCCGGCAGCCCCAGCAGCCGTAGTACGCGGCCGAGTTGGGCGGGGTCGGCCTTGCGTACCACCAGGGGTACGAAGGTGCGGCGGTTGACGGGCAGTCCGGCGGCCCGCGCTCGGGGAAGGAGTTGGCGGGCCGGCACGACACCGCTCACCAGGTCGGTCAGCAGGCCCTGCGCGGACTCCTCCTCCCAGGTGTGGGCGGAGCCGCCGAGCATGCGGTGCAGGACCAGGGCTTCGGCGGCACGGTCGGCGAGCAGCCGCCCGGTCGCCGCGTCGCCCCGGTGGCCGCACAGCACGATGCGGCCCCATCTCTCGCCCCGTCCGCCCAGCTCCGCGCGGATCCAGCCGTCGCCCTCGCTGCCGCCCGCCTGCCGGGCGATGCGGTCCCAGTCGCGCAACACGTCGTCGACGGCGGAGCGTTCACCGGCGGTGGCGAGCACCCGGTGGGCGAGGTTGGTGACGACGACGGGGCAGGCGGCGTGCACGGCGATCTCGTCGAGCATGCGTTGGAGCGGGGCACCGGTGGTGATGAGCCCGGTGAGGGCCGTGCGTACGGCCTCGGAGAGGCTCACGGCCGCGAACTTGCTCCGTACCAGCCGGGACTGGACCTCCTCCGTCAACTCGGCGAAGGGGAAGGGCCGGTGGAGCACCACCATGGGAAGTCCGCAGCGTTCGGCGGCCCGGCGCATCACGTCCGGGGGTGCGGGGAAGGCCCGGCCCAGCCCGAGGACGACGGCCGCGGCCTCGGCTCGGTGCAGCGAGCGGATGTACTCGGCCTGGGCATCGGGGTTGCCCGCGAGCAACACCCCTGTGGTGAGGACCATTTCGCCGCCGCTGAGCATGACGCCCACGTCGGCGGCCTCGGCGACGTGCACCCAGCGGACGGACCGGTCGAGGTGGCCGGCGCCGGCCACCACCTCGGGCTCCCCGGCGAGCACCCGGTCCAGGGCGAGGACCTGGCGTACCGACAGCGCGGGTTCCAAGGCGGTGGTCATGGCGGCGTTCCCCTTTTATCTGTGGCTCGGTTCGCCTCCGGAGCGCTGCGGCCGTTTTCGAGGACTCGACGCGTACCCGCCCTTCGGGTCTTCGCGCGCCGGATCTTCGACCCCTTCCGCCCCTTCGGCTCACCCGCCCTTGCTCACGATCTGTTACTGGGCCCGCTGTTACTGGGCCCGCCTCAGGGCGCGTTCCAGGATCGCCGCGCCCTCCTCCGCCTCCGCGACGGTGAGGGAGAGCGGCGGTGCGATGCGCAGCACGCTGGTGTCGTGAGCGCCGCCCTTGCCGATCAACAGGCCTTCCTCGCGGGCCGCTTCGAGTACGGCCGCGGCTCCTTCGGGGTTCGCCCGGTCGGTGCCGGGCTCGACCAGTTCGACGCCGATCATCAGTCCGCGCCCGCGCACCTCGCGTACGCCGTCGAACTGCGCGGTGACCGCGCGGAGCCGTTCGATGAGCAGGCCGCCGACGCGCCGGGCGTTGCCCTGGAGGTCGTGTTCGAGGAGGTAGGTGAGGTTCGCCAGCCCCGCCGCCATGGTGACCGGTGAACCGCCGAAGGTCGAGATGGAGTTGGAGTCGAGGCTGTTCATGATCTCGGCGCGGGCGACCACACCGCCGATGGACATGCCGTTGCCGATGCCCTTGGCGAAGGTGAGCATGTCGGGCGGGCCGGAGGCGGCGTGCGCCTGCCATCCCCAGAAGTGCTCGCCGGTGCGGCCCCAGCCCGTCTGCACCTCGTCGGAGATCCAGAGGACTCCGTGCTCCTGGAGGACCTCGCGGAAGGCCGCGTACAGGCCGTCGGGCGGTGCGGTGAAGCCGCCGACGCCCTGGACGGGTTCGGCGATCAGCGCCGCCGGCGGGCGCACATGGCCGAGCAGGTCCCTGAGGTCCTCGACACAGGCGGCGACGAACGCCTTGTCGTCGAGGTCGGCGTAGGGGCCGCGGGTGCGGACGCCGCCGTGCACGTACAGCGTCTGGAGGGGGGACAGGGAGGTGGGTGACCAGCCCTTGTTGCCGGTGATCCCGACCGAGCTGAACGACCGGCCGTGGTAGCTGTTGCGCATGGCCAGGATCTGGTTGCTCCGCCGGTGGGCGGTGGCGAGCAGCAGGGCCGCGTCGTTGGCCTCGGTGCCGGAGGTGGTGAAGAAGACGCGGGCGTCCGGAATGCCCGACAAGTGGGCGACGCGCTCGGCGAGTTCGACCATCGGCCGGTTGAGGTAGAGCGTCGAGGAGTGGATGATCCGGCCGGCCTGCTCGCTGACCGCCTTCGTCACCTCGGGCAGCGCGTGAGCGGTCATCGTGGTGAGGATTCCGCCGAAGAAGTCGAGGTACTTGTTGCCCTCGGCGTCCCAGACGTGGCGGCCCTCGCCGTGCGTGATCTCGATCGGGTCCTCGTAGTAGAGGGCGAGCCAGTCGGGCAGGACGGCCTGGTGGCGGGCGTACAGGTCGGTCATGGCTGCACCAGCCCTTCGTAGGCGTCGGGGCGCCGGTCGCGGTAGAACGCCCACTGTTGGCGTACTTCCTCGATGAGGTCGAAGTCCAGGTCCCGGACGATGAGTTCCTCGGCCTTGTCGCTCGCCGTCTCGCCGACGAACTGTCCGCGCGGGTCGACGAAGTACGAGGTTCCGTAGAAGTCGTTGTCGCCGTACTCCTCCTGCCCGACCCGGTTGATCGCGGCGATGAAGTACTCGTTGGCCACGGCCGCGGCGGGCTGTTCCAGCTGCCAGAGATGGGCGGAGAGGCCGCGGGAGGTGGCGGAGGGGTTGTACACGAGCTGGGCGCCGTTGAGGCCGAGCTGCCGCCAGCCTTCGGGGAAGTGGCGGTCGTAGCAGATGTAGACGCCGATCCGGCCGACGGCCGTGTCGAAGACGGGCCAGCCGAGGTTTCCGGGCTTGAAGTAGTACTTCTCCCAGAAGCCCTTCACCTGCGGGATGTGGTGCTTGCGGTACTTGCCGAGGTAGGTGCCGTCGGCGTCGATCACGGCCGCGGTGTTGTAGTAGAAGCCGGACTGCTCGACCTCGAACACGGGTACGACGATCACCATGCCGGTCTCGCGCGCGAGCTCCCGCATACGGGTGACGGTGGGCCCGTCGGGGACCGGCTCCGCCCAGCTGTAGTGCTCCGGCTCCTGGACCTGGCAGAAATACGGGGCGTTGAAGACTTCCTGGAATCCGATGACCTTGGCACCCTGCCGGGCCGCCTCGCGGGCGTGTTCCTCGTGCTTGGCGACCATGGATGCGGTGTCGCCGGTCCAGGTGGCCTGGACCAGGGCGGCACGTACGACGTTGGCCATGAGCTGCTCCTTCGACGGGACGTCAGAGAGCCTCTACGCCCGTAGACAAAGGCTGTAGAGGCTCGAAAGTAAGCCCCCCGGACAGCCTTGCCAAGACCATCGTCGTTAACCCGCTGAGTCGATCACGTTTCTGACCCCCACGGGTGAGTGACGTGGCCGGTGGGGCGGGACGGTGCGGCCGATCGGAGGACCGGTCGGTCATCGGCAATCGCGCGCGCACCTCCCTCCGCGCGCGCGGAGGGAGGTGCGGGGACGGGGAGGGGGCGGCCGGGTGGCGTGGCCGTCTCGCCGGGCGGACGGTCACGTCGTGAAGCCCGCGACGCGCAAGGCGTGGACCAGGTCCCACTGACATTCGTCGGACACGCTCCGGGCCGCCTGCAGGAGAAGCGGTACGAGGCGCTGCGGGTCCGTCTCGACGCTGCGGGCGGCCTCCTCCGGGGTGCGTACGCGCACGTACGCGTCGAGGAGGGCGCCGATCTCGCGTGCACGGCCCTCGTCGGCGAGCCCGAGCACGGCAGCCCCGATCTCGGGCGCGGGCCGGGTGACGCCCTGGCGCAGCATCTGCCGGCCGTCGGCGGTACGGCCGGCGGCGGTGAGCGCGTCGGCCGCGGCGACCAGCCGGTCGGCGGGCAGCGAGGCTGCTTCCCAAAGGAGGGTGGCCCAGTCCGCGTCGAGGCCGGCGCGGTGGAGTTCGGCGGCGAGCAGGGGGAAGCGTGCGGGGGGCCAGTAGGCCGCTTCGACGAGCAGGGCGTGCGCCTCGCCGCTGCGGCCCTCGCTCCGCAGCCGCGTGAGGGTCCCGACGGTCTCCGCGGTGAGTCGTCGCGCGTCTTCGTCCGGCGGCTCCGTCTCCGGCTTCGTCCGCGGGCGGGCGGGTTCCTCGGCGGCCCCCGCGAAGCGTGCGCCGCGGGGTGTGCGCCTGCCCTGCGCGGGCGGGGCGGTCAGCACCGGCGCCGTCTGCGGTGCGGTCACGGGCGCCGCGTCCGGCGCCGTCATCCCGGCGAAGCGGGCGCTGCCCCGGGGCCGGCGCTTGGAGCGTTGCTTCGGGCCCGCGCCTGGTCCTGGTCCTGGTCCGGACGGGGTCCCGTCGTCCGTCGGGGCGGGTGCGGCGGCTTGACCGTAGGCCCGCTCGCCACCCGCCGCCAGGTCCGTCAGCGGGGACCTGGGCTCCGCCTCGCCGCCGGGGGCGTGGCCCGCGGGAGGAGACCATGACCCCGACTGCCCAGGGAGCGCCGGGTCCGCGCCTGGTCCGGGGCGGGGCGGGGTCCCGTCGTCCCTCGGGGCGGGTGCGGCGCCTTGGCCGTAGGCCCGCTCGCCGCCCGACGCGCGGCCCGCGGGAGGAGACCAGGACCCCGACTGCCCAGGGAGCGCCGGGCCGGCGCCTGGCCCTGGGCCGGGGCCGGAGCCGTGGCCGTGGCCGGAGCCGTGGCCGGAGCCGGGGCCGAGGCCGGAGCCGGGGCCGAGGCCCGCGCCTGGTCCGGGGCCCAGGCCGGAGCCGGGGCCGGGGCCGGAGTCCGGGAAGCGGCCGACGGGGCTCGTGTCGGCATCGTGCGCGCCGGCTTGCATACCCAGGTGTGCGCCCCGGAGCGCGCCGGGAGTGCCCGTCTCCGGGGCGCGCCGGGCGCCTCCCCTTTCGGACGGGTCTCCTCCGGACGGGTCACGTCCGGACCGGTCCCCTTCGGACGGGTCGGCCCAGTTCTCCGGCTGCCGCGTCCATGCGGCGCCCCCGGTGGCGGGGGGCGGAAAACTCAGCGCGCCCTGCGCGCGGGTGCGCAGGGCGCGGCGGTCGACGTCGGTCATACGGTGGCGCAGTTCCGTGCAGCGGGCGGTGGCGCGTTCGTGATCGTCCTGAGCCCAGGCAAGGTCCAGGTGGATCGCGTCGGCCTCTTCCCGGGAGGCGGCCGAGGGGAGCAGCCTGCTCAGTTCGCCATGGCGTTCGGCGGCGTAGCGCTGTTCGCGGAGCATGACATCGAGGCGGTCGCCGAGGGCGTCCCGGCCACCCGGACGGGCGTCGTACGCGGCCAGCGAGGCGCGGTGCAGGGCGCGGGCCCGTTCGGTCTCCTGAGCGGCGGCACGCTCCCCGTACTCCGCGACGACGTCCTGGAGGAGCGCCTCCACGACGTCCCAGGGCGGCACCTCCCAGCCCTCCAGGCACGCCCGCATCCCGTCGGGGTCACGTTGCCAGAAGACTCCGCACCAGCCGCCGCCGCGGTCGAGGCGGTCCACCAGCCCGTTCAGGTACCTCGCGAACTCCAGCACCTGTCCCGGGAGTTGTTCTACAGCCATCACCCAACTCCCCGCCCGACGTGAGTACTCCGACCCGATAGAAAACACCAGCCGTGTTACGGATCGACTACGGGGAGTTTTCGGCACGGACGCAGAGCTCTCAGCGACGGACACCTCGTCGCACTCCCGTACGAGCACGCCGAAGGACGGGGGGTCTTACGCCCCTCCCCCGTCCGCGTGTCGAACGCGAGCCGTCACGCACCCACCGCGCCCACCGCGTCCGGCGCGGCGGGACTGGCGCCCGGGACACCCGGGAGCCGATGCCCGGCACGCACGAAGACCGCCGCTCCGGCGGGAGTTCGGGCCGGGGGCTCGTACGCGCGGGAGCGGCCCGTCGCACGGTGGACGCGGACCTTCGCCCGCGCCGAGCATCCACCCGAACTCCGACTCGAACTCCCACCCGAACTCCCACCGGAGCGGCGGATGTTGCAGCAGACGTTGCGGCGGCCCTCGGACGCGGCACGAACTCCGACCCGAACTCCCACCCGAGTAGTGGACGTTGCGGCGAAAGTTGCAGCAGACGCTGCGGCGGCCTCAGACGCGGCACGCCTCCCCCTTGCCCGCGCGGGGCAGGACGAGCCGGATGAGCGCGGCGACACCTTCGTCGTCGTTGCTGGGCAGCACGATGTCGGCCGCTCGCAGGGCGTCCTCGTGGGCGTTGGCGACGGCGGCGGCGAGCCCGGCCGCGCGCAGCATGGGTATGTCGTTGGGCATGTCACCGACGGCGGCGGTGTGTTCCAGCGGGAGTCCGCGCCGCTCGGCGAGCAACCGCAGCGCCTCCCCCTTGTCGACGCCGGGGGCGGACAGTTCGAGGAAGTCGCCGGTGGACCTGGTGATCACCGCGCGGTCACCGACGACCGCGGCGAGCACGGCGGCCAGTTCGTCCACGAGCAGCATCGGGTGGGCGGCGAGGATCTTGACCACCGGGTCCCCGTCCACCGGCGCGGTCCCGCCCTCCAACGCCACGTGACACCAGGGGTTCGGCACCAGCCGCACGAAGGCCGCCTCCAGCCGGAGCCCGGACACGGAGTCGACCCCGACGGCGACCCCGGGCACCGCGTCCCGTACCTCGCGCAGGATCCCCGCCGCGTCGCCGGGGCCGAACCCCCGGCAGTCCAGCAGCCGCCCCGACGCGATGTCGACGGTCACCGCGCCGTTGCTGCACACCACGGGCCCCGTGAGCCCGTAGCGCCGGGCCAGGTCCAAGGTGTCCCGGACGGGCCGTCCGGTCACCCCCACCACCGCGACGCCGGCCCGCGCCGCCTCCGCGAGCGTGCTCAGGGTGCGCTCGCGGATGGCGCCGTCCGAGTCGAGCAGGGTGCCGTCGAGGTCGGTGCAGACGAGCCGCACGACCGGGCGCGCGCGGCGCCCGCGCCTCGCCGATGGTTCCGTACGGGTGGAAAGCCGCGTCTCGCCCAGAGGCGGCTCCTGCGAAGTCGCCACGCCGGAGCGGGCGTTGGTGTTCGACATGGCCGGAGATTAATGACTACGCGCGTAGACGACAAGGGAATATTCCATGAATTCAACAATCCCTTGATCGGCCGACCGGCAGGAACGGTCGACCGCGACGTGGCGGCGTGGCCGGCCGAGGGCCCGGGGCGGGGGCGGACGGAGCCGTCAGACCACGGGGACCAACGCGCACCGCACGACGAGGTCGTCCATCGAGATCCCGAGGACCCGCGCCAGCGCCGCGACCGTGAAGAAGGCCGGCGTGGGCGCCCGCCCGGTCTCGATCTTGCGCAGTGTCTCCGCGGAGATCCCGGCCACCCCCGCGACATCTGCCATGCTGCGGCCCCCGCGGGCCTCGCGCAGCAATCGGCCGAGCCGCTCGCCGCGTTCGCGCTCTTCGGGGGTCAGGGGGTTTCGCACCATGACCCCATTCTAATACCGGTATAGTAATTGGCATGGTGGAACTGAAGACGGACACATCGATCGACGAGATGTACGCGGCCGGCCAGGTCGTGGGCAAGGCACTCACGGCCGTGCGGGAGGCGGCCGACGTGGGCGTCTCCCTGCTGGAGCTGGACGAGGTGGCGCACCAGGTCCTGCGCGACGCGGGCGCGAGCTCGCCCTTCCTCGGCTATCGCCCCTCCTTCGCGCCCACGCCCTTCCCCGCGGTCATCTGCGCCTCCGTGAACGAGGCGATCGTGCACGGCATCCCGACGAAGCACCGGCTGCGCGACGGCGACCTGGTCTCCATCGACTTCGGCGCCGAACTGGGCGGCTGGGTGGGCGACTCGGCGATCAGCTTCATCGTCGGCAAGCCGCGCGCCGCCGACGTGCGGCTCGTGGAGACCGCCGAGCGGGCGCTGGCCGCGGGTATCGAGGCGGCCGTCGTCGGCAACCGCATAGGGGACATCGCGCACGCCGTCGGCACGGTGTGCCGCGGGGCGGGGTACGGAATCCCGGACGGCTTCGGCGGGCACGGCGTGGGCCGCCGGATGCACGAGGACCCGGCCGTCCCGAACGAGGGCCGCCCGGGCCGCGGACTGCCCCTGCGGCACGGCATGGTCCTCGCCATCGAGCCCATGCTCATCGGCGGCGGCACGGACGGCTACCACGCGGCCCCCGACGGCTGGACCCTGCGCACCGACGACGGCTCCCGAGCGGCTCACGCGGAGCACACCGTGGCCATCACGGACTCGGGCCCTCGCATCCTGACGGCGCGCTGACCGCTCGGGCGTCGACTGCCGCGGGGCGGAAGGGTGTTCCTGCCCCGCGGCACGACCGCTACGGCGTGGGCCGCACCACCATGGCCGATCCTCCGCCCCGCCGGACCTTCTCCGCCGCGGCCAGCCACTTGCCGTTCGGGAGGCGCTGGACGCCCGTTGCCGCGCCGATCTCCGGGTTGACCTTGAAGGAGTGGCCGATGGCTTCGAGCTGCGCCCTCAACGGACTGTCGTACAGGGCGGGTTCGAGCTCGGTCTGGGCGGCGTTGCGCTGGCTGGCGCGTGGCGTGGCGATCGCGTCGACCAGCGGAAGACCCCGGTCGACGAACTCGGTCAGCGTCTGCAGAACCGTCGTGATGATGCTCGCGCCGCCCGGCGAACCGAGCGCCACGACGGGCCGGTTGGTCCGGTCGAGCACGATGGTCGGCGAGATCGACGAGCGCGGGCGCTTGCCCGGACCCGGCAGATTGGGGTCGTGCACGGCCGGGTTGGCCGGCGAGAAGGAGAAGTCCGTCAGCTCGTTGTTGAGGAGGAAGCCGCGTCCCGGGACGGTGATGCCGCTGCCGCCGGTCTGCTCGATCGTCAGCGTGTAGGCGACGACGTTGCCCCACTTGTCGGCCACCGTCAGATGGGTCGTGTTCTCGCCCTCGTACGTCGTCGGGGCCGCCGTCCCGGCGGTGGTGCAGGCGGTGGTACCGCTCGGGTCGCCCGGCGCGAGCGGGCTCGTCAGCACCGCGTCGTCCTTGATGAGGCAGGCTCGACCGTCCGCGTACTTCTGCGAGAGCAGGCCCTTGGTGGGTACGTCCTCGAAGGCCGGGTCGCCCACCCAGCGCCCCCGGTCCGCGAACGCGATCCGGCTCGCCTCGATGTAGTGGTGCAGGTACTGCGCCTCGCTCGCCTTCGAAAGGTCCGTCTTCTCCAGGATGTTGAGGGCTTCGCCGACGGTCGTGCCACCGGAGGAGGAGGGCGCGATCGAGTAGACGTTCAGACCGCGGTACGAGGTTCTGGTGGGCGCCTGACGCTTCGCCTCGTACGCCGCGAGGTCCTTGAGGGACAGTTTGCCGGGCCGGGCGTTGTAGCCGGACGCCGGATCCACGGGCGGTTCGTCGACGGTGTCGACGATCTCCCGGCCGAGGTCACCGTCGTAGACCGCACCCGTGCCCTTCCTGCCCAACTCCTCGTACGTACGCGCCAGATCGGGGTTCTTGAAGGTCGATCCGACGACCGGCAGCGAGCCGCCGGGCAGGAAGAGCTTCGCGGTGTCGGGGAAGTTCTTGAAGCGGTCCTGGTTCAACTCGGTCTGCGAGCGGAAGGTCGCGTCGACCGTGAACCCGGCGCGGGCGATGCGCTCGGCCGGTTTCAGGACGCTGCCCAGGCGTTCGCTGCCCCAGGTGTCCAGTGCGGTCTGCCAGGTGGCGGGCGTGCCCGGAGTGCCCACGCTGAGCCCACTGGTGACGGCGTCCGCGAAGGCGAGCGGCTTGCCGTTCTCCAGGAACAGCCCGGAGTCGGCGGTCAGGGGTGCCGTCTCGCGTCCGTCGATCGTGTGGACCGTACGGGACTTGGCGTCGTAGTAGACGAAGTAGCCACCGCCGCCGATGCCGGACGAGTAGGGCTCGGTGACGCCGAGGGCCGCCGCCGTGGCGACGGCCGCGTCGACGGCGTTGCCGCCCTTCTTCAGCACCTCGATGCCGGCGGCGGACGCGTCCGCGTCGACGCTCGCGACGGCGCCTCCGTAGCCGACCGCGACGGGCACCTTCGCGACAGGCGTTCTCGCGAGCGTGCCCGCGGCCGGCGCCCCGGGTGGCGCCGCCGCACCGACCAGCACCGTCGCGGCCGAAACCGCCAAGACCGTCAGATTCCGCGCAAGAGGGCGTCGCATCCGTACCTCCAGTCAACAGCCGTCTGCGCAGCGTAACTGCACCGCCATGCCCGCGTCAGGCCCCCTCGAACACCGTTCCGTGGGCCCGCTAGCATGCGCGCACATGACTGACGACGTGCGCAACATCGTCCTCGGCGTCCTGGCGGCCGGCATCAGTGCCGCGCTCGGCTGGCTCGCCCGTACCTATCTGTGGCGGCGCAAGCTCCGCCGCAAGCAGGCGTTCTTCGGGCTGCCCGACAACTCCGAGTCGCTGCTGGTGGTGAACCGCGAGGCGGGCGGCCCCGAGCTCACGGTGATGCGCCACGACGTGTTCGCACTCCTCGAACTGTCCGCACTGATCAAGGACTGCGGCGCGCACGCCCAGGTCATCGCGCACGACGCGACCCAGCAGGGTTTCGGCGAGCGGACGGAGTTCTGTGTGGGCGGGCCGGCGTCGAACCGGCGCATGGCCGCGCATCTGCACTCCCTGCTGCCCGGCATACATGTCAACGTCGACTCCGAACCGGGGCCCGACCGGGGCGCCTTCCAGATCGGCAGCGAGCGCTACCGCCTGGAGTCGGGGAAGGCCGAGTACGTGATCCTCGCCCGGCTCACCGCGGGCCAGAGCCGCGACGTGAGACCGGTCTTCCTCTTCTGCGGCCAGCGCGCGATCACCAACCAGGCGGCGACCCGCTATCTCGCCCGCAACCACACGCGCCTCGCCCGCAAGCACGGCGGCAGCAGCTTCGTCCTGCTCCTGAAGGTCGTGAACTCCCAGGCGTACGGCCCCGATGTCGTCGAAGTCGTCGCGGACGTCACCCGCGCCGCTCAGACCCCGCTGCCGACGCCACCGGCACCGGACCCGGCATCGGACCCCAAGCCGGACGAGGAGTCGGCGGCGAAGCCGACCACGCCTCGGCCGCGGCGGCGTACATGACGCCTGGCGCGCCCACCGACCTGCATGCCTGACCACCGCGTGCCTGACCATTCGCATGCCTGGCTGCTCGCACGCCTGGCTGCTCGCACGCCTGCCGTCCGGATCGCCTGCCGTCCGGCTCGCAGGACGCCGACGCTTTCCGGCCGTCCGCGCGACCAGATATCAATGAGGCCCGTGGTGATGAAATGAACACTTCAACAATCGTTACCCGCACGTAACTTACCGACGGGTTACTTGAAGTAAGCCGCCGAGGTTACCGTCGGGTCACTTTGCACTGATCGAGTGAGGAGTGACCCGTTGGGAAACGGTCGCAACCCCCTGCGCACATCGGCCGTCGGTGCCGTCTCCGCGACGCTGATCGCCGCGGCGGGCCTGGGCCTGGCGCCCGCCGCCCAGGCCGCCGACAGCACGAACGGCGTCCGCTTCGTCGACATCTCCGGTGACGGCGGCACGACCCTCAAGGCCAACGTCGTCACCCCCGCGGGAGCCGACGGCTCACGCGCCTACCCGCTCATCGTGCTGCCCACGAGCTGGGGCCTGCCGCAGGTCGAGTACCTCGCACAGGCCCAGAAGCTCGCGAACTCCGGCTACGTAGTGGTCAGTTACAACGTCCGCGGCTTCTGGCAGTCGGGCGGGGAGATCGACGTCGCGGGCCCCCGCGACACCGCCGACGTGTCCAAGGTGATCGACTGGGCCCTCACCAACACCCCTGCCGACGCGGGGAGGGTCGGCGTGGCGGGCGTCTCGTACGGCGCCGGAATCAGCCTGCTCGCCGCCGCGCACGACAAGCGCATCAAGGCGGTCGCCGCGCTGAGCGGCTGGGCGGACCTGACCGAGTCGATCTACTCCGGCCGTACCGAACACGTCCAGGCGGCGGCTCTGCTGGACGGCGTCGGCCATGTCACCGGCCGTCCCAGCGCCGAGACCCAACAGGTGTTCAAGGACTTCTTCGCCTCGAACCTCTCGAAGGAGCAGGATCTGATCGACTGGGGGAAGAAACGTTCCCCCGAGACCTATGTCGACCAGCTCAACAAGAACGGCGCCGCCGTCTTCATGGCCAACGCCTGGGGCGACACGGTCTTCTCGCCCAACCAGTACGCGAAGTTCTACGGGGAACTGACCGGGCCCAAGCGGCTGGAGCTCCGCCCGGGCGACCACGCGACCCCCGAGATCACCGGCCTGTTCGGACTGCCCAACGACGTGTGGACCGACACCGGCCGCTGGTTCGACCACTATCTGGCGGGCAAGGCCAACGGCGTCGACCGCGAACAGCCGGTGGAGCTCAAGTCCCGTTCCGCGGACGGCTACGAGGGTTACCCGGACTGGAAGTCGGTCGGCGCGACCACGAGGAAGATCGCTCTCGGAGGCACCACCAGGATCCACGCGAACGTCGACTCGGGCGCGGACGGCGGGGTCATCTTCCTGTCCAGCATCCTCGACCAGCTCACGCGGATTCCACCGATGGCCGCGATCCCGCTGCTGCCGCGCTACTGGGCCGCGGTGTGGCAGTCGGAGCGGTACGCGAGCGCCCAGCACATACGCGGCACCGTCCGGCTGCACACCACGGTCACCGGCACCAAGGAGAGCGGCACCCTCGTCGCCTACCTCTACGACGTGGGCCCGCTCGGCCTCGGCAAGCTGGTCAGCAACGCGCCGTACACCTTCCACGGGCAGACGCCCGGCGAGCCGTTCGGTGTGGACCTGGACCTGTTCTCCACGGCCTACGACGTCCCGGCAGGGCATCGTCTCGCCCTGGTCGTCGACACGGTCGACCCGCTCTACATCGAGCACAACCCGTCCGGCGCGCAGCTGACCTTCTCCTCACCTGAGCACGACCCGTCCTATGTGTCGGTGCCCCTGCGCGAGCAGTGATCTCCGGCTGCCGCCGGCCGGGCCTGGCCCTTTGAGCTGCTGCTCCCCCTACAGTCTCGGGGCTGTGGGGGGTACCCCACCCGGCAGCAGCGTCCCTGGTTCGGCCGGAGCCACGTCCACGGCCTCGGTCTCGGGACTGCGCAGCTCCCACCCGAACGCCCACGGGGCGAACCAGGAAAGCAGCACACACATCCCGATGCAGATCGGCGCGATCACCGTCACCACGGGGATGAACGGCAAATCGTAGTCGAGGATCGACGCGATCAGCTTCCCAGCACCAAGGAAGTCTTCGTAGGTGAAGGGCGCGGGCCCTTGCCGCGTCCCCGGTGCCAGGAGAATCACCACCGCCAGTACGGGCATGAGCGGCTGCTTCCGGGCGGCGGGACTCGGCGCGTTGTCCCCGCGTGGGACGCGGTCGCCGTACGTCCGAGCCGCCTCGCCGCCGACGGTGGGGCGAGCGCGCCCGCACGCCCACGGACGGGCCCACGGGTCCGAATGCCGATTCCCTTGCCTCACCCGGCAGTTGAGGCTCTGTTCGGGGACAGATCCCTGGACCGGCGGATCACGACCACCTCTCCCTTGCCGACGGTGAGGTTGACGTCCTGCAGAACATGCAGCTCCCCGAAGTACTTGTTGACGTCGTGCAGCTCGATCAACGGATCGACGGCCATTCCGGTCCTGCCCACTCTCAGCTGTGTCGGTCAGCGCAAACTATCGGCGCAAATCGGCACGTAACGGGCGACACGCACGCAGGGCAATTAACCGTATTTGAGGCTGGATGACGAGCAGATCACGACACTCCGGGCGATCCCCCGGATGCCCCCGCGGACGCTTCAGGCCTCCGCGGCCTCGGCGTACATCTGGGACAGCTCGGGAACGCCCTGCACGGCCCAGTCGAGGCCGGCCTCGACGACCGGGATCTCGCGGCCCGAGGGGAGCCGGACCGCCGGACTGCCGCCGGGCCAGACGTGCCAGGCGGCTCCCGGCACCGTGCGCACCACGACCGTACCGAGGTAGAGGCCGGCATCGTTGCCGAGCCAGGGCAGCGCCTCGGGGTCGTCGCGCCACAACGGCAGGAGTTGGTCGAGCGCCACCAACGAGGCCGGGGAGTCGTCCAGTTCGAGGCCGACGGCCGCCGCCTGGGAGCGGAGCAGTTCGCACTCCGAGAGCAACTCGGCCACACCCGCCGGATCGTCCTCGAAGGCAACCGCGAGGGGCTGGTCCCGCCGCACCGGCTGCCGCTTGAGCCACTTGTCCAAGAAGGAAATGTTCATGACCGGCCTCTCCGTGGGGTGCGGTCGCCGAAGCTCAGCGTTCCCGGCATGTGAACAAAATGTAGCTTGCGGCAGTTGATCACGGAACCAGGCGAATCGTGACGCCCTTCGGACCGCCTCCGGGGTCTCACCACTCTCCTTCCCCGACGGGACGACCCGCACCCTTGTCATGGCCGGTCGCGTCCGGGGCAGTTCGCGATCACATGGGTGAGCCGGGTTCGACGCCCCCAGGAGCATGCGTGAACCACAGCTCAGCGACCGCCGAGCCGCGGGCGGTTGGAGAACTCCAAGGGTGCCACCGGGGCCACGTGTTCAGTGATCGCCGGCCGGGCCGGTTTCTAGACGTCCAGGTCCACTACGACCGGTGCGTGGTCCGAGGCGCCCTTGCCCTTGCGCTCCTCGCGGTCGACGTACGCGTCCTTGACCGCAGTCGAGAACGCTTCGTTGCCGTAGACGAGGTCGATGCGCATCCCGCGGTTCTTCGGGAAGCAGAGCTGGCGGTAGTCCCAGTACGTGAACGGGTGCTCGTACTTGAGGGGGCGCGGGACCACGTCCGTCAGGCCCTCCTCGCGCAGGGCGGCCAGTGCGGCGCGCTCGGCCGGAGTCACATGGGTCAGGCCCTCGAACGCGGCCACGTCGTAGACGTCGTCGTCCGTCGGCGCCACGTTGTAGTCGCCCAGCACCGCGAACGGCCGGCTGCCCGCCGCGTCGCCCGCCACCGCGGCTCGCAGGGCCTCGAACCACTGGAGCTTGTACGCGTAGTGGGCGTGGTCCACCTCGCGGCCGTTCGGCACGTACACCGACCAGACGCGGACCGGACCGCAGGTCGCGGAGACGGCCCGGGGTTCCTCCGCACCCTCGTACCCGGGGCCGCCGGGCAGGCCCTTGACCACGTCCTCCAGGCCGACCCGGGAGATCACCGCCACGCCGTTCCACCGTCCCGTGGCGTGCACGGCCGCCTCGTAGCCCAGCTCGCGCAGCGGTTCGGTCGGGAACTGCTCGGCGGCGACCTTGGCCTCCTGGAGGCACAGCACGTCCGTGCCGCTGCTCTCCAGCCAGGCCAGCAGCCTCGGGAGACGGGCGGTGATCGAGTTCACGTTCCAGGTGGCGATGCGCATGCCTGACAACCTACCGGGCGGGTATGACAACGGGTCCGCCGAAGACGCCTGGTCCACCCCTTCGCCGCCGGGTCGGCCCGGTGGGGGCGAGAGGCCGATCACGGGGTGCCCTGCGGGAGCGTCACGGGTTGCCGCACGGCCGGCTCAGATCTCCGCCGACGCTCCCGGCGTGAGCCGCAGGTGTTCCGCGCCGCCGAGAGCCCCGATCTGGCGGTCGTAGATCGGCCGGGCGAGGTCCGTGAGCAGGGCGTCGTGGATGTCGTACGCGCGTTGCGGCTTGACCTCGCGGACGTATTCGATGACCTCGGAGATCTTGTTCCACGGGGCCATCACCGGGAGCATCAGCGTCTCGACCGGCCGGTCGGGGACCGTGAGGGCGTCGCCGGGGTGGAAGACCCGGCCGCCGTCGACGAGATAGCCGACGTTGGTGATGCGCGGGATGTCCGGGTGGATCACGGCGTGCAGTTCGCCGTGCACCTGGACGTCGAAACCGGCGGCGCCGAACGAGTCGCCGTGGCCGACGGTGTGGACCCGGCCGGGGAAGGCGGCGGAGATCTTCTCCGCCACCGACCGCAGTGTCCAGATCTCGGCCGCCGGGTTGGCCTCCATGGCCGCCCGCAGCCGCTCCTCGTCGAAGTGGTCGGGGTGCTCGTGCGTGACGAGGAGGGCGTCCGCGCCCAGGGCGGCGTCCTCCTCGCTGAAACCCCCGGGATCGATGACGAGCGTGCGCCCGTCCTTTTCGAGACGGACGCAGGCGTGCGACTTCTTCGTGAGCTTCATGAGTCCATCCTGCCCCCGCGAGCGCGCGGAGGCAGGACTGCTTCGGAGGCGCACTGCCGTGGACGACTCCGCCCGCTCGCTCCTGGGGTGTCGTCTCCTCACGTCACTCCCGGAGTGTCGTCCCCTCACATCACTCCTGAGGTGTCGTCTCCTCACGGATGATCTCCTGCGCCACTCGGAAAGCGCTGTTCGCCGCCGGAACGCCGCAGTAGACGGCCGTCTGGAGCAGCACCTCCTTGATCTCCACCGGGGTGAGACCGTTGCGCAGCGCGGCACGGGTGTGGACGGCGAGCTCGTCGAGGTGGCCGCCCGCGACCAGGGCGGTGAGCGTGACACAGCTGCGCGAGCGCCGGTCGAGGCCCGGCCGGTCCCAGATCTCGCCCCACGCGTACCGGGTGATGAACTCCTGGAAGTCCCCGGAGAACTCGTCCGCCGAGGCCATCGCCCGGTCGACGTGCGCGTCCCCCAGCACCTCGCGGCGCACCTTGATGCCGACCTCGTAGGCATCCGCCCGCCCCATGTTCTCGGGCGGTACGGGGGCCGGGGCGATCTCGGCGAAGGGCACGACCGGCGGCGGGGCGGCCTGCACCGGGTAGGCCGGCGCTGCCGGGATCGCCATCTGGCCGGTGGACGAGTCGAAGGCGGGCTGCCAGGCGCTGGAGAAGTGCCGTACGAGCAGCTCCGTGACGGCGGCGGGCTGCTCCACGGGAACCAGGTGCGAGGCACCGGGGACGACCGCGAGGCGGGCGTCCGGTATCCCGGCGACCAGTGTCCGCGCCTCCGCGGGCCCGGTGACCTGGTCGTCGGAGCCGGCCAGGACGAGGGTGGGCACACCCACCATGCCCAGTTCGGCCCGTACGTCGAAGGCGGCGAGCGCCTCGCAGGCCGCGATGTAGCAGCCGGGGTCGGTGGTGCGCACCATCTGCACAGCCCACTCGGTGATCGCGGGCTGAGCAGCGGCGAAGCCGCTCGTGAACCAGCGTTCGGGCGAGGTACGGGCGATCGGGTCGAGCCCGTTCGACCTCACGATCACTCCGCGCTGCCGGAACTCGTCGGCCGTGCCGAAGCGGGGCGAGGCGGCGATCAGCGCGAGGGAGGCGACCCGCTCCGGACGGCGCAGCGCCAGCTCGATCCCGAGGGCCCCGCCGAACGCGCAGCCCGCGTACCCGAAGTGCTGGATGCCGAGCCGGTCGAGCGTGGCGAGGAGCCGCCCGGCGAGTTCGGCCACCGATCCGGCCGGGTAGGCGGGGGCTCCGCCGTGTCCCGGCAGGTCGAAACGGAAGACCCGCCAGCTCTTCGCGAGCTCCGGGACCTGCCTGTCCCACATGTGCCAGGTGGTGCCGAGCGAGGGTCCGAGTATGAGGACCGGGGCATCTTCCGGGCCGTCGATGCGGTACTGGAGGGCGGGGGTCTTCGTCTCACTCACCGCCCCACGCTAACTTCCGACCCCGTGCGGGAGGAAATGCGGCCCATTTGTCCACGTCGCCCACACGGGGTCGCCACACGTGTCCACGCCGTAGTCGGACCACTCGCGGCACATCCGCCGGACCGGCCCGGCACGGTACGGCCCGGGAATCCGGCCCGCGTCAGAACTCGCCCGGTGCGCCGAGGCCCGTCAGGGCGCCGACCGGGTCGAGGTCCGGGGTGCCGCGGGGCCACCAGTCGTCGTGGCCCGGCTCGGATTCGTAGGCGTACCACAGGCCGTTGCGGCCGAGGCGGAGCTGGGCGTGGCCGCGCGGATGGGTGAGGTGGTTGCGCCAGGGGCGGAAGGCAGGGAAGTCGGCGGCCATCAGCAGCGGCCGGGCCCGGTCGAACCGGCCCGCGGGCGGGTCCCAGGGTTCCTCGAGAACGCCGAGCGCGTCGAACCCGCCCTGCCGCCAGGCCGCTACCGCCCGTGCCAGCTCGGCAGGCGTACGGCCGGTCGCGGAGGCGAGGGAGGAGTACAGCGCGCGGGTGCCGGCCGTGAGACCCGATCCGGGGCGGGCCGCGGCGATACGGACCGCGTCCTGCCAGAGCGTCAGTTCCGCTACGGGATCGCGGCCCGAGGTGAGCAGCGCGTGCGCGCGGGCGGCCGCGTCCGTGGCCAACTGGTCCAGCGCGAACGGGTCGGGGCCTCCCGGCGCCGCCGGGTAGGTCGGCGGCTGCTCAGGGTGCGCGGGCGGCGGCAGCGGAGCCGGGAGGGGCGGCAGCACGCGTCGCGCGAGGGCGTCGCGGGCGCGTACCCCGGGCAGCGGTGCCGGTTCCCGCTCCTGGGCGGCGCGGGCCGCGCGGGCGGCGCTGCGCCGGGACAGCGCGTCGAGCAGCTCGCGCTCGCCACGGCCGCGCAACAGGAACAGGACGAACGGGTCCTGGTCCAGAAGCCGCGCCATCTGGTAGCAGAGCGCGGCCGCGTGCTTGCAGGGGTGCCCGAAGTCGGGGCAGCTGCAGTGCGGTTCGAGTTCGCCGGGGCCGGGAAGCAGTGCGACACCGCAGTCCGCCAGCGACTTGGGCATCTCCTTGTCGAGCAGCGCGGCGATGTGTCCGGGCCGCTCCGCCGCCGCGTCGAGAAAACGGTCCCAGTCGTCGTCGGACAGGGTCCGCACCCGGACCTGGACGCGGTACGGCCGCGGCCGGCTCCCGTGCACATACGCGAGCACCAGACCCGGGGTGACGGTGATGGCGTCGACGTAGCCCTGGCCGGCATACGTCCGCCCACGCGCCAGCCGCGCCGCGTCCAAGGCCCCTTCCTCCAACGCCGTGACCCACGCGTTGCCCCACCACGTCTCCGCGAACCCACCTGCCCCCCGAACCCGCGCGGGGAAGGCGGGGAAGGTACGGCGCAACTCGCCGTCCCGGCCGGGCAATGCCATGGAGCGAGGGAGCCGCTCGGCGGGGAGCGGGGTGACCGGTTCGCCGGGGGTGTCGGCCGGGTCGAGGGCGCCGGTCGGCGGGTACGGGGCGGCCCCGGCGCCGGGAGACCCTGGAGTGAAGGACCCGGACGTGAAGGACTTGGGCGTGAAGGGCACAGGGTCGAGAGGGCCGGGCGTGAAGGGCTCGGGGGACGCCGAGGTCTCCCACTCGGGCACGGGGTGCACGGGGTGCACAGGGTCCGCGGGTCGGCCGTGGTCCCGGTCGTGCGTCGCCTCGGCGGTGTCGTCGGCGGGATGCGTCGGGTGCCCGGTGATGGCGGCCACGTCGGGAGGCAACTGGAAAGCACCGGCGAGCAGGTCGCGCAACTCCCGCTCCCTGGATTCCCGATCCGTGCTCACAGGGTGGACGGGACTCCGGCGCCCCCGGGAGCCGGCGGGTGACGGCCTGGCGGACCGACGCCTCGGGCCAACTCCCTTGCCATCAGCCTCTGTTGTCCGCTCCCCGCCGTCGTTCGCGTCCTCGGAGCGAAGCCGCCTCGCTTCCTCCCGCGCGGCGCGCAACGCCTCGCGGGCGATGTCACCGGGGCGTGCGCCTCCTGTCGTCTCCTCACCAGAACGGCCGGTCGTGGCAGGCTCCCTCGCCTCCGGGCGTTCCGCCGAGGCCCCCGCGGGGCGCTGTCCCGAGCCGGCCTCGGCCGCACCGTCGGATGCCGGAACCGCCACATCACGGGCGTCAGGCACACCACGCTCACCGCTCACACCACGCACACGAGCCCCGGCGTCGATGTCCGAACCCTCGTCAGGGTGCACGTTCGCAGTCGGCTGCACACTGAGGCCGGCACTGGGGCCGGCATTGGCCCCGACACCCTCGCCGTCACCGACACCAGCCCCCGCAGCCGCACCAGCACCAGCACCAGCACCAGCACCAGCACCAGCACCAGCGATCTTCGCTGCCGCGGTCGCCCGTCGTAGGGCCTCGCGGGCCGCATCACTCGGCCTCGATCCCGCAGCCGACGCCCGTGGTGGCGCCTCGGGCACCCTGGCCGAAGGGGCCGAAGGGGACGGCGTGGTCGACACGGACGGCGTACCGGTCGCCGCCTCCCGCTCAGCACCCGCAATCGCACCTGCACCCGGGCCCGAGCCCGCACCCGAGTGCTCGTCGGCCGCCGCGGCCTCCCGCGCGGCGCGCAACGCCCGACGGGCCTCGTCGGCGGGGCGGTCTCCGGTCACGGGACGAGATCGATCGGCGCCGTCGGCCGGTTCGGTGCCCCCGGCCTCCGCCGCACGAGGCTCTTCCTCGGTCCCGCTCATGTCGGCCTCCGAAGCGACACGAGGTCCGACAGTTCGCGGTCCGTCAGCTCCGTCAGGGACGCCTCGCCGGAGCCGAGGATCGCGTCAGCAAGGGCCCGCTTCGCTTCGAGCATCTCGGCGATGCGGTCCTCCACCGTGCCCTCGGTGATGAGGCGGTGGACCTGGACGGGCTGGGTCTGGCCGATGCGGTAGGCGCGGTCGGTGGCCTGCTCCTCGACCGCGGGGTTCCACCAGCGGTCGAAGTGGACGACATGACCCGCGCGCGTGAGGTTCAATCCGGTGCCGGCGGCTTTGAGGGACAGCACCAGGACCGGGGTCGCCCCGCTCTGGAAGCGGTCCACCATGCGTTCGCGGTCGGCGACCGGTGTGCCGCCGTGCAGGAGTTCCACCGGGACGGCGCGGGCGGTCAGGTGTGCCGTGATGAGGCGGGCCATGCCCACGTACTGCGTGAAAATCAGGGCGGAGCCGTCCTCGGCGAGCAGGGTGTCCAACAGCTCGTCGAGCAGGGCCAGTTTGCCCGAGCGGGCGGAGGTGCCCTGCGCGACGGCCTGCGCGTCCTCCTTCAGGAACAGGGCGGGGTGGTTGCAGATCTGTTTGAGGGAGGTCAGGAGCTTGAGGACCAGGCCACGGCGGGCGATGCCGTCGGTGGTCTCGATCGCCAGCATGGATTCGCGGACCACGGCCTCGTAGAGGGAGGCCTGTTCCCGGGTGAGTGGGACCGGGTGGTCCGTCTCCGTCTTGGGCGGCAGTTCGGGGACGATTCCGGGGTCGGACTTCTTGCGGCGGAGCAGGAACGGGCGGATCAGCCGGGCCAGTCGGGCCACGGCCTCCTCGTCCTCGCCGTTCTCCACGGCGCGCGCGTGCCGGGCACGGAAGGACTTGAGGGGGCCGAGCAGTCCGGGGGTCGTCCAGTCCAGCAGGGCCCACAGTTCGGAGAGGTTGTTCTCCACGGGTGTGCCGGTGAGCGCGACGCGCGCGGGGGCCGGGATCGTCCGCAGGGCCTTCGCCGTCGCGGAGTACGGGTTCTTGACGTGCTGCGCCTCGTCGGCGACGACCATGCCCCAGCGCTGGTCGGCGAGGTGGGCGGCGGCCGACCGCATCGTGCCGTAGGTGGTGAGGACGAAGCCGCCGTCGAGACCGTCGAGGGTGCGTTCGGGGCCGTGGAACCGGCGCACGGGGACGCCGGGCGCGAAGCGGGTGATCTCCCGCTGCCAGTTGCCGAGGAGCGACGCGGGGCAGATCACCAGGGTCGGCTCGCTACGGGCCCGCCGCAGGTGGAGCGCGATGAGCGTGACGGTCTTGCCGAGTCCCATGTCGTCGGCGAGGCAGCCGCCGAGGCCGAGGGAGGTCATGAGGTCCAGCCAGGCGAGGCCACGCAGTTGGTAGTCCCGCAGGCGGGCGTCCAGGCCGGGCGGCGGCTCGACAGGGGTCACGCCCGCCGTGAGCCGGTCGCGCAGCGTGGCGAGGGCGCCGACCGGCACCGCCTCGACGGTCTCGCCGTCGACCTCGGCGGTTCCGGTGAGCGCGACGGACAGGGCGTCCACGGGGTCGAGCAGGCCCAGTTCACGCTTGCGGGCCTTGCGGACGAGCGCCGGGTCGACCAGGACCCACTGGTCGCGCAGCCGGACGACCGGCCGGTGGGCCTCGGCCAGGGCGTCCATCTCGGCCTCGCTGAGCGGATCTCCGCCGAGGGCCAACTGCCAACGGAACTGGAGGAGTTCCTCGCTCTCGAAGAATCCGGTCCCGTCGGTCGCCGACCCGGGCGCGGGGCGCACCACCGCGGCGGCACTCAGGTCGTGCGCCAGATCCCGGGGCCAGTGCACGGCGACCCCGGCCGCGCCGAGCCGGGTGGCGACGACCCCGAGCAGATCCGACAACTCCTCCTCGGAGAGGGCGAGCACATCGGGCACGTCCTGTTCGGACAGGCGGTCCAGGGGTGACCAGACCCGGGCGGCGCGACGGACGGCGAGGGCGGCGTCGACGCGGGCACGGGGTCCGAACACCGTGTCGGCGTCCCCCGCCCACAGCGCGGCCGCGTCGACGACGAGGGTGGGGTCGGCGAGGCTGTGCACCTGGACGACGGCGGCGCCCGCGCGCCGCGCCCCCTCGCCGTCGTCGAAGAGCTGGTGGGCGGACAGGTCCAGGCGCAGCGAGATCCGCACGCCCGCGTCCATGCCGGCGGCGACCTCGGCGGCCCAGTCGTGGGCGCCGGTGAGCCGCTGCGGCTCGCGCGCCGCGAAGGGTTTGCCGGAGGTGTGGGGCGCGGCGGGGGTGCGGGGCAGGGTGTCGGCGACCGCGTCCAGGAAGGACCGCATCAGCGCTTCCGGCTCGGGCAGCCGGATCGGTCCCTTGCCGGGCAGCGGTACGGCGTGTCCTTCGTACGGAAGGGCCGCGGCGACGGACCTCAAATGGGCGATGTCGTCCTGGTCCAGCGGGCCCGCGCGCCAGGAGTCGAAACCGTCCGGGGTGAGCCCCGGCAGCAGCCGTCCGCGGGCCACGAGGCGCAGCGCGTGCAGCGCGGCGGCTCCCCAGCAGGCGGTGGCGGGGTGCGCCGCGGGGTTCCGCCGGGCCCCGGCAAGCAACGGCAGGGCTTCGGCGACGGAGAGGGTCAGTGCGGGGACGGTGCCCCTGCGGACGCCCGAGCCGTGCGGCCGTACGACCGTCAGTTCGGTGTCCTCGCGCGCGGACGCTCCCGCGGGGGGCGCGGCCGACGACGCGCCTTCGGGGTGCTCCCCCGTCGGCACCCCGTCCCCGTGGTCTTCGGTGGGCAGGGGTTCGCGCTCCGGGTCCCAGAACGCGAACCGTCCGTCGCGGGGCAGCGGCGCGGGCAGGAAGACGGCGGCGAGCCGCACGGAGGGCAACTGGTCGGGAAGGGGCTGCGCGGAGTGCTCCCGCGATCGAGGATCGGCCGCGGACGCGGGACGTACCCATGCCGAAGGCGTCCCCGCGGCAGGCACCCGCGCGGTCGCCACATCCGCCCCGTTCCGCATACGCCCGGTCACCTCCCACCCTTCGGTCGAATCAGTTGTCTTCGACTCTACGGGCGGGGTCTGACAATCGGCCCCGACGGCCGCGCCGGGCGGGGGCGGGCCCCGCGGGGCCGGGCTACGGGGCTACGGGGCTACGGGGCTACGGGATCGTGCGCGAGACGACGTACACCATGGGGTGGCCGGGCACGGAACCGTTCACGACGATGTCCTGGGTGGGCGCGGGGTCCTTCTGGTCGTGGCCGAGTCCCCACCAGGGACCGGGGCCGGTGATTTCCCAGCCGACGACCTTCTGATTGCGCTCGCTGATGGTGATGTGGTCCCTCTTCAGGGCGGCGCGGGTGGTGCCGACGCCCTTGAAGAACTGGTCGAGACCTGCCTGGGTGGTGCTGAACTGGACGTACAGCCGGCTGGTCTTCCAGTTGTTCGTCTCGTAGTACGCGACGTCGGTGGCGTTGCCGGGGATGGGCACCTGGTAGAGACGGCGCTGGACGCGCGAGGGCCAGCCCGAGGTGAGGCCGGTCGCCGAGTACTTCGCCTCCTTGTCCTTGCCGCTGTTGCGGCTCTGGTCTGCGGAGATCATCAGGTAGCCGGCCGGTACGCCGATGAGCAGCACGATGATCAGCAGGGTCAGAGCGCGGCGGCGGAACTTGTGGCGCGGGTCCTCCGGAGGACGCCGCGGCTCGTCCGGAGACGACGACGCCTGACGCGGGAGCGAGGCCGTCACCGCGACTCCTGCTGCGTCGTGCGACGGGACTCGGCGTAGCGCTCGTACCGCTCGTAGCGCTCCACGCGGCGCCGCTTGGCACGCCGGAAACGGCGGGCGACGAGACGCGCGAGGTCTGCGGCGCCGACCATGCCGGCCTCGGGTCCGAGCTGGGCGCGCGCGATCCGCGCCTCGGGGCGGTAGCCGCGGCCCGTGAGGTGCCGGCGGAAGGCCTCGCGGGCGGGGCCGATCAGCAGGTCGTCGGCCGCGCTCACGCCGCCGCCGATGACGAAGCAGGAGGGGTCCAGAGCGGCGGCCAGGTTGGCGATGCCGACGCCGAGCCACTGACCGATGTCCTGAAGGAGTTCGACGCACATGGCGTCGCCCTCGCGGGCCAGCTCGGTGATCATCGGGCCGGTGATCTCCGCGATGTTGCCCTTGACGTGCTCGATGATCCCGTACGCCACCGGGGAGTCGGCCGCCGCGAGTTCGCGGGCCTCGCGGACCAGCGCGTTGCCGGAGCTGTACTGCTCCCAGCAGCCGCGGTTGCCGCACGGGCAGCGGTGGCCACCGGGCACGACCTGCATATGGCCGAACTCGCCGGCGACCCCGAACTTGCCGCGCTTGACCTGGCCGTCCTCCAGGATCGCGCCGCCGATGCCGGTGCCGAGCGTGATCATCACGAGGTGGTCCTCGCCGCGCCCGGCGCCGAAGCGCCACTCGGCCCAGGCGGCGGCGTTGGCGTCGTTGTCGACCAGGACGGGCACCGCGAGCCGCCCGGCGAGGCGGTCGCGCAGCGGCTCGTTGCGCCAGGACAGGTGGGGGGCGAACAGGATGCGGCTGCGTTCGGCGTCGACCCAGCCGGCCGCGCCGATGCCGACGGCGTGCACGTCGTGCCGGTCGGAGAGGTCCAGCACCAGTTCGACGATGGTGTCCTCGACGACCTTGGGGCTCTTGGACTTGTCCGGCGTCTCGGCGCGGACCTTCTCCAGGATGTTGCCGTCGGCGTCCACGACGCCCGCCATCACCTTCGTGCCACCGATGTCGATGCCGACGGTGGGGACGCGGGGTGCCGTCAGATGGGAACGGCGCTCGCGTGTCCCCACGGTCCGCAGGACGGTGGCCCGCGCGGAGCCGATGGGGGTGCCCCCTGCTCGAGCGGAGCCGAGAGCTCGGGGCAGCGCGTCGCGGTAGGTGCTCATCGCGCCGATTCTGCCCTACGCCGCACCGGGGCCGCACCGTGGAAGCGCGGGGACGCATGTGACCTGTGGGCCGCCTGTGGCCGGTCCCGGCCGGCCGGTGGAGCCGTACGGGTCACGGCCCCGCGCCCCGCGCACGGCACGGTTCTCCAGCTCGTGCCGCAGGTCGTCGGGCTCGCTTCCGCCCGCCATCCGGCGCGCCGGCTCGTCCAGCGTGATCCCGTCCCGGGTGTGGCTGCCCGACATGGTGCCGCGCTGCAGCAGGACGAAACGATCTCCCACCAGGTGGGCGTGATGCGGATTATGGGTGATGAACTCAACACCCAGTCCGGAGTCCCGTGCGGCGGCACATAGGCCACCTATGCGACAACCAGACCGGGCTGCTTCACGCCAAGGGCGGCGGTGACCTACGAGGAGAGCCGGCGGTCACGGCCGAAGGAAAAGCAGGCGGATCAGGGTCGTACGAGGAGCTGGAACTCGAAGGAGTAGCGCGAGGCGCGGTATATGTGGGACCCGAACTCGACGGCGCGGCCGGTGTCGTCGAAGGTGGTGCGCTGCATGGTGAGCACGGGAGTCCCGGCCGGCTCACCGAGCCGCTCGCCCTCGTCCGCGCTGGCCGCGCGGGCGCCGACGGACTGGCGGGCGCTGTGGAGCGTGATGCCGGCGCCGCGCATCAGCCGGTACAGGCCGGTGGCCTCCATCCGGTCGCTGTCGAGCTCCAGCAGCTTGGGGGGCAGGAAGTTGCAGAGGTACGCCATCGGTTCGCCGTGCGCGAGACGCAGCCGCTCGACACGGTGGACCTCGCTGCCCTCGGCCACCCCGAGCGCTGCCGCGACCTCGGTGGACGCCGGTTCGACGGTGTTGACGACCACCTGGGTCGCGGGGCGCTGGCCCGCCGATTCCAGGTCGTCGTAGAGGCTGCTGAGTTCCAGCGGGCGCTTGACCTGGCTGTGCACGACCTGGGTACCGACACCTCGACGTCGTACGAGCAGGCCCTTGTCGACGAGGGACTGGATGGCCTGGCGGACCGTGGGGCGGGACAGGCCGAGCCGCGCGGCGAGCTCGATCTCGTTGCCGAGCAGGCTGCCCGGGGTCAGTGCTCCGTGCTCGATGGCGGCCTCGAGTTGCTGCGACAGCTGGAAGTAGAGCGGGACCGGGCTGCTGCGGTCGACGCTGAGCTGGAGCGACACGGTCGGATCCACATCTGGTTTGGCCACGGCTCGAGCGTAGCTCCGGGAGATGTTGACGGGAAGTTGTGAAGTTCGATTGTCCGGACAAACCATTGACAGCATGATGCGTCGGCCTTCAGTTTGTTCCCATGCGCATCGGACTTATCGGAGCGGGTCGTATCGGCACATTTCATGCGACCACTCTCAGCCGTCACCGTGAGGTCGGCGGCTCTCTCATCGTCACGGACGCGGACCCCGCACGGGCCCAGCGACTGGCGGACCGGCTGGGCGCGACGGCGGCGCCCAGCGTGAACGAGATCTTCACCTGGGGTGTGGACGCGGTGGTCATCACTGCCGCCACTTCGGCGCACGCCGAACTGATCGGTCGGGCAGCGCGCTCCGGACTCCCGGTCTTCTGCGAGAAGCCCATAGCCCTCGACCTGCCGGGCACGCTGGCCGCGCTCGCCGAGGTCGACGCCGCCGGAACGGTTCTGCAGATGGGCTTCCAGCGTCGATTCGACGTGGGATACACGGCCGCCCGCGAGGCGGTGCGGTCGGGCCGGCTCGGCCGGCTGCACACCGTACGCGCGATGACGTCGGACCAGGCGCCGCCCCCGGCCGGCTACCTCCCGCTCTCCGGCGGGCTCTACCGGGACTGCCTGATCCACGACTTCGACATGCTGCGCTGGGTCAGCGGCCGCGAGGTCGTCCAGGTGTACGCGACCGGCTCCGACGCGGGGCCCGCGATGTTCCGCGAGGCGGGTGACATCGACACCGGCGCGGCCGTCCTCACCTTCGACGACGGCATGCTCGCGACGGCGACCGCCACGCGGGTGAACGGCGCGGGCTACGACGTCCGCATGGAACTCTCCGGCGAACTGGACCAGATCGCCGTCGGCCTGGACGACCGTACGCCGATCGCCTCGACCGAACCGGCAGGGCCGCCGCCCGCGGACAAGCCGTGGATGGGCTTCCTGGAACGCTTCGGCCCCGCGTACGAGGCGGAGCTCGCCGCCTTCGTCGAGGTGGTCCGCGGCGAGCGCGCCAACCCCTGCGACGGCCGTGAGGCACTGGAGGCGCTGCGCATCGCCGAGGCCTGCGAGCTGTCCCGGCGCGAGCGCCGCCCGGTCTCACCGGCGGAGATCCCGGGCGGCCGGCACTGAGACGGGGCGCGCACGACGCCCGAGAACACGGCCGGTGACCCGGGTCACGACCGGTGACCCGGGACTTCGCGGCCGTGTTCTCGGGTCACGACCGGTGACCCGGGACCAGGACCCGAAGCCGGGCTGCCCAGTAGTACGACCCGTGACCCATGCGTGCGACCGGGTGGCCCAGGGGTGCGACCGGGTGGCCCAGGGGTGCGACCGGGCGCGCCCGAGACTGCCACCGGGCGGACCCGGGAGCGCGGCCGGGCGGGCCCATGAGTGCGGCCGGGCGGACCCGGGAATTGCCGCGGGGCGGGCCCGGGAATTGCCGCGGGGCGGGCCCGGAACAAGACGGCCGGCAGTCGCATGCAACCGTCGGCCGAATCACGAGCCCCCGGCCGTTCCGTCCCTCATCCGAGGAGCCGCACGGCCGGGGTTTCCGTGTCGACGCCGAGCAGCCGGTCGCAGTGCTTGCACGTCAGGCGGTACGGCCGGACCAGGTTGGTCTGGATGCTGCCGGTGCCCGACTCCTTCGCCTCCGGGCAGTGATAGGCGAGGTGCAGCCGCACCCAGGGGTGGCTGGTCGGCGCGGCGGCCTTCCGGCCGTCCCGGGTGTCGCTGAAGGGCGCCCACCAGAAGTCGACCAGAGCCCGGACCGCCAGCCGCTCCCGGCCGCTCGTCGTGTCGAACCCCGCGATCCTGGCGGCGGTGTGGTGGCGCTTGAATCCGCTGCGACTGCCGGAGCACAGTGCCTGCTCGGCCCCGCGCTCGAACACCGTCGTCCGCCCGGTCCGTTCGCAGATGAAGCAGTCGAGGCTGAACTCCAACTGGGAGCGCCAGTAGAGCTGGTGGGACTTCTCCGGGCCGGTCAGCTCCGCGGTGATCTCCGCCGTACGCAGCACGGTCGACACTCCTCACGCGGCACGGGCCGCTCGCCGGCGCACCGGCATTCGGCGCACTCCTCGCATCATCATGCCGGGCAGCCGGCCGCGGCCCCGGTCAGCGCCCGTCCCCCTCCAGCATTCCGGCGTCGTACGTCAACAAGGCGATCTGCACACGGTTGTTGAGGTCGAGCTTGGCGAGGATGCGGGAGACGTGGGTCTTGACCGTGGCGACGCTCATGAACAGTTCGGCGGCGATCTCCGCGTTCGAACTGCCCCGGCCGACCGCGACGGCGACCTCGCGCTCACGCTCGTTCAGGACGGCCATCCGCGAACGGGCGCCGGACCTGCGGGTGTCGAGCGCGGAACCCGCGGCGTGCTCCATCAACTGGCGGGTGACGGTGGGCGACAGCACCGGGTCTCCGGCCGCGACCCGGCGTACCGCCGCCAGGATCTCCGCGGGCGGTGTGTCCTTGAGGACGAATCCGGCCGCGCCCGCACGCAACGCGCGCAGCACCTGCTCGTCGGCGTGAAACGTCGTCAGGACCACGACCTGGGGCGCCTCCTTGCGTCCACGCAGCCGCTCGGTGGCGGTGAGCCCGTCGACACCCGGCATCCTGATGTCCATCAGGACGACGTCAGGACGGGTGCGGTCGACGACTTCCTCCACCTCACTGCCGTCGGCGGCCTCACCGACGATCTCGACATCCTCGGCGCCGCCCATCATGAGAGCCCGCCCGGCTCGCACCAAGGGATCGTCGTCGACGAGCAGCAGCCGAATCGCAGTCATGAGCCCCACCTAACCAGTTCCCCGGCGGTTCATCGCCCCCGCCGCCCGTACCGGACCCACCCCGGGGCTGCGTCCCGGACCCCGCTCCTCGAACCACGGAGGGGCTGAACACCGCCCGCGATATCGCCCGTGAACGAACCCGCACCCGCACCCGGAAACGGCACTCGGCACTCGAACTCTCACCCGCCCCACGGCAACCACGCCCGAACCCGGAACCCGCCACCCCCTACCGCCCCGTGCTCGAGCCGCCCTCCCGCCAGGGTCGCCCGCTCCGTCAGCCCGATCAGCCCCTGCCCGGACCCCGGAACCCTCGGCACGGGACCGGGCGGCGCGGGATTGGCGACGGTCACGGTCAGGCCGTGTCCGGCGGCCCCCCGGACCGTCACCGTGACCTCCGCTCCCGGCGCGTGCTTGCGGGCGTTCGTCAACCCCTCCTGGGCGATGCGGTACGCGGTGCGGCCGACGGACGCGGGCAGGTCGGCCGGGTCGGCGACACGGTTGTCGAGGACGACCTTCGCACCGGCCGAGCGCGACTCGGAGACCAGCCCGTCGAGCGCCGCGAGCGTCGGCTGCGGCCGACCCGCGTCGTCGGAGTCGCCGGCCCGCAGCACCCCGATGATCTCGCGCAGATCCTGCAAGGCCTCGTGCGCGCTCTCCCGGATGACCCCCGCGGCCCGGGCGACCTCCTCCCGGGGAGCGTCGGGCCGGAACTCCAGCGCTCCCGCGTGCACGCTCAGCAGCGTGAGCCGGTGCGCGAGCACGTCGTGCATCTCGCGCGCGATCGCCTCACGGGCGAGCCGCTGCGCCTGCTCGGCCCGCAGCGCCGCCTCGGTCTCGGCCCGCCGCGCGCGGTCCCGCAGACTCAGCATGAGCTGGCGCTTGGACCGTACGAACATGCCCCAGCCGACCACCGCGGAGGTGAGCAGCGCGGTGACGGCGAGGGCCGCGAGGTACGGCAGGTCGGGGTCGGGGCGCAGCCAGAAGAACGCCGGGAGCAGCGCGAGCTGGACGCCGGCGACACAGGCGACGTATCGGAAGGGCCGGTGCACGGCGAGGGTGAAGAGGGCGACCAGACCCGCACCGCCCGCCGTGTTCGAGACCAGCCCGACCGGGATCATGGCGACGGCGAGCCCCAGCGGCCACCGCCGGCGCAGCCAGACCGCCGCGCAGGCGAGCGCGCCGATCAACTGGTCGGCGACGGCGTAGCCGTGCGGGATGTTCGGGTCGTCGGTCACGGTGTTCGCGGCAGCGAGGCCGATGGCGACGGCCAGCAGGAAGCAGCCGAAGTCGACGACCCAGTCGCGCACGGTGCGCCGTGGCCGCCCGGAGGGCCCCGCGCGCTCGGCGTCGGGGTCGAGTTCCGCAGCCACGGCGGACGGCAGCAGCCAGCGCCGGCCGGACAGGGTCGGCGCTGCAACGTCACGCGGCACGGGCGCCGGATTGTCACCACTCACGGTCGACAAATCTACGCAGCCGAACCCGCCGACACCTCCCCTCGAGCCCCGTCATCGACCAAAGTCGGGCCGCTTCAGACTTTCGTGCGGCCGAGGCCCGACGCCCGGCGACTTCGGTCGGACATTCCTCGCCCCGCGGCCGATGTACTCGGGGGGTCCGCGGGGCGAGGGTCGTCCCATGAAGCGACTGCTGGAGGTGCTCGGTCTTGTCGCCCTCGTTCAGGACGTCCTCGGTCTGGTCCAGGAGATCACCGGCCGACCGCACGGGTGGGGACTCGTGCGGCGGCTCGGTTTCCTCGACGGTTACGAGATCTACGCGAGCGCCGCGCTTCTCGTACTGGCGTTCGCGCTGTTCGCGGCCGCGGAGAGCCGGAAGTCCGAGTAGACACGGACCGGACTTCCGGCGGCCGGGATCAGCAACCGAAGTTGATCAGTTTGAACGTGACGTAGTGGTCCGAGGTGTAGTAGTCCTCCAGGGTCTTCTTGCCGGTCACGATGCGACGGGCACCACGCGTCGAGGAGCCCGGCGTGATGACCGTGTACTCGTGGTAGTACCCGGTGGACTGGGAGGGCAGGACGCCCTCCCTGTTCTGGAAGACCACCCCGTCCTGCGAGTACGGGAAGGGGCCGCCCGAGTCGATCAGGTCGAGCGTGTCGTACGCCTGGGACGGCAGCGCGCTGTAACAGATGCCGCCGACGGCGGTAGCCGCCGCGTTGGCGGGAGCCACGGCGGTGCCGCCGACGAGCAGGGCGGACATGAGGGCCACGAGGGCGCCGATGCGGGTGGTTCGTGGGGGGAATCTCATGGAACTAGAATGACGCGCGTAGACCATGACATGTCAATGTCAAGGAAACCGATTTCTCCCGCCAAGTCCCATGAATTTTCCGGGAGTTAACTTGTCGCGTGGCGCCCTCACCCGGCCCCCACAAGTACCGCGACACCACCCACCAGGCGCGTCGCACGAGACGCCCACCGCCGAGCGCGATCCCTGTCGAAGGGCCCCACAGCGGCTCGGTGCCGGGGCGGTGCGGGCGGCGGGCGGCGGGCAGCGGGCGGCGGGCGGCGGGCGGCGGGCGGCGGGCGGCGGGCGGCGGGCGGCGGGCGATACGCCTAGTAGCTGCCGTACGTGGGGCGGCCCGCGCGCTCGTACGTGTGGATGGCGACACCCGCGCCGGTGGTCGTACCGCCGGCGTGCCGGAACGCGGTGGGGACGGCGCCCTCGGCGAAGAGGCGGCGGCCCGCGCCGAGCACGACGGGGAAGGTCATCAGGTGCAGGGTGTCGATCAGGTCGAGCGCGAACAGGGACTGGGCGAGCGCGGCGCTGCCGTGGACCTGCAGCTCGCCCTCGGTGCGCTCCTTGAGGGCGTTGACCTCCTTGTCGAGCTCACCGGTGATCACGGTCGTGCCCTCCCAGGCGGGCTCCGTGAGAGTCGAGGAGGGGACGTACTTCGGCAGCGAGTTCAGCTTGGAGGCGATCAGGTTGGCCGGGTCGGTGATCTTCGGCCAGTAGCCCGCGAAGATCTCGTACGTGCGCCTGCCCAGCAGAAAGGCGTCCACCCGGGAGAAGCCGTCGGTGACGAAGCGCCCGAAGTCCTCGTCGCCGTAGGGGACGCTCCAGCCGCCGTGGTCGAAGCCGCCGCTCGGGTCCTCCTCCGGACCGCCCGGCGCCTGGTGGACTCCGTCGAGAGTGACGAAAGCGGTGAGGGTGAGCTTGCCCATGACGGTGCCTGCTTCCTTGCAGTGGGGTCTGCTGTCATCAGGGCAGACTCCACCGGCGCCCGCAACTCATCGGTCCCGCGGCGGAGTCACCGGGCATCGGTCACCCGGCATCCGTCAGCGGTCCCGCGACCGGCTCACCCTGGGCCGGTCGAGGACTCGCCCCGCGTCGGCCGACGAGTCACCCCGCTTCGATCGGCCGACGGTTCACCCCGCGTCGGTCGAGAAGAGCCCGCCCGTCGGGCCCTGCTTGTCGCCGCCCTGGGCCTTTCTCAGGGCGTTGGCGAGGCTCTCGATGGTGAGGGACTGAAGGATCACCCGTCCGTTGCCCTCCAGGGTGGCCAGCGACAGGCCCTCGCCGCCGAAGACCGCGTTCATCAGCCCCTGCCGGTTGAGGCCTCCGATGCGCTGGACGCCGTATTGAATGCCCTCCTCGAAGGCGACGACACAGCCCGTGTCGACCTCGATGCGGCCGCCGAAGTCGGCCGGGTTCAGGTCGATGAAATTGCCCGCGCCCGCGATGATCACCGTGCCGTGCCCGGTGAACTTCTCCAGGACGAATCCCTCGCCGCCGCTGCGCCCGGTCCGGCCGCCCTGGAAGGCGATGCCGAACTGCACGGTCGATTCCGCGGCCACGAAGGCGTCCTTCTCGGCGAACCACGCGCGCGTGCCGTCGAGCTCCAGGGCGCGCATCTCACCGGGCAGCACGCCCGCGAAACCGACGGTGCCCTCACCGCCCGTCGACGTGAAGTACTGGAACGCCAGCGACTCGCCCGCGAGGGCGCGCTGGCCGGCCTGCATGGCGGTGCCCACGGCCTGGCGCAGCATGCCGCCCATGCCACCGCCTGCGCCCTGCTGACCTCCGCCACCGCCGCCCGACGGCCCGGAGAGCCGCGTCTCCATGGTCACGTTGGTCGTCTTGAACAGGAACTTTCCCGCTTCGCAGTACACGGTCTGGCCGAGGCTCAGGTTGACGACCGCCATCCGCATGGCGTTGCCGACGATTTCTTGCTGAAGAGTCACGCCGAAAGAACGCGGGAGACGGAGCAAAGAGTTCCAGCCCGTCGGGTGAGGCGCGGCGCCGGGCGAATTCGGCGTCCGTTCGCCGCCAGCGCCTGCCACGCGGGGCCGCTGGGATGGACGCATGACTTCTCAGGGAACCATGAACGGCAAGGTGGCCCTCGTGACCGGCGGCAGCCGGGGCATCGGGGCCGCGACGGCGCTGCGCCTCGCCCGGGAGGGTGCGGATGCGGCCATCACCTATGTGGGTGGCAAGGAGGCCGCGGAGGGCGTCGTACGGGGCATCGAGGCGATCGGACGCAGGGGGATCGCCCTGTGCGCGGACTCCTCGGAGGCGGCGGAGGCCGGTGGAGTGGTGGACCGGGTCGTCGCGGAGTTCGGGAGGCTCGATGTACTCGTCAACAACGTGGGGGTGGGCGTTCTGGGGCCGTTGGACTCACTGTCCCCGGCGGAGGTCGACCGGGTGCTCGCCGTCAATGTCCGGGGGGTCTTTCTGGCCTCCCGGTCGGCCGCGCCGCACCTCGGCGCGGGAGGGCGGATCATCACGATCGGCAGCTGCATGACACAGCGGGTACCCGGCCCCGGGGGGACGCTCTACGCCATGAGCAAGTCCGCGCTGATCGGCCTCACCAAGGCACTGGCCCGGGAACTGGGCGGCCGGGGGATCACCGCCAACATCGTCCATCCCGGCCCCATCGACACGGACATGAATCCGGCGGACGGTCCGTACGCACCGGACCAGACCGCGATGACCGCCCTCGGCCGCTTCGGCGCCGCCGACGAGGTCGCCTCGATGGTCGCGTATCTGGCGGGAAGCGAGGCGGGGTATGTGACGGGGGCGGAGTTCGCGGTGGACGGAGGCCACGCGGCGTAGCGCGGCACGTCACGCCCCGCACCCAACACCCGGAGCACCAGGACACGGGTGGTACCCGGCACAAGCCGGACCACGGCCCGTGGGGGCGCACCGGCAACGGCGCGCCCCCAGGAGACCGCACGACCCACAAGACCGCTGGAGCGCATTCCGCAAGACCGCGGGACTGCGGGACCGCCGGAGCGCGGGACCAGAGGGCCCAGGACCAGGACCAGGACCAGGACCAGAGCCGGAGCCGGAGCCGGAGCCGCAGGCCTCACGGCTCCGGATGGGGGCTCCGGAAGGGTCAGCCGCCCAGTTCCTGGTGGCGTGCCGTCAGGCGGGACGCGCCCTCGTCCGTCAGGGAGCCGAAGAGGCGCAGGCGGGAGATGCCGCCGTCCGGGAAGATGTCCACGCGCGCGTGGGTGCCGACGACGGGCGCCGTGAGGGTGAAGCGGTGGTTGGTGTCGGGCTGGAGGCGGGTTCGGGGCAGGATCTCCGTCCACTCGCCCGCGTCACCTTCGCCGCCTTCGCCGCCGTTCCTCACCGACACCGAGGCCCATCCGGCGCTGTTGCCCTTCAGGTACGCCGTGTCGATCTCGATGGCGCGGATCTCGGACTGGGCGACGAGCCGGTAGCGGATCCAGTCGTTGCCGTTGTCGCGGCGCCGGCGGGTCTCCCAGCCGTCGTCCATCTTGCGGGAGCGGCCCGGCTGGATGGTGTTGTCGGCGGGTGAGTAGAAGAGGTTGGAGGCGTCCTCGACCTGTCCGCCGTTCTCCAGGGCGACCACGTCGAAGGTGCCGAGGGCTGACAGCCAGCGCGGGTCGGGCACGACCTCGCCGTACACACGCAGTCGCGCGATGCCCCCGTCGGGGTGCTGGTTGACGCGGACGTGCGTGAAGCGCTGTTCGGCGGAGACGGCGAATCCGTTGGCCGCGTGACCGCCGACCGGCGTGCGCGGTACGAGGGCCGTCCACTTCACGTCGTCCGCGAGAAGTTCCTCGGGAGAGGGCGAACCGGGCACCGACGCGCCCTCGACCGACACCGCCTGGGGATAGTTGCCGCGGAAGTGGGCCGTGTCGACGACGATCCCGCGGATCACACCGGGGGCCCCGAGCCGTACCAGGGCCCAGTCGTGGTCCTCGGCGGTCGGCCACGGGTGCTCGGCCGAGGCGCCGCGGCGCCGTCGGGTCTCCCAGCCGTCCATGATCTTGCCCTTGTGGCCGAAGTGCTCGGGGTCGAACGCGGCTGCCCCGGCCACGAGGAGGTTCTCGCGCTCGGCGAAGAACTCGTCGTTGGCGGCGACGACCCCGGCACCGAGCTGCCGGTCGGCGAGGTTGACGTACCGGGTGAAGGGGAAGTCGGCGGTGCGGTAGTCCGCGTACGGGTCGCCTCCTCCATAGGGGTTCGCGTCTCCGGTGAAGGTGGCCGGAACGGGTGGGCGCTGCGCCGTCACGATGATCGATCTGCCTTTCGGGGGTCGGCCGTTGCGGGTGCGGATGCGGTGCGGGTGCCGGAGTGCGGTGCGGCGGTCGGTGTACGGATCGGTGATGCGGATGGGGTGCGGGGATCCGTGATGCGGATGGGGCGCGGGGATCAGTTAGGCGGACCAGCGTTGCGCGGATCAGATTTGTGCGGATCGGTGGCGGGAGACGGTGGTGGGCTTACGGGTGGCGGGTGAGGAGGTGTCCGGCGGGCTCGGCGAACCGGCCCTCGGACACGATGCGTTCGCCGCGCAGCCAGGTCGACTTCACGACGCCGCTGAGGGTCCTGCCCGCGTAGGCCGTCACCCGGTTGCGGTGCTGGAGCGCGGCGGGGTCGACGGTGAAGGTCTCGTCGGGGGCGAGCACCGCGAAGTCGGCGTCGCGGCCTGCCTCGATGGCTCCCTTGCGGTCGCCGAGGCCGACCAGTTCGGCCGTACGGGAGGACATCCAGCGGACCACGTCCTCCAGGCCGTGGCCGCGCCTGCGGGCCTCTGTCCAGACGGCGGACAGGCTCAGTTGAAGGCCGGAGATACCACCCCACGCGGTCGCGAAGTCGTCCGTCTTGAGGTCGGCGGTCGACGGCGAGTGGTCGGTGACCACGCAGTCGATCGTGCCGTCGGCCAGCGCCTGCCACAGCAGGTCCTGGTTGGCGGCCTCGCGGATGGGCGGGCAGCACTTGAACTCGCTGGCCCCGTCGGGGACTTCCTCGGCGGTCAGGGTGAGGTAGTGCGGGCAGGTCTCCACGGTGAGCCGGACGCCGTCGGCCTTCGCGGCGGCGATCAGCGGGAGCGCGTCGCTCGACGACAGGTGCAGTACGTGTACCCGCGCGTCGAGGCGCTTGGCCTGCGCGACGAGATTCGCGATGGCGGTGTCCTCGGCGTCGCGGGGCCGCGAGGCGAGGAAGTCGGCGTACTTGCGGCCGCCCTTCTGCGGGGCGTCGGCCAGGTGGTGCGGGTCCTCGGCGTGCACGATCAGCAGGCCGCCGAAGCCGGCGATCTCGGCGAGGGACCGGGCGAGCTGTTCCTGGTCGAGTTCGGGGAACTCGTCGACCCCGGAGGGCGACAGGAACGCCTTGAACCCGAAGACGCCGGCGTCGTACAGGGGGCGCAGGTCCTTGACGTTGTCGGGCAGCGCGCCGCCCCAGAATCCGACGTCGATGTGTGCCTTGGAGCGGGCGACCTCCTTCTTCGTACGGAGGTTGCCGACGGTCGTCGTCGGCGGGAGCGAGTTGAGCGGCATGTCGATCAGGGTGGTGATGCCGCCGGCGGCCGCGGCGCGCGTCGCGGTCCAGAAGCCCTCCCACTCGGTGCGGCCGGGGTCGTTCACATGGACGTGGGTGTCGACGAGGCCGGGCAGCAGGACGTCGTCGCCGAAGTCCTCGAACCGGGCACCGGACGGTACCTCGGCGTCGTACGGGAGCACGGCCGTGATCTTCCCCGCGGCGACCGCGACCGAAGCGGCGCGCGTCCCTTCGGGAGTGATGACGCGCGTCGAGCGCAGCACCAGTTCGACATCGGACACCCGGACCCCTCTCTCCGCAGCCGTTGACTCCCGCCATCGCCGGTTTACTTCCGCGTAACGGAATTCAACTTTCTGTTGAAGAAGTCTTCACTCCGACCCTCTCTCCGTCAAGGGTTCACCGCTCCAGGCTCCCTCGATCCGCCCCACTCGCGCCCCCGACCTGCCCGACTCTGGAGGTTTCCACAAGACGAGATCCGACTTCCGGCAGGCAGAATGTAGTGATGCACAACCCGGCAGTCGATCGACTGCCGGGTAGGCTGCGTTCCTGCCCGCCCGCCCGAAAGGACCGCCGTCGTGCCGTCGTCCAGCGCCAGCACCACCGACGCCGCCAAATCATCCGCTCCCAGTGGCGGCGTCCAGTCCCTCGAGCGCGCCTTCGATCTGCTGGAGCGCATGGCGGACGCCGGGGGCGAGGTCGGCCTGAGCGAGCTCTCCGCGAGCAGCGGGTTGCCGCTGCCCACCATTCACCGGCTGATGCGCACCCTGGTGGCCTGCGGATACGTACGCCAGCAGACCAACCGCAGGTACGCGCTCGGTCCCCGTCTGATCCGCCTCGGCGAGTCCGCCTCCCGGCTGCTCGGCACCTGGGCCCGCCCCTACCTGGCGCGCCTGGTCGAGGAGACCGGGGAGACCGCGAACATGGCGCTGCTCGACGGGGACGAGATCGTCTACGTCGCCCAGGTGCCGTCCAAGCACTCCATGCGCATGTTCACCGAGGTGGGCCGCCGGGTGCTGCCGCACTCCACCGGCGTCGGCAAGGCGCTGCTGGCCCACACCCCGGACGACGAGGTGCGCGCGCTGCTCTCCCGTACCGGGATGCCGGCCGCGACGGAGAAGACGATCATCACGCCGGACGGCTTCCTCGCCGCGCTCGAAGAGGTGCGCAGGACCGGCTACGCGGTCGACGACAACGAGCAGGAGATCGGCGTCCGCTGCCTGGCCGTCTCCGTGCCCGACTCCCCGACCGCCGCCGCGATCTCGATCTCCGGTCCGGCCGGCCGGGTCACCGAGGCCGCCACCGAGAAGATCGTGCCGGTGCTCCAGCAGGTCGCGGCCGAGCTGTCGGAGGCCCTGGCCAGTTCGGGTCCGGGCGCCAACTGACCTGAGCCCCGCCCCACGGCGCGCGCTCACCCGCCCCGGCGTCGTCCCAGTCCGGCCCCTAGGCTCCGACGGGTGCCTCCAGGCGCCCGTCCGTCATCTCCCGCACCGCGTCCGCCTCGCCGAGGTGGGCGCGGTCGTGTGTCACGAGGACGGTCGCCGTGGCGCGTTCACGGGTGAGCCGGACCAGCAGGTCGAGCACCGCCGTGCCGCGTTCGTGGTCGAGGGCGCTGGTCGGCTCGTCGACCAGGAGCACCGACGGCTCGTTGACCAAAGCGCGAGCGATGTTCACCCGCTGCCGCTGACCGCCGGAGAGCTGGTGGGGGCGCCGGTGCGCCAGGTCGCCGAGTCCAACTGCGGCGAGCAACTCCCTTGACCGGTCCGCCACTTGGCGGCGTCCGTCCAGGTGACCCATCACCTGGAGCTGCTCCAGCGCGGTCAGCGAGGGCAGCAGGTTCGGCTGCTGGAACACGATCCCGATCTCGCGCCGCCGCAACGCGGCCCGCTCGGCGGAGGTCAGCGTCCCCGTCTCCGTACCGCCGACGAGAACGCGCCCGCGGTCCGGGGTGACCAGGGTGGCCGCGACCGCGAGGAGGCTGGACTTGCCGGATCCGGAGGGGCCGACGACGGCCGTCATGGTCCCGGCCGGCACCAGGAGGCCGACACCGTCCAGGGCGGTCAGACGGCCGTCGCCGTCCGGGTAGGTAAGGGTGATGTCGTCAAGGAACAGGCTCATGCGGCACTCTCTCGTGGGTCGGTCCGGCACTTCGGTGCACCCTCGCGGGCCACTCCTTGGCGCCCTCACCGGGCACTCCTTGGTGCCCTCATCGGGCACTCCTTGGTGCCCTCATCGGGCACTCCTTGGTGCCCTCATCGGGCACTCCTTGGTGCCCTCATCGGGCACTCCCGGCACCTTCATCGGCTCATCGGGCACTCCCGGCGCCTTCATCGGGTAATCCCTGGCATCCGCCATCGGGCACCCCCGGCGCCTTCATGCGGCAATCCCCGGCACCCGCCATCGGGCACCCCTGCCACCCCTCATCGGGCACCCCCGGCGCCTTCATCCGGCAATCCCTGACACCAGTCACAGGGCACCCCCGGCACCCTTCATCGGGCACTCCCCGGGCACCCTCATCTGGTACTCCCGGCGCCTTCATCGGGCGCTTCCCAGCGCGGTGAGCGGGTCGACGGTGGTGATCCGCCGGATGGACAGGCCCGCGCCGAGCGCCCCGAGGGCGATCATCACGGCGGCGGGTCCGAGCACGGTCGGCCCGTCCAGCACGAACGGCACGTCGCCGCCCCGCACGAGTACGCCGGCTCCGGCGGCGAGCCCGGTACCGAGCAGCGTCCCGACGGCGAGCATGAGCACCGCCTGTCCGAGCGCGTCCCGCAGCAGGTACGGCGTGGAGGCGCCCAGCGCCTTCAGGACGGCGATGTCGGGCGACCGCTGGATCGTCCAGACCGTGAAGAACGCCCCTATGACGAGCGCCGAGATGACGAAGAGGAATCCGCGCATGAGCTGGAGGGAGCCGTTCTCGGCCCGGTAGGAGCCGATGGCGGTGAGGGCGTCGTCCCTGGTGAGGGTCTTCGTCCCGGCCGCACGGTCGGCCGCCGGCAGGTCGGCACCGCCGGTCCGCAGCGCGAGCACGGTCGCCGGACCGGAGAGGTCGGTCCACACGACAGGGGTGTGGCTGTACGAGGCATGGCCCGCCACGGCCGCGACGGTCAGCCCGGTGCCGCCGAGCCGCACCCGGTCCCCGGGCTTCACATCGAGCGCGGCGGCGGCCTTCTCGGAGAGCACGACACGGCCCGGGGCGACCCCGGCCGGGGCGATCCCGGAGCCCGGCCGCACGGCGAAGGTGGACACCGCGGCCGTACGGTTCCCGGCGGCCGCGTTCAGGGTGCGGATGCCGACGGGCTCGGCCGAGGTGACGCCCGGCCTGTCGGCCCAGGTTCCCCGCGCACGAGCGGGCACCTCCGAGCCGGTGAAGGACACCGACTGCCCCGCGGGTGGCGCGGCGAAGGCGAGGTGGTCGGCGGGCAGCCCGGTGACGGCCGAGGTGTTCTCCTCGGCGAGCCCGGCGGTGAGCCCGGACAGCAGCCCCACGAGCAGGGTGATCAGTACGACCACGGCTCCCATGAGGGTGAACCGCCCCTTGGCGAACCGTAGATCTCTCCATGCGACGAACATGCCTCAACCCTGCTGCCCGGACCGCGTCCGGGGCATCGCGCCACGGCATGGTTCACCCGCGCCGAAAGAGGGGCGCGCGCGTCACCGGGAGACGGACCGGCCGGAACCGGAGGAACGAAGGTCCCCCGGACGCGCGAGGGAGGCCGCGCCGACAAAGGAGGCGGCCCGCTTTCAACCTTTCGGTTGACCGGGGCCGGCCCCGACCCGCCTACCCTGGAACGACCATGAATGTCCGCCGCCACTCCCCCGTCGTCGCCACCCTGCGCCTGTGCCTGTACGTCCTGCTCGCGGGGCTTCTCCTGCTGGCCGCCCTCCGTGCCGGGGACAGCGGGCACCCGACGGCGGTCGTCCTGTCGGTCCTCGTCACCGGCGCGGTGCTCGTGGCGGGCGCCGTCGGCCCGGCGGTGCACCGCTCACGGCGTGCGGCGGCGGTATGGGTGGCCGCCCTGAGCGCGAGCTGGCTGGTGCTGGTCACGCTCTCACCGGACGGAGTCTGGGTGGCGTTCCCGCTCTACTTCCTGCAGCTGCACCTGCTGCCGGTGCGCTGGAGCCTGCCCGCGGTCGCCCTGACCGCCGGAGCGGCCATCGCGAGCTTCGTGGCGCACGGCGCGCCACTCACACCCGGCGCGTTCATCGGCCCGCTGCTCGGGGCGGCGGTCGCTGTCGCCACGGTCCTCGGGTACGAGGCGCTGTACCGGGAGAGTGAGCGCCGCCGCGAGCTGATCGAGGAGCTCATCGCCGCCCGCGCCGAGCTGGCCGAGGCCGAGCGCGCCGCGGGCACGCTCGCCGAACGGGAGCGGCTCGCCCGCGAGATCCACGACACGCTCGCCCAGGGCCTCTCCAGCATCCAGCTCCTGCTGCGCGCCGCCCAGCGTCTGCTGCCCGCGGACTCCCCGGCCGCCCCGCATCTGGAGCAGGCCCGCGCCACCGCCCAGGACAACCTCGCCGAGGCCCGCCGCTTCGTCCGCGCCCTCACCCCTCCCGACCTGGAACACGGCTCGCTGGCCGCCGCGCTGGAACGGCTGTGCCGGTCGGCCGCCGTGGACACGCCGAAGATCCGCTTCTCGGTGAGCGGCCGGCCGGCCGAGCTTCCGACCCCGTACGAGGTGGCGCTGCTGCGGATCGCCCAGTCGGCGCTCGGCAACACGCTGCGCCACGCGCGCGCCGACCGCGCGGAGATCACGCTCAGCTTCATGGACACCTCGGTCGCCCTGGACGTGGTCGACGACGGTGTCGGCTTCGCCCCCGGCGGCGTGCGGCCGGACGGGGACCGTACGGAAGCGGACCAGGCGGACGGGGGCTTCGGTCTTCCCGCGATGCGCTCGCGGGCGGAGTCGCTGGGCGGGACGTTCACCGTCGAGTCGGCGCCCGGACAGGGCACGGCGGTGGCGGTCACGCTGCCGCTGCCCGTCACAGGGGAGCCACCGGAGACGGTGTCCCTGGACGCCGAACGGCTTCCCCTGCCGCAGGCCGCAGGGAGCCGGACGTGACCATCCGCCTGCTGCTCGCGGACGACCATCCCGTCGTCCGCGCCGGACTGCGCGCCGTACTGTCCGCGGAGCCGGAGTTCGAGATCGTCGCGGAGACGCCGACGGCAGAGGCCGCGGTGGAGCGCGCCGGGGCGGGCGGTGTGGACGTCGTCCTCATGGACCTCCAGTTCGGCCCCGGGATGCACGGAGCGGAGGCCACGGCGGCCATCACGGCACGCCCCGGCGCGCCCCGGGTCCTCGTCCTCACCACGTACGACACCGACGCGGACATCCTCGCCGCGGTCGAGGCGGGCGCCTCCGGCTACCTCCTCAAGGACGCCCCTCCCGAGGAGCTCTCCGCCGCCGTGCGCACCGCCGCCTCGGGTCACTCGGCGCTCGCCCCGAAGGTCGCCGATCGCCTCATGGACCGGATGCGCACTCCCGCCGCCGCCCTCAGCCGTCGCGAGCTGGAAGTCCTCGAACTGGTCAAGGACGGTCTCTCGAACCTGCAGATCAGCAAGAAGCTGTTCCTGAGCCAGGCGACCGTGAAGTCCCATCTGGTGCACATCTACGCGAAGTTGGGCGTGGACTCCCGCACCTCGGCGGTGGCGGCTGCCACCGAGCGGGGAGTCATCCGCAGACGGGGCTGAGCCGGGCCGGGCGTGGACAGGACGGGAGGGTTCGGCACGGTCACCGCCGGGTTCTCACGGTCACCGGTTCGGCGCGGTCACCGCCCGGTTCGGCACGGTCACCGCCGGGTTCTCACGGTCACCGGTTCGGCGCGGTCACCGCCCGGTTCGGCACGGTGTTCTCCGACGCGATTACCGCAGGGTTCGACGCGAAGTTCCCGAGGCGACTACCGCAGGGTTCGACGCGAAGTTCCCGAGGCGACTACCGCAGGGTTCGACGCGGGGGTTCTCCGAAGAGTTCGACCGCGTCGCGGACGTCCGCGAGGCGGGTCGCGAGGGCGCTCACCGAGCCGATCGCGCCCGCGACCAGGAGGAGCGAGCGGCGCAGCCGGGGGATCTCCGGGATGCCTCCGGCGGCCATCGCGGCGAGCGCCGCGAGCTCGTCCTCGGCGATGCCACGGTCGGGGAACTCGGCCGGATGCGCGGCGAGTTCACGGCGCAGCCGGGAGACGGCGGTGCGTAACTCCGCCACCCTCGGATCCTCGTCGCTGCCGGTCACTGACCTCTGCCCCAAGCTCCGCAACACAGCTCTCCCCCTCGCGCGCCGTTCTGCGTCGGTCCCTCTTACGGCGGCCTCAAGTCGGCCCGAGCTCCCCGTGGCGGTGGTCGGGCGCCGGGGGACGCGGGCCAGTAAACGCCACCCGGTGCGCCGGGCGCCACCGCCCGGACCGAAATTCAGCCCGGGGACATCGGGGTTGACGGCCCGGGTTCCGGGGCGTGCTCCGGCCGGGTCGGGTATGCAGGGGAGATGACGGTGAACAAGGACGAGGTGGCGGGGCTGTTGCTGGCGGCCGGAGGCGGACGGCGTCTCGGGGGTCGCCCCAAGGCACTCCTGCCCCACCGAGGACGGCCACTCGTCGAACATGCGGTCGGGGTGTTGCGCGCCGGCGGCTGCACCCGCGTCCATGTCGTCCTCGGCGCGGGTGCGGATGCCGTACGGGATCAGGCGTCGCTGGCCGGGTGCGTCCTCGTGGACAACCCGCGATGGGAGGAGGGCATGGGCTCCTCGCTGCGGGCGGGGCTCGACTCGCTGGCCGACTCGGGGGCACGGGCCGCGCTGGTGTCGCTGGTCGACCAGCCGGGAATCGGCCGGGAAGCGGTCGCCCGGGTGCTCGCCGCGTACGCCTCCCCGCTGACGCTCGCCGCGGCGGCCTACGACGGGGAACGCGGCCATCCGGTGCTCTTCGGGGCCGGTCACTGGGCCGGGATCGCGGCGACCGCCACCGGCGACCGGGGGGCGCGCGCCTATCTGAAGGCCCACGAGGACGCGATCACCCTCGTGGAGTGCGGGGATGTGGCGCGGGCCTACGACATCGACACGGAGGCCGACCTGGTCCACCTTGAGTGAGCGGGGTGGCACCGAGCGCCACCTTCTGTCGACCCGGAGAATCTCGACATCAACAAACCATTGAACTTCCACCATGAGGAAATTAGTATCCACTGCTCAGAAGTGCCCCCGTCGGGTCGAGGGCGCCCTGCGCCGTCCCCGCGTGCCACGGCACCGGGTGCCAGGCGCGGTGACGCCGCACGTGGTTGGCTCGCATGGCCCTGTGCAGCCCGCCCGCAGTTCGCCCGTATGCAGCTCGCCCGCACATAGCTCGCTGAAGGAAGTGACAGCCCATGTCCGCACCAGCGCCGTCCCCGCTGGCCATCGTCGACGCCGAGCCCCTGCCCCGGCAGGAGGAGGTCCTCACCGACTCGGCCCTCGCCTTCGTGGCCGAACTGCACCGGCTGTTCACGCCCCGGCGTGACGAGCTCCTCGCCCGCCGCGCGGAGCGCCGCGCCGAGATCGCCCGCACCTCCACGCTCGATTTCCTCCCGGAGACCGCCGCGATCCGCGCGGACGACTCCTGGAGGGTGGCCCCCGCTCCGGCCGCGCTGAACGATCGCCGTGTCGAGATCACCGGCCCCACCGACCGCAAGATGACGATCAACGCCCTCAACTCCGGCGCCCGGGTGTGGCTCGCGGACTTCGAGGACGCCTCGGCGCCCACCTGGGAGAACGTGGTCCTCGGTCAGCTGAACCTGATCGACGCGTACACCCGCAGCATCGACTTCACCGACCCGGGCTCCGGCAAGTCGTACGCCCTCGGACCGGACGACGAGCTCGCGACGGTCGTGATGCGGCCGCGCGGCTGGCATCTGCACGAGCGTCACCTCGTCGCCGCCGACGGCACGCCCGTGCCCGGCGCGCTGGTCGACTTCGGCCTGTACTTCTTCCACAACGCCCAGCGGCTCCTCGACCTCGGCAAGGGCCCGTACTTCTACCTGCCGAAGACGGAGTCCCACCTCGAAGCCCGCCTGTGGAACGACGTGTTCGTCTTCGCGCAGGACTACGTCGGCATCCCGCAGGGCACGGTCCGCGCGACCGTCCTGATCGAGACGATCACGGCCGCGTACGAGATGGACGAGATCCTCTACGAACTCCGCGACCACGCCTCCGGGTTGAACGCGGGTCGCTGGGACTACCTCTTCTCCATCGTCAAGAACTTCCGTGACGGCGGTACCAAGTTCGTCCTGCCGGACCGCAACGCGGTGACGATGACGGCCCCGTTCATGCGCGCGTACACCGAACTCCTCGTCCGCACCTGCCACAAGCGTTGCGCTCACGCGATCGGCGGCATGGCCGCGTTCATCCCCTCGCGGCGCGACGAAGAGGTCAACAAGGTCGCCTTCGAGAAGGTCAAGGCCGACAAGGACCGTGAGGCGGGCGACGGCTTCGACGGCTCGTGGGTGGCCCACCCCGACCTCGTCCCGATCGCGATGGCCTCCTTCGACGCCGTCCTCGGCGAGCGGCCGAACCAGAAGGACCGGCTGCGCGAGGACGTGTCGGTCGCGCCCGGCGACCTCATCGCCGTGGACTCGCTCGACGCCCGGCCGACGTACGACGGTCTGGTCAACGCCGTGCAGGTCGGCATCCGTTACATCGAGGCCTGGCTGCGCGGGCTCGGCGCGGTCGCCATCTTCAACCTCATGGAGGACGCCGCCACCGCCGAGATCTCGCGCTCGCAGATCTGGCAGTGGATCAACGCCGGTGTCGTCTTCGAGCACGACGGCCGGACCGTGGCGGTCACCCCGGAGCTGACCCGTGAGATCGCCGCGCGGGAACTCGCGGACATCCGCGCCGAGATCGGCGAGGAGGCCTTCGCGGCCGGCCGCTGGCAGCAGGCGCACGACCTGCTCCTGACGGTCGCGCTGGACGAGGACTACGCGGACTTCCTGACGCTGCCCGCGTACGAGCAACTGGCCGGCTGACCCGGCGGCGGTCGGTCGGCAGCCCCGGTCTCGTGCTCCGGTCAGGTCCGTCCGTCCGGCCTCGGCTCGCCGGTCCGGTCCATCCGTCCGGCCTCGGCTCGCCGGTCCGGTCCATCCGTCCGGTCTCAGTTCGCCGGTTCGTCCGCGTTTCTGTCCGAGTGGCCCAGGGATCTCTCCGGGGCCACTCGGTCGCGTACCAGGCGCTTGACCGCCGTGGGCTCGGGGAACCCCTGCTCGCGGCGGTCCCAGATCACCTCGTCGTTGACCCGGACGACGAACACGCCGCCGGTGCCGGGCTTCAGCGACAGCTCGTCGAGCTCCGCCTCGAAGGTGGTGAGCAGTTCCTGGGCCAGCCAGGCCGCGCGGGGCAGCCAGCGGCACTGGGTGCAGTACTCGATCTGGACCCGCTGGACGTCCGTCATCCGAGATGCACCGACCAATCCTGTTCAGCCGCCGGTTTGCCGTGCAGGTCCGGGACCGTCTTGAGCCAGTCCGGCCGCCCCCTCTGGGTCCGTTCCGCGCGCTCGGCGTCCTCGGCGGCGAGCTGCTCGCGGGTCGGGAAGTCCGTGGGGAGCCAGGCCGCGGAGGCCCCGACCCGCGCGAGGAGATAGCCGACGTACGCCTCGCGGACCGCGTCGGGGCTCGCGAAACCGGGTTCGTCCGTGAGCCAGGCGTCGGGCACCTCGGCCAAGGTCGCGCGCAGCAGTTCCTCGGTCACCCGGGGCGCGAGCTCGGCGTCGGCCGCGCGGGTGTCCGGGTGATGGCCGCCGAGCGCGTGGCGCCGGAAATCGTACGCCTTCTCCGGCGACGAGGCGTCCCAGCGGTGGTGGAAGACGAGGGCGGCGCCGTGGTCGATCAGCCAGAGCCGCGGCGGCGCGATGCCGAAGGTGGGCCAGATCATCAGGTTCGAGCTGTGCACCGTGCGGTCCACATTGACCGTGAGGGCGTCCAGCCAGATCACCCGGCCCGCCTCCAGCGGGTCGACGGGGAAGGTCCTCGCGATCTCCGGGGTGAAGTCCTTCGCGCCCGGCAGATAGTCCATGCCGAGGTTGAGCCCGGCGCTGGCCCGCAGCAGGTCCTGGACCTCCTGGTGGGGCTCGTGCCCGCCGACGGCCGGATCGAAGTGGACGAGGACCAGCTCGGGGAACCGCAGCCCGAGGGCGCGGGCCAGCTCACCGACGATGATCTCGGCGACCAGCGCCTTGTGGCCCTGCGCGGCACCCGTGAACTTCACGACGTAGGTCCCCAGGTCGTCGGCCTCGACGACCCCGGGCACGGAGCCGCCCGCCGTCAGCGGGGTCACGTATCGAACAGCGGTCACGTCGCGGAGCACACCTCACACTGTAGGACAGCCGGTCGCCCGGCCCCCGGGCGTCAGGTTCCGGTCAGCGGGCGTCAGGAGCCGGCCAGTGGGTTCGGCAACGGCACATAGCGCGCGTCGGCGCCGTCCGCGTCCGTCCAGCGGAGCAGCAGATTGGTCTTGCCCGGGAGGGTGGGCGAGGAGAGCAGCGCGGCGATCTCGGGGAGGTCGTGGTCCGTGCCGTAGCGGTGGAGTTCCTCTCGTACCGCGGGCCAGGGGTCCGCGCCCGGGAACCGTTCGGCGAGGAGGGCCGCCAGCTCGATGAGATGGTTGACGATCAGGGTGTACACGAGCCGTTCCCAGCCGGCCGCGCGGGTCACCCCCGGCAGCAGTTTCACGCCTTCCGCGTCCCGGAACAGGGCCTGGACGGGCATGCCGGCTGCGTCCACGGCCACCAGCGTGTTCTGCAGATGCGCCTCGACGACGACTCCGTGGCGGGCGAACGCCTCCAGCACCGGGGGCACCACCTGGCGCAGGTACGCGGCCCACCAGGCGGCGGGGTCGGTGAGCCTGTCGAGCGGGCTGCCGTCGAAGCCCTCCACGAGGGCGGCGGCGAGCAGCGGGGTCGCGCCGGGGACGAGGTGGTCGCGCAGTCCGTCACGGACCAGGACGGCGAGTTCCTCGAAGGCGAAGTCGGCGGTGCGGTAGCCGCGGTCGCTCAGCCAGGCGGCGGGCCCCGGCCGTGCGGCGAAGGCGGCGGCGGTCGCCGCGTCGGTCGCGCGCATCTTGAGCAGGTCGTGCTTCCAGAGCCGGCGGATGTCGTTGGTGATGCGGACATCGAGGCTGAACTTGACGAACAGGTCGCCCTCGGGGGCGTAGAGCGTGCGGACGGCGGCCGTCGGCCAGAGCGGGCGGGCGGTGGGTCCGAGGCGTACGAGCCGGCCGTCCGCGAAGGCGTCCCGGATCGCCGGGAGGGCGCCGGTCAGGTGGAGTTGCCACGGGTGGGCGGGCAGCAGCCGGTAGCCCGGCGGGGCCTGGCCCAGCGTGTCGAGCGCCGTCGTGTCGCCCGCCTCGACGACCGCGTCCTCGCGCACGGCGAGCAGCTCCAGCGGGAAGCGGGTGTACGCCTCGGGGGCGTACGGCAGCCAGCCGGTGGCCGGGCCGCCGCCGCGGGTCTTGGGCGCCGGGTGGTACGGGTGCCCCATGATCAGGGACTGTTCGGAGCGCAGGTACGGGTCCTCGGGCGGCGTCGTGCGGGCGCGGGCCCGGAGGAGGGCCGCGACCACGTCCCGGCTGTCGGTCATCTCCGCGGGCAGCCCTGTGTTGGCCACGCCGGTGAACCGGCGCAGCTCCTCGACGGCGAGTGCGACCAGTTCCGAGTGGGTGAGCCGGTGCCAGGCCCCGTCGGCGTACGCCTCGGGCCCGAAGGGGCGCCGCGTCCCGCGCACGCGCAGCAGCCGGCCGCTCGCGCGCAACCGGTGGACGCCCGGTTCCCCGGTGGGCTCCGCCAGTTCGCGAAGGAGACAATTGAGCAACGGCGCGGCGGCGTACGCGTCGGCGGCCTCGTCCATGTCGCCCCGGGTCAGCTGGGGGAACACGGTCGGCTTGAAGTCCACGCGATCCATCCGGTTCATTCGATCCATACGGTGCACTGGTGATCAGTATGTCTGCCGCGGCGGACGATCACGATGCAGTCCCGTACCCAAGGAGCCCGCCTGTGCACCGTCCCTCCACGCCCGACACCGAGGCCGCGTTCGCCGGGGAACTGAGCGTCGTACGCCCCGATCTGTCGGCGCCGTACGCGGAGGCGCTGCCCGGCGCTCGGGCCGCGGTGCTGACCCGGCTGTGGCGCGCGCTGGCGTACGAGCCGCTGCCGTGGATCGCCCGCCGGGACACGGACCGCGACGGCCTCACGGTCCGCCTGACCGACGGCCGCCGGCTGCACGGACCGCACCCCGACCCGTACGCCACTTCCGCGTACGTCACCGAAGTGCGGCTCGGCGAGCGGGCGTACGACCGTCCGGAGCTGCTCGTCGAGGCCCTCGACGTGCCGCACGGCAGGGCCTTCGCGGCCGAACTCGGCGACAGCGTGGCCTCCTTGGCGCTGTCGCGGGCGGACCGGGCGTCCGACGACGTCCCTGGAACGTCCGAGGCGAGCTGGGTGTGGGAGCAGCGGATCGTCGACGGGCATCCGTACCATCCCAACTGCCGTGCGCGGCCCGGGTTCTCGGTGGCCGAGCAGCTCGCGTACGGGCCGGAGCACCGGCCGTCGGTGGACCTGGGCCTGGTGGCGGTGGACGACACGCTCGTCACGGGCGAGTGGCCGAAGTGGCTGCGGGACGGGGAGCGCGTGCTGATCCCCGTGCATCCCTGGCAGAGCGCTCATGTGCTGGACGCGCCGGTCCAGGAGGGTTTCGCCGCCCGCCCGTTGATGTCCCTGCGCACCCTCGCGGTGCCGGACGGGCCGCACGTGAAGACGGCGCTGAGCGCGCGGCTGACCTCGTCGGTGCGGGACATCTCGGTGTACTCGGTGGAGACGGCCGACACGGTCTCGGCCTTCATGGAGAAGATGACGGCACGCCTGGACGTGCCGCTGCACATCACCCGCACCCTCGGCGCGGCCACCGCCGGTTTCCCCGATCTCGCCGCGGTGGTACGGGAATCGCCGGACGGGTACGCGGGTACGGGCGAGCGCTGTGTCCCGGTGGCCGCCCTTCCGCTGACCGCGCTGCCCGAAAAGGCCTCCTGGCTGGCCGAGTTCACCCGACTCGTCCTCACCGTGGGGCTGCGGCTGCTGGAGCTCGGGGTGGCCCTGGAGGCACACGGCCAGAACCTGCTCGTGGTCCTCGACCGCGTGGGCTCCCCCGTCCGGCTCGTCTACCGCGACCTGGCCGACATCCGGGTGAGCCCGGCCCGGCTGGCCCGCCACGGCATCCCGGTCCCGCGGTTGTCCGGACGCATCGTGACCGACGACGAGACCGCGCTGCGCCGCAAGCTCTTCGGCTCCCTCGTCGGCGGCGCGCTGGGCGCGACGGCGGGCTCGACGGCCGTGCTCCGCGAGGCTCTTGAGACGGTCGCGCCGGATCTTCCGCGCACCGCGGACCTCCCCGGGCTCCTCGGCGAGCCGCTCCCCACCAAAGCGCTGACCTTGATGCGACTGTCCCCCGAGACCCCCGGTGACCTGTGGACACGGCTCCCGCAGCCGCTCGTTGGACCCGGCTCGTCGTGACGCGGGACACCTCTCGTTTTTACGCGCGGCACCTTTGATCAATAGGATCCGCCGATGATCACAAGACAACGGCTGGCGGCGGGCGTCTGCGCCCTGCTCGCCGCCCTGGCCGCCGGGATCGCCTTCCCGGCCGGAGCGGTCGCCGACGAAACCACGGCCACCGCTCCCAAGGTCGAACTCCTGCTGGACGTCAGCGGTTCGATGCGTGCCCGGGACATCGACGGCGAGTCGCGGATGTCCGCGGCTAAGCAGGCGTTCAACGAAGTGCTCGACGCGACCCCGCAGGAGGTGCAGCTCGGCATCCGCACCCTCGGCGCCAACTATCCGGGGAACGACCGCAAGACGGGCTGCAAGGACACGGCCCAGCTGTACCCGGTGGGGACCCTGGACCGCACCGAGGCCAAGACCGCCGTCGCGACCCTCAACCCGACCGGCTGGACCCCGATAGGCCCCGCCCTGCTCAAGGCTGCCGACGACCTCAACGGCGGTGAGGGCACGCGTCGCATCGTGCTCATCAGCGACGGCGAGGACACCTGCCAGCCGCTCGACCCGTGCCAGGTGGCCCGCGAGATCGCGGCCAAGGGCATCGACCTGACCATCGACACCCTGGGGCTGGTCCCCGACGTCAAGGTGAGCAAGCAGCTGAGCTGCATCGCCGAGGCCACCGGTGGCACGTACACCTCGGTGGAGCACAAGGAGCAACTCAGCGACCGCGTCAACCAGTTGGTGGTCCGCGCCGCCGATCCGGTGGTGAAGCCGGTGGCTGTGCAGGGTACCGACTCGTGCACCGGCGCTCCCGCCGTCAAGTCGGGCATCTACACCGACCGCGAGGAGTTCGCCCAGCACCGCTGGTACCGCGTGGAGGTCGCGCCCGGCAAGGAGCTGCGCGCCTCGGTGAGCATCGCGGGCGACCGTCAGGTCAACCCCGACTACGGGGTGTTGCTGCGTGCCGTCACCGTGCACGGCCGGGAGATCGTGCGCGGCGAGGCGGCCGGGAACGGCCGCACCGACGTCGTCTCGACCGGTCTGCGCTACCCAAAGGCCGAGAGCGACGACGACAACGCGCCCGCCGAGGTCGTGTGTCTGCAGGTGTCCAACTCCTTCTCGGCCGCGCCCGGCGTGAAGACCACGCCCGGACTGCCGCTGGAACTGACCGTCGACGTCGTCGGCGGCCCCGACCAGGCGGGCGACGTGGCCTCCTTCGGCCTCGGGCGCGGCTGGTGGCTGCTCGGCACCCTGGTGCTCATCGGCTTCCTCGCGGGTGTGCTGTGGGGCTGGATCTCTCGCTGGCGGTTCTCGGTCTGGAGGACCAACTGATGCGTATCCGACGTGTGCTGAGCACCGCCGTCCTTCTCGCGGGGGTCGCCGCGGCGCCCGCGCTGCTCGGTGCGGCCGCTTCCCCGGCCGTCGCCGACGCCTCGCCTTCCGCGAGCCCGTCGGGTGACGCCACCGCGCCCACCGAGGCCGGTACGTCGTTCCGTACGGCGACCGAGATCGAGCAGGGCGTGCAGGCCACCGCCGGCGCCTCCGCGGGTGACTACCTGTACTGGCAGTTCCCCGCGGACGCCGGGCAGCGGCCCACCGTGAAGGCGACGGTGAAGCTGCCCGAGGCGTCAAAGCGCGCCTCCGCCGAGACCTGGCAGATCGACGTGTACGACGGTCTGCGGCGCCGCCAGGCCTGCCAGTACGGGGCGCAGACCCGGACGGCGGCGACGGACGCGTCCACCGTGGAGCTGTCCTGCACCCTGCGCACCGTCCGCGCCTGGTCGGAGACCTGGGCCAACGACCCGCTGCCGGGCACGTATTACATCCGGCTCACCGCCACCGGTCTCGGGGCGGCCGATCTGGGTCTGCCGATGAGCACGGAACTCCGGGTGGACTCCAAGGACATCGGCGGTTCGGCGGCGGTCGACGGCTCGCTCGCCAAGCCGTTGGTCCCGGGCATCGCCACGACGTCCGAGAAGTCCGACGACAGTTCCGACTCCAAGACGGCGGTGCTGTCCTCGCTCCGGCCCGACGGCTCGGACTGGTGGTCCGACCGCTGGGTGTGGACCGCGATCGGCGGCGTCCTCGCGGCGCTCGCGGGCATCGGCGGATACGCGCTGACGCGCGGCTCCGGCCGCCCGTCCCGGATTCCGCCGGGCGCCTGACCCGTAGTCCGTGGACAAGGCCCGCCCCGCTCCCGGCCAGGGAGCGGGGCGGGCCTCCGTCTGCCGGTCCCGGCGGCCACCCGGGTCCCCTCCACCGACCCGTCAGGTCCGTCCGGCGGCCCGTCGGGTTCCTCCGGCGGCCCGCCGAGTCCCTCCAGCGGGCCGTCAGGCCCCTCGGCCGGCCCGTCAGGTCCATCCGGCGGGCCGGCGGTGCACCGTGCCCGCCACGGCTTCAGACCTCGCGGAGTGCCTTGGCGAGGGGTCCGTCGCCCGTCACGTCCACGGTCCGCTCGCGCAGCGCGTCGAGCAGGGTCAAAGTCCCTCGGTTCATGGCCTCGCACGTCCGTGTGTCCAGCGTCAGCCGGGCGTCCGGCTCCTTCGGAGCGGGCCCGTCCCCGTAGAGCGGCCCTTCCGCGGCACCCAGCCGCACATGGAACCGGCCCTCGTCCAGGTGCACTTCGACCAGCCCCTCGCCCGCCCCGGCGGCTTCCAGCCCCCGCAGCAGCGGCAGCGCGAACCAGTGCGCCCGTACGGCGTCGGTGGGCCGCCGCTCGCCCAGCGCGGCCGCGCCCCACTCCCCGAGCGCCTGGAGGACCGACAGCAACTCCTGCCCGCGTACGGTGAGTTCATAGACATAGGCCGCACCCGGAGGCGGCAGGCGGCGCCGCGTGGCCAGGCCGTCGCGCTCCATGTCCTTGAGCCGGGAGGCGAGGACGTCGGTGCTGACGCCCGGCAGATCGGCGTGCAGATCGGTGTAGCGGCGCGGCCCGCCGAGCAGTTCACGGACGATCAGGAGGGTCCACCGGTCCCCGACGGCATCGAGGGCACGGGCGGCGGAACAGTACTGGTCGTAGCTTCGGCGCGGTGACATGCGACGCAGTCTAGCTATCTTGTTGGACTTTCCAAGCTCCTACTTGGTAAAACCAAGCAACACCACAACCGGAGGGCGCAGCGCATGGAGTTCCGGCAGTCGAGCAAACTCAGCCAGGTCTGTTACGAGATCCGCGGCCCGGTGATCGAGCATGCCGACGCACTGGAGGCGGCGGGCCACAGCGTGCTGCGCCTCAACACCGGGAACCCGGCACTCTTCGGTTTCGAGGCGCCGGAGGAGATCCTCCAGGACATGATCCGGATGCTGCCCCGGGCGCACGGCTACACCGACTCGCGCGGCGTCCTGTCCGCCCGCCGGGCCGTCGCCCAGCGCTACCAGGACCGGGGCCTGGACGTCGGCGTGGACGACGTCTTCCTCGGCAACGGCGTCTCGGAGCTGGTCTCCATGGCCGTACAGGCCCTGGTCGAGGACGGCGACGAAGTCCTCATCCCCGCCCCTGACTTCCCGCTCTGGACGGCCGTCACCACGCTCGCCGGCGGCAAGGCCGTGCACTATCTCTGCGACGAACAGTCCGAGTGGTACCCGGACCTGGACGACATGGCGGCGAAGATCACCGACCGGACGCGAGCGGTCGTCATCATCAACCCCAACAACCCGACGGGCGCGGTCTATCCGAAGGAGATCGTCGAGGGCATCCTCGATCTCGCCCGCCGGCACGGCCTGATGGTGTTCGCCGACGAGATCTACGACCAGATCCTCTACGACGACGCCGTGCACCACTCGGCCGCGGCCCTCGCCCCCGACCTGGTGGTCCTCACCTTCTGCGGCCTGTCCAAGACGTACCGCGTCGCCGGTTTCCGTTCCGGCTGGCTGGTCGTCACGGGCCCCAAGCAGCACGCGCGCAACTACCTGGAGGGGCTGACGATGCTGGCCTCCATGCGGTTGTGCGCCAACGCTCCGGCGCAGTACGCCATTCAGGCCGCGCTCGGCGGCCGCCAGTCGATCCACGAGCTGACCGGGCCCGGCGGCCGGCTCCGCGAGCAGCGCGACCGCGCCTGGGAGAAGCTCAACGAGATCCCCGGCGTCTCGTGCGTGAAACCCAAGGGCGCGCTGTACGCGTTCCCGCGCATCGACCCCGCCGTGCACCCGATCCACGACGACGAGAAGTTCGTCCTGGACCTGCTGCTGCGCGAGAAGATCCAGGTCGTCCAGGGCACCGGTTTCAACTGGCCGCGACCCGACCACTTCCGCATTCTCACCCTTCCGCACGCCGACGACCTGGACGCGGCGATCAGCCGGATCGGGCGGTTCCTGAGCGGGTACCGGCAGTAGCGGACGGGGTGGGGCCGGTCGGAGGAGCCGGTGCTGCGGCCCGGCCCGGCCGGTGTCACCGTACGAGGGAGAGCGGCTGACGCACGGACGGAAAGGGCGCGGCGATGGGTGACCTGCTCCTCGTACGGCACGGTGAGACCGAATGGTCGATGTCCGGGCGGCACACGGGGTCGACGGATGTCCCGCTGACCGACAACGGCCGCGAGCAGGCACGACGGCTCGGTCCGCTGATCGCCCGGCACCACATCGCGGCGGCGTTCGTCAGCCCGATGCGCCGGGCGCGGGAGACGGCCGAGCTGGCGGGGGTCGTCGGCGCGCGCGTCGACGCCGACCTCCGCGAGTGGGACTACGGCGGGTACGAGGGCATCACGACCGTCGAGATCCACCGGGAGCGGCCCGACTGGTTCCTGTTCACGGACGGCGTCGCGGCCGGGCCGCCCGAGCACCCCGGGGAGAGCCCGGACGAGGTGGGGGCGCGCGCCGAGCGGATCCTGGCCAGGATCGACGCGGCGCTCGCCGAGTCGGAGGGCAGCGTGGTCGTCGTCTCGCACGGCCACTTCCTGCGGGTGCTGACCGCGCGCCGGCTCGGGCTGACCGCCCAGTCCGGCGCCCTCTTCCAACTCGGCACCGGGACGATGAGCCGGCTGAGCACGGAGCACCGGCGGCATGTGGTGGCCGGCTGGAATGTCAGACCCGACGCGTACTGTTCCCATGGACCGCTCTCCCCGGCGGGAGAGGGGTCGGAGGAACACTGAGCCGCGGCCGGGCAGGAGCGCCGTGGCACCACCCGGTGGTGGAGGGAGCGCGCCGTGACACGACCGCCGACCGCCGCGCAGCAGCGCCTCGTCGATACCGCCGATCCCGTGACCGGGCGGCTGAAGGGAACCGAGGCCCAGCTCGCCGCCCTGGTGCGGCGGGGGCTCGCCTTCCGCCATCCGCGTCCCCCGCGCGACCACTTCCTGACACCGGCCGGCCATCGGCTGCGCGAGGCACCCGGGATACCCGCGACTCCCGAGCCGGCCGGCGCCGCCGAGGTGTCCGCCCCGGCGGCGTCCGGGGTGTTCGCCGCGCGGATCGGCGGCGAGGAGGGGCCCGAGACGGGCCCCGCGCGGCTGCGGGAGGTGCACAGCGCCTGGCAGGGGCTCCTGGAGCTGCGCCGGATGACCCGTCCGGACGGCGCCACCGACCTTCCGTGCGCCTGGGAGCGTACGCATCTGGTGCAGGCCGCCGCGCTCGCGCTGGAGGCGGCGGGGCACCGGCCCGCCGGAGCGGAGGGCGGTGGCTACCGGGTACGGGCGACACCGCAGCCGGAGGCCGTCGCCGTGCGCGAGCCGGACCCGGAGGCGCTGCGGGCCTGCGCGGCCACCCTGGAGAAGGCGGGCTGGCAGGTGGGCGAACACACGGAACCGCGCACGGGCACCCGGTACGCGCTGGCCTCGCCCCGGCGGGCGTGAGGCGCGTGGTTGCCGTACCCCGAGGGAGCCGGGCAGCTGCGGCCTTGCCGCCGTCGCGGTCGCAGTCGTGGAAGCAGTCGCATTCGTAGGAGCAGTAGCAGTAGCAGTCGTAGTCGCAGAAGCAGTCGCAGTCGCAGTCGCAGTCATCGAAGGGAAAGTCGTGGCAGAGCCGTTTTCCGTCCCCGTGACCGTTCGCGGATACGAGACCGACGTGCAGGGGCATCTGAACCAGAGTGTGTATCTGCAGTACGCGGAGCACGCCCGCTGGTCGATGCTGCACGCGGCGGGGATCAGCCAGGCGAAGCTGGCGGACCGGCGCGTGGGCCCTGTCGTGCTGGAGACGACCATCCGCTATCGGCGCGAGCTGCTCGCCGGCGACGAGGTCGAGGTGACGTGCGCCTTCATCTGGGGTGAGGGCAAGAGCTTCCGCATGGAGCAGACCATCCGGAAGGCCGACGGCACGGTGTCCGCCGAGATCACGGCGGTCTGCGGGCTGATGGACCTCACGGAACGCCGACTCCTGCCGGGCCCCCGGGATGTCTTCAAGTCCCTGGCCACCGACGCCAGTTATTTCGAATCCTGACTCCAGCAGGCCGCGCCGCCGGGCGGCCTACGCGTCGACCGTCTCCGGCCGGTGCTCGGCGTCGTAGGCCGCGCGGGATTCGGCGATCGTGACACGGTGCCGCTCGGCCCAGTCGGTCAGGGAGAGCAGTGTCACGTGCAACTCACGTGCCACCGGGGTGAGTTCGTACTCGACCTTCGGCGGTACGGTCGGATGCACGGTGCGCGTGACGAGGCCGTCGCGCTCAAGGTTGCGCAGGGTCAGGGTCAGCATGCGGCGGCTGATCCCCTCGATGCTGCGCTCCAGTTCGGTGAAGCGGATCGGGCCGTGCGCGGCGGCCACGATGATCAGCACGCTCCATTTTCCGGCGACCCTGTCAAGAACCTCGCGGACCGGGCACGCCTGCGCGAGCACTGCCTGCGAGGTAACACCGGTGTTCCCCTGGGACATTGAAGTGCCTCCTTCCACCCGTCTCCATGGTCACTGACGATGTACCCCGTTACAAGTCGTGCACCAAGGAGAACGGCCATGGGACCGCGGCGGTCCATGGCGAACACGGAGGTCATCGTCATGCTGTCCCGGACCGAACCGGCGGGCTCGCCGACACCACGAACGTACTCCCGGTGGGCCTCGCTCGTCGTCCTGTGCGCCGGCACGCTGATGACGATCCTGGACGGGAACATCGTCACCGTCGCCATGCCCGCCGTCCAGAGCGACCTCGGCTTCTCCGCCCCAGGGCTCGCCTGGGTCGTGAACGCGTATCTGATCCCGTTCGGGGGGCTGTTGCTGCTCGCGGGCAGGCTCGGCGATCTGGTGGGCCGCAAGCGGATGTTCACGGCCGGGCTCGCCGTGTTCACCGCGGCGTCCGTGCTGTGCGGGGTCGCCGGCGGACAGGGCATGCTGGTCGCGGCCCGCGCCCTCCAGGGGGTCGGCGGGGCCATGACCTCGGCCGTGGTCCTCGGCATGCTGGTGGCGCTCTTCCCCGAGCCCCGCGAACAGGGCCGCGCCATCGCGGTGTTCAGCGCGGTCGGTGCCGCGGGCGGGGCCCTCGGCACCTTCCTCGGCGGCGCGCTGACGCAGGCTCTCAACTGGCACTGGATCTTTCTGATCAACCTGCCGATCGGCGTACTGGCCCTGGTCGCCGCACTGCGCGTCCTCACCCCGGACAAGGGAGCGGGCCTCGGCAGCGGCGCCGACTATCCGGGCGCGGCCCTGGTCACCGGTGCCCTGATGCTGACGGTGTACGCGATCGTCGGCTCCGGGGAGCGCGGCCTCGGCGGCACAATCGCCCTGGGTCTGCTCGCGCTCGCCCTGTTCACCGGCTTCACCCTGCGCCAGGCGCGGGCCGCCCGCCCCCTGCTGCGGCTGCGGTTGTTCCGCTCCCGGACCCTGACGAGCGCGAACGGCGTACAGATCCTGATGATCGCCGGGATGTACGGCTTCCAGTACCTCGGCGCGCTCTACCTCCAACGCGTCCTCGGCTACAGCGAGTTGCTCACCGGCACGGCGTTCCTGCCCGCGCCGATCACCATCGGTGTGCTGATGCTGAGTCTGTCGGCGCGCACGATCGCCCGCTTCGGCCCGTACCGCGTCCTGCTCGCCGGACTCGCCCTCATCACGGCGGGCCTCGCCCTGCTCAGCCGGGCCCCGGCCGAAGGGTCGTACGTCACCGACGTGCTGCCCCCGCTGCTCCTGCTCGCCGCGGGATTCGCGGCCGCGATGCCCGCGGTGACCGGGCTCGCCATGTCGGGCGCCCGCACGGAAGACGCCGGCCTGGCCTCCGGACTCTTCAACACCACGCAGGTGGTGGGCGGTTCACTGGGGCTGGCCGTGCTGACGACACTGGCGGCGAGCCGCACCGAGCGGCTGACCGGCGCGGGCGAGCACGTCGTCGCGGCGACGGCGGACGGCTACCGGCTGGCGTTCACGGTGGCCACGGTCATCGCGGCCACGGCCCTGACCCTGGCCGCCGCCCTGCTGCGCCCCCGCCGGAGCCGATCAACTCCCTTGCTGGATGGGACACTTGAGCCGAACGGCAGGCCAGAGGTGCGGACGGGGGCGACTACGGACCAGGGGCCGGAGGCGCGCATGCCGGTCACCACGGACGAAAGCCCGCAGGCCCGAGCAACGGCCCCCACCGACGAGCGTCCGGAGCGGCGGGCCATGCCCACCACTCAGTAGCCCCGCACGGTGGCTCATACGGCTCGACAGCCGACCCCGAACCCTCAACTCGCCTTCCCCTGACGGGTATACGCCGCCTTCAATCTCTGGTAGGAAACTTTCCTAACAGTACGCGGCAACACCACTCCCCCATCGGAGGTACCGTGCACACCCCCCACATAGGCACTTCGCGTCGCACTCTGCTCACCCTGATCGGAGCCTCATTGGTGGCAGGCCCCCTGATCGCCACCCAGACCGCGACCGCCTCGGCGGTCGGCCTGGACGACCCGGCGAAGAAGGAGATCGCCATGAAGCTGGTCTCCAGCGCGGAGAACTCCTCGCTGGACTGGAAGGCGCAGTACAAGTACATCGAGGACATCGGCGACGGGCGCGGCTACACCGCCGGGATCATCGGCTTCTGCTCGGGCACCCACGACATGCTCGACCTCGTCGAGCTGTACACGCAGCGCAAGCCCGGAAACGTCCTGGCCAAGTACCTGCCGGCGCTGCGTGCGGTCGACGGCAGCGACTCCCACGAGGGCCTGGACCCCGGCTTCCCGGCCGACTGGCGCAAAGCCGCCCAGGACTCGGCGTTCCAGCAGGCCCAGAACGACGAGCGCGACCGTGTCTACTTCAACCCCGCCGTAGGGCAGGGCAAGGCCGACGGCATCGGTGTCCTCGGCCAGTTCACGTACTACGACGCCATCGTGATGCACGGCGACGGCGACGACAGCACCAGCTTCCGCAACATCCGGCGGCGCGCGCTGGCGAAGGCCAAGCCGCCGGCCCAGGGCGGCGACGAGGTGACGTATCTGAACGCCTTCCTCGACGCCCGGGTGTGGGCCATGAAGCAGGAGGAGGCCCACTCCGACACCACCCGGGTCGACACCGAGCAACGGGTCTTCGTACGCAACCGGAACCTGAGCCTCAACACACCGCTGGACTGGAAGGTCTACGGCGACAGCTACCACATCGGCTGACGGGCGCGGCACGGCGGAGGGCGCGGCGCGGTTCTCGTGCCGCGCCCTCCGTGTGCCCGTTCCGGTCCGGCCGGTCAGTGGGCCGGTACCGCCTTGAGGTCCTCGCCCGCCTCCATGGGGTGGGTCACCTCGCCCGCGTTCTCGCGTCCCCCGCCGAGGTGGTTGAAGACGAGGTTGAGGACGACGGCCGCGACACAGCCCGTCGAGATGCCGGAGTCGAGGACGATCCGTACGGTCTCCGGGAACGCGTGGTAGAACCCGGGCGCGGTGATCGGGATGATGCCGACCGCGAGGGAGACGGCCACGATCAGCACGTTGTTGTCCTTCTCCAGACCCGCCCTGACCAGCGTCTGGATGCCGCTGGCCGCGACCGAGCCGAAGAGGACGACGCCCGCCCCGCCGAGCACCGGGCGGGGTACGACGGCGATCAGTGACGCGGCCATCGGGCACAGCCCCATCAGCACCAGGAAGCCGCCGCCGGTGGCGACGACGTACCGGCTGCGGATCCTCGTCATCGCGACGAGGCCGATGTTCTGGGCGAAGGCGCTGCACATGAAGCCGTTGAAGAGCGGGCTCAGCGCCGAACCGAGGGTGTCGGCGCGCAGTCCGGCCGCGATGGTCCGCTCGTCGGCGGGGCGCTCCACGATCTCGCCCAACGCCAGCATGTCCGCGGTCGATTCGGTCATCGAGACGACCATCACCACGCAGAGGGAGAGGATCGCGGCGAGGTGGAACTGCGGGGCGCCGAAGTGGAACGGCGTCGGGAAGCCGACCACGTCCGCGTCGGCCACCGGCCCGAAGTCCGTGACGCCGAAGGGGATCGCCACGAGCGTGCCGATGACCAGGCCGAGCAGGACCGCGATCTGCTTGACGAAACCGCGGGTGAAGCGGCGCAGCAGCAGAACGATGACAAGCGTGACCGCCGCGAGTCCCAGGTAGGTCCGTGAACCGTAGTCGTCCGCCGCGGGGTTCGGGCCCTGCGCCCAGCCGAAGGCGACCGGCAGCAGCGAGACACCGATGAGCGTGATCACACTGCCGGTGACGACGGGCGGGAAGAAGCGGACGGCCTTGCTGAAGTAGGGGGCCGCGACGAATCCGAGGACACCGGCGACGACGACCGCGCCGAAGATGATCGGCAGTGCGTCGCTCTTGTCCTTGGCGGAGGCGACGACGGCGGTCATCGGGGCGACGCCCGCGAAGGTGACGCCGTTGACGAAGGGCAGCCGCGCTCCGATCTTCCAGAAGCCGAGGGTCTGCAGGAAGGTGGCGAGACCCGCGGTGAACAGGCAGGCGCCGGTGAGGAAGGTGAGTTCGGCGGCGGACAGACCGGCCGCGGCGCCGACGATCAGGGGCGGGGCGACCACTCCCGCGTACATGGCGGCCACGTGCTGCAGACCGCTGGCCGCCATCTTCAGCGCGGGCAGTCTCTCGTCAACCGGGTGCGCTGATGGGCCCGTTGGTCCGGGCGATCCCGTCGCCTCGGTTGATCCACTTGCCTCGATGGGCCCTGTTCCTCCGGTCGATCCACTCGCTTCGGTCGGTCCGGTCGATCCGGCTGTTCCAGTCGACTCCGTTGATCCAGTCGATCCGGCCGTTCCGGTCGGTTCCGTTGATCCAGTTGTTTCCGTTGATCCAGTTGGTCGTGCATCGGTGCTGGGCTCGGGCTGGGCGGCCACGGCGGCTCCTCCGGTCGGGTGCACGTCGCCGTCGACGTGGTTGTCAGGGAGGTGATGCGCGGTCGTGCGGGACCGGGACGATGGCCACCGCGCGGACACGGCGTCCGCGCGGCGGAGACCGTTCCGGGGCGCGCACGTCCATGCACGCCCCGGCTACGGCCGCCGTGGACCCCGCTCGGGTCCACGGCTACCGGCCGAGGGCCGTCCCCCTCGGCCGGAGTTCTGTGGTGGTCAGGCCTGCGCGGCGATCCGCGCCAGCCGCTGTGCCTCATCGCGCGTGGAGCGGGCGACGGCATCCTCGTCGACGTTGAGCAGGCTGCTGTCCTCGACGACCGGCCTGCCGTTCACGAGCGAGAGGGTGACCGGGGCGGCGGCGCCGAAGACCAGCGCCGTCACCGGGTCGGCGATCGAGGCGTGCGCAAGGGTGTCCAGCTTCCACAGCACCAGGTCGGCGAGCTTGCCCGGCTCCAGGGAGCCGATCTGGCTCGCGCGGCCGAGGACCTGGGCCCCTCCGAAGGTGCCGAGGCGCAGCGCCTGACGGGCGTTCAGGGCGGCCTCGCGGTGGGCGCCGAGCCGGTTGATGAGCAGGGCGTTGCGCAGCTCGGTGTGGAGTTCGCCCGACTCGTTCGACGCGGTGCCGTCGACGCCGAGGCCGACCGGAACGCCGGCCGCCAGCATGTCGGGGACCCGGGCGATGCCCGCGGCCAGCCGGGCGTTCGAGGACGGACAGTGCGCGACACCCGTCTTCGTGCGGGCGAAGGCGGCGATGTCGGAGTCGTTCATGTGGACGCAGTGCGCCATCCACACGTCCTCGCCGAGCCAGCCGGTCGACTCGAAGTAGTCGGTCGGACCCATGCCGAACAGTTCCTTGCAGAACTGCTCCTCCTCCACCGTCTCCGAACCGTGCGTGTGCAGCCGTACCCCCTTGCGGCGGGCCAACTCGGCGCCCTGCTTCATGAGTTCGGTGGAGACGGAGAAGGGCGAGCAGGGTGCGACGGCGACCTGGGTCATGCTGTCGAAGGAGGCGTCGTGGTGCTCGTCGACGGTCGCCTCGGTGGCGGCCAGCGCCCCTTCGAGGGTCTCGACGGCGAAGTCCGGCGGCAGTCCGCCGTCCTTCTCGCTGCGGTCCATGGAGCCGCGGGCGAGGGTGAAGCGGACGCCGGTCTCACGGGCGGCCCGGATGATGGCGCCGGACAGGTCTCCGGAGCCCTTGGGGAAGACGTAGTGGTGGTCCATGGCGGTGGTGACACCGCCGCGGGCCATCATGGCGAGGGAACCTTGTGCGGCCGCGTAGGCCATCGGCTCGTCGATGCGCGCCCAGGTCGGGTAGAGGGCGACGAGCCAGTTGAAGAGGTTGTGGTCCGTGGCGAGGCCGCGGGTGATCCACTGGTAGAAGTGGTGGTGGGTGTTCACCAGGCCGGGCGTGGCCAGATGCCCGGTGCCGTCGACCCGGCGTACCACGTTCTCCAGGTTCTCGGGAGCCTTCCCGGCGCCCACCGATTCGATCCTGTTGTCGGCGACGACGATGTGGCCCGAGGCGTACTCGGTGTCGCCCGCGTCCACGGTCGCGATGGCGCAGTTCTCGATGACGATGCGCTGGACTGCCACGGCGGTTCCTCGTTCTTCCCATTGGCGGACGGACCCGGGGGCCGAGCGGGGTGACGACCGGGTCCGTGATGCTGTGATTGCGCAGATGCCCCCGCTCTCCCCTGGGACGTGACGCCGGCGCCCGCGTCGGGGGTACAGCGGCAGAACCACGGAGGCGGTCCGGGTGGACCGCCGGGTGCGGTCCTACAGGTTGGTGAGGTCCACCGGGATGCGCGGCTCGCAGCCGTCGCGCAGGACGGTGGCCTCGATGAGCCCGTACGGACGGTCGGCCGCGAAGTACACCTCGTTGTCGTTCTCCAGGCCGAACGGCGTCAGGTCCACCAGGAAGTGGTGCTTGTTCGGGAGCGAGAAGCGGACCTCGTCGATCTCGCCGCGGTGGTCGATGATCCGCGCGCCCATTTGGTACAGGCTCTGCTGGAGCGAGAGGGAGTAGGTCTCCGCGAAGGCCTGGAGCATGTGCTTCCTGACCTGGTCGTACGACTTGTCCCAGTTGGGCATCTCCTGCTCGTCGCCGGTCCAGTTGAAGCGCCAGCGGCTGGAGACCTGGGTGGCCAGGATGCGGTCGTACGCCTCCGGGAGCGTCGTGTACTTGTCCTTGACGTAGCCCCAGAACTCGGAGTTCGTCGAGTTCATCACGACGAGGTCCTTCAGGCCCGAGACGACCTCCCATGTGTCACCGTCGTAGGTGATCTGGGTGACGCGTGTCTCCTGGCCCTTGCGTACGAACGAGTGATTGGCCTCTTCCGCGCCGACGACCCGGGAGCCCGCGTCCGAGGCCTCGATCCGCTCCCAGGCGTACTCCTCGATGCGGATGCGGGCCCGCAGAATCGGCTCCTGGCTGGTCACGAAGTGCCGTGCCAGATGGATGCCGAACTGCTCGGCGGACTCGATGCCGTACTCCTTGGCGAACGCGTACACCGTGTTCTTGGTGGTGTCCGTCGGCAGGACGTTCGCGTTGGAGCCCGAGAGGTGGACCTCCTGCATGTCGCCGCTCAGCGCGACGGACACGTTCAGGTCCTTGATGTGGTGGGTGTCGCCGTCGCGGGTGATCTTGACGACGCGGTTCTCGGCCTTGCCGTACTGGTTCTGGCCCAGGAGCACCGGGCGGCCACGGTGGGAAGGGCCGGTGCCGCGGTGGGATTGGTCGGTCATGTCTGCTAGCTCCCTCGGTAAACGGAGTAGCCGAACGGGTTGAGCAGCAGCGGTACGTGGTAGTGCTCGCCCGGCCTGACGGCGAAGGTGATCGTCACCTCGGGGAAGAACGTCTCGCTGTCCCGATTCGCGGGGGCGTCCTGCTGCGCATCGGCTTGCTGTGTCGCTGAATCCGACTCGAAGTACTGCTCGACCGCGAAGTCGAGGCGTACGTGGGTCGTGCCCTCCGGCAGCGCCGGAAGGTCCTTGCACCGGCCGTCCGCGTCGGTCGCGGAACCGCCGAGCGCCCGCCAGCCGCCCTCGCGCCCCGCGCGGGCGGCGAGTTGGACGGCGACGCCCTCGGCGGGGCGGCCCACGCTGGTGTCCAGGATGTGGGTGGACACGGAGGCCGTGGTGTCGGTGCTCATGCCTCTTCTTCCTGTACGGGACTGCCGGGTTCTCCCTGCACGGGACCGGCGGGCTCTTCCTGCACGGGACCGGCGGGCTCTTCCTGTACGAGACCGCCGGCTTCCTCCTGTACGAGATTGCCGAGCCGGATGCGGTTGATCCTCCCCAGTTCGACGCGGACGATCTCGCGCTCCCGCTCGGCCGAGTTGCCGATCCGCTCCTTGGCAGCGTCGCGCATCTGCTCGCCGGTCCGGCCGGTGGCGCAGATGAGGAAGACATGGCCGAACTTCTCCTGGTAGGCCAGGTTCAGTTCGAGCATCTCCTCCTTGAGCTCCGCGGAGGCACCGGCCATGCCGCGCTGCTCGCGGGAGGAGGTCGGGTCGCCGGGCCTCGGCCGCCCGATGGGCGGGTGCCCGGCCATCGCCTCCGCCAGGTCCGCCGCGGTGAGTTCGGCCGTGGCGGCGTCGCTCGCGGTGTACAGGTCGTCGGGGGTTGCGTACGGGCGGGCGGCGAGCAGCCGCTCGGCCCACACGCGGGAGGCGCACGCCTCATGGAGGACGGCGAAGGCCGCGAGCTCCTGAAGGGCGTTGAAGCGGGCGAGGCCGCCAGAAGTCGTACTCGACGTCACAGGAAGCCTCCGTGGCCTTGTGCTGGACGGGCTTCGGACAGCTAACGCCCTCGAAAACACGACGTCAACACTTTGTTGAAAACTTCGGGTTACAGAAACCGCCGCCCGATCGTTCCGGACGGCGGCGGGCGACGGCGGGTCACGGCGGGCGTACCCCTGCCGCCATGAGGAGCGTTTTCGCCGGTCAGGCGTCCTTTTCACGATTCAGGTAGCTGTAGACCGAGAACGTCATGTCCATTCTGCACGGCAGCAGCGCCCCGCGCTCATGGTCGACCAGAGGCGGCGTCGGTGACCAGCCGTCGCCGGACACAAGACGGTGGGTCACATGCTGGGCGGATGAACCGCTCACCTGGGACCTCTCGAAGGTTCCGGGGTGGAGACGCTGTCTTATGCTCACCTCTTCGCGGGCGGTGGTCGCCCCGAGGACCTTGTTGAAGGGTGCAGACATGCGGTGGTCATCCCAGTGGTTCAGGCTGATTCGGTCGGCTTTGCCCGAAGCGTTGCGCAGGCGTCGGGTGGCTCTCGGCGCAGGGCTGGGGGGCGTGATCGCCGTCGTGGTGGCGGGAGTCTGCTTGTGGCCGTCCGCCGACGGCGGCGGCGAGATGCCGACGGCCCGGGTGTATCGGGACGTGGACGCCTGCCTTCTCACCGACAGTCGCGGAGTTGTGCCGGGCGTGCCGGCGGCACCGGTGTGGGCCGGCATGCAGGAGGCCTCCCGCTCGACCAGGGTCCGGGTGAGTTTCCTGCCGGCGACGGGGCCGGACACTCGGGCGAACGTGGTGCCGTATGTCAACTCCCTCGTGCAGGAGCAGTGTTCGGTGGTGGTGGCCGTCGGCGCGACGCCGGTCCAGGCGGTGCGTGCGGTGGCGCCCCGTCAAAAGCAGGTGCGCTTCGTCGTCGTGGGGGACGGGCCGGGATCGGCGAACGTCTCGGTGGTGAGGAAGGGCGACCAGTCGGAGGTACGGGACCGCATACGTGGACTTCTGACCTCTCTGACCGGTACGTCCTGATTCATCGTCAGCGGTCGTTTCAACTGGGTTTCGGGTGTGCCCTGTCGGGAAAATCGAGCGGCCGTCGACCCACAATGTAAGGATCCTGTAAGAAGATCAACCGACTATGGTCAAAGCTTGATCGTTTACGGAACTATCGAGTCGCTTTCATGATCGATACGTGTCCGCAAAGGATCATTCATGTCTCCCTTCCTACGTCGCCGCTCCTCCCAACCGCCACCCTGGTCACCCCGCCGCAGGGCGGCGCGTGTGGTCGTGCTGGTGGTCTGTTTCCTCCTGTCGTTCACGCCGACCGCCGAGGAGGCGGTGGCGCAGGGGATGACACTGCCGGCGCTGAGCATGCCGAAGCTGTCGGTGACGGGTTTGTGGGACTGGCTGCGCTCCCCGCATCTGAAACTGCCCAAGCAGCTCGGCGGTTCGGCCGGCGGGCTCAAGCACACCACGTCGGCGGCTCACACCCGGGCGAAGGGCGGGCGCGGGCACAAGTCGGGCAAGGGCAAGGGGGAACTGGCCGAGTACACCCGGCACAGACACGGCAAAAAGACGGTGACCACGGGCGCGGCCGTGGCCAACGGCCGTGACGGGTTCCATGCGTCGACGAGCAAGCGTGATGCGGCCAAGTCGTCGGCGACGACGGACCTGTTCCACAACGCGAACGGCACGACGACCAAGCGCGTGTACTTCTCCCGCCACAACTTCCATGCCTCCGACGGCTCCTGGAAGCCGATCGACACCACGCTGGTGAAGTCCGCGGGACGTTGGCGGGAGAAGGCCAACGACGTGTCGGTGAACGTCGCCGATGGTGCGGGGGACGCACGGCTGGCATCGGTGGAGTCCGATTCCGGGCACCAGGTGGCGTACGCGCTCAAGGGCGCGCAGGACGTGCCGGGCGTCACGGACGCGGACGGCACCGTGACCTACGCCGGTGTGCTGCCGGACACGGACCTGAAGCTCGTACCGCTGGCGGACGGCGTCAAGGAGAAGATCGTCCTGTCCTCGGCGAAGGCGCCGACGTCGTGGTCGTTCAAGCTGGACGCCAAGGGTCTGAAGCCGCAGCTCGCCGACAAGGGATCGGTCGAGTTCACCGACGCGTCGGGTGCCGTGGTGGAGCGGATTCCGCACGCGTTCATGCAGGACTCGCACCTGAACCGCAGGTCCGGGGAGCCGGCGAGGTCGCAGGCCGTGGAGTACGGTCTTTCGCGGTCCGGCGACGACTGGATCCTGACCATGACGGCGGACCGGTCGTGGCTGGGCGCCAAGAACCGGGTGTGGCCGGTCACGGTGGACCCGACGCTGGCCGTCAGCGACAGCACGTACGCCGAGAGCGGCCTCGCGGGCGACCACTCGACGGAGGACGTGCTGAAGGTCGGGTCCTACGACTCCGGCACGCACAGCGCGAACTCGTTCCTGCACCTGACAGGCCTGACCGGCATGATCACCGGTCAGACCGTGTCGGCGGCGAGCCTGCACCTCTTCGACATCTGGGCCGCGACCTGCACCGCCGAGCCGTTCTCCGTCGCGCCGATCAGTGCCTCGTGGACGGGTTCGGCGGTCACCTCCTACCCGGGCCCGGCGTGGGACAGCACCGCGCTGGGGTCGCTGACCGCCAACCCTGGTGCGGCGTGCACGAACTCCGGCGGTTCGCGGTCCACGGGTACGTGGATGAACGTGCCGCTGAGCAGCTCCTGGTTCAACGGCGTCGCCGGCGGAACGGTGAGCAACCACGGTCTCGCGCTGTACTCGACGAACAGCGACGCCCTGCACTGGAAGCAGTTCGACTCGGTCAACGCCCCCACCAGCTACCGGCCCTATCTGGACCTGACGCTGAACGGGAACGTGGCCCCGCAGATCGACGCCTCGTACCCGCCGGACAACTACAACACCCAGACGCTGAAGCCGGAACTGGTGGCGTACGGGTACGACTCGGACAACTACCCCGGTTCGGCGCTGAAGTACCAGTTCCAGCTCCTGGACGCCTCCACCGGTGCGGTGATCTCCGACTCGGGGCTGATCAGCGGCGGTGACTGGAGCGTCCCCTCGGGGAAGATGACCTGGGGCGGCACCTACCTGTGGCAGGTGCGCACCTACGACAGCCTGCTCTACTCGCCGTGGACGCAGAACGAGCTCACGGCCGTGGTGCCGCAGCCCGTGGTGACCTCGGGTCTGTCGCAGAACACCGACGGGCACGACTTCGATCCCAGTGTCGGTAACTACACCACCTCCGACACCGACGCCGACGTGCAGACGGTGGGCCCGTCGCTGTCGGTCGAGCGTGACTACAACTCCCTGGACCCGCGGGTGGACGGCGCGTTCGGCGCGGGCTGGTCGACGGTCGCGGACATGGAGGCCACGGAGGTCAAGGACTCCTCGGGCGCGGTGGCGAGTGTCAACATCACCTACCCCGACGGCTCGCAGGTCGGCTTCGGCAAGAACGCCGACGGCTCCTTCACCCCGCCACCGGGACGCTGGGCGTCGCTGACCGCGATCACCACCCCGACCGTCGGCTACAAGCTGGTCGACAAGGACGACACCGCCTATGTCTTCCAGACGGGGATCACGGGCAGGACCGGCGCGTACGCGATCACCTCGATCACGGACTACGCGGGCCGCGCGGAGACCTTCGACTACACCGCCGGCCAGCTCACCACGATCACCTCGAAGGTCTCGAGCCGGAAGCTGAACTTCACCTGGTCCACGCCCTCGGGCGCGACCACGGCGCACGTGGCGACGGTGGCGACCGACGCCGCGACGACCGGGGACTCGAGCACGATCGAGACCTGGAACTACAACTACACCGGTGACAGCCTGACGAAGGTCTGCCCGCCGGCGGACCCCACGCACTGCACCTCCTACGGCTACGCCAACGGCAACCACTACCGCACCACGGTGCTGGACGCGGACCCGTTCGCCTACTGGCGCATGGGTGAGACGGCCGGCACGACGGCCGCCGACGGCGTGGACACCAACGAGGGCAACCTCAACGGCACCTACCACAATGTCACCCTGGGTTCGACCGGACCGCTGGCGAGCAGCCACGCCGCGTCGTTCAACGGCACCAGCTCGTACCTGTCGATACCGTCCACGCCGGGCGCGACGCGCACGTACGCGTCGGTGTCGCTCTGGTTCAAGACGTCGCAGGCCGGCGGGGTGCTGTTCTACTACGGTGACAAGCCGCTGACCGACTCCGACCCGGTCGCCAACACCAAGTACAACACTCCGGCGATCTACATCGGCACCAACGGCAAGCTGCACGGCTGCTTCGCGAAGGCCGCGGGCTGCAACACCACGCTCCAGTCCGCGAGCGCGGTCAACAACAACGCCTGGCACCAGGTGGTGCTCACCTCCGCCGGCAACACCCAGTCGATGTACCTCGACGGCGCCCTGACCGGCACCATGGCCGGCAGCCTGTGGTCGTGGAACCAGCCGTACGTCTCCTTCGGCGCGGGCGTGGACACCAATGGCTGGCCCGACATGCCCGCCGACACCCTCGGGCACTACAACGGTCTGATGGCCGAGGCGGCGATCTTCAACCAGCCGCTGAACGCGACGACGATCGCCAACCAGTACACGGCTGCGACGGCGGCCTCGAAGGTGCTGCAGACCATCACGCTGCCCTCGGGCAAGACCCAGAACACCGTGCAGTACAACGCGGTCGACGACACCATCTCCCAGGAGACGGACAACAACGGCGGCGTCTGGAAGCTGGCCCCGCCCACGGTCACCGGATCCTCGCAGGTCTACCGCTCGACGGTGATGGGCGCCAGGCCCTCCGGCTACTGGCGGCTGAGCGACACCTCGGGTTCCGCCGCGGCCAACGAGGTCAACACCGGCCACGCCACCTACAACAACGTCACCCTCGGCGGCACCGGCCCGTTCGGGTCCGCCGACGTGAAGGCGGCCTCGTTCGCGAACGCCTCCAGCTCCTGGGCGAGCCCCGGCACTTCGGAGGTCGACACCTCCAAGAGCTTCAGCGTCTCGGCCTGGGTGAACCTCGGCTCGACCACCAGCGACTACACGGCCGTCAGCCAGGACGGCACGTACCACGCCGGGTTCTACCTCGGTTACCAGCACACCCAGAACAAGTGGGCGCTGCGGGTGCCGACGACCGACTCCTCGAGCGGCAACCTGACCACGCAGGCCGTGTACTCGACCGCCATCGCGGCGACCGGCCAGTGGACCCACCTGGCGGCCAGCTACGACGCCACGAGCGGGCTGCTCTCGCTCTACGTCAACGGTACGCTCCAGGGCACGATCGCGCGGCCGAACGTGTGGTCCGCGACCGGCGCTCTGCAGATCGGACGCGGCCTGTACGCGGGGAGCGAGACCGAGTACTGGAACGGATCGCTCGCCGAGGTCGCGGTCTTCCGCTCGGCCCTGAGCGCCGCTCAGGTGTCGCAGGAGTGGGCGGCGTACAAGTCCTCCTCCGGTGTCGCGCCGGTGCGGACGGTGCAGATCCAGGTGCCGACCCCCGACGGGTCGACGAAGTACATCACCTACGGCTACGACGTCGACAACGGCGACCGGGTCCTCTCCCAGACCGACGCCCTGGGCAACCGCACCACGTACGGCTACGACACCTCCGGCTTCCTCTACACCACCACCGACCCGGACGGGAACACGACCACGACCGGGCACGATGTGCGCGGCAACGTGGTGTCGAAGTCGACGTGCCAGAACCAGGCACAGAACCTGTGCGAGACGGACTACTACACCTACTATCCGGACGACACGACCGCGAACCCGGCGCCGGACCCGCGTAACGACCTGCTGCTGACCGAGCGGGACGGGCGTTCCTCCGGCCCGACGGACAACACGTACCTGACGAGCTACGCCTACGACGCGTACGGCAACCAGACGACGGTGACCACCCCGCCGGTGCCGGGTTTCCCCAGCGGCCGTACCGCCACCACGACGTACACCACGTCGACCACGCCCGCCGCGGACACCGGGAACGCGCCGGCGTACCTGGAGGCGTCGACGATCACGCCGGGCGGCGCGACCACGTCGTACACCTACAACCACAACGGTGACCTGGCGAAGCAGACCGACGCCAATGGCGCGTCGGTGGCGTACGGCTACGACAACATCGGCCGCCGGACGACCAAGACCGAGACATCGGACAGCTATCCGTCGGGTCTGACCTCGTCGTACACGTACGACAAGGACGACCAGGTCGTCTCCGACACCGCCCCGGCTGTCATCGACCGTGTCACGGGCGCGACCCACACCGCGCAGACGACGACGGTCTACGACGCCGACGGCAACGCCACCTCCGAGACGACCAAGGACCTGACCGGCGGTGACGGGCCGCGGCGCACGGAGTGGACGTACGACTCGGGCAACCGGAAGAACACCGCGTCGCAGGTGTCGGCGTTCAACACCGACGGCTCGGACAAGACGCTCCAGACCACGACGTACACGTATGACGTATACGGAAACGTGATCACCGAGGTCGACGCGTCGGGGAACGAAACGGACTACACCTTCGACGCCGACAACCGTCAGGTCACCGCCACACAGCCCGGCTACACCGGCGACCCGGACAACCCGTCGACCGCGCGGACGCTGACGCTGGACTCGCGGGCCTACGACCCGGCCGGACGGCTGGCCTCGGTCACGGACTCGATGGGCTTCACCACGTCCTACACCTACACCGACAACGGGCTGTCGGCGACGGTCACGCGCACGGACGCGGTGACGGACCCGAACAACCCGAAGTCGTTCGTGCAGCAGGCCAACACCTATGACGCGGCCGGCAACCTGACCAAGGAGATCTCCAACGACGGAACGACCACGACCACCTACGCGGTGGACGCGGCGTCCCGCACCACCAAGACCACGCTGGACCCCTCGGGTGTGAACCGCAGCGACACGGTGTCGTACGACCCGGACGACCACGTGGTCACCTCCACGCACTCCGGTGCCTCCGGCACCCCGGAGACGACCTCGTACTCCTACGACGCGCTCGGCAACACCATTTCGGCCGCGGTGCACGACGGCACCACCGCGCCGGTCGGACGTTGGAAGCTCAACGAGACCTCGGGCAGCAACGCGGCCGACTCCTCCGGCGCGAACAACCCCGCAACCGTCGCGAGCGGGGTGACGAGGTCCACCGACCACGGCGGCAGCTCCGTGTTCAACGGCACCTCCACGTCCTACGCCGAGACCACGAGTCCCGTCGTGGACACCGCCACCAGCTACACCGTGTCGGCGTGGGTCAAGCTCAACTCCACGACGGCCAACTCCACCTTCGTCTCCCAGAACGGCACCACCACCAGCGCCTTCCAGCTCTACTACTCCTCCGGATCCAACGCCTGGGCCTTCGGCGGCCATTCGGGCGACACCGCCGCCGCCACCTGGACCGCCGCCTACGGCGGTACCCCCGTCGTGGGTCAGTGGGCCCACCTGACCGGTGTCTATGACGCAGCCGCCGGCCAGTTCAACCTCTACGTCAACGGCGCCCTGGCCGGCACCAAGGCCTTCACCACCCCCTGGAACAGCACCGGCACCCTCGACATCGCCCGCAAGGTGGCCGCGGGCGTCTGGGGCGAGTACGCCAACGGCTCCGTCTCGGACGTCCAGACCTACTCCGAGGCACTGTCCGCCACCCAGGCCTCCAGCCTGTACGGCGGGACGCTTCCCGCGGCGAACTCGACCGTGCACACCACCCGGGCGCACCTGGACCAGCGGGGACTCCCGACCTGGGCGGCGGACGCGAACGGCAACGTCACGTCCTACTCCTACGACGAGGAGGGGAACGTCGCGGTCACCACGGCGCCGACGGTGAACACGGAGACGGCCGACGCCGCGACAGGCACCTCCAGCGTCGCCGCCTCGCACCCCGTGGCGTACACCGGTTACAACACCTACGGCGAAGCGGCGGAGACCAAGGACCCGAACGGCAACGTCGTCACGACCGCGTACGACCCGCTGGGCCAGCAGGTCTCGCAGACCATGCCGTCGTACACGCCGCCGGGCTCCTCGACGGCGATCACCCCGGCGACCTCCACGCAGTACAACGCCGCCGGTCAGATCACCACCGAGACCGACGCGCTGGGCAAGGTCACCTCCTACACCTACGACCAGCTCGGCGACCAGGTGAACGAGACCCTGCCGGGCGGACGCACCTCGCACTCCACCTACGACACCGACGGCGATCTGCTGTCGGCGACCGACCCCACCGGCGCGGTGACCCAGGCCACCTACGACTACCTGGGCCGCCAGCTCACCACGACCGAGGTCGAACGACGGCCCTCGCAGGCCGCGTACACCACCGTCAACCACTACGACGCGCCCGGGGGCCTGCTGTCCTCGTCGGTGTCGCCGAACGGTGTGTCCACCTCGTTCACCTACGACGCGGCCGGTGAGCAGACCAAGGTCGTGGACGGCGCGAACAACGCCACCCAGTACGCCTACGACCTCGACGGCAGGCCGGCCAAGGTCACCAACCCTGACAACACCTACGCGACAACCACCTACGACGCCTTCGGCAACTCGGTGGGCACCGCGGAGTACGACTCCACCGCGATGCTGCGCCGCACCACCTCCTCGACGTACGACCCGTCGGGGAACCTGACCTCCGCCACGGACGGCAACGGTCACACCTCCGCCTTCACCCTCGACGCGACGGGCATGGTGACCAAGGAGGTGCAGCCGGTCGCGGCCGGGAAGTCGATCACCACGTCGTTCGGTTACGACGCGGTCGGCAACCTCACCCGGTTCACCGACGGCAACGGCTACGACGCCTCGGGCAACCCCGTGGCCGGACACGACTGGCTGACCACGTACAACAAGTGGGGCCTGCCGGAGTCGCAGATCGAACCGTCCACGCCGACCTATCCGGCGGTCGCGGACCGGACCTACACCACCGTCTACGACGGCGGGGGTCGGGTGACGAAGCAACTGTCCCCCGGCGGCGTGTCGGTCGCCGACTCCTACGACTCGACCACCGGTGACCTGACCAGGCAGACCGGCAGCGGCGCCGAGGCAGCGACCGCGGACCACACCTTCGGCTACGACAACGACGGACGCATCACCTCCGCCGCCGCCCCGGGCACGGACGACACGTTCTCCTACGACGACCGCGGCGACCTGCTGACCACGGCCGGACCGTCGGGAACTTCGTCCTTCGCCTACAGCGGCGACGGACAGATGACCTCGCGCACCGACGCGGCGGGCACGTCCGCCTACGGCTACGACACGGCCGGCCGTCTGAAGACCGTCAACGACGCCGCCACCGGGTCCACCGCCACCGTCGGCTACAACACGATGTCGCTGCCGTCGACCATCTCCTACGGCACCGGCAAGGCCAGCCGCACCCTGCAGTACGACTGGGCGCACCGGCTCACCGGCGACACCCTCACCAAACCGGCGGGCGGAACCGAGGCGTCGATCGCCTATGGCTACGACCTGAACGACAACGAGACTTCCAAGACCACCACCGGATTCGCGGGGGCGGCCTCCAACACCTACACCTACGACTGGGCCGACCGGCTCGCCTCCTGGAACAACGGCACCACCACGGCCACCTACGGCTACGACAACGCCGGCAACCGCACCCGCGTCGGCGCGGACACCTACACCTACAACGCCCGCAACGAGTTGACCTCGGACGCGAACAGCACCTACGGCTACACGGCCCGCGGCACCCTGAGCTCGACCACCAACGCGGGCCAGACCTCCACCACCGCCGCCGACGCCTTCAACCGGGTGATCACCTCCGGATCGAAGACGTACAGCTACGACGGCCTGGGCCGCATGGTCACCGCCGGCATCGGAGGGTCCAACCAGACCTTCTCCTACACCGGCATGGGCAACGACCTGGCTTCCGACGGCGGCACCACCTACGGCCGCGACCCTGGCGGCGCGCTGGTCGGCATCAACTCCTCCGGCACCAAGGTGCTGGCGATGACCGACGTGCACGACGACGTGGTGGGCCAGTTCACCGACTCGGGCACCGCCCTGACCGGCTCGACCACCTATGACCCGTTCGGCAAGGTCCTCACCAGGCAGGGCATGGTCGGAGCCCTGGGCTACCAGTCGGAGTGGACCGACCCGGACACCAACCAGGTCGACATGGCCGCCCGTTGGTACAACCCCAACACCGGCCAGTTCGCCTCCCGCGACACCGTCGGCCTCAACCCCGTCCCCGACTCGGTCGACGCCGACCGCTTCGCCTACGGCAACGACAACCCGCTGACGGCCACCGACCCCACCGGTCACTGGTCGATCATGGGCGCCATCAAGTCCGTGGGACACAAGATCAAGAAGAAGGCTTCCTCGGCCTGGCACCACTCCAGCGTGCGCCGCGCGATCCACTCCGGCATCAAGCACGTCCGGAACGTCGTCCGCGAGGTCAAGAAGCACGGCATCGTCGGCGCGGCCAAGCACTACGCCCACAAGGCCGCCCACTACGTCCACGACCACTATCCCGCCGTCTACCACTACGTCAAGCACAAGTACCAACGCGCCCGGCAGATCGTGCACCGTGCGAGGAAGAAAGCAGCGAGCTACTACCATAGCGCCGCCCAAACGGTCAAGCACGCAGGCAAGGTGCTCGGCAGCAAGCTGAAGAAGGCCAAGAGGGCCGCGGGCCAGTTCATCAAGAAGCACAAGACCGCCATCGTCGCAACTCTCGTCACCCTCGCAGCGGTCGGTGCGGTCGCCTGCGTCATCGCCACCGCCGGCGCCTGCATCGGAGCCATCGGCGGGGCCATGCTCGAAGGCGCCGCGATGGGTGGCGTTGAAGGAGCAGTCGCCGGCGGCATCACGGCCGCCATCGCGGAAGGCGGATCAGTCCTCGTAGGCGCCGGCGTCTCGGCCGTCGCGGGTGGAGGCGCAGTCGCAGTCGAGGCCTCTGCCGGAGAGGAAGCGGCAGCCGGTTCCTCGGCGGCCAAGTCGGTCAGCTCCGCCGCACCCAAGTCGGCCGGAGGAGCCTCCAAGGCCGGCGAGGTCGAGGAGGGTGGCGGCCTCAAGGCGCCCAAGAAGTCGGGCGACAGCCGCTCGAAGGCGTGCACCGGTTGTAATTGCAGCTTCTCCCCCGGCACCAAGGTGTTGATGGGAGACGGCAAGACCAAGGCGATCGGCAAGATCAAGGTCGGCGACAAGGTCGAGGCCGCGAGCCTCAAGACGGGCAAGCACCAAGGCGCCCGCACGGTCCAGCACGTGCTGATCAATCACGACCACGACCTGCTCGATCTGACCGTCCGCACGAAGGACGGCCACACTGGCACCCTGCACACCACCGCCAACCATCCCTTCTGGAACGACACCACCCACAACTGGGTGGCCGCTGGTGGACTTCACCACGGCGATGCCCTCAACACGGCCAGCAACGGCCACGTCTATGTCGTCTCCACCCGAACGACCCCTGGCGCGGCCAACCGCTGGAACCTCACTGTCCAGCAGTTCCACTCGTACTACGTGCTGGCGGGATCCACGCCGGTACTGGTCCACAATGACAGCTGCGACGTGGACGAGGGAACGGCGCTCGTTCATGCTCACGTGGGCGATGGAAACAATGTCCACTTCACCGTCGAGGTAATGGATGGTGAAGGAGAAATCACGCATTCTGAACTGATGCCCAATGTCGGCCACACTCGGACTGCTATCCGTAACTACAAGGGGCCGATCGGGTCGATTACATTCTCATTCAGACTGCCGAATGCTACGGAGGCGCGCGCCTTCCAGGGCGAAAAAATCGGCACCGAACAGGGGAAGTATGATTTCTTGACCAACAGCTGCCTGACCCACGTATGCGATGTTCTGCGAAAGGGAGGTGTAACCGACCTTCCCGATACTGGAGTGCGAATAGCCGCTTGGGCAAAGCGTGGTCTACAGTCCGCCTTCAGAGACGACGGATAAGGCATCGAGTGATGCATCCTGGCCCGTTCGATTCTTTTACGCAGAGGGCCGAACGGGCCAGGCTAGCGCGGATTATTTAATCGAGGTTTGTGAAGTGAATACGGAAAGTTCTCCTTATTTTGCACCCTTCGTTCAGATGGCCTCTGACGACCGCTTGGGATGGGATGCTGTCTCGTTGGCGGGCAGGGGTATTGCAGCGTATGCGGCTGCTCAGATCTGGATGCTCAGGGTTGGAAAGAGTGCCGCGGATCCCATGCGCATTGCCGAGCTGATCGAAGGTTTTGGATCGGCCGTGGAGCAGCTCCCCGACCTGTGGAGTCGATTCGACAGCGGGAGGATGTCCGAGGTGGATCTCGTGGCGCAACTTACCGAGATCGTTGAATCCTTGGAAGCTTGGCCGGTTGACGACATCTGAGATTGACGTGTCCGTCGGGTGACCGGCAGCGCTGCGTTGCAGCCGAAAGAGCTCTCGCCAGATCAATGGTCAAGGCGGGGCCTCTCACGCCGATTGACGGCAACGTGGCTGGATGCCGGAGCCCCCACGACGTGCTCGTGGGGGCTCCGGCATTCAAGCGCTCCAAGGACACCTGACGGCATGCAAGGAAGATCCCCGGAAACCACGGCTCTTCGGGGATCTCTGCGGCCCTGCCTGGATGGAGCAGGGAGCCGCGAGGCACGGTCAGCGGCTGAGCGCCGGGGGTGAACCGTCCTGCCCGTCTTCCTCGTCTTCCAGGTCGCCCCCGGTGTCGAGATCGTCGTCGGCGGGTGTGGTCAGGCGTGCGCCGCGACTCACTGCGATGCGGTGCACGTTGCCGAGCGCTTCAGTCAACTCGACTGCCAGCAGCTGCAGTTCTCCCTGCGTCCACTGCCGCTTGTCCAGAACACGCTTCGCCTCCTGAAAGAGTTCCCCGGCCAGGCCGAGCTGGGTCGACTCCATGTTGTTGGCAAGCCTCGACAGATATCCGGCTCCGTCACCTACGAGATAGCACGGCTTGCCCTCGGGCCCGACCCACGGCAGCAGGCGCAATTCTCCGGTCCCGCTCGTCACGCCGTGACCTCCACACCGTCGAACAGCCGGGTACTGATGTCGATGCCGCGCAGTGCCAGCCGGAACGTGCGACGCCGAGCCTGCCGCTTCTGCGCCTCCCACCGCTCGTGCGCGACCAGGTAGGGGCGGACGAGCCCGACCTCCTCACCACGCACTACCCGGGCGGCCAGCACGCGAGCCGGACAGACGGTCGACGCCTCCACAGCAAGGCCGGCGGATGAGTGATCAGGTCTGCGATGGCGGCCCCGTGCGGGCCACAGCAGCCGTAGCAGCGGTTCGAATATGTGGGCGATACAGTGCGGCACGTCGACGCTCCTTGTCAGCGTTGGCCATGCCCCCGGACAGTTCTTCCCCAAGCTCTCGACTTCGTTCGAGCAGGGGAGACCCCTATGGTCGCGGGGGTCCTGACGAGACGTCAGCCTGCCGACCGGCGATGCACCGCGGTTGCACCGAAGGGTGCAACTCCTCCCCCCAGAAGCCCGCTATATCCCGACCCACTCCGCGTACTGCGCCAACGAGCCGTTACGCGCCCGCTCCCGCCGCTTCAGCGCCAGCACGGTCTCCCGCACGGTCGGGTGGTAGCGGGTCTGCTGCGGGGCGATGCGCCGGGCCTGGTTCAGGCAGTCCAGCGCCTTGTCCGGGTGGCCCGCCCACGCGTGGGACCGACCGAGGTCCATCCAGTGGTGACCGGCCCGGGAACGGGTCCAGCCGCGTGGAATGCGCACGTTGTCGGCGAGTTCGATCGCACGCCCGAAGTCGTCAGCCTCCGACGCGATGGCCACGGCATGCACACCGACGTTCACCGGCCCCCAGGTGACGCCGAAGTCCGGCAACTCGCCCGTTGCCCGGGCAAGGGCACGGGCCTCGGCCAGGCGGGCGTCCGCATGGTCCCGGTCCTTCATCCGACCCGCGATGGTCGCGGCACGCAGGTGCAGCATGCCCCGCATCGCCTCGACGCCCGCCGGGCGGCGTGACTCCTGGCCGTCGAGATCCTGCAGAGCCCGGTCGACCACCCGCAGACCCACGTCGTACCGACCCGACGACAACGTGGTCTGCGCACGCAGAAAGGCATGCATGGCAGCCAACCCCGGCTCGTCGGTGCGCGGCGCGGTCCACGCCAGCCGGTCCAGCGCGACCGTCGCCAGGTCGAGGAAGCCGAGCTTCCACGCCACGGTGAAGACACACCGGAAGGTCTCCGCCAGGCACTCGTAAGCCAGCCGCTGCTCCTCCCCAGCACTGGTGTGCACGGCCTGCACCGACTCGCCGATCAGCACGGGCAGGTCGCGCACCATGTCCGTGTACTGCGCCTGACGGCGCTGCTCCAGAACCCGCCGCACATCCGCCCAGATCAACGAGGCCGGGCGCGGAGCCGTCTCCCAGTCCAGAGCGATGTCCCAGTTCTCCAGCCCCTCACGGATCGGCTGGATCAGAGCGTCCATGCGGTCGCGCCGCAGTTCGTCGGCGTACGGCTGTCCCAGCAAGTCGGCTGTGGAAACACCCAGTGCACGGGCACAGGCGGCGACAAGAGCCGGAGAAGCGGGCTTCTGCCCGCACTCGACCTTCGACAACAGCGACTTCGACAGGTGCGCCCGCATCGCCAGCCCTTGCTGCGTGAGGCCGCGCTGCTTCCGGATACGGGCAATCCGAGCGCCGGCGTGTTCCTCGATGCTCTGCGACACGGCGAACTCCGTTCTGCGGCAACACTCAGACGGTACCCCCAGCGCACGGTCCCGGACCGGCCGAACAGTGATCATCCCGGCTGCCCGCAGGACCACACTCCAAGCCGAACGACCAGCCGATGCCCGCGGCATACCACCGAAGCAGGATGCGTCCAAACTTTCTCTGTGTCTTCAAGGCGACCCGCCGGCGCGGGTCGCGCGCGGCACTGCCACCCACCCGGCCCGCTCTCGGCTCCGCCACCGCGGGCCGGCCAGAGACCAGGCCGCGCAGAAACAGCGCAGCATTGTGCCGGAAGCGCGGAGAAGCCGGAAGCGCCCGCACGGAGAGCGCCAGGCCGACGGCGAGGCGGCGGCGGGAAGTTGGCCGGGTGTAGCCCCGGACGTGAGGTCGAGAGCCCGTAGGAGCGAGGCTTCGGGGTTGAATCGCGCCGCCTCGCGTCACCCGTCCTGCCGCGACTGCCCCTCGTCCGCATGCGCCTTGGCCCGCTGCTCGTTGACGTAATTGATGTAGTTGTAGACGGTGAACCGGCTGACGCCGAGCGCGCTCGCCACGGTTTCCACGCCGTGCCGCACGGAGAAGGCCCCGCGCGCTTCCAGTGTGCGCACGATGTCCTGCTTGGCCTTGCGGTCGAGTTCCGCGAGCGGCTTGCCCCGCTTGCGCTCCAGGGCGGCGAGGATGCGGTCGAGCGAGTCGGCGAGTTGCGGCAGGCGTACGGCGACGACGTCCGCGCCCTCCCAGGACAGCACGACATCGTCCACGTCGGCCAGCTCGGGCGGCAGCATCTCGCCGCCCATGGCGTCGACCAGCGGCTTGACCGCCGCGACGAAGGGGTCGTCCCCGAATCCGGTCACTTATCGCCCTCCCCGGGCGCGCCCACGATGTTGACCTGGAGCGAGACGCGGGTGGCGCCCGCCTCCAGGACCTTGCGCAGGAGCACGTCGACGGCAGTGAGCACGGCGTCCGCGCCGCCTTCCGCGGTGTTGCCGAACGGGCCGACGTCCACGGCGTCCAGCTCGGCCGTCTCGATGACCTCACGGGCGACCAGGGCGTGCCGGGGCGCCTCGTCGAGATCGAAGGGCTCGGTCGTGAACTCCACTCTCAATCGCACGGGCTCAACCTACTGCGCGCCGTGGACATCCCGGCAGCCCCCTGTGACCCGAGCCGCCGTGGGCACGCCGTGCGGCGCGGGTCACGGGTGCGGCTTTCCGCCGGCACCCCCTTGACAAGCCCCGACACCCAGCGGCAATCTTCCATTAGGCAGAAACCAATTTCCGCAATACGGAATAACCGAACAACCCTGAATCGCCGGCCCGGCCGACAGCACGGCCGCAAGTACGGAAGGGAGCGCCGACCCCCATGGGATTCGCGGACCAGCGCTTCAACGTCAACCTGTCGATCCTCTTCACGGAACTCCCGCTCCTGGAGCGCCCCGCGGCAGCCGCCGCGGCGGGCTTCACGGCGGTCGAGCTGTGGTGGCCCTGGGTCGACTCCCCCACCCCCGAGCGGTCCGAGCTCGACGCCCTGAAGAAGGCGATCGAGGACGCGGGCGTCCAACTGACGGGGCTGAACTTCTATGCCGGACAGTTGCCCGGTCCCGACCGGGGCGCTCTGTCGATCCCCGGGGAGGAGTCGGCGAGGTTCCGGGCCAACATCGAGGTGGCCGCCGAGTTCGCCGGGTCGCTGGGCTGCACGGCGCTCAACGCCCTGTACGGCAACCGCGTCGAGGGCGTGGACCCGGCCGAGCAGGACGCGCTCGCGCTGGAGAACCTGGTCCTCGCGGCACGCGCCGCCGACCGGATCGGCGCGATTCTCCTCGTCGAGACCCTCAATGAGCGGGAGTCACCGCGCTACCCGCTGGTGACCGCACCGGCCGGCGTCGCCGTCGTCGACAAGGTCAACGAGGCGTCCGGCCTCGGCAACGCCAGGTTCCTCATGGACCTCTACCACCTCGCCATGAACGGCGAGGACCTGCCGCGGGTGATCGCCGCCTACGCCGACCGGACCGGCCACGTACAGATCGCCGACAACCCCGGCCGCGGCGCCCCGGGCACCGGCACCCTCCCGCTGGAGGAACTCCTCGACCAGCTGGCCAAGGCCGGTTACGAGGGCTGGGTCGGCCTGGAGTACAAGCCGGGCGACCGGCCGAGCGCCGAGGCCTTCGACTGGCTGCCCGCCGACGCCCAAGCCGCCCGCTGAGCAGCACCCCGATGACGGAACTGAGATTCCAGAGAGGCACCCCCATGAGCAACAACCTTCCCAAGGTGGCATGGATCGGTCTCGGCATCATGGGCTCGCCCATGGCGGAGAACCTGATCAAGGCCGGGTACGACGTCACCGGTTACACGCTGGAGCGGGACAAGCTGGAGCGCCTGGCCGCCGCGGGCGGCACCGCCGCCGGTTCGATCGCCGAGGCCGTGCGGGACGCCGACGTGGTGATCACGATGGTGCCCGCCTCCCCGCAGGTCGAGGCCATCGCGTACGGCCCCGACGGCATCCTGGAGAACCTGAGGTCCGGCGCGCTGCTGGTCGACATGTCCTCGATCACCCCGCAGACCTCGGTGAACCTCGCGAAGGCCGGCGCGGAGAAGGGCGTTCGCGTACTGGACGCCCCGGTGTCCGGCGGCGAGGCCGGTGCGATCGAGGCCGTGCTGTCGATCATGGTCGGCGGCGAGCAGGCCGACTTCGACGAGGCCGAGCCCCTCTTCGAGGCCCTCGGCAGGACCATCGTGCTGTGCGGGCCGCACGGCTCGGGCCAGACGGTGAAGGCGGCCAACCAGCTGATCGTCGCCGTCAACATCCAGGCGTGCGCCGAGGCCGTCGTCTTCCTGGAGAAGTCCGGCGTGGAACTGAGGGCCGCACTCGACGTCCTCGGCGGCGGCCTCGCGGGCTCCACCGTGCTGGCCCGCAAGAAGGACAACTTCCTGAACCGCGACTTCAAGCCGGGCTTCCGCATCGACCTCCACCACAAGGACATGGGCATCGTCACGGACGCCGCCCGCACCGTGGGCGCCGCGCTGCCCGTCGGCGCCGTGGTCGCCCAGCTCGTCGCCAGCCTGCGCGCACAGGGCGACGGCGGCCTGGACCACTCCGCGCTGCTGCGCGCGGTCGAGCGCCTCTCCGGCGCACAGATCTGAACCACGGCCGAGAGCCGGGCAACGGCCAGGTCCTGAACAGCACGGCCAGGTCCTGAACAGCACGCCTAGCGCTGAACCATGGCCGAGTACGCCGGCTCGGCCGAGGGCTGAACACGGCCGAGGGCTGAACACGGCCGAGTGCCCGCCGGGCCCTGCCCGGACATCTCGACTTCCGGGCCGCGGTGGCGCTGACACCTGTCCTGTCGCGCCCAGGCGCCGCCGCGGCCCGGATCCGCCTCACCGAATCGCCTTGAGCCGACCGCCCGACGAAACAACTTCAACAAGCTGTTGACGTCCGGTTCACGCCGAACCTAGGCTCCACCAAGCGGACGATGTCCACATGGCGGAAGAAGATTTCCGCCAGGTCCATTACCCTCTCGTACGATCCGGAGTACGGCAGGCGCGTGGAAGTGGCGGTCCGTGCTCTGCGCGAAGACTGAAACCCCGTCTCGCGTACCGCCCCTGACGAAACGTCAGGGCGATGCGCGTAGCCCGCGGTGGATCGAGCGGCCCCGATGAGGGGTGGCCGCACGACAGGACCGCGGGCGTGGCGAGGACCGCGGCGGCATGCGAGCCAGTGCGGTGGTGAAGGTCCCGGGACCCGTTTCTCGACCTGAGAGAAGCGGCGTCACGGTTCCGTCGCATCCGCCGCGGTCCCAGCCACACCGGCCCATGGGGCCCGCCCCCACCGGCCCCCAAGGGCCACGGACTCCGTCCGGCGGCGCGAACGTACTGTCGCGCCCAGCCTCGCGCCGTCGGACGGCCACAACCCCCGCAGCGCGGCGCGCCGGGCTCCGGGTAGCGGATTCCGGCCGCACGCAGCAGCCTGGGACCATGGAGGCTGACGGCGTGGTTCTTCCCAGGATCGTGGTGCACACACCGGCGCTGGACGGGTCGCGGCGGGTCACCGAGGGCGACCGGGTGCTGGGCATCGCGTACCACCTCGACGACGTGGTCGAGATCCTGCGTCAGGCGGAAGTCGACCTCGACGCGATCGAGGTCGAGGAGAGCGACATCATCGAGTGGCAGGGCGGTGGTCCGGACGACTGGCCGGGCCTCTCGGAGCACTCGGAACACCCGGACGGGTGAGGACCGCGGGCATCGGTCCCCGGACGGACCCCGGACGCCGGACGTAAGCCGCGGACCGCAGACCGCGGACCACGGACCGCGAGCGGAAACGGGCGGCAAACGGGCTCCGTCCGTACGCAAGCGGGCGTAGAACGCCTACGGAACCCTCAAATCAACCTCTGAACAGTGCCCCAGGGGCTTCACCTCCCGCCGGATGAGGCACATTCTCGGCACACGGGGCCCGCCGGCACGGGGGCGGCGGGTCCCGAACGGGGGTACGGGGGAAGCACCATGAGTGGGAGCGCGGCGGTCGGGCCTGGGCCTTTGACCGTCGCGCTGCTGCGTGGCGGGCCCCGTGCGGCCGTGAAGGTCGCCGTGGTCGCCCTGCATCTGAGGGGCGCGGTGGTCCCGGGCCCGCCGGTCACGATACGGACCTCGGCCCCGTCCCCGGGGACGCCCTTCGTGTCAGGGCTCCCCCTGGAGAGGGCCGTGCGCGGCTCGCTCTATCTCCCGGCGGGAATGCGGGAGTTGATGGACCGGCCGCGCGTGCGACGGGCGCTGGTGGAGCTGCGCGGCGAGGCCGCGGCGGCCGGACTGCTGCGCCGACTGCCCCCGTGCCGGACGCGCGCCGCCCGGCGTGTCCTCCGGGAGCTGCGTGCCGCGGTCCCGCCTCCCACCGGACCGGAGGGCCTGGCCACGGCCGATGTCCTGCTCGCGGTCGCCCTGTACGGCGACGCCGCCCTGACCGTGCTGGTGCCGCGCTTCACCGAGGCCGCCGGCCTGAAGGGGCGCGGCGGCCGGGAGAAGCGCGGGCTGCCCCGGAGCGGCGACGTGGGGGGCGATGCCTTCACCGGGTGCGCGGGCGGCTGGGGGGCTTGACACTCCGTGCGGTGACCGCCCGGGGATTCTCCAGGAACGGCAGGACATGCCGGAGGAAGAGACCCGGGCGTTCGTTGTAGGGCTCGTGGGCCGTGGGCAGCAGAACGCTCGACGTGCCTGCCGGGAGCAGACGTTGGGCACGGCGGCCGTCGAGGAGAGCGGGCACGACCGGGTCGCGGCTCCCCCACAGCAGCAGGATCGGCAGATCCAGGGCGGCCGGGTCCGCGAGGCCGAATTCAGGGTCGGCGAGACCGCGCCAGAGCGCACAGTGCACCGCCAGTCTCCACTCGTCGCGGGCCAGTTGACGGACACGGGCGTACGTCTCCCGCGCGCTCGGCGTGCCAAGACGGCCCAGATAGGCGCGAGCCAGCGGGACGACCAGCCGGCGGGCGCGGGCGGGGCGGCCCATCACCTCACGGCAGAACCAGCGGGTGAGCGGGGTGTGCCGAGTGAAACCCGCGGGGTCGACCAGGACGAGCGCGGTGACCGACGCGGCGCGGGGGCCCTCGGCGAGGCGGCAGGCGACATAGCCGCCGACGCTGTTGCCGAGCACGGCGACCTCCCGCACACCCTGCTCCTCGGCGAGCGCGTCGATCACCCGCTCGGCGACCTCCACCAGCCCTTCGGGAGTGACCCGCCCGGGTTCCGGCGCGGTGGATTCGCCGTACCCGGGCCAGTCCACGACGAAGGTGCGGTACCGGTCGGCGAGGGCGGGCAGCACGGCGTCGAAGTCACGGCCGTCCCCGGGGTTGGCGTGCAGAAGCAGCAGCGCGGGGGCCTCGGGCGGGACACAGGCTCCCTCCGGGCGGGCGCCGGGAAACGGGGGATGGCAGCGCACGGCTATGTCGCCGAGGGGGGTGGGGACGGTCATCCGCATGGGGCGAGCATGCCGGACACGCCCGCCCCTGGGAACAACGCGCCGGGGCGGCCCATCCCTTGGGGTGGGCCGCCCTCGCGTGCGGACGGGCGTCCGCGTCAGACCTTCAACGTCCTGATCGCGGTGGGCGCGTGGCCGGGCTCGGTCGCGATCTCCTCGAACTCCACCACGTTTCCGATGTCGTTCGTCCTGCTCATGGCGATGTTGGTGACGCGCTCCAGGATCGCCTCGACGACGACCGGGACCTGGAACTCGGCGGCGAGCTTCTTGGCCCGCTCGAAGGCGGCGCCGAGTTCGCCCGGGTCGGTGACGCGGATCGCCTTGCAGCCGAGGCCCTCGACGACCCTGACGTGATCGACGCCGTAGACGCCGAGTTCCGGGGAGTTGATGTTCTCGAATTCCAGATTGACCTGGAAGCTGATGTCCAGTCCGATCTGTGCCTGCCGGATCAGGCCCAAGTAGGCGTTGTTCACCAGGACATGGACGTACGGGATCCGGTGCTGGGCGCCGACGGCCAGTTCCTCCATCATGAACTGGAAGTCGTAGTCGCCGGAGAGCGCGACGACCTGCGCGCCGGGGTCGGCCTTGGCGACGCCGAGCGCGGCCGGGACGGTCCAGCCGAGCGGGCCCGCCTGGCCGCAGTTGATCCAGTGGCGCGGCCGGTAGACGTGCAGCATCTGGGCGCCGGCGATCTGCGAGAGGCCGATGGTGGTGACGTACCGGGTCTCCGGGCCGAAGGCCTTGTTCATCTCCTCGTAGACGCGTTGCGGCTTGATCGGGATGTCGTCGAAGTGCGTCCGGCGCTGGAGCGTGGCCCGCTTCTCCTGCGCCGAGGCCGCCCACGCGGAACGGTCGGGCAGCCCGCCCCCGGCCTTCAACTCCCTTGCCACCTCGACGAAGAGCTCCAAGGCGGCCTTGGCGTCGGAGGCGATGCCGAAGTCCGGGGCGAAGATCCTGCCGAGCTGGGTGGGCTCGATGTCGACGTGCACGAACTTCCGTCCGGCCGTGTAGACATCCAGGTTGCCGGTGTGGCGGTTGGCCCAGCGGTTGCCGATGCCGAGGACGAAGTCGGACTCCAGGAAGGTCGCGTTGCCGTAGCGGTGCGAGGTCTGCAGGCCCACCATGCCGGCGTTGAGCTCGTGGTCGTCGGGCAGCACGCCCCAGCCCATGAGCGTCGGGACGACCGGGGTGCCCGTCAACTCGGCGAACTCGACAAGGAGTTCGGTGGCGTCGGCGTTGATGACTCCACCGCCGGCCACGATCAGCGGACGCTCGGACGCGTTCAGCAGCCCGATCGCCTTTTCGATCTGGGCACGGGTCGCGGCGGGCTTGTACGCCTGGAGCGGCTCGTACGTGTCGGGGTCGAACTCGATCTCAGTGAGCTGGATGTCGATGGGCAGGTCGATCAGAACCGGCCCGGGGCGCCCGGAGCGCATGAGGTGGAAGGCCTGCTGGAAGACGCCGGGAACCTGCGCGGCCTCCAGCACGGTGACGGCCATCTTCGTCACGGGCCTCGCGATCGAGGCGATGTCGACGGCCTGGAAGTCCTCCTTGTGGATCACCGCGGTCGGCGCCTGGCCGGTGATGCACAGAATCGGGATCGAGTCGCCGGTCGCGGAGTAGAGGCCGGTGATCATGTCGGTGCCGGCGGGGCCCGATGTGCCGATGCAGACACCGATGTTGCCCGGGTGGGTCCGGGTGTAGCCCTCCGCCATGTGCGAGGCACCCTCGACATGCCGGGCGAGGGTGTGGCTGATCCCTCCGGACGCCTTGAGCGCTGCGTAGAAGGGGTTGATCGCCGCACCCGGGACGCCGAACGCGTCGGTGACGCCCTCGCGCTTGAGGATCTCGACTGCCGCGCGGGCAGCGGTCATACGAGCCATGGAGTACTCCTGCTTCGGCTGTCGGATTCGCGCTCCCGTCGCGCCCCGCGAAGAGTCGCTCATTCCGTATCGTGGAAAGTAACTTCTACCATCTGGAAGTAATGTAGGTGTCGAGGCAAGGAGCGTCAAGGGTGGGGCGACGCGACGGAGCGGGCCGGTGTGCGTCGCGGCGTTTCGCTGCCGGACGTCGCCCGGCAGGAGGACGATGGACGCGCTGACCCGACGTGACCTTCTGGAGCGGTCCATGGCCGAGAGCGTGCCGGTGCGGTGCCCGGCGTGCCGCCGCGAGCACGTTTACGCGGCCCCGTCGTATCCGTGTGTGTGCGGAGCACCCGTGACGGCCCCGCTCGACCGCCTCGCGGAGCCCGTCCCCGTCACCCACCGCGCGTGGGACGACGACTGGGTCCCGGTCCGCTGCGATGCCTGCGGCCGCGAGAGCCAGTGGCCGCAGCCGGAACTGGGCTGCCCCTGCGGAACGACGCTGCGGATCCCGCTCCGCGGGGCTGGAGAAGCGCGAGCCGTCGGCCGGCCGCCGCGCGCGGAGACCGCACCGGGCACGGCCGACACCACGCGACGCGACGGCACCGACGCGCCGACGCCCGGCGACGAGGACGGTCGGCGGAGCCCGGGAGTGGGCGGCCCTCCCGACGGCGGCGAGGCCGACTGTCAGGGCACTACCCCGGACGGCCCCGGAAGCGACCATCGAGCCCCCGGCCGGGGCACGTTCCCGGACAACGACAACGACAACGACGGGGACAGGGACGAGGAACAGGAACAGGACGGGGCCGCCGGAATCGGCACGCCCCAGGACAGCGTCCGGACCCGGACTCCGAGCCAGGAGATCAAGCCCGGCGCGCCTCAGGGCACCGACCGGAGCGAAGACCGGGACCGGGACACCGAGGCCGGCTCACGCCGGGGCACCGTGCAGGCCCGGACGCCGGACCGGGGTGCCGGGGTCGGTGCGCCCCGGGGGGTCGGCGGGCGCGGGCGGGACGGCTCCCCCGAGCGCCGACCGGCGTTCCAGCCGGTCACCATCCGCACCGCACGCGACGCCGTCACCGCCGCCGCGCTCTATCTCGGATGGCTCGGCTATCGCGACATCCGGCGCGCCGACCAGCGGCCCCCGTCCGGGATCGGGCTCGCCGCGCGCGGCATCCTGGCCCAGGTGGACCCCACCGTGCGGCCGGCCTCGCTGCGCGATGTGGAGTGTCTGTGGCTGACCGCCATGACGGAGTCCTCGGACTGCGTGTTCTTCTCCCTTGCGGGGTACGCCGACGACGCCCGCGCCCGGGCCGACACCCTCGGCGTCCCCCTCTTCGTCCTGGACCTCTCGGGCACCCCGCAGCCGGTGAACAGCCCGGCCGACGAGCTCATCGCCGTCACGGGCTGACCACCGGGCAGGGACAGGGGCGGGGGTGGGGGTGGGGGTGGGGACAACGGCAGGTGCATGGCACGAGCACGGGCACACGCACGGGCACCCCGGGCGCCTACTCCGCGTACGTCTCCCGTAGTTCGATCTTCCGCACCTTCCCCGACACCGTCATCGGGAAGGTCTCCAGGATGCGCAGCCGGCTGGGGATCTTGTAGTGCGCCAGCCGGCCCTCGCAGAAGGCGCGCAGCTCGTCCAGGGTGAGGGGGTCGGCCGGATCGCGCGGGATGACACAGGCGAGCACTTCCTCGCCGTAGCGCTCGTGGGGGATGCCGACCACCTGGACGTCGGCGATCTTCGGGTGGGCGTACAGGAACTCCTCGATCTCGCGCGGGTAGACGTTCTCGCCACCTCGGATGATCATGTCCTTGATGCGGCCGACGATCTCGACGTACCCGTCCTCGCGCATCACGGCGAGGTCGCCCGTGTGCATCCAGCGCCCCGCGTCGACGGCCTCGGCGGTCTTCTCGGGCTCGTTCCAGTAGCCGAGCATCACGCTGTAGCCGCGGGTGCACAACTCACCTGCGACGCCTCGTGGTTGCGTCACCCCATCCACGGGGTCGACGACCTTCGTCTCCAGGTGCGGCAGGACCCTGCCGACCGTGCCGGTGCGGTGTTCCAGATCGTCGTCCCGGCGGGTCTGGAGCGAGACGGGCGAGGTCTCCGTCATGCCATAACAGATGGAGACCTCCTCCATGTGCATCTCGGCGACCACCCGTTTCATCACCTCGACCGGGCAGGGCGAGCCCGCCATGATGCCGGTGCGCAAGGTGGACAGGTCGTACGACCCGAAGTCCGGGAGGTTCAACTCCGCGATGAACATGGTGGGTACGCCGTAGAGCGATGTGCACCGCTCCTGCTGTACGGCCCGCAGTGTCGCCGCCGGGTCGAACGACGGCGCGGGGACGACCATGCACGCGCCGTGCGAGGTGGCGGCCAGATTCCCCATCACCATGCCGAAGCAGTGATAGAACGGCACGGGGATGCAGACCCGGTCCTGCTCGGAGTAGCCGATCAACTCACCCACGAAGTAACCGTTGTTGAGAATGTTGTGGTGGGAGAGCGTGGCCCCCTTGGGGAAGCCCGTCGTGCCCGAGGTGTACTGGATGTTGATGGGGTCGTCGCAGGACAACTCGGCGCCGCGCTCATGGAGTTCGTCGTACCGGTCGGGGGTTCCCCGCCTCAGCAGGGCGTCCCAGCTCGGGTCGCCGAAGTACACGGTCTCCCGCAACCGCGGGCACCGGCCCCGCACTTCCTCGACCATCGCCCGGTAGTCGCTGCTCTTGTGGCTGAGGGAGGCGAACAGCAGGGAGATCCCGGCCTGGTTGAGGACGTACTCCACCTCGTGAGTGCGGTACGCCGGGTTGATGTTCACCATGATCGCGCCGATGCGGGCGGTGGCGTACTGGACGAGCACCCACTCGGGGCAGTTGACCGCCCAGATACCCACCCGGTCGCCCTTGGTGATGCCGCCGGCGAGCAGGGCGAAAGCCAACCGGTCGACATCGGCGCCGAATTGGGCGTACGTCCAGCGCCGCCCGGACGGCACGTCGACGAGCGCCTCGCGATCCGGCCAGGCCTGGACCGCCCGGTCGAGGTTGGCCCCGATGGTGTCGCCGAGCAGCGCCGTGCCACTCGTCCCGTGCGCGTACGACAGTTCACTCACCGGAAGTCCTCCTCGCGGTACTCGGCGTCCGAGCCCGCGGCCGTGGCCTCGCGCAGCTCGATCCGGCGGATCTTGCCGGAGACGGTCTTGGGCAGCTCGCCGAACTCCAGGCGGCGGATGCGCTTGTACGGCGCGAGGACCGCGCGCGCGTGCTCGAAGAGGATCTTGGCGGTGTCGGGGCCGGGCTCGTACCCGGCCGCGAGGACGATGTACGCCTTCGGGACGGCCAGGCGCAGTTCGTCGGGGGCCGGGACCACGGCGGCCTCGGCGACCGCCTCGTGCTCCAGGAGCGCGCTCTCCAGCTCGAAGGGCGAGATCTTGTAGTCGGAGGCCTTGAACACGTCGTCGGCGCGGCCGACATAGGTGATGTAGCCGTCGGCGTCACGCGCGCCGATGTCCCCGGTGCGGTAGTAGCCGCCCGCCATCGCCTCCGCCGTACGGTCGGGGTCGCCGTGGTAACCGGTCATCAGGCCTACGGGGTGTTCGGACAGGTCGAGGGAGATCTCGCCCTCCGACACGCCGGGCGCGCCCGAGACCGGGTCGAGCAGCTCGACGCGGAAACCCGGGCTGGGCCGGCCCATGGAGCCCGTCTTCAGGGGCTGACCGGGACTGTTGGACACCTGGACGGCGGTCTCGGTCTGTCCGAAGCCGTCCCGGATGGTGACGCCCCAGGCGCGCCGGACCTGCTCGATGACCTCGGGGTTCAGCGGCTCGCCCGCGGCGACGACCTCGCGCGGCGGGGTCCGCAGCAGGCTCAGATCGGCCTGGATGAGCATGCGCCACACGGTGGGCGGGGCGCAGAAGGTGGTGACGCCGGCCCGGTCCATCTCCGCCATCAGACGCCCCGCGTCGAAGCGCGTGTAGTTGTACAGGAAGACGGTCGCCTCCGCGTTCCACGGCGCGAAGAGATTCGACCAGGCGTGCTTGGCCCAGCCGGGTGAGGAGATGTTCAGATGGACGTCCCCGGGCTGGAGCCCGATCCAGTACATGGTGGCCAGGTGACCGATCGGGTACGAGACGTGGGTGTGCTCCACCAGCTTGGGCTGGGCGGTGGTGCCCGAGGTGAAGTAGAGCATCAGGGGGTCGTCCGCGTGGGTGGGGCCGTCCGGCTCGAAGGCGGCGTCGGCGTCGGCCGTCTCCTCGTACGCCTGCCAGCCCGGGCGCGTGCCGCCGACCGCGATCCGGGTGTATCGGCCGGGTACCGCGTCGAACTTCGCGGTGTCCTCGGCCCGCACGACGACGTGCCGCACCCGGCCGCGTTCGACCCGGTCGGCCAGGTCGGCGGGGCCGAGCAGCGGGGTGGCCGGGATGACGACGGCGCGCAATTTCATCGCGGCGAGGGCCGTCTCCCACAGCTCGACCTGGTTGCCGAGCATGACGAGGATGCGGTCCTCGGCCCGTACGCCCCGGTCGCGCAGCCAGTTGGCCACCCGGTCGGAGCGCTCGGACATCGCGGCGAAGGAGACCTCGACACGCTCGCCGTCCTCCTCCACGATGTGCAGGGCGGTGCGGTCGTTGTCCCGCGCGATGACGTCGAACCAGTCGAGGGCCCAGTTGAAGTGCTCCGGGCGGGGCCAGCTGAAGCCTTCGTAGGCCGCGGTGTAGTCCGCGCGGTGCTCCAGCAGGAAGTCCCGTGCGGCGCGGAACTCGTCCGCCCTGCCCGTTGTCGCCGTCATGTGTCCTCCTCGTTGCCGGACCGCCGCCTACCATCGTGTATTCCGTGTTGCAGGTCTCACCACCCCCGAACGGGGGGTGCGCCGCGATGAAGGGAAGAGCAGGTGGCAGCAGACACGGCCGAGTCGGTGGAAGTGCGCGCCGCGCTGGTACGGCTGCGCCGCGCCACGGGGCTGCCGGTCGCCTTCGGCGGCCTGGTCGACTCCGGCGGCCGGCTGGTGCGCATCAGTGAGCTGAGCGGTACGGCGACGCCCGCGCTGAGGGCGCTCGCGGTCTCCTCGGGCAACGGCCTGGGCGGCAAGGCGGTGGCGCTCGCCCGGCCCTGCGCGGTGAGCGACTACCCGGCCTCGCGGCAGATCAGCCACGAGTACGACACGGCGGTGGCGATGGAGGGGCTGTGCTCTGTCCTCGCGGTTCCCGTCGTCGTACGGCGCCGGGTGCGCGGGGTGCTGTACGGCGCCCTCAGGACGGCCCAGCCCCTGGGCGACCGCACGTTGGGGGCGGCCGTCGCGGCGGCCCGGGACGTGGAACAGGCGCTGGTCGTCCGGGACGAGGCACGCGATCTGCTCGGTGTGGTCCGCGAGCCCGGCCCGGCGGCGGGAGCGACGGGAGGCGCGGCATGGGAGGAGGTGCGCGAGGCGCACGGGACGCTGCGGGCGCTGGCGCCACGGATCGCCGACCCGGAACTGCGGGCCGAACTCCTCTCCGTGTGCGGCCGGTTGGCCGACGCGGCGGCACCGTCCGCGGGGGTCCCGCGCGAGGTCGGACTCGCTCCGCGCGAGGTGGATGTCCTCGCCTGTGTCGCGGCGGGCGCGACCAACGCGACCGCCGCCGAGCGGCTCGGGCTCCGTCCGGAGACCGTGAAGGGGTATCTGCGCTCGGCGATGCGCAGGCTCGGCGCGCACACCCGTCTGGAGGCGGTCGTCGCCGCGCGCCGGGCCGGTGTGCTGCCCTAGCGGACCACCCGTTCTGGCGCTCCTCATTCAATCGGCCGGACCGTGAAATGACTTATGCGCGACATCTGTTATTTCCCTCACCACCCAGACTGTCCGAAATTCAAAGAGACATTGCCTAATATTGGCCAGGACACGACACACGAGGGGAGCGGTGACCGTGCGAGGGGACTTCAAGGAACCTGCGAGACCGCGCCCCGACCTGGTCATCGGCCGGGAGGAACTCTTCGCGCGGGCACTTGAGCAGCTCTCCGGCGGCGGCAGTGTGCTCGTGCACGGGCCGGCGGGAATAGGAAAGTCGACCGTCCTGCGGGCGTTGGCCGCCGAATGCGCCGAATCGGCACGGACCGTCTTGCGGTGCTCGGCCACCGAGTCCGAATCCCATCTCCCCTTCCTCGCGCTGGCCGACCTCCTCGGTCTGGTCGTCGACGAGATAGCCGACCGGCTGCCCGCCCCGCAGCGCACCGCCCTGGAATCGGCGCTCACGGGCCGGGGCGAATCGACCCTCCAGCGCGACGGTCTCGCGCTGCGGCTCGCGGTGCTGTCGGCGTTCCGCGCCCTGGCCGCCCAGGGGCCGGTACTGATCGTCGCCGACGATCTGCAGTGGCTCGACCCGGCCAGCGCCGAACTGCTCGGCTTCGCCGCCCGCAGGCTCGGCGGCACGCCGGTCCGCATGCTCTGCGCGGTCCGTACGGAGACCGAGCCGCAGGAACAGGACCACGACCGCTTTCTACGCGCGTCTGTGCCGGAGACCCTCGCCCTGCGGGTCGCCCCGCTGGCCCGCACCCAGGTGGCCGAACTCCTCGGCCAGCGCGGCTACACCGGCCTGCCCCGCTCCACCGTGCGCGACATCCACCGCACCAGCGGCGGCAACCCGCTCTTCGCCCTGGAGCTGGGCCGCGCCCTCGCCGAGTCCCCGACCCGGCCGAGTCCGGGCGAGCCGCTGCCCGTGCCGACGTCCCTGCGCGCGCTCGTCCTCAGCCGTCTCGACATGCTGTCCGCCGAGGCCCGCCGCACCCTGCTGGTGGTGAGCGCGGGAGCCCGCCCGACACTGGCCCTGCTGCACGCCGCGGGCCGGGAGAACGCCGAGGCGGAGACAGCCTCGGCCACCGCACTCGGGCTCCTCGCCACGGAACGCGAGACGCCCGGCATCCGCTTCGCGCACCCCCTCGTCTCGGCCGCCCTGTACGCGGAGGCCGACGCCCAGGAGCGGCGCGCCGCGCACGCCGCCCTGTCCCGCGCGGCCTCCGATCCCATCGAACGGGCCCGGCACCTCGCCCTGGCCACCACCGGCACGGACCCCGCGGTCGCCGCCCGGCTCGGCGAGGCCGCGGCCGCCGCCCGTGACCGCGGCGCCCCCTCCGTCGCCGTCGGGCTCGGACTGCTCGCCGCCCGGCACACCCTGGCCGACACCCGGCCGGGCCCGGACGAACGGCGCCTGCAGGCGGCCGAGGACGCGCTGACGGCCGGCGAGACGGATCTCGCCCGGGACATCGCGCGCCAGGTGCTGTCCCGGGCCACCGCCCCCGCCGACCGGGTCCGGGCCTGGATGGTCGTCGTCGACGCCGCCGGACAGGCCATGTCGGAGATCGACGCCGTCTTCCCGCAGGCGCTCGCCGACGCGGGCGACGACCCCGGCCTGGTCGCCCTCGTCCGCTACCAACTCGCCTGGCGGGCCCTGCTCATGGACGGCGAGATGACCAAGGCCCGCGAGGAGGCCGCCCGGGCCGCTCGGCTCGCGGCACGCGCCGGGGACCGGCGCACCGAACTCCTCGCACTCGGCTTCCAGGCGCAGATGGAGACCCTGATGGGGCACCCGGACGCGCCGTCGACCATCCAGCGGGCGATGCGCGAGCCGCAGGACCCCCGGGTCGCCTGCGACCACAACGGCGCCGGCGCCGCCCGCTTCCGCTGGCTCATCATGGGCGACCGACTCGCCGAGGCCCGTACGGCCATCACCGCACTGCTGCGCGAGGTGCAGCGGCGCGGCATGGTCGAGAGCGAGCTGCACTTCCTGCGCGGTCTCGCCGAGACCGAACTGCGCTCCGGCCATTGCGGCCGCGCTCTCGACCTGGCCCGGGAGAGCCTCAGGCTGGCCCGCGACACCGGCATCGGAGAGGCGGCCACCGCCATGTTCACCTCGCTCGCCGAGGCGGCGGGCGGTGACGTGGACCGGGCGCTCGCCCTCGCCCACGAGGCGGTGGACCGCGCCGAGGAGGACGGCGACCTGGTCTACCTGTCGCGCGCCCTGGGCGCACTCGGGCACGCCCAGCTCGTCGCCGGGGACGCCTCGGCCGCGGTCCACTCCCTGCGCCGGGTCCGGGAGTTGGAGGAGGGACTCGGTGTCATCGACCCCGCCCGGGGCCGCTGGCACGGGGACCTCGCCGAGGCCCTGGTCCGGATCGGCGAGACCGCGGAGGCGCAGGACGTCATCGACGTCACCCGCCGACGCGCGCTGCGGCTGGAACGCGAGAGCGTGCTCGCAGTGCTCGACCGTGCCGAGGCCCTGGTCCGGGCCGCGCGCGGCGAACAGGGGCCCGCCGAACGCCAGTTGGCCTCCGCGCAGGAGCGCCTCGCCAAGCTGGGGTACGGCCTGGAGGAGGCCCGCGCGGCGTACGCCCTGGCGGGTCTGCGCACCCTCCCCCAAGCTCTCGGCTCCGCTCGGGCAGGGGGTACCCCCGTCCCGGGACCCGCGTCCTACGACGAAGCGGCCAGGCTGTTCCGCCGGTGCCGTGCGCTGCCCTGGCTCCGTCAGGTCGAGACGGCGTCCGCACCCCGGCCGGCCGCTCCGCCCCTCGCCTCCGCCGCCCTCGACACCCTCGCGGCGACCGAGCGCCAGGTCGCCGCCCTCGTCATGGAGGGCGCCACCAACCGGGAGATCGCCGCGCGCCTGTTCATCAGCGTCAAGACCGTGGAGGCCACCCTCACCCGGGTGTACCGGAAGCTCGGGATACGGTCGCGGGTGGACATCGTGCGGCTGGCGGCGGAACGCAGGCCCGGCTGAGGCCCTCCGGCGGATGACACCGGGAAGCGGCCCCGTTCGGCGAGACGGCGGGCCGGAACGGCGATGCGCCTCTGGTGGCAAGCGCGCCGACCGGTGAGGCCGTGGGCCGGGACGGTGGCGAAGCCCCGGTTGCCGGCGGCAGGACCGGCGGAGATGCGGGCGGCCAAGACGGTGCCACGGCCCGCACGGTCGGCGGCCGGAACGGTGAGGCCGCGGGCCGGGACGGTGACTCAGCCCCCGGCGGGAGGCCGACGGGCCGATGGAGGTGCGGGCGACTGTGACGCGGCCCCTGCGGGAAGCGGCCGGACCGGTGAGACTGCGGGCCGGAACGGTGACGCTCCGGGCCGGAACGGTAGAGCTCCCGGCCAGGGCGGTAGAGCTGCTGGGTGACTCCTTCGGGTGAACGGGCGTCAGACGGACGGGCCCGCCGGGCCGGGACCAACCGGACGGCGCCCGCGTCAAACACCGCTCGCCCCGGGCAAGGGTTTTCCCTCCCCCATCTCCACTAGGGGGTTCCCTCATTGGGAGGGAGCGGTCCCACGCCCTAGCGTGTGGGCGTGCCGCTCGCTCGGGCACACGACACCCCACCCAGGGGCGTCGTGACTCACCCCCCACACCCGTGCGTCCCCCCACCGGCAACTTTCAAGGAGACCGATGTTCGGGCTCAACCGCGTCAAAAAGACCGCCGCCGTCTGTGCGGCGACCGCCGCAGCCGCCGCGACCACGCTGCTCGGCGCCCCCTCCGCCGCAGCCGCGCCCCAGCCCATCGTCGGCGGCACGACGACCACGACAACCGCGTACCCGTTCATGATGCAGATCACCGACGCCTCGCAGAACCAGTTCTGCGGCGGCACCCTCGTCGCCGCCAACAAGGTCGTGACCGCCGCCCACTGCATGTCCGGCGAGACCACCGGCAGCATCCGCGTGGTGGGCGGCAGAACCTACCTCAACGGCACGAACGGCACCGTCAGCAAGGTCAGCAAGATCTGGATCAACCCCGACTACACCGACGCCACCAACGGCGACGACGTGGCCGTACTGACCCTGTCCACGTCGATGTCGTACACCCCGGCGAAGTACGTCGCCTCCTCGGACACCGGCCTGTACGCGACCGGCACCACGGCCCGCATCGTCGGCTGGGGCACCACCTCGGAGAACGGCAGCTCCTCCAACCAGTTGCGCACCGCGACCGTCCCGATCGTGTCCGACTCCAGCTGTGCGAGCTCGTACGGCTCCGACTACGTGGCCTCCGACATGGTCTGCGCCGGTTACACCGCCGGGGGCGTCGACACCTGCCAGGGCGACAGCGGCGGCCCGCTGCTCATCGGCGGCGTGCTGGCCGGCATCACCTCCTGGGGCGAAGGCTGCGCCGAGGCCGGCTACCCGGGTGTCTACACCCGCCTGGCGACGTTCTCCAGCCTGGTGACCACACAGGTCAACTCGTAGTAACCAATGATCTCCTGAGTATCCCTCAGGTAAAAGCCGAGGGGCGTTGCGAGCCTCCACGAGCGGCCCGCAACGCCCCTCATCCACTCAGGTCTCCCCCTCGGCCTCCCCCACAGTCTCCACCTCGGTCTCCCCCACGGTTTCCACCTCGGCCTCCGCTCGATGGCCCTCACACTTGCCGGCGGACGGCTGCTTCCCCGCAGCCCCCCAACCGTCCGCCGGCACCTCAGGTCGCACACCGTGACGGAGCCTCAGGACCGTGCGACCGTGCCGAACCGGACGTCGTACCCCTCCCCGTCGTGCATCGCCGCGAGCATCCGCTCCCCCTCCGCCATGACCTCGTCCCGCTGCGCCTTCGTGAACCGGCCGAAGGGTTCGACGACGAGCGCGCCCGCCTCCAGCTTCCACAGGCCGGACAGGAATCCGTCGACGAGCAGGGTGCAGTAGGCCTGATTGCCCTGCCAGGTGCGCCCCTTGAGATCGGCGGGGACGACCCGGGAGCGGTCGGCGTGGGACAGCAGCAGATTGTCGAACTCGGGCAGGAAGCGCGGCGGGGCAGGGGTGTCCGCGTCGGGCCGGGACGCGTCGGGAAGGTCGAAGAGCTCCACACCGTTCTCGTCACTGAACGTCGTCAGGCGGGGCCGGAGCCGCTCGAAGACCTCGCGGAGCCTGGTCAGGCCGGCCCAGGTCTGCATGTCCTTGACCGAGGCGGGGCCGAAGGCGGCGAGATAGCGCAGCACGGTCGCGTCGGGTGTCGGGGCCGGTTCGGCGGGGCGGCCCAGCCAGTGCTCGGCGGTGGTGAGGGCGACCTGGCCGCTGCGGCCCCACAGGCCGCGCGGGGTGACCTGGACGAGGGGCAGGGTGCAGCGGGCCGCGATGGAGAGGGCGAACGGGTCGGCGTCCGGCCACTCGGCGAGCAGCGCCTCGCGCAGCTCCTTCATGGTGCGCGGTTCGGTCTCCACCAGCTCACGGCTGACCGCGGCGAGCCGCTCCAGGTCGACGCCGGTGAGCCCCTTGCGGAACTGGCCCAGCTCCCGGTCGCGAGCGGCCTGCACCAGCGGGCGCAGGGTGAGGGCGTCCTCGGCGGTGTGCGTGTGGATGGTGGAGCGCATGGTGACGATCCGGACGACCTCGCGTGCGTCCATGGCGGACGACAGCTGCTCGGGCCGGAAGCCGTCCACCCGGGCGGCGAGGGCGTAGTACGGCGGCTTCACGTTCTGCGCCTGGAGGCCCAGGAGGTGTTCGACCGCGGCCGTCGCGGACAGCGGGGAGCGGCGCAGCAGGAGCTGACGGTCGAGAGTCGCGCGGTTGAGGGCGCGGGTGCCGAGCACGGGGGCCGTCGCGGTCGTCTTCGTCATATCCGGCACGCTAACGCCTCTTGCGGACACCTTCTGTCCGCAACTCCTCAACTCTGAGCCGATCCCGCTGCCGCCGGACACTCGCGGACCGTTTGCCCCGTATATCCTGCTCCGTGATCACACAGATGTACGTTCGATCCTGGAGGCAGCCGCGATGTCCGAGCGACGCGACCGCCAAGCCTCGAAGAACCGGAAGAGTACGAGGGACGCGGACAGCTCCGCGGAGGCGAGGAACCCCGAGGGTTCGAAGGGTGCGAAGGCCGTGCGGAAGTCCCTCTGGCGGCGCGCCCTGACCCCGCCGTCCGCGCCGCCCCCGCAGCCTCCCGCGCCGCACGACTCCCCTCCCGCGCCCGAGCCCTCCGAGGTCGTCAGCGTCGTCCAGTCCGCGCTGTACCGCGACGGGGTGCGGGTGTCGACGCCCACGTCGCTGGCCGAGACCTTCCGTGAACTGCGCGAGCAGCCGGACGGCATGGCGTGGATCGGCCTGGCCCGTCCGACGGAGGCCGAACTCCACTCGCTGGCGGCCGAGTTCGACTTGCATCCGCTGGCCGTCGAGGACGCGATGGAGGCGCATCAGCGGCCGAAACTGGAGCGCTACGGCGAAACGCTCTTCGTCGTGCTGAGTGCCGCCCGCTATCTGGACGCGGCCGAGGAGGTCGACTTCGGCGAGCTGCACGTGTTCGTGGGACCCGACTTCGTGATCACGGTCCGGCATGGCGCGGCACCGGACCTCTCGGCGGTGCGCCGCCGCATGGAGGGCAGTCCGGAACTGCTGAGACTCGGCCCGGAAGCGGTCCTCTACGCGATCCTCGACTCCGTCGTCGACGGGTACGCCCCCGTGGTCACCGGCGTCCAGAACGACATCGACGAGATCGAGACCGAGGTCTTCCGCGGCGACCCGGCGGTGTCCCGACGCATCTACGAACTCTCGCGCGAGATGGTCGAGTTCCAGCGCGCCACCCGCCCACTGGTCAGCATGCTGCACAGCCTGATGGCCGGCTTCGCCAAGTACGGCACGGACGAGGAACTCCAGCGCTACCTTCGCGACGTCGCCGACCACGTCACCCACACCAGCGAACGCGTCGACGGCTTCCGCCAGGCCCTCACCGACATCCTCACCGTCAACGCGACACTGGTCACCCAGCAACAGAACGCGGAGATGCGGGCGTTGGCGGAGGCGGGCTTCGAACAGAACGAGGAGATCAAGAAGATCTCGTCCTGGGCGGCCATTCTCTTCGCCCCCACCCTCGTCGGCACGATCTACGGCATGAACTTCGACCACATGCCCGAGTTGAGCTGGCGCTTCGGATACCCCTTCGCGATCGGCCTGATGGGGGTTGTTTGCGTCAGTTTGTACGTGATTTTCAAGCGGAGGGACTGGCTCTGAGTGGTCGACGTGAGGGGCGTAGCCACGAGGAGTTGTGTGAGGTGATCACGTTTGCTGATCGGGGGCCGGCGGGGAGGGGCTCGCATCGACTGCGAAGACGCTGTTGCGAGCGGAGACTGCATACAGCCTGCCATTTACGACCATGACAGGGCTCGGCGAACCCGATGGGTTCTTGACGGAGGCGGCACGCGGGTGGGTCTGCCAGAGTCGCTCGCCCGTACGAGGGTCCACAGCGAACACCTCTCCGAAGAGAGTGGGATAGAGCAGCTGTGTCCCGACGGGGGTCGGCATGCCGGTCGGGACGTTCGCTCCAGGGTCGCGGTGCCACCGGATGCGCCTGCTCCTGGTGTCCACGGCGATGGTGTCGCCGCCGCGTGCCACGAGGTAGAAGAGATCGCGATCAGCAACTCCATAGTGGTCGTTGATCGCTTGCGTGGTGTTGAACGGCAGGTGAATATCGAAACCTCCTGGAATGGGGACACGGAGGCCGGTGCGGGTACGGGTGTCGAGGCGGACCACCGCGGTGTTCCTGCCGCCGTTGGCCGCGTCCTTGTTACGCTCTGCCAGGTACAGGGCGCCCGGTGCGGAGGCTGCGAAGTCGAGGCTGCCCGCCTTGGTGGTGGACCACGCCGTCCGATCGCCCGGATCTCGCGCCTGGCCAAATCGGTGAGGTACAGGGTGGGCCCTCACGCCCGCCCCTGGACAAGGTCGACGACGGCAGCGACCAGGAGGAAGAAGCCCGTAGCGATGCCGACTCCGCCCAGAACCGCGAGAAACCCCGGCCGGAACACCGAGCGGGGCGGCCCACCGGTCCCGCTCAACTGCTTTCGACGCATTGTCAACGCCCGGAACCCGGCGGACACCCCGATGAACCCCAGGATCAGATAGCGCATGATGTCAGCCCTCCAGGCTGTGGAACGGTTCCGCCGGCTTGACGGTGAACGCGGGTGCAACTCCCCCGAAGGGCGTGCCCGGTGACCCGGGGCACACCTACACCCGTCACTGCGCCAGTTTGCGGGCGATGAACTCCATTGTCCGGCCTGCGAGTTGGGGCATGTGCAAGTCGTGGTGCGAGGCGTCCACGTCGTACTCCTCGAGGGAGCATAGGACGTACGGCCGCCGGCCGGGACCGTACGACGACAGCCGTTGACCTTGTCCGACCTCGCGTTGGTCGCCGGTGGGGCGTCCAGGACGGCCACGAGACCGACTCGGTGCCCACGCCGGTCCAGCTCCACCGGGGCTGCGTGCACGACCGGGCCGCCGAAGGACCAGCCGATCATGGCGTGTCCCGTCAGCGGGGACACGCCATGCCACCGACCCGCTCAGCCGGCCGGTGCGATGGTGACCTTGACGTGTTTCATCAGGGGCTGGTCGCTCTGGACGCTGTAGTCGCCGATCGCGCAGAGTACGTTCATCTCCGGCATGTAGCCGGCCGCGCAGCCGCGGGGGATGTCGTAGGGAATGGCCAGGTAGCCGTCGAGATTGCGGTGACTGCCGTCCTTGGCGGTGCTGACGATGTCGACCGGGTTGAACTCGGAGATGCCGCGTTCCCGCATGTCGTCCTCGTTCATGAAGACGAGCGTGCGCAGGTTCTTGATGCCCCGGTAGCGGTCGTTGTCGGAGTAGATCGTCGTGTTCCACTGGTCGTGGGACCGCATGGTGCCGAGCGCCAGGGTGCCTGGAGCGGGGACCACGTCGGGGAGCGGAGCCGCGGAGAACTCGGCCTGGCCGGACGGAGTGAGGAAGATCAACTCACGGGCCGGCTGCTTGATGCGGAAGCCGAGCGGCAGGCGCACACGGCGGTTGCAGTCCTCGAACCCGTCGAGGGCCTGCGCCATCGTGTCGCGGATGCGGTCGTAGTCCTCGATGTACCACTCCCACGGAGTGCCGCTGTCCGGGAGGGCGGCGCGCGCGATGCCGGCGATGATGGCGGGCTCGGACAACAGGTGCTTCGAGGCGGGGCGCTTCATGCCGACGGACAGGTGGACCATGCTCATCGAGTCCTCGACCGAAGTGCTCTGGATACCGGCCCGCTGGTGGTCCTTCTCGGTGCGGCCCAGGCACGGGAGGATGAGCGCCCGGCGGCCGTGCACGAGGTGACTGCGGTTGAGCTTCGTGCTCACCTGGACGGTGAGGTCGCAGTTGCGCAGTGCCGCGTAGGTGTACGGGGTGTCGGGCGCCGCGAGGGCGAAGTTGCCGCCCATGCCGACGAACACCAACACATCGCCGCGGTGCATGGCCCGGATGGTGGCCACGGTGTCCTTGCCGTGCTCGCGGGGCGGGTCGATCCCGCACACCTCGGCCAGCCGGTCCAGGAACTCCTCGCTCGGCCGGTGGTCGATGCCGCACGTCCGGTTGCCCTGGACGTTGCTGTGGCCGCGCGCCGGTGAAGGACCGGCGCCTTCCCGGCCCAGATTGCCGCGCAGCAGAAGGAGGTTGACGATCTCCCGCACGGTGTCGACGCCGTGTTCGTGCTGGCTGACGCCGAGGCACCAGCTGATGATGGAGCGGTCGGCGTCGCGGTACACCCGCGCCGCCTTGAGGATGCCGTCCCGGTCGATCCCGGACTGGCGCTCGATCTCGTCCCAGGACGTGGCCTCGCACACCGCGCGGTACTTGTCGAAGTACGCCGTGTGCCGGTCGATGAACTCCTGGTCCAGGGCCTTGGGGTCGGTGCCGGACTGCTCCAGGATCGCCTTGGCCATGCCGCGCAGCAGCGCCATGTCGCCACCGATGCGCGGCTGGAGGTTCAGGGTGCTGGTCCGGGTGGACTTGAGGACAGCCATGTCCGTGAAGTCGTGCGGGACGATCGTGCGGGTGGCGGCCGCCTCGACCAGCGGGTTGATGTGCACGATCTGGGCGCCGCGGTGGTAGGCCTCGGCCAGCGCGGTGAGCATCCGGGGCGCGTTGGACGCGGCGTTGACACCCATGATGAACAGGGCGTCGGTGGCCTCCCAGTCCTTGAGGTCGGCGGTCCCCTTGCCGGTGCCGAGCGATGCCTCGAGAGCGCGACCGCTGGCCTCGTGGCACATGTTCGAGCAGTCGGGCAGGTTGTTGGTGCCCAGTTCGCGGGCCATCAACTGGTAGAGGAACGTGGCCTCGTTGCCGAGACGGCCGGAGGTGTAGAACGAGGCGCGGTTCGGATCGTCCAGTTCCCGCAGGGTGCGGCCGGCGAGTTCGAACGCGGCGCGCCAGCTGATCGGCACGTAGTGGTCCGACTCCGGGTCGTAGACCATCGGTTCGGTCAGCCGGCCCTGGTCCTCAAGGTCGTAGTCGCTCCAGCCGAACAGCTCGGTCACCGAGTGGGCGGCGAAGAACTCACGGCCGACCCGCTTGTTCGTCATCTCCCAGGTGACGTGTTTGATGCCGTTCTCGCAGATGTCCAGGTGCAGGCCCTTGGTGTCGTCGGGCCACGCGCAACCGGGGCAGTCGAAGCCCGTGTTCTCGTGGTTCATGCGCATGATCGCCCGTGGGCCGTCCACGAGGCACGTTCGCGCACCAGGAACCGGCTCACGCTCTTGGCCGCACCCCAGCCGGCGGCCGGGTGATGGTACGGATGGAATTCCGGTTCACCCTGGGGGTCGGGCCCCACGTGGGGTTCCCGTCCGTCCTGACCGTTCCGGGATGCGCTCAAGAGTCTCACCGAGCCTAGGACTGGGGTCGTTTCCCGTGGTTCGCGGCGTGCTTGCGGCGGCCCTTCTTCTTCCGGCGTCGCTTCGATGACATGGGGACCTCCCTCACTCGCAGGACATCAGGAAGCGCATCAGGAAGCGTCCTGAATTCCAGGGACCCACGATTCCATACATCACATATCGTCGCGATTCGACTCGATAGCGCATCGAAGCGCATGGATATGCTGATACCGCCCCGATTCGACTCACCTATCGGCACCCGAGGAGTAGGCATGCCCAGCGAACCAGCACCGATCAGCGAGGCTGCCCGGCACGCTCTGGAGCAGGAACTCACCGACGTCCACGCCGAGCGCGCCACGGTCGCGGCGACCCTGCGGGAATCCGACGCGGAGGTGGGCGACCGCGCCGACGAAGCGGACGAGTTGCAGCGCGCCGACGATCTCCGGCGTCTGGACGACCGTATCTCCGTGATCACCACGCGGCTCCATCAGGCGGACGTGGCGGGTCCGCCGCCCACCGACCTGGTCGGCGTGGGCAGCACGGTCACCGTCCGGTTCGCGGACGGCACGACGGACACCGTTCAAATCGGCGAAACCGCGGCGGTGTTGGACCGGACGCTCGTGACGGCCGACAGCCCGCTCGGTCGTGCTCTCCTCGGCCGCAGGGCGGGAGACACCGTGAGTTTCCAGGCACCCGACGGACCGGAGAGCGCGGTGGTGGTCTCCCTGGGCGAGTCGCCCGACTGATTTGAGTCCTGCGGTGATCTCGGTCCTACGGTGAATTCAGTCCCCGTAACTGGAGGGCGGGTAGGGGTCCCGGGTCCGCCGGGTGGAGTTGCCCGTCGGGATCCGACCGGCGCCCACCTCCAGATCGATCTCCACGCGCTCTCGCCTGTACGCGGCCTCGGGGTCGTCCATGGGACCGCCCAGCAGACCGGCTTCCCGCCGCTCACGGACCGTACGTGCGTGGAGTTCGTCATCGTCGGACCGCAGCGGCATTCCCCTGTTGTGGGCATGCTCCGGATCGCCTTCGACAGCCCGGTTGGACTTGTGGTGCGTCATGCGCAGCCTCCTCAAACCACTACCCGGCGTTCGCGCGCCCGGGTACGTCTTCGGTGTCAGGAGTCCTCCGTCCCGTCCTTCGTCGTGCGTTGATCACTCGTTCTGCGTGGCGTCGGCGAACTTTCCGCTCCCCCGGGCCGCGTCCGTGCCGTCGCCCGAGGCGCCGTCGCCCGAGGCGGCCTTGCGCACGGTGCAGTGGACGGAGCCGTCCCGGTCGTCGGCGACGATCGTGTCGCCGGGTTCGGCCTCGCCACCGAGCAGGAGCTCCGCGAGCGTCGTGGCCAGCTCCGTCTTGCCCACACCGGTGGGGCCGAGGAAGAGGAAGGAACCGACGGGACGGTTCGGGTCGCCCATGCCGGCCCTGTTGCGGCGTACCGCCTGCGAGACGGCGGTGACCGCCTCGTCCTGGCCGACGATGCGGGCGTGCATCTCCTCCTCCAGTTTGAGGAGCTTCTCCTTCTCGCTGGCGGTGAGTTGGGACACCGGGATGCCGGTGCGCCGGGAGACGATGTCCGCGATGTCACGGGCGGCCACGGAGGCGACACCGGCGCGCCGCTCCTCGATGCCCGCGAGCTCGCCCTCCGCCTCGGCGATCCGCCCCTTCAGCTGTCCCGCTCTCTCGAAGTCCTCCGCGGCGACGGCCTGATCGCGTTCACGGCGCAGTTTCGCGATGCGGTCCTCGCGCTCGGCGACCTCGGTCGAGCGCGAGGCACCGCGCAGCCGCACCCGTGCGCCCGCCTGGTCCATCACGTCGATCGCCTTGTCGGGCAGGAACCGGTCGCTGATGTACCGGTCGGACAGTTCCGCCGCGGCGGCGAGGGCGCCGTCGGCGAAACTGACCTGGTGGTGCGCCTCGTACGCGTCGCGCAGACCTTCCAGGATCTGCACGGTCTCCTCGACCGTCGGCTCCGGAACCAGCACGGGCTGGAAGCGCCGTTCGAGCGCGGCGTCCTTCTCGACGTACTTGCGGTACTCGTCGATGGTCGTCGCACCCACCACGTGCAGTTCCCCGCGGGCGAGAGCGGGTTTGAGCATGTTGCCGGCGTCCATCGAGCCCTCGCCCGTCGCACCCGCGCCTACGACCGTGTGCAGTTCGTCGATGAAGAGAATGATCTCTCCGTCCGAGGCCTGGACATCCTCGATGACCTTCTTCAACCGCTCCTCGAACTGCCCGCGGTACTGGGCACCCGCCACCATGCCTGACAGATCGAGCGAGACGACCCGCTTGCCCTTCAGGGTGTCGGGGACGTCTCCGGACACGATGCGCTGCGCGAGCCCTTCGACGATCGCGGTCTTGCCGACGCCGGGTTCACCGATGAGCACGGGGTTGTTCTTGGACCGCCGCGAGAGGATCTCGATGGTCTGCTCGATCTGCTCGGCCCGTCCGACCACCGGGTCGAGCCGCCCGGCCTTCGCCTCCTCCGTCAGGTCCCGGCCGAACTCGTCCAAGGTCGTGGCGGGCTTGTCGGGCTCGGCGGCACGGTTGTCCGGGCGGGCCGTCCGTTCCGTGAGGCCCGCCAGCTTCTGTGCGTCCTGCCCGTCGGCGCGCAGCAGCTGGGCGGCACCGGTGTCGGCGTCGCCCAGCAGGGCGCCGAGAATGTGCTCGGGGCCGATGTAGGACACTCCGGCCGCCTGCGAGCGGGCGTACGCGGCGGCGAGGGTCCGCTTGGCCGCCGGGGTGAGTCCCGGTTCCGAGGACGGTTCACTGCTCTCCCGGGGAAGCACCTCGGCCAGCTGGGCCGCGAGGGCGTCGGGGTCCACCTCCGCGCGGGCCAGCAGCGAGCGCGCGGGTTCCACTTTCGTCGCGGCCCACAGCAGGTGCTCGGTGTCGAGATCGGACGACCCGTCCTGCTGGGCCCGCCGCGCGGCCAGGTTCAGGAGTTCCTGCGAGGACTCTGTCAGCAGCCGTCCGATGGGCACCCGCTGCACCGCCGAGGGAGAGGACGCGGGTGACATCCCGAAGAAGCGGTTCAGCAGGTCACCGAAGGGGTCGGACGGGCCGAAACCGTAGGACGACATCGACATGGGGCAGCTCCCGGTGCGGCGTGAGTCCTTTCCACCATTTCGCGGCGCCTATTGCTCCGCAACCGGAGCGGACATCCGCAGGGCGAGGGTCCTGGCCTGCGGCCTTTCCCTGGAGAGGCCGGAACTCGCCCAGGGGAAAGGTGCGTTGAGAGACGTCGGAAAAGGGAGCCGGCGGCCGGGGCGAACCCCGGCTGAGCGCCGCGCACCCGGCGAGGTCAGGCCGTGTCCGCGCTCGTGTCGGTCCACGGGTCGAGTGCCACCACGGCCTCGTCCGTGTGGACCAGGAAGGTCAGGGTCTGGCGGAAATACAGGTCGATGCCGGTGGCGTCGTGGGCCGTGTAGCCGATGGCCAGATCCTCACCGAGCCGCAGTTCGTAGTCGCCGCCCCGGGTGGTGAGCAGAAAGGCGCCTTCCATGGCGGGCGCCCAGATCAGGCGGCCGTCGAGCATCCGGCCGAGGTGGGCGGCGATGGGATAGCCGTGGTCGGAGGTCTCGCTGACCGCCGTGTACGCCTCCGCGCCCAGCAGCAGCGCGTACGGGCCCTGCACGCCTGCCAGCCGGAGGGTGCTCAGGGCATGGCTGACGGCGTCCGGGAAGTCGCGCGGCTCCGCGGGAAGACGGAGCACGGGGTTGGAGGTGCGTGCGCGAAGACCGTCGATACGGGCCGCCGTGTACCCGTTGAAGACGGTCTGGTCCTCGGCGAAGGCCATGGTGCGGGCGGCGTCCTTGACCGGTTGCCAGTCGGAGTCCTTCGCGCCCCGGTCCACGTCGTCGACGGCGGCTCGGCTCACCCTGAACGGCACCGTCAGCTCGACCAGGGGCTGTACCTGGCGCAGCCGTGCCGCGACACCGGGTGACGGCCCGTCGATGCCGGACAGGTGGCCGGTCCCCACGGCGGCGAGGCCGGGGCCGTCGGGGCCCGAGACGTCCACGGCGCGGCGGCCGGCGAGGTTGCGCCGGAAGGTGCGGCGCGCCTCGTCCTCGATCTCGTTCCACGCGGCGGGTGTGATGGGGGCGAGTTCGCGGTGCAGGTTGCCGGTGGTGAAGGCGGTGGCAGAAGCGGAGGCGGTGGCATCGGGCGTGGTCGTCATGTGCGGACTCCTTTGAGGCTGCCGATCCCCAGCGAGCCGTCCGCCGCCACCCGCACGCCGGAGGCGGCGGGGAGGTCCGCCGGCCGCTCGTCCGCCGCCTGCTCGCCCGGGGCGGCGGGGAGGTCGTCGAGGAAGTCGACGGTCGGCACGTGGAAGAGGCATCCGGTGATCGCGGTCGAGAAGTCGAGGATGCGGTCGTGCGAGGCGCGGCCGTCTCCGAGGAACATGTTCCGCAGCATCTGCTCGGTCACTCCGGGGGTGCGGGCGTAGCCGATGAAGTAGGTGCCGAACTCGCCCTCCCCCAGGGTGCCGAACGGCATGTTCTCCCGCACGATCTTGCGTTCGTCGCCGTCCTCGTCGGTGATGGTGTTGAGCGCGACATGGGAGTCGGCCGGCTTGACGTCGTCGGGCAGTTCCACGTTGGCGAGCTTCGTGCGCCCGATGACCTTCTCCTGCTCGTTCGAGGGCAGCGCGTTCCATGTCCGCAGATCGTGCAGGTACTTCTGGACGATCACGTAACTGCCGCCCGCGAAGGCGGGGTCCTCGTCGCCGATGAACACGGCGTCGGCGGCCGGACGGCCCTCGGGGTTCTCGCTGCCGTCGACGAATCCGAGCAGGTCCCGGTCGTCGAAGTACTTGAATCCATGGACCTCGTCGACGACCGTGACCGCGCCGTCGAGTCGTTCCACGATCAGCCGGGCGAGTTCGAAGCAGAGGTCCGTCCGGCGGGCCCGGAGGTGGAACAGGAGGTCTCCCGGCGTGGACGGGGCCCGGTGGCGCCTGCCCGCCAACTCCACGAAGGGATGCAGCTCTTGGGGGCGAGGCCCGCTGAACAGCCGGTCCCAGACCGTCGATCCGATACCGACGACACAGCCGAGGTCGTCGCCGGGTGCCCGGAAGGAGACGGAACGGCGCAGTCCCGAGACATCCTCCAGCAGGCTACGGACCGTGTCCTCGTGCCCCGGCGTGACGGTGACCACGAGGAACACGGTGGCCCTGGCCGGTCGGGAGATCACAGCCTGTGGCTCGGCCAAGAGTCGGCCTCCTCATGAGACGCGGAGGTGTCCGTCGTACGCGGACCGGTCGGTTCTTCCTCCCATCCTGCTTCGTCCTCCGACAAACCGCACCAGAACCAGGCGAACCGTCGATGCCGTCAGCCGCCCACGAGTCCCACGACGACGTTGATGGCCGTGGCGAGAATGCTGGTGCCGAACACGTACGACAGGAGGGAGTGCCTCAGCACGATCGAGCGGATCTTCGAGCTCGAGACGCCGGTGTCGGACACCTGGTAGGTCATTCCGAGGTTGTAACTGAAGTAGAAGAAGTCGCGGTACGCCGGGGGGTTGTCCGTGTTGAAGTCGATGCCGCCGCCGGCCTCGTAGTACACGTAGGCGTAACGGGTGGCGTACATCAGATGCAGGGCCGACCAGGCCAGGAACACCCCGCACAGGGCGGTCACGGCCGCGGCGTGGCCGTTGTCGGACTTGCCGCGCAGGAGCAGCAGCACGATGGCGAACAGCCCGCACAGGGCGACCGCGACCACCACGAGTTCGTCGGTCAGCGGCCGGAAGTCCTCGCGTCGCGCGTTGTCGCGGGTGGCCGTGGCCGTCATCGGCCACAGCACCGCCCAGCCCGCCAGGACGAAGAACAGCTCCGTGGCGGCAATCCCGGCCAGCAGACCCAGAAAGACGTCGGTCGACAGTCCGACGACCGCGCCGACCGCGGCACCGAGGACCACCGCGCCGATCAGGCGCGGCACGGCATCCCGGGGCAGGCGCGGCAGGGTCTTCCTCATATGCCGCCACGGTATCCCGCGGGACCGCCCGTCGGCCCGGCGGAACACGTCGCCCCGGCCGAGGGTGACGGCACCGCTCGGCGCATCACCCGTCCTCATCCTCGGACGAGGAACAGCGGGCAGCGGGCAGCAGGCAGCAGGCAGCAGGCAGCAGGTCAGACGGGGAACAGCAGGCAGCTGCTCGTGGTGTGGGCGAGCAGCCGGTCGGCCGCGTCGAAGAGCTCCGCCTGGGCGAGGGCCGTACGGCGGCCGCTGTTGAGGACGGTGCCGACCGCGCGGACCTTGCCGGTGTCCAGGGTGATCGGCCGCAGGAACTTCACGTTCAGGTCGAGTGAGGTGTATCCGGTGCCCCGGGGCAGCACCGTCTGCACCGCGCAGCCCGCCGCGGAGTCGAGCAGGGTGGCGTAGATGCCTCCGTGGACGCTTCCGATCGGGTTGTAGTGCTCCTCCCCCGGAACCAGGGCGAAGACCACCCGGCCGTGCTCGACCTCTTCGAGGGTCATGCCGAGGGTCGCCGAGATCGGCGCTGCGGGGAGCCGTCCGGCCTGCACCTCACGGAGGAAGTCGAGACCGCTGTACTGGCCGACGGCGGCCGCGGAGACGGCCGGGTCCTCCCAGTCGTACTTACGAGACCTGCCCATGGCGCTGCCACTCTCCCTGTTCCTCGGCGATCCGGTTCCGTGTTCTTCGGCGATCCGGTTCCGTCCCTCTGACTCTGCTTTTCGAAGCTAGCCAGCGCGACCCCTGGCTGTCAATCTCACAGTCAGCCTACGATGGGGCGCATGACGTGGCTCGACACAAGTACCGAGAACTGCACGGTCCAGCGGACACTCGACCTGGTCGGCGAGAAGTGGTCGATGCTGGTGCTGCGGGACGCGATGAACGGCGTACGGCGCTTCGACGACTTCCGGCGGCATGTCGGGCTCTCCGAGAGCGTGCTGGCGGACCGGCTGAGGAAGCTGGTCGCGGCCGGGATCCTGGACACGGTGCCGTACAGCGAGCCCGGCAGCCGCACCCGGTACGAGTACCGGCTCACCCGCAAGGGCTGGGAACTGTGGCCCGCCATGATCGCCCTCAAGCAGTGGGGCGACCGCTACACGGCGGATCCCGAGGGCCCGCCCCTGGAGGTCGTGCACGCGGACTGCGGCGAGCAGGTACACACGGTCGTCGTGTGCGGCGCCGGGCACGGCGCGCTGATTCCGCCGGAGGCACGCACCCGCCCCGGCCCGTCGGCGAGGCACGCGGACCCCGCCGTCGGCCGACCGGCATCCGGACGGGGAACGGGCCGGGAGGCGAGCCAGGAAACGGGCCGGGACACAGGCCGCCTCGTGGTGCCGGAGCCCGGCTCGTGACAGCGTGACCCCATACGGGCCGTTCCGGCACGTCGGCCATGGTCGTCCACCCCACGGATGCCAGGTTCGCGTGACGGATGGAACGGTGCCTCCCGCCCGGTGACCGCGGCGCGCGAGGGCCGACCAGTGGAGGAACGATGAGCACGGATACGGGGCCGCCGGCCCGCGAACGGTGGGCGGCGAGAGCCTCGCTGACATCGGCGGCGCTCGCCGTGGCACTGCCGCTCGTCTTCGGAGGCGTACGCGGGTTCCTGCTCCTCCTCGCCGCCCTCGCCGGCATGGCCGTCGCGGCGGCGGCGCTGTGGTGGATGCTGACCCTGCGCGGCCCGGTGCGCTGGATCGCGGGGCTGCTGGCGGTCGTCGTGCCCATCGCCGTCATCGTGGTCCTCGCGGTGACGCTGCTGTGGACCCTGCTGCTGTCCCCCGTGCTGTGGATCGTCGCCGTGTGGAGCGGCCGATACGCGCTGCGGAGCGCCCGCGGCCGGGTCCGGCCCATGAAGGAGCGGCGCACCCCACCGCCGCTGCGGCCGTTCGTCCTCATGAACCCCCGGTCCGGTGGCGGCAAGGTGGAGCGGTTCGGTCTCGTGGAGAAGGCCGAGCGACTCGGCGCCCGCGTCGTCCTCCTCGACCCGGAGCACCACCAGGACGTCACCGAGCTGGCCCGGGAAGCGGTCGCGGACGGAGCGGATCTGCTGGGCGTCGCGGGCGGCGACGGGACACAGGCTCTCGTCGCGGCCGTCGCCGCCGAACACGGTCTCCCGTTCCTCGTCGTCTCGGCCGGCACCCGCAACCACTTCGCCATGGACCTCGGCCTCGACCGCGCCGATCCGGCGACCTGCCTCGACGCGCTGAGCAACGGTGTCGAACTCCGGGTGGACCTCGGCTTCGCCGGGAAGCATCCCTTCGTCAACAACGCCTCGTTCGGCGCGTACGCGGCGGTCGTCCAGGATCCCGCCTACCGGGACGACAAGATCGGCACCATCATGCAGCTCCTTCCGGACCTGCTCACCCGCCAGCGCGGACCGCGGCTGACCGCCCGGGCCGCCGGCACGACGCTCGACGCGCCGCAGGCGCTGCTGGTGAGCAACAACCCCTACCGCACGGACGATCCGGCCGGTCTGGGCCGCCGCGAGCGGCTCGACTCGGGGCTGCTCGGCATCCTCGGCGTCAAGGTGGACAGCGCGGTCGAGGCCGCCGCCCTGCTGCTCTCCCCGGACCCGCAGGGACTGTCGGTCCTCACCGCGCTCGAAGTGGTCGTCGGCGCCGACAGCGACGAGCTGGAGGTCGGCATCGACGGCGAGGCCATGATCCTGCCCACCCCGGTGCACTGCCGCGTCGAACCGGGCGTGCTCCGCGTCCGCGTCCCGAAGAAGCGGCCGGGTGTCCCCACGGTCCAACCCGCCCTGGACTGGCGGCGACTGCTCGCCATGGCGATGCTCGTGAGCCGCACGGCCGGCGTACACCGCCCCGGCCACAAACCGAGGCCGGAGCAACGGCCGGATTGACGGCCGGAGCAACGATCCGACCACTCGTGAGCACCACCGAACGGCGCGGCAAGGACTCCTGACGACCTCAGCCGATCAGCGCGTTTACGCAGCTCACAGTGCTATACATCGAGTGTATACACCCCATATATAGTCGCCGCATGCCTTCTCTGACCAGGAAGATGAAAAGACCGGCGACCAGGTTCCGCGCGGCGGCCGCGATCTCCGCCGCCGTCGCGCTGACCCTGCCACTGACGGGGTGCACATCCATGAAGACCACAGCGCCGAGCGCCGCGAGGGCGCAAGCGGGCGCCGCCGGACGGGCCGCATTCGGCACGGTGGACTGCCGAAGGGCCAAGTGCATCGCCCTGACCTTCGACGCCGGGCCGAGCGAGCACTCGGCCCGACTGCTCGACATCCTCAAGGAGAAGAAGGTCCAGGCGACCTTCTTCCTGCTCGGCAAGCGGCACATCGAGAAGTACCCGGAGCTGGTGCGGCGCATGGCCGACGAGGGCCACGAGGTGGCCAGCCACACCTGGGACCACAAGATCCTCACCCGGATCTCGCCGGCTGAGATACGAGAGGAACTGCGCCGTCCGAACGAGGAGATAGAGCGGCTCACCGGGCACAAGCCGACGCTGATGCGGCCGCCGCAGGGCCGGACGAACGGCACGGTGCAGAAGATCGCGCGCGAGCAGGGGCTCGCCGAGATCCTGTGGAGCGTGACCGCCAAGGACTACCGGACGAACGATTCCGGCCTGATACGCGAGCGCGTCCTGCAGCAGTCCTCCCGGGACGGGATCATCCTGCTGCACGATCTCTACCCGGGCACCGTACCCGCGGTACCCGGGATCATCGACGCGCTGAAGGAGCGCGGGTACGTGTTCGTGACGGTGCCGCAACTGCTGGCACCGGGGAAGGCCGAGCCCGGTACGGTGTACCGCCCCTGACGGTCCATAACTCTCGAAGGGGCCGCCCGTTCGCTCCCGAGGTCGACTCCCCAACCACCGCTCCCGCGCCCCATCCTGACTGGTGATCAGCTCCAGCGCACGGGCAGCGTCCGATAGCCGTGGCCGATGAACGACTCGGCCAGGCGCGCCGGACCCCGCGAGGTGTCCGCGCTCAGGGCGGGAAAGCGCTCGAAGAGTGCCGGGAGCGCGATGGAGGCCTCCAGCCGGGCCAGTGGCGCGCCGATGCAGTAGTGGACGCCGTGGCCGAAGGCGAGATGCTCCTTGTCCACGCGGGTGATGTCGAAGCGGGCCGCGCTCTCGCCGTGTCGCAACGGGTCACGGCCGGCCGCCGCGTAGGTCGCCAGGATCGCGTCACCGCGCGGGATCAGGGTGCCGTCGGGGAGCTTGATGTCCTCGACGGCGTAACGGAGCGGGAGGTTGGCGATCGAGGGGTCCCAGCGCAGGGTCTCCTCGATGACCTCGCCCCACGCAATCTCGCCGGCGAGCACGCGGGCGAGCTGGTCGGGGTGGGCGAGCAGGGCGTGGACCGCGTTGCCGATGAGGTTCACGGTCGTCTCGTGGCCCGCGCCGACGACGAGGAGGAGGGTGTCGATCAACTCGGCCTCGGCCAGCTGGGATCCCTCCTCGTCGCGGGCCGCGATGAGCGCGGTCGTCATGTCGTCGCCCGGCTGCTCCCGCTTCGACTCGACGAGCCCCGCGAGCAGTTCGTGCACCTCCCGGTAAGTGGCCATGGCCTGCTCGGGGGTGAGGGTGGTGTCCATGTTCGCCTCGATGAGGCGCGCGATGTCGGGCCGCTTCTCCTCCGGCAGGCCGAACAGTTCGCAGATCACCCGCATCGGAAGCGGGTGCGCGTAGGCGGACCGGAGGTCGGCCCGGTCGCCGGGTGCTTCGGCCATACGGTCGAGCAACTCGGCGGCGATCTCCTCGATCCGGGGCCCCAGCGCGTCCGTACGCCGCTTCGTGAACGCGGGAGAGACGAGCTTGCGCAGCCTGCGGTGGTTGGCGCCGTACGCGGTGAACATGTTGGTGACGCCGACCCAGAGGCCGACCCAGCTCTCGTGATGGGCGCCGTCGATCCAGGCGGGCCAGTGCTGGTTGGGGTCCTTGGAGACCCGTTCGTCGGCGAGGAGCTGTTTGAGCGTCTCGTACCGGGTCGGGAACCAGGCCGCTATCCCGCCCGGGAGTTCGACGAGGGCGGCGGCGGGGGCGGCTCCCGTGTCGTGCGGGGTGCGACGGAGGCCGCGTAACCGCTGGGCCTCCCCGTGGATGTCGGCACCTGTGGGGTCGATGACGAAGGGCTGGTCCGGCACGCGGGCTCCTGTCGCGGGAGTGGCACCAGTCGAGGTGCGGTTCTCGGGCAAACGGTGGATCACGTTCGGCCGCATCGTAACGGGTGGACCTCCGGACCGGGGAGCACAGAGAGAGCGCTCAACACGCCTGCTGCGCGGGGGAGTCGAGCGGGCCCCGGTCAGGAGTCCCGACAAGAGGGGCTGGTCGGGGCAGCGGCGCTCCCGGCCGAAAGGGTCCGGTCGGGGCAGCGGGGCTCGCGGCCGCACGGTGGGCGGGACGGCGGAGCCGCAGAACACTCCCGTCCAGCATTGGCGTCGGGCCTGCGGGCCTGCTGGACGCACCCTCCCGATGGGTGTCGGGGCCCGTGCGATCAGGACCCCGTACGCCTTCAGCGGCCTGGTGACCAACTCCCCGCGTGGGCAGGGCGGCATTGCCCGCCGACCGGAGGAAGAGGCTGGGGCGAAGGCGGCCGATTTCATCCGGTTGCGGGAGAGTTCACCTTCGGTTCGACGGCCTTCGGGCGCCTACGATCACGCCGTGGTCCTCTTCGTCCTGGAACGCGTGTCCCGGCACTCCGTCGCCGAGAGCTGGCGGCGTCTGACCGACTGGCCCCGGCACGCGGACGTCGTCCCGCTGACCCGGGTCACCGTGCGCACACCGCCGCCGACGCGGGAGGGCACGGTGTTCGTGGCGCGGTCGGGGCTCGGGCCGCTCGCCTTCGACGACCCGATGGAGGTCGTCGCGTGGCGGCCGCCCGTCGACGGAGGCCCAGGGACGTGCCGGCTGGTCAAGCGCGGCATGTTCGTCACGGGCTGGGCGGAGTTCGAGGTGCGCCCGACGGACGGCGGCGGCTGCGGTTCGCGGGTCGTCTGGCGGGAGGATCTGAGCGTGCGCGGGCTGCCGGGATTCACCGATCGGCCGCTGGGGTGGTCGGCACGGTGGATGTTCGGGCGGGCGATGGACGGGTTGCTGGGGCTGGGGTGAGAGCGGCGCGGTCAAAGTGACAGCGGCAGGGGCGGGGGGAGCGGCGGGGGTCGGGGGAGAGCGCCCGGGGACAAGGTGCGAGCGGCGGGGTCAAGGTGAGAACGGCGGGGTCGGGGGGAAAGCGCGGGGGCCGAGGGGAAAGCTGCGGGGTCGGGGGGAAAGCGCCGGGGGTCGAGGGGAGAGCTGCGGGGTCGGGGGAAAGGGGCGGGGTCGAGGGGAGAGCGGCGCGGGCTGAGGGGAAAGCGGCGGGGGGCGGGGTGAGAGCGGCGGGACGCGGCCCAGAGGTCGACGCCCACACCCCGTCCCGTATCCGTCAGCCCTCCGGAAGAAGGGGCGGATTGGCCAACTGGGCGAGTTCCAGGGCCTGTTCCGGGAACCAGTCCCCCGCCTTCGGGTCGACCGTCCCCCGCTCCGGGTCCTCGGGCCCCGCCGTTCCGCGCAGACAGAGCCCGTCCGACTCACCAGGCGTCTTGATCCACAGTCGGGCGTCCTGGAGCGGGTCGCCGGTGCGCAGCGTGGGGCGGGCGCCGAGCCCCCGGTCCGGCGGGTTGCACCAGTCCTGCGCGTCCGTGTACTTGCCCGTGGGCGGGGTCCAGGTGCCCCGGCCGTTGCGGCTGGAGTCCGTGACGAAGTGCTTCATCCGGGACGGCGACGTCCGCACGTGCGCTTCGAGCCAGGCCTGCGCGTCGACGCGCGGCCACCACTGGTTCGGGCAGTCGGCGACGTCACCACCGCCGTCGGCGTAGGCCAGACAGGACGAAATCAGCTTGCCGTACCAGGAGTTGGCGTCATCGGTTTGGTAGTTCGAGGCGTTGGTGTAGAAGCCGGAGGCCCGGGCCACCCCGCCCTCGATCAGGCGCGGCACAATGGAGTTGACGGTGTGCCAGCCAGGGTGCCCGGTGTCGAGGTAGACCCGCGTCCCGGGCAGTGGTTCCAGGGCGTCGACCGCGTAGTTGACCTCGGTGTACCGCGCGGCGGTCTTCGTGCCCTGTGCGTCGTCCTGGCCGCAGTCGGAGGGCAGCAGGGCGAGGGCGTCGGGTTCGAGGGTGACGATCGCGTCGCCGCGCCCGATCCCTCGCCCCACGGCGTCGATCCACGCCTGGTACTCGGCGGTGTCGGCGGCGCCGCCCGCGGAGTAGTTGGAGCAGTCCCGGCCGGGGATGTCGTACAGCGCCAGCACGGGAATCGCGTGGTCACGGCCCGCGTCGCGCACCACCGTGCGGACCAGTCGCTCCACCTCGGCCGGTGTTTCATCGCCGAACCACACGGCCTGCGGGGTGTTCACCATCGCCAGGAGGCCGGCCGCGTCGCGGAACCGGCCGGCCCGGGCGAGGCCGAGGGCCTGCTGGTACGCCGCCGGGTTGGGGTCCGGGACGTACAGCGACGGTCCGCGGTCCGTGGACTGCGCGGCGTGCGCCGGGGGTACCGCGAAGAGGGCGGCCAGCCCGACGGACAGGGCGGCGAGCCATGTGTGGGTACGTCGTCTCATGCGCGTTCACTCCTGGTTCGCAACGGTCACGAGGGACTTGCGGGAGCGCTCCCACAGGAGATTCGCCGAGAGGCATGCCTGCGTCAATACAAGACACAGAAGAACACGCGCAGAAACAGTGGACAGGCCCAGAAGACGAGCCGGAAGGAGAAGACGAGCCGGGGAGGAGACGAGGAGCCGGGATGAGTAGGCACCGATGACCGATGCTGGTTCCGCCCCCCCCCTCCCGCAACCGTCTCTCAGGCCACCGACCCGATCCGCCGCGCCGGAACCGAGGACGCGTCGTGATGGATGGGCGTGTGCGCCCCCGTGAGGGAAACCCCGCTGCCCCCGCGCCGGTCGGCCACGATCTCCGAGGCGATCGACAGTGCCGTCTCCTCGGGTGTGCGCGCCCCGAGGTCCAGGCCGATCGGTGACCGGAGGCGGGCCAGCTCCATCTCGGTCACGCCGACTTCGCGCAGCCGCTCGTTGCGGTCCAGGTGGGTGCGGCGGGAGCCCATGGCGCCGACGTACGCCACCGGGAGCCGCAGCGCGAGCCGGAGCAGCGGGACGTCGAACTTGGCGTCGTGGGTGAGGACGCACAGGACGGTGCGGGAGTCGACCTCCGTGCGCTCCAGATAGCGGTGCGGCCAGTCCACGACGATCTCGTCCGCGTCGGGGAAGCGGGCCGCCGTCGCGAAGACCGGGCGGGCGTCGCACACCGTGACGCGGTAGCCGAGGAACTTGCCCATGCGGACCAGGGCGGAGGCGAAGTCGATGGCGCCGAAGACGATCATGCGCGGGGGCGGGACCGACGACTCCACCAGGAACGTGAGCGGTGCTCCGCAACGAGAGCCCTGCTCTCCGATCTCCAGGGTGCCGGTGCGGCCCGCGTCCAGTTGGGCCGCCGCCTCGCCCAGGACCGTACGGTCGAGTTCGGGATGGGCACCGAAGCCGCCCTCGTACGAGCCGTCGGAGCGCACGACGAGGGCGCGGCCCATCAGTTCGGCGGGCCCGCTCACGACGCGGGCGAGTGCCGCCGCCTCCCCGCCCGCCGCGGCGGCCAGCGCGGTCGCGAGCACCGTCCGGCGGGCGGTGTCCCGCGAGCGGACCGGGGTGACCAGGATGTCGATGACGCCGCCGCAGGTCAGGCCGACCGCGAAGGCGTCGTCGTCGCTGTAGCCGAAGCGTTCGAGGACGGTCTCGCCGTCCTCCAGCGCCTGCCGGCACAGTTCGTAGACCGCTCCTTCCACGCAACCGCCGGAGACCGAGCCGATCGCCGTGCCGTCGGAGTCGACGGCGAGGGCGGCGCCGGGCCGGCGGGGCGCGCTGCCGCCGACCGCCACCACGGTGGCGACGGCGAAGTCGCGGCCCTGCTCGACCCACCGGTGGAGCTCTTCGGCGATGTCCAGCATCTCTCGGTCTCCTTGGCTGTTTGTCTGCCTGTCCGCTTGTCTGCGGTTGCGTGGAAGGGGCGCGGGCGTCAGTGGACGCCCAGCCAGCTCTCGATCGGGTTGAGCGCGAAGTAGACGAAGAAGACCGCCGTCAGACCCCACATGAAGGCCCCGATCTCCCGGGCCTTGCCCTGGGCGATCCTGATGGCGACGTAGCTGATCACGCCGGCCGCCACGCCCGCTGTGATCGAGTAGGTGAACGGCATGATCACGACGGTCAGGAAGACCGGGACGGCGGTGGCGCGGTCGGCCCAGTCGACATGGCGGGCGTTCATCATCATCATGGCGCCGATGACCACCAGGGCCGCCGCCGCGATCTCGCCCGGGACGATCGCCGTGAGCGGGGTGAAGAACAGGCAGGCCGCGAAGAAGAGGCCGGTGACGACGGCGGAGAGGCCGGTACGGGCACCTTCGCCGACGCCGGTCGCGGACTCGACGAAGACCGTCTGACCGGAGGCGCCGGCCACCCCGCCGACCGCTCCGCCCGCGCCGTCGATGAACAGCGCCTTCGACAGGCCCGGCATCCGGCCCTGGGCGTCGGCGAGTCCGGCCTCGGTGCCGACGCCGATGATGGTGGCCATCGCGTCGAAGAACCCGGCGAGCACGAGCGTGAAGACGATCATGCCGACCGTCATCGCGCCGACCTGGCCCCAGCCGCCGAACTCGACCTTGCCGAAGAGCGAGAAGTCCGGCATCGAGACGGCGCTGCCGTGCAGTTCGGGGGCGCCGCCGGCCCATTGCTTCGGGTCGATGACCCCGGCGGCGTCGAGGACGACGGAGACGACCGTGCCGGAGACGATGCCGATGAGGATCGCGCCGGGAATGCCGCGCGCCTGGAGCATGAAGATCAGCAGCAGGGTGGCGGCGAAGAGCAGCACCGGCCAGCCGGCGAGTTCGCCGGTGGGGCCGAGGGTGAGGGGAGTCGCCTTGCCCTGGTGCACGAAGCCGGCCTTGACCAGGCCGATCAGCGCGATGAACAGGCCGATGCCCATGGTGATGGCGTGCTTGAGCGCCAGCGGGATCGCGTTCATGATCATCTCGCGCAGCCCGGTGACGACCAGGAGCATGATGACCGCGCCGTACAGCACGCACATGCCCATGGCCTGCGGCCAGGTCATCTGCGGGACGACCTGCGAGGAGAGCACACCGGACACCGAGAGTCCGGCGGCGAGGGCGAGCGGCACCTTGCCGACGAACCCCATGAGCAGTGTGGTGAAGGCCGCCGCGAACGCGGTCGCGGTGATCAGGGCCTTCTGGCCGAGCATGTCCCCCGCCACGTCCTTGCCGGACAGGATGAGGGGGTTGAGCAGCAGGATGTACGCCATCGCCATGAAGGTGGTGACGCCGCCGCGCACCTCACGCGCGATCGAGCTTCCCCGCTGGGATATGTGGAAGTACCGGTCGAGCCAAGACCGTCCCGCCGGAACGCGGCTGCCCGCGCCCGCGTCCTGCGCGGTGGTCTTCGGCTCCAGTGACTGCTGGGTCATGTGGGCCTGCTCCCAAGGTTCAAAGGGGCACCCGGACAGCCGTCCTGACGGCTGGTCAACCGCGAGAGCGGTTGCGGGATTTGGGATGGTGCTTGGGCCGCACGACCCGGGGGACGGCCCGGGACGAACGTGAAGAACGATGTGAACTCTGCTGCGGTACGTGCCTGTTGCTTACTGCTCCCTGCTGGGTCCCGGTTCCGCGAGCGGTGCGGTGACCGGGTGCTCCGGGCGGCGCGACGAAGTGTGACGTTCCCGGCGCCGACCGGAGAGAACTGCCCGGCGCCTACGCGGTACCCGTGAGGTGTTCGGGGCGTACCGGCGTCCGGTCGAGCTCCAGACCCGTCGCGTTCCGGATCGCCGCGAGGACGGCCGGGGTGGACGACAGGGTCGGGGCCTCGCCGATGCCACGGAGTCCGTACGGGGCGTGGTCGTCGGCGAGTTCGAGCACATCGACGGGGATGGTCGGTGTGTCGAGGATGGTGGGGATCAGGTAGTCCGTGAAGGAGGGGTTGCGCACCTTCGCGGTCTTCGGGTCGACGATGATCTCCTCCATGACCGCGATGCCCAGGCCCTGGGTGGTGCCACCCTGGATCTGGCCGATGACGGACAGCGGGTTGAGGGCCTTGCCGACGTCCTGGGCGCAGGCCAGTTCGATGACCTTGACCAGGCCGAGTTCGGTGTCCACCTCGACGACGGCGCGGTGCGCGGCGAACGAGTACTGGACATGGCCGTTGCCCTGGCCGGTGCGCAGGTCGAAGGCCTCGGTCGGACGGTGCCGCCACTCGGCCTCGATCTCGACGGCCTCTCCTTCGAGCACGTCGGCGAGATCGGCGAGGACCTCGCCGCCGTCGGTGACGACCTTGCCGCCCTCCAGGAGGAGTTCGGCGGTGGCCCACGCGGGGTGGTACGTGCCGAACTTGCGGCGGCCGAGTTCCAGGACCTTCTCTCGGACCAGCTCGCAGGAGTTCTTGACCGCGCCACCGGTGACGTACGTCTGACGCGAGGCGGACGTCGAACCGGCGCTGCCCACCTGGGTGTCGGCCGGCTGGATGGTCACCTGCGCGACGCCCAGTTCGGTGCGGGCGATCTGCGCGTGGACGGTGACGCCGCCCTGGCCGACCTCCGCCATCGCGGTGTGCACGGTGGCGACCGGCACACCGCCGACGACCTCCATTCGGACCCGTGCGGTCGAGTAGTCGTCGAAGCCCTCGGAGAAGCCGACGTTCTTGATGCCGACGGCGTACCCGATCCCGCGGACGACGCCTTCGCCGTGCGTGGTGTTGGACAGACCCCCCGGCAGCTGTCGTACGTCGGCGTCCTCGCCCGCGGAGAGCCACTGCTGCTCGGGCGGCAGCGGCATCGCCTTGACGCGGCGCAGGAGTTCGGCGACCGGGGCCGGCGAGTCGACGCGCTGCCCGGTCGGCAGGAGCGAGCCCTGCTCCATCGCGTTCAACTGACGGAACTCGACCCGGTCCATGCCCACTTGGTCGGCGAGCTTGTCCATCTGGGCCTCGTAGGCGAAGCACGCCTGGACCGCCCCGAAGCCGCGCATGGCGCCGCAGGGCGGGTTGTTGGTGTAGAGGGCGATGGCCTCGATGTCGACGTCCTCGACGACGTACGGGCCGACGCTGAGCGAGGAGGCGTTGCCGACGACCGCCGGGGAGGCCGAGGCGTAGGCGCCGCCGTCCAGCACGATCCGCGCCTTCATGTGCGTGAGCCTGCCGTCCTTGGTCGCCCCGTGCTCGTAGTACAGCTTGGCGGGGTGGCGGTGGACGTGTCCGAAGAAGGACTCGAAGCGGTTGTAGACGATCTTGACGGGCTTGCCGGTGCGCAGGGCCAGCAGGCAGGCGTGGATCTGCATCGACAGATCCTCGCGGCCTCCGAACGCGCCGCCGACGCCGGAGAGCGTCATCCGGACCTTGTCCTCGGGCAGACCGAGCACCGGGGCGATCTGGCGCAGGTCGGAGTGCAGCCACTGGGTGGCGATGTACAGCTCGACTCCGCCGTCCTCCGAGGGCACGGCGAGGCCGGACTCGGGGCCGAGGAAGGCCTGGTCCTGCATGCCGAAGGTGTACTCGCCCCGGACGATGAAGTCGGCCTTCTTCGCGGCCTCTTCGACGTTGCCGCGGACGATCGGCTGGCGGTGCACGATGTTCGGGTGCGGGACGTGGCCGATGTGGTGGTCCCGGCGCCCCTCGTGGACGAGGATCGCGTCGGGCGCGGTCGCGGACGCCTCGTCCGTGATGACCGGCAGCTCCCTGTACTCCACCTTGATCTTGGCGGCGGCGCGGCGCGCGGTCTCCGGGTGGTCGGCGGCGACGATGGCGACGGGTTCGCCGTGGTGGCGGACCTTGCCGTGCGCGAGAACCGGGGTGTCCTGGATCTCCAGGCCGTAGTTGCGCACCGCGGTGGGCAGGTCGTCGTACGTCATGACGGCGTACACACCGGGCTGTGCGAGGGCCTCGGAGGTGTCGATGGACACGATCTCGGCGTGCGCGACCGTGGAGCGCAGGATCTGGCCCCACAGCATGTCCTCGTGCCACATGTCGGAGGAGTACGCGAACTCGCCGGTGACCTTGAGGGTGCCGTCCGGGCGGAGGGTGGACTCGCCGATGCCGCCCTTGGTCCGGGAGCCCTGCGTGATGTTCGTGGGTGTACCGGTCGTTCCCATGGTCAGACCGCCTCGGACTGCCGGGCGGCCGCGAGGCGGACCGCGTCCATGATCTTCTCGTAGCCGGTGCAGCGGCACAGGTTGCCCGAGAGCGCCTCGCGGATGTCCGCGTCGGTCGGGTTCGGGGTGCGCTCCAGCATCTCGTCCGCCGCGATCAGCAGACCCGGGGTGCAGAAGCCGCACTGGACGGCTCCGGCGTCGATGAACGCCTGCTGGATGGGCGCGAGTCGCGTGCCCTCGCCGGTGTGCGAGTCCTGCCCCTTGGCCGCCCAGCCCTTGGCCTCGTCGAGGGAAATCCCGTTCCCCTCCGGGGTGTTGCACGCGTCCGCGGCGCAACCTCCGTGCTCCGCCCGCTGTTCGGCGAAGTCGGCGAGCCCCTCGACGGTGACGACCTCGCGGCCCTCGACCTGGCCCGCGGCGACCAGACACGAACACACGGGCACGCCGTCCAGCCGGACGGTGCAGGAGCCGCACTCACCCTGTTCGCAGGCGTTCTTGGAACCGGGCAGACCGAGACGCTCGCGCAGGACGTACAGGAGGCTCTCGCCCTCCCAGACGTCGTCGGCCTCCTGCCGACGGCCGTTGACCGTGAAATTGACACGCATTACGCGACTCCCTCCGTGCGGGCGGCGGTGCCGCGGTACGACTCCCACGTCCAGGTCAGTGTGCGGCGGGCCATGACGCCGACCGCGTGGCGGCGGTAGCTCGCCGTACCGCGGACGTCGTCGATCGGGTTGCAGGCACCGGAGCACAGAGCGGCGAACTGCTTGGCCACCGACGGGGTGATGATCTTCCCGTTGTCCCAGAAGCCGCCCTCGTCGAGCGCCGCGTTCAGGAACTCCTCGGCGGTCTTCGCGCGGACCGGGGTCGGCGCGGCCGAGCCGATGCCGGTGCGGACCGTACGGGTCTCGGGGTGCAGGGCCAGGCCGAAGGCGCACACCGCGATCACCATCGCGTTGCGGGTGCCGACCTTCGAGTACTGCTGCGGTCCGTCGGCCTTCTTGATGTGGACGGCGCGGATCAGCTCGTCGGGTGCCAGCGCGTTGCGCTTCACGCCGGTGTAGAACGCGTCGATCGGAATCAGCCGCGAGCCGCGCACCGACTCGGCCTCGACCTCGGCGCCCGCCGCGAGGAGGGCGGGGTGGGCGTCGCCGGCCGGGGACGCGGTGCCGAGGTTGCCGCCGACGCCGCCGCGGTTGCGGATCTGCGGGGAGGCCACGGTGTGGGAGGCGAGGGCCAGCCCGGGGAGCTCGCCGCGCAGGTTCTCCATGATCTGGGTGTACGGGACGGAGGCGCCCAGGCGCACGCTCCCCTCGCCGACCTCCCACTCGCTCAGCTCTCCGATGCGGTTCAGGTCGAGTAGGTACTCGGGCCTGCGGTGATCGAAGTTGATCTCGACCATCACATCGGTGCCACCCGCAATCGGCACAGCGGTGGGGTGCTCAGCCTTGGCGGCGAGCGCCTCCTCCCAACTGGCGGGGCGAAGGAAGTCCATGAGTGGCTCTCTTCATTCGTATCGTGGGTCGTTCTGATCAAGCCAGATCGTGTGCGGGCGGCCCGGCTCGTTCATGAGGTGTTTACGCGGAGTGGGGCCAGTACACAGCCGCGTCCCGCACCGGGGTCAGTCACCGAAACCATGAAGGAGTTGGCTGGCCAGCGCGTGCATCTTGTAGATTCGTATGAACCGAGGTCATCAGCAACCTCTTCGGTTTTTTCTGGAAACTTTGAGAACAGTCCCGGAAACAGTGAGCACAGCTCTCGAAAGCCCAGGACACAGGCCCACAGGGGCCGGGACCACCGATCCTCGGAACCCACGGACCGGCTCCGTGGAGCCCGGGGACCGCCGGCGGGCCTCACCACGTATCCATCGTAGATTTCGAGACAAAGAACGGCGGCGACGAGAATGCGGCTGCGCGCACTGCTGGACACCGACGCGCTGGGCCTGCGGCTGCTCGGCGGCGAGGACGAGCTCGACCGCACCGTACGCGGTGTGATGACCACCGACCTCAAGGACCCGAGCCGCTACCTCTCCGGCGGCGAACTGGTCCTCACCGGCCTCGCCTGGCGGCACGACGCCGAGGACTCCGAGCCCTTCGTCCGCATCCTCGCGAGCACCGGGGTCGCGGCCCTGGCCGCCGGTGAGGCGGAGCTCGGCGACATCCCCGACGACCTGGTCGTGGCCTGCGCCCGGCACCGGCTGCCGCTGTTCGCCGTGAACGAGTCGGTCGCCTTCGCCACGATCACCGAACACGTCGTGCGCCAGGTGTCGGGCGAGCGCGCCGGGGATCTGGCCGCCGTGGTCGACCGGCACCGGCGGATGATGACCTCGGGCCCGGCGGGCGGCGGCCCCGACGTGGTCCTCGATCTGCTCGGCAGCGACCTCGACCTGCGTGCCTGGGTCCTCTCGCCCGCCGGCCGGCCCATCGCGGGCTCGAAGGTCGCGGGCGGCGCGCTGCCCGCGGACACCTGCGCCAAGCTGGCCGCCGAACATCTGGCGGCGGCCCGCACCGGGCGCCGCGGACCGCACCGGGTGACGGTGGGCCCGGCGATGTACTCGCTCTTCCCGATCCGCTCGTCGGTGCGTGCCGCGGGCGCCTCCCGGGACGTGCGCGAGACGGTGCTCTCCGACTGGCTGCTCGCGGTCGAGGCGGACGCCGGGGACTGGCCCGAGGAGCGGCTCGACCTGCTCCAGGGCGTCACCCAGCTGATCGCGGTGGAACGGGACCGGCGGGACGCGGCGCGCACGGTTCGGCGGCGGCTCGCGCAGGAGGTCCTTGAACTGGTCCAGGCAGGGGCGGCGCCCGCCGAGATCGCGGCACGGCTGCGCGTCGCGGCGCCGGTGCTGCTGCCCGGCCTGGGAGCGGCCCCGCACTGGCAGGTCGTCGTGGCACGCGTCGAGTGGGACGGCGGCGAGATCGAGGGCGGCCCGGTCGCCCAGGCGCTGCTGGAGGAGATCCTCGTGGACCCGCTGTCGCCGGGGCCGGAGCACTCCGACCGGATCGCCGTCGCCCACACGGGGGACGAGGCGGTCGCGCTCGTACCCCTTCCGGCGGTCCCCTCCGACGAGGAAGGCCCGGAGCCCGGCCTGCACGCCGACACGCTCCTGGCGGCCGTACGGGACCCGCTGTCGGCCGGCCTGAACGACGACGGGCGGCTCACGCTCGGCGTCAGCGCCGCCGTCCACTCGGCGGAGGGGCTGCGCGGCGCCCTGGAGGAGGCCCGGCACGCCCGCAGGGTCGCCGCGGCGCGCCCCGGGCGGGTCTGCGCGGCCGGACACCAGGAGCTGGCCTCGCACGTCCTGCTGCTGCCGTTCGTCCCGGACGACGTACGCCGTGCCTTCACCGCCCGTCTGCTGGACCCCCTGCGCGAGTACGACGGCCGGCACCGCGCGGAGCTGATTCCGACCCTGGAGGCGTTCCTCGACTGCGACGGCTCCTGGACGCGCTGCGCCGCCCGTCTGCACCTCCACGTCAACACGCTGCGCTACCGCGTCGGCCGTATCGAGCAGTTGACGAGTCGTGATCTGTCGCGCCTGGAGGACAAGTTGGACTTCTTCCTGGCACTGCGGATGAGCTGACCTCAGGAGCCCCGGGTGGGCCGCGCGCATCCAATGACTTTGTGAAATCCTTCACCCACCCTCTTGGCCGGGCCCGGTGATCCGTGCTGAGATGCCACCACTCAACAGCTCAATGGTGTGCTCGGGGAGGGCAACGTGGCGCATACCGCCATGTCTGGTACCGGAACGACTGCAGGGGACGATCCACTCCAGACCGCGGTATGGCGGCTGCGCTCGCGCGCCTGCTGGGCCGACGCGGCGGCGCTGATCCAGCCGCGCACGGCGGGGGCCGCCCTGCAGAGAGCGTCGCTCCTGGTCGAGCGCTGTCTCTACACCGAGCAGGGCTGGGCCGAGGCGGAGGACGCCCTGCGTACCGCCGAGGCGCTGGCGCAGAGCGACGACGAGCGGGGCGCGGCGGCCTGCGAGCGGGGCCAACTCGCCTACGCCGCAACGCTGCTGACCGTGCGCGACCGGGCCGACGAGGCGCGTGCGGCGCTCGGCCGGGCCGCGGCGCTGCTCGCGCCGGGCGCGCCGGGCAGGGCCCTGCTGGACTTCCGGCGCGGGCTGCTCGCCGAGAACCTCGCGCACGCCCCGCAGGCCGCCCGTGCGGCGTACCGGCGGGCGCACGCGGGCGCGACCGCCCAGAACGACGCACTGCTGCTGTCCTTCACCTGGCGGCATCTCGCCGGACTCGCCCTGCGCGAGGGGGAGTTGGCGGAGGCACGGCACGGCTTCGCCGAATCCCTCAGGATCCGCGAGGAGTTGGGGTACCTCGTGGGTACGGCACCGGCGCTGGCGTCCCTGGCCGACGCCGAGGTCGAGCCGGAGGCGTCGCGGCTGCGGGCGGAGGCGGGACGGCTGTTCCGGCTGCTCGGGGGCGTGCCCATCTGGCTGGCGGGCCAGCTGACTCCGCCCGCGGCGACGGCCTGATCACGCACGGGCGGGCGGACGCTCCGCCCGCCCCGGGCACCAGCCGCCGCGGGCACCGGCCGCGGGCACCGGCCGTTCGGGGCAAGCTCCAGTTGTCCGGCAGGGATGCGTACGGCCCGCACGGCCCTCGCGGCACGGATGTGAGGGCCCGACCGGCACGGACGCGTACGGCCCGACCGGCACGGACGCGTACGGCCCGACCGGCACGGACGCGTACGGCCCGACCGGCACGGGATACGTACAGCCCGTGCCGGCCGCCCCGCCGAAGAGGCGGGCAGGCGGGCGGGACGAGCCGGGCTCTTCAGGACGCGCCGGTGAAGTGCTCCCGTACCAGGGCCTGGACGACCGTCAGATCCTCGGCGATCAACGCCTCCAGCAGCGCGGTGTGTTCGGCCGCGTCCGCCACCAGGTCGGCGCGGCCCCGGGAGACGGGACCGCCGACGAGGGGCCACTGGGCGCGGCGGTGCAGATCGTCGGCGATGCGCACCAACTGCGCGTTGCCCGCGAGCGCGAGGACCGCGCGGTGGAACGACCGGTCGGACTCCGCGTAGGTCGCGCGGCAGCCCGAGGACGCGGCCCGCACGGTGGCCTCGGCGAGCGGGCGCAGCTCGGTCCAGCGGGCGGCGGGCACGGTGCGCGCGAGCCGGAGCATCACCGGGACCTCGATCAGGCCCCGGATCTCGGCGAGTTCGGCCAGTTCCCGGGTGCCGCGCTCGATGACGCGGAAGCCCCGGTTGGGTACGACCTCGACGGCGCCTTCCAGGGCGAGTTGCTGCATCGCCTCGCGGACGGGCGTCGCGGACACCCCGAAGCGCTCGCCGAGCGCGGGTGCCGAGTACACCTCGCCGGGGGCGAGTTCACCCACGACGAGCGCCGTGCGCAGGGCATCGAGGATCTGCCCACGCACGGAGGCACGCTGCACGACGGGCCGGGCGGCTTCGGCACGTACGGCGGGGCGGGCGTCGTCGCCGCGTCCGGGGCGGACGTTCTCGGCACGTACGGCGGGGTGGGTTTCCTCGGCGTGCGCGGGGCGGGTGTTCTGCCCGCGCAGGGCAGGACGGGTCTCCTCGGCGCGCGCGGGCCGGACGTTCTCGTCACGCACTCGGGGGCGAGCTTCTTCCACCTGCACGGGGCGGGCGGTCTCCGCGCGTACGGCGGGACGCGTCTCGTCGACGTGTACGGGCCGGACGTTCCCGGGGCGTGCGCCGTCCGTGCCTGCGGCGGGGCGGGTGTCCTCGGTGCGCGGGTGCGGGATCGGCGTCTCACTGTGCGTGTGCTCGCCGCGGGCCGAGGCCACGGCGGGGCCGCCACCCGGCCCACCACCTGACCCACCATTCACCGACCCACCGTCCGACCCACCACCCGGCCGGGCACCGGGACAGTCGCCCGGGACTCCCGCGGGGACCACCCTCGCCCGGCCCAGGTCCGCGGGCCCCGGCTGCGGCGGAACCCGGAAGGCGCTCGCTTGGATGTCCGGGTCCCATGACCCGGCGGAGCCGTGCGCGCTGCGCGGACCGGCCTGCTCCACGGGTCCTCCTCCGGGTCGGTGGTACTTGGGGTCATGGTGTCGGTTGTTACTCGTCCGTCAAGCACGATAGGCGCACATGGCCTCAGTTCAAACACCCGCGAGGCGGGGTAAGGTAAGGCTTACCTGCTAACGATCGTGAAGCGATGGTTCCGCATGTCCGCTCCCACCCTGTCCGCCGACGCCGGCGCAAGCACCCCGGCCGACCCGGCGGCCCGCCCCGGCACGCCACCCGTCGCCGCGTCGGCCGTGGCGGACGCGTACGCGCGGCTGAGTGAGGTCTTCCCCGGACTGGGCGTCACCGAGCTGGCCGCGGGCGAAGCGGCCCCGCGGGGCCCGGGCTGGGCCCCCGCCGCCCGGCTCGCGGAGGGCGGCCCCGACCTCGACGCGTTCCTCGCCTGGGACGAGGGCCAGGTGGTCCGGGACCACGGCCGACGGGCACGGCCCGATGTCGTGGCGACTTTCGGACTGCACCGGTACGCCTGGCCGGCCTGCCTGCTGATCACCGTGCCGTGGTTCCTGCTGCGCCGGGTTCCGCGCCTGCCAGTGGAGGACGTCACATTCAAGCGTGAGGCCGGCCGGATGGCCGTCCGCGTCACCACGTTCGCCTGCCTGCCGGACGACCCGGCCGCCACACTGCCCGGCGCCAGGGTCGTACCGGACGAGGAGGCGCTGCGCGCGGAGGTGCGGGCCGCCGTGGCCGAACACCTGGAGCCGGTCCTCGGCGGGTTCGGGCCGCGGATGCGACGGCGCGGCCGGGCACTGTGGGGCATGGCGACCGACGAGATCGTCGAGGGCCTCTGGTACGTCGCCCAGCTGTTCGGCGAGGAGCGGCGTGCGACGCGCGAGCTGGAGCTGCTGCTGCCCGGCTCGACGCGGCCGTACGTGGGTTCGGCGGCCTTCCGCGAGCTGACCGGTCCGGACGGGGAGTCGCTGCCCACCCGGGACCGGGTGAGCTGCTGCCTCTTCTACACACTGCGCCCCGCGGACACGTGCGCCACCTGCCCGCGCACCTGCGACGCGGACCGGATCACCAAGCTGACGGCCGCCGCGGCGAGTTGAGACTCCCGGCGCGAGCACCTGCCCCGATGCGCCCGGCGCCCGTCACCGATCGCGGCCCCTCGGACCGCCCACAGATCACAGGTGCTTCACAAATTCCTCACTTGTCACGGGAACTCTCCGTGGAACCATCCTTACGGGTAGTCTTATTCGTACTCAACTCCCGTCCCTCGCGCGGCAGTTCGAGCAGAGAGTCGCCCTGCGTACCTCCTTGCACTTCCTTGGCGGCCTCTTGCCCCGAAACCCCCTGAGGGCCGACGTGATTGGGCCACTATGGCGGGCGTTACGCCCTATCCCAATGCAAGGGACCCCAGATGAGACTTACCGACATATCGCTGAACTGGCTGCTTCCAGGCGCCGTTCTGCTCCTGGGCCTGCTGGCGGCGGTGGCGGTGCTCGCGCGCGGCAAGCGGTCCGGGGACAGCACGAGCAGCGACGACTCGTGGGAGCGCACCGAGGAGCGCCGCAGGCGTAAGGAGGCCGTCTACGGCACGGCCTCCTATGTTCTGTTGTTCTGCTGTGCCGCGGTCGCGGCGGCACTCTCCTTCCACGGCCTGGTCGGCTTCGGCGAGGAGAACCTCGGCCTCTCCGGCGGCTGGGAGTACCTCGTCCCGTTCGGCCTGGACGGCGCGGCCATGTTCTGTTCCGTCCTCGCCGTGCGCGAGGCCAGCCACGGTGACGCGGCACTCGGCTCCCGCATACTCGTATGGACCTTCGCCGGTGCGGCGGCGTGGTTCAACTGGGTGCACGCACCCCGGGGCATGGCCCACGCCGGTGCTCCGCAGTTCTTCGCGGGCATGTCCCTGTCGGCCGCGGTGCTGTTCGACAGGGCGCTGAAGCAGACCCGTCGTGCCGCGCTGCGTGAGCAGGGCCTGGTGCCGCGTCCGCTGCCGCAGATCCGTATGGTCCGCTGGCTGCGCGCGCCCCGCGAGACGTACAGCGCGTGGTCGCTGATGCTCCTGGAGAACGTCCGCTCCCTGGACGAGGCCGTGGACGAGGTGCGCGAGGACCGGCGCCAGAAGGAGCAGAACCGACTGCGCCGCCGGAACGAGCAGCGGGTCGAGCGAGCGCACCTCAAGGCGCTCAGCCGTGGTCACCGCGGCTTCGCCGGACGCGGTGGCGCCCGGGAACTGGAGACAGCGACCGTGGAGCGGGCGCCCGCCCAGGCCTCCACGGAGCCTGCCATATCCACCGCGGAGCAGCTGCCCGTGCGATCGCGGCCCTCCCTCACCCCCGTCCGCAAGAGCACTGAGCCGATCACCGTCGACCTCACCACGGAGGACGAGACGATGGCCCTGCCGCGGCTCGACTCCCTGGAGCGCAAGCTCAAGGATCTCGAACAGCAGTTCGGCTGAGGCGCACTCGACCGACCCCGGGCGGCAGCCCGGACGGCCCGGCCGGGATCTCCGGCCGGGCCCGGACACGACAATGGCGGCGCGGTGTTCCTACACCGTGCCGCCGTTCAGTTCGAACCACACCGCCTTGCCCACCCCGTGCGCCCGTACGCCCCACGCGTCCGCCAGGGAATGGACGAGGACGAGACCTCTGCCGTGCGTACCGTCGTCGGCGTTCGGTACGCGCATTCTGGGCCTGCGTGCCACGAAGTCCCGGACCTCCACGCGCAGTCCGCGCGGTCCGATCGTCGCCGTCAGAAGGGCGTCGTCGTCGGTGTGAATCAGTGCGTTCGTGACGAGCTCACTGGTCAGGAGCTCGGCTATCTCGGACCTTCCCGGTTTCCCCCAGTGCCGTAACAGCTCCCTCAGCGCCTTGCGCGCCTCGGGCACCGCTCGCAGATCCGCCTTGCCCAGCCGGCGCCGGAGCTGCGCGCCGTCCGGTTGGTCGATCGCCCCGTCGGACGCTTCCTCCACTGGATCGGTGGAGAAGGCCCCCCTGGTCATGGGACCACCTCCTGGTGCATGCCGCTTCATGACCCCCGCCTGCGTGCCGATGTCGGTTCCCCTCTGCTCGAACACGTTCACGGGAATCCATGCCCTCATCGGGAAGGTGGCAGTCATGTCGATCGTCGACCGACTGCCGTACCGTCACGGGTGCGCGACGCCGGCACGGGGAAGTGAAGGGTTCGACAGAGCCGTCCGAGCACCGAGGAGCCGCCGTGCACGACGACCGTTCGCTGGTGGAGGCGCGCCTGGAGCGCGCGCTGCGGCAGTGCATGCGCCCCGCGCAGTACGCGGATCGGGTGCCGCTCACGCTCTCCGTATGGCAGGTGCCGGGCGAGCCGGTGCCCGTCGGCCAGGCGCTCCAGGCCTCCTACGAGCCCTTCACGACCGGCACGGTCTGGGGAAAGCCCTGGTCGACGAGTTGGTTCCGGATCGAGGGCCGGGTGCCCGAGGAGTGGGCGGGCCGCCCGGTGGAGGTGGTGATCGACCCCGGGTTCACGGGGGACGGGCCCGGATTCCAGGCGGAGGGGCTGTTGTACGACGCGGCTGGCATCCCCCTCAAGGGCATCCACCCGCGCAACCGCCACCTGACGGTCGGAGCACCGGCGACGGGAGGCGAGGAGGTGCGTCTGCTGCTGGAGGCGGCGGCCAACCCCGCCGTCCTGCACGGCTTCGAGCCCACGCGTCTGGGAGACGTACTGACCGCCGGTGATGGGCCGATCTACCGATTCGCGGCTGCCGATCTCGCCGTACTCGACGAGGACGTGTGGCATCTGGTCCTCGATGTCGAGGTCCTCTCGGAGCTGATGTACGAGCTGGATCCGCAGCGGCCGCGACGGCACGAGATCCTGCGCGCGCTGGAGAACATGCTCGACGCCCTTGATCTGCACGACGTCTCCGGCACGGCGGCGGCGGCCCGGTCCGAGCTGACGGAGGCATTGTCGCGGCCCGCGTCGGCCAGCGCGCACCGCGTCTCGGCGGCCGGGCACGCGCACATCGACTCGGCCTGGCTGTGGCCGCTGCGCGAGACGGTCCGCAAGGCCTCCCGGACCTTCGCCAACGTCACGGCGCTTGCCCTCGACTACCCGGAGCTGGTCTTCGCCTGCTCACAGGCCCAGCAGTACGCCTGGGTCAAGGAGCACCAGCCGCACATCTGGGAGCGGATCAAGAAGGCCGTGGAGGAGGGCAATTGGTCTCCGGTGGGGTCGATGTGGGTGGAGTCCGACGCCAATATGCCGGGTGGTGAGGCGCTGGCCCGGCAGATCGTGCACGGCAAGCGGTTCTTCCGGGAGGAACTGGGGGTCGAGACCGAGGAGATCTGGCTGCCGGACTCCTTCGGCTACACGGCGGCCTTCCCGCAGCTCGCGAAGCTCGCCGGTGTCCGCTGGTTCCTCACCCAGAAGCTGAGCTGGAACCAGACCAACAAGATGCCGCACCACACCTTCTGGTGGGAAGGCATCGACGGCACCCGGGTCTTCACCCACTTCCCGCCCGTGGACACCTACAACTCCCAGTTCCACGGCCGCGAACTCGCCCACGCGGAGCGCAACTTCGCGGAGAAGGGCCGGGCCACCCGCTCACTGGTCCCGTTCGGCTGGGGCGACGGCGGGGGCGGCCCGACCCGCGAAATGCTGGAGAAGGCCCGGCGGTTGCGGTCCCTGGAGGGCTCACCGCGGGTCCGGATCGAGAAACCGGAGGCGTTCTTCGCCGCCGCCGAGGAGGAGTACGGGGTCCACGCGCCGGTGTGGTCGGGCGAGCTGTATCTGGAGCTGCACCGGGCCACCTACACCACGCAGGCCAAGACCAAGCAGGGCAACCGGCGCTCGGAACACGCCCTGCGCGAAGCCGAGTTGTGGTGCGCCACGGCCGCCGTGCGCGATCCGTCGTACACCTACCCGTACGACGCCCTGGACCGGCTCTGGAAGACGGTGCTGCTGCATCAGTTCCACGACATCCTGCCGGGCTCCTCGATCGCCTGGGTGCACCGGGAGGCACGCGAGACGTACGCGCGGGTGCTCGCGGAACTCGAGGAGATCACCGCGGAGGCGGTAGGGGCTCTGGGCACCGGCCCCTCCCCTGGGGTCCTGAACGCCTCGCCGTACGAGCGGACCGAGGTGGTCGGGGACGGGCTGGTGACGGTGCCGGGGCTGGGCGGCGCCGCCGTACCGGCCGGACCCGGCCCCACCGTGCGGGCCGAACACGCCGACGGCAGCATCGTGTTGGAGAACGACCGGCTCCGGGTGCGGATCGACGGTGACGGGCTGCTGACCTCCGTACGGGATCTCGCGCACGGCCGGGAGGTGCTGTGCGGTCCCGGCAATCTGCTCCAGCTCCATCCCGACCATCCCAACGCCTGGGACGCCTGGGACATCGACCGGCACTACCGGCGCACGCACAAGGACCTGACGGCCGCCGAGTCGGTGGAGCTGGTGGAGAGCGGGCCGCTGCGGGCGACCGTGCGCGTCACCCGGGCCTTCGGCTCCTCCCGGATCACCCAGGAGATCCGGCTGACGGCCGCGAGCCGTCGGCTGGACATCGTGACCGACGTCGACTGGCAGGAGTCGGAGAAGGTCCTCAAGGCCGCCTTCCCGCTCGACGTCCAGGCCGAACGGTCCGCCGCCGAGATCCAGTTCGGGCACGTCCACCGTCCGACCCACGCCAACACCGGCTGGGACGCCGCCCGTTTCGAGATCTGCGCCCACCGCTGGCTGCGCGTCGCGGAGGAGTCGTACGGTGTCGCGCTGCTCAACGACTCGACGTACGGCCATGACGTGACCCGTGCACCGCACGCCGACGGCCTCGGCACCACCGTACGGCTGACCCTGCTGCGCGCCCCGCACAGCCCGGACCCGGAGACCGATCTCGGCACGCACCGGTTCACGTACGCGCTGCTGCCGGGGGCAGGCGTGGGGGACGCCGTGGCGGAGGGGCTCGCGCTCAATCTGCCGCTGCGGCAGGTCGCGGTGCGGGCACTGGAACCGCTGGTGAGTGTCGACGACCCGGCCGTCACCGTCGAGTCGGTCAAGCTCGCGGAGGACCGCAGCGGCGATGTGGTGGTGCGGTTGTACGAGTCCCGGGGCGGGCGGGCCCGCGCGAAGGTGACCGCCGGTTTCCCGGTCTCCCGGGCCGAGGTGACCGACCTGCTGGAACGGCCGCTGCGCGAAGCCCCGTCGGAGATCGAGCTGCGGCCGTTCCAGATCCTCACCCTGCGGCTGCGGCCGGCCCGGTAGGGCGGCCGGGACCCAGGGGCCGGGCCCGCGGAACGCGTGCCCGGCCCGCGGCCCCCGGAGGACGGGCGAGGTCAGTTGCCGTCGATGCGGATGATCTTGTGGTTGCGGTCCAGGCCGACGACGAGCTTGGTGGTCTGCCCGCCGCCCCAGGTGAGGGTGACATTGACCTTCGTGTGTCCGGCCGCGCCGGCGTCCTTGACCGTCCACTTCCCCGGAACGTTCTGGGCACGCAGGACGCCGTCCGCGTGGTTGCGGTTCTCCCAGGCCGTCAACTCACGGAGCCCGCCGGCCTGGACGTAGTACTTCCGGAGTTCGGTGGCGAGCCTGCCGCCGTGGTCCGGGTCGCTCTTGGCGTCGATGTAGGCGCCGTAGAAGTCGGCGACGCGGGTCACGTCGTCGGACGCCGTGCCGCTGACCGTCCGCTGCGCGGCTGCCCCCGCGGCCGTCCCTCCCGTGGTCGCCTGTGCCGAGGCGGTGAGCCCGAGCGGCAGGGCCGCTGCGGCGACGAGGCCGGCGATCAGGGCGGTGCGGCGGACGTGCTTGCGGGCGGTCGTGTTGCTGTTCATCAGTGTGCTTCCCCGGTTTCGGTCGGTGCGGAAGTGTGTCGCGCTGTACGGGGTGGCCCCCTCGGTTGTCCGTGGTGCGGAGGCCGCTCCGGCGACGCCTTGAGCATCGGCGGCCCCTCGGTCCGGGCACAACGGACGGCGCCCCATCCGCAACGGTGGAACCGTCCCAGGCCTTCCGACCTCTCTTTACCGGGAGTGCCTGGGATGCCGTCCTGGGACGCGAGGCGGGGAGAACCGGTGTCATCCCAGGACGACGTGGAGGAATTCGCGGCGCTGCTGCGGCGTCTGAAGGCGCGGACGGACCGCAGTTACGCCGCACTCGCGCGTCGGCTGAACATGAACGCCTCGACATTGCACCGGTACTGCGCGGGGGAGGCGGTACCGCTCGGCTTCGCACCTGTGGAGCGGTTCGCCGCGTTGTGCCAGGCCGGTCCGGCCGAACGGGTCGAGCTGCACCGACGCTGGATCCTGGCGGTGGCGGCACGACAGCGGTCCCGGACACCGACGGTGGCCGAGTCCGTGGCGGGAGTCGAGTCCGTGGCGGGAGTCGCCGAAGCCCTGTCGGCGGGCGCGAGCCCCACGACCGCCGGAGCTGCCGAACCGGTGTCCGTGCCGGCCGTCGACCCCGTCCCGGCGCCGACCGACGGCACTGGACCGGAGCCGGCGGCCGCCACCGACTCCGACTCCGACTCCGCGACGGCTGACGACTCTGTGCCGGAAACGGTCACCGGCTCGGTCTCGGACACGGCCGCCAGTTCCCACTCTGTGACGGCCGCGGACTCCGTCCCGAAGTCCGCCGCCGGCTCCGTGCACGCGGCAGCACCCGCCGCCTCGCCCGGTCCCCGAACGGCTCCAGTGGAAGGCCTCCCCGGTTCGCCGTCCGAGCATGACGCGGCGTCACGTCCCACACCGCGAAAGCCCTGGCACCGTCGCCGTGTCGCCATCGCCGCGGCTGTCGTCACCGCGCTGCTCGCCACCCTGGGCGGCCTCTCCGCCCTGCCGTCCGGGCACTCCTCGGCCACCGCCGACGAGCAGGCGTCCGGCACGAAGACCGCGAGGACGGCGGGCGCTCGGAGCGGCTCCGCGACACCGTCCGCACTCCCCTCCACCACGCGCGGCCTGCCGGCCGACACGCCGTCCCCGAAGGCATCCGGCAAACGAGACGCCTCGCCGGGCCCGTCCGCGAGCCCCTCCCCCACGGCCGCCTCCGCCGCCACCCCCCTCACCTGGACCGCGAACTCCCATCGCTGGGCGACCGGTTGCGAGCACGACTACGTCATCGACAAGGCACCCCAGCAGGTGCCGCCGCCCCCCGCCCCGCAGGACGCCTCCCCTTGGGCGCGGACACAGAACGCGGTCCACGGCGGCCAGACACTCGTGGACATCTCCGTACAGGGGCGGACGGACGCGGCCGTCGTCCTGGAGGCGCTGCGGGTCCGCGTCGTGGGACGGGACGCCCCGGTGAAGGGCAACGTCTATTCCACGGGCCAGGGCTGCGGCGGCGGCATGGCTCCCCGCTCGTTCATCGTGGATCTGGACAAGGGCCGGCCGATCGCCCGCTCGGTCCCGGGCTGGGAAGGCGCAACGAGCACTGCGGCGATGCGCATGCCCTACCGGGTGTCCGTGACGGATCCCGAGGTGCTGATGGTCGACGCCCGGACCGTCGGCTGCGACTGCCGCTGGTATCTGGAGCTCGAATGGTCCTCGCAGGGCCGCACCGGCACCGAGCGCATCGACGACCACGGCGTCCCCTTCCGCACCAGCGGCACCAAGGGCCTGCCGCACTATTGGTACGCGAGCGGCGGCTGGACTCTCACGGACTGAGCGGGGCCACCGGCGCACGGGGCCGACGCCCTTACGGGCGGGGCACGTTGCGCAGGTTGGAGCGGGCCAGCTGCACCATGCGGCCGACTCCGCCGTCCAGCACGATCTTCGACGCCGAGAGCGCGAAGCCCGTCACCATGTCCGCGCTGATCTTCGGCGGGATGGAGAGCGCGTTCGGGTCGGTGACGATGTCGACGAGGGCCGGCCCCTTGTGGCGGAAGGCGTCCTTGAGGGCGCCGGCGAGCTGCTTGGGCTTCTCGACCCGGACGCCGTACGCCCCGCACGCACGGGCCACCTCCGCGAAGTCGGGGTTCTTGTTGGCGGTGCCGTAGGAGGGCAACCCGGCGACGAGCATCTCCAACTCGACCATGCCGAGGGAGGAGTTGTTGAAGAGTACGACCTTCACCGGCAGGTCGTACTGCACGAGAGTGAGGAAGTCGCCCATCAGCATGGAGAATCCGCCGTCGCCGGACATCGACACGACCTGCCGCCTCCGGTCGGTGAACTGGGCGCCGATCGCCATCGGCAGCGCGTTCGCCATCGACCCGTGCGAGAACGAACCGATCACACGGCGGCTGCCGTTGGGCGAGATGTAGCGGGCCGCCCAGACGTTGCACATCCCGGTGTCGACAGTGAACACCGTGTCGTCGTCGGCGAGTTCGTCGAGCACGGAGGCGACGTACTCGGGATGGATCGGGACGTGCCTGTCGACCTTGCGGGTGTACGCCTTGACGACCCCTTCGAGGGCGTCCGCGTGTTTCTTCAGCATTTTGTCGAGAAAGCGCCTATTGCCCTTGGGTCGCACTCGCGGGATCAGACAGCGCAGCGTCTCCCTCGCATCGCCCCACACCGCCAGGTCCAGCTTCGACCGGCGCCCCAAGTGCTCGGGCCGCACATCGACTTGAACGATCTTGACGTCGTCCGGGAGGAAGGCGTTGTACGGGAAGTCGGTGCCCAGCAGGATGAGGAGATCGCACTCATGGGTCGCCTCGTAGGCCGCGCCGTAGCCGAGAAGCCCACTCATTCCGACGTCGAACGGGTTGTCGTACTGGATCCATTCCTTGCCGCGCAGCGCGTGCCCGACCGGGGACTTGATCTTCTCGGCGAACTGCATGACCTCGGCGTGCGCGCCCGCCGTGCCGGCGCCGCAGAAGAGCGTGACCTTCTCCGCCTCGTCGATCATCGCGACGAGCTTGTCGATCTCGGTGTCGCCGGGCCGGACGCTGGGCCGGGAGGTGACGAGCGCGGTCTCGACGGTCTTGTCCGGGGCGGGCGCGGAGGCGATGTCGCCGGGCAGCGAGACCACGCTGACACCGGACTGGCCCACCGCGTGCTGAATGGCGGTCTGGAGCAGCCGCGGCATCTGTTTGGGACTGGAGATGAGTTCGCTGTAGTGACTGCACTCGCGGAAGAGCTGGTCGGGATGGGTCTCCTGGAAGTAGCCGAGACCGATCTCGCTGGAGGGAATCTGCGAGGCGAGGGCCAGTACCGGGGCCATCGAGCGGTGCGCGTCGTACAGACCGTTGATGAGGTGGAGGTTGCCCGGGCCGCAGGAGCCGGCGCAGGCCGCGAGCTTGCCGGTGATCTGGGCCTCGGCGCCCGCGGCGAAGGCGGCGGTCTCCTCGTGGCGGACCTGGATCCAGTCGATGGCCGCGTTGCGCCGGATCGCGTCCACGACCGGGTTGAGGCTGTCGCCCACGACTCCGTACAGCCGCTTGACGCCGGCGCGGACCAGGATGTCGACGAACTGCTCGGCGACGTTCTGCTTGGCCATGCTGCACGCACCTCTTCGTGATCCTCGATGCCCTCGGGTGCCTCGGGTCCCCCTGCCCCTCGGCCCGTCCCTCGGTTCCATCAATTCACAGCCTGCGCGCTTACGCCTCCCACACGGCGGCGGCCGTCCGGTCGTCGGAGTACCCCTTGACCCGCACGAGGCTGTCCGCGAGGAACGCGGCGAGGCCGGGCGGCTCCCCCGCCGACCACCGTGTCGTCAGATACTCGGCCAGCTCGGGTTCGCCGCGCAGCGGCTCCGCCAGGCCGCCCGTGCACAGCAGGAGCGTGTCACCCGGACGGGCGATGGAGGCCCGGAACCTGAAGGGGGCGTGCGGCGGCCGCGGAGCGGGTTCGTAGGGGCTCGGGGGCGTCGTGATGCCCAGGTCCATGGTGAGCCGGTCGCCCTCGGGGGTCTCGTGGGGCGGCGATCCGAAGCCGACGACGGGCTCCCCGATGGTGTCGGCGACGCGCGGTTCGATGTCCTGCCATTCGCCGTCCCGCAGCCGGAACAGACCGCCCGCGCCCACGCCGAAGAAGACCCGGGTACGGCACTCCGGATCTGCGGGCAGCAGCAGACAGCGCAGGCCGGCGGCGTACTCCTCGGGTTCGACGCCCTGCTCCGCCGCGCTCGCCCGCAGTTTGCCGAGGCTGCGGTCGGTGAGCCGCTGCAGCCCGGACTTCAGGTCGCCGCGCCGGGCGGCCCTGATGTCGTCGGCCAGCCGCTCGTGGCTGCGCCCGACGGCCTGCCCGATCCACCGGCACGCCTCCGCCGCGGCCCGGTGCGCTCCCGGGGTCGCGCGGGCGCCGGTCGCCATCGCCACCAGCACGAGCGCCTGCTCGCCCGTCCCGAAACGGGCGGTGAGCAGCGCGTCCCGGCGCGGCTCGCCCCGGTACCGCGCGGAGTCCCCGCGTACGGACACGGCCCGCAGCGTGCTCGTTCCGTAGCGTGCGCCGTCCAGCACGGTGTCGGCGACCAGGTCGGCGAGTTCGTCCGGCTCGGCGGGCGGCAGAGCGGTCGGTTCGGGGTCGTAGGTGGGCGGGCCGGAGCCGACGTGGCCGACGGAGGGCGGCGGCTGGACGACGGAGAGGACGGTCTCCCGGGGCTCGCCCGCGGGCATGTCCTCGGGGGCCGACTCGGGCGGTGTCCGGAAGCCCCCGGTGGTGCTGGGCAGGACGGCCGCTGCGGGGCCGGGGGGAGCCGCGCCCGGGGGTGGGGCAGGAGCCGACACGGGTTTCGGCGGCACGCCCGACGGCGCCCTCGACGCGGGCACCCGCGCCGCGGGAGGTTCCGAGTACGTGTCGCTCCGGGTGTCCCCGGACGCGTCCGGGGACGGCTCCTGCGCGGTGAACCCCGGCGGTTTCGGGCCGGGCGGGAAGGGCGCGGGAACGGCCTGGGCCGGGGCAGAGGCCTGGGCGGGGGGCGGGAGCTCCCAGGACGGGGGCTCCCAAGCCGTGGGCTCCCAGGGGGTGGGTTCCCAGGAGGGCGGCTCCGAAGGGGCTCCGCCCCGGCCGGGCGGGCCCATGTCGGCACCGGGCCCCGGCACCGGGCCGCGCTCCCACCGGCCGGGCCGCGACACCGACTCGTCGTGCGGGGTCGCGTCGGGCCGGGCAGCGGAGGCCGAGGGGCCACCGCGCTGTCCCGATACGGCGGGAGGCTGCCTCGGCAGCGGGGGAGGCTGCTTCCCCGGCTCGGGGGACGAGGACCCCGGCACGGCGGGCGGCCGCTCCGGGCGCGGCGGACCGTCGAGCCCGCCCGCGTCGGACCGCCGGACGGAGCCGCGCCCCAGGTCGGCCGCCGAGTCGGACACGGATGCCGAATCCGGCACAGACCTCGAATCCGAAACGGGCCTCGCATCGGACGGGGGCCTCGGTTCCGATGGTTGCGCCGGTTCCGATGCTCGCCGCGTGTCCGACCCGGATTCCGGACCCGGATCGAGCCCGCCCCCGACCGTTCCCGACGCCGACTCGAACCGGTCGTCGAGGGAATCGGCCACGGCCGCGGGCCCCGTGTCCTCGGTGGAGTCGTCGTACAACTGCCTCCACCAGTCGTCCTCGTGACCGGTGGGCTTCTCCCCCTGCTGGCTCATGCTCCCGATTGTCCACCGAGACAGCCGGTTGAAAACGGGGCATCCGGAAAAACCGGCCAAGGTGCAGCCCGTCGAACGGCGTGCCGAGTGAACCGTCGAACAGGAATGCGCACTGAAACGTGCGAACACCTGACCGCCGGGCGGTCCCACCCCCCACGGGAGAACCGCCCGGCGGCGCCTGGACGACCGGGGCCCGACGCACCTGGCGGACAGACCCGGGTCACTGTCCGGATGGCCGAATGCCGTTCGGCGTCGGCCAGTCGAGCAGTGAGTTCAGCACCTGGTTCGGTCCCGAGTCCGATCCCGACTGTCTGCGAGCCGTGAAGGGTCGCGGTCCGCGAGCCGGTTCAGCCTCTTTCCTACTGGACTGCCCCAAGCGGGGCATTAAGGACGGTAGTTGATGCTGCGGTGACGTGAGCTTGTCAGAGGGGCGGGGGGTACGGCGATGATGTGCCGCGGCGGGTTTGTGCCGTGGCCGATTTCCGCCACGGCTCCGCCGACCGGCCGGAACGCATCCACGGGAGGGACATCGCCGCATGCTGGGAGCGATAGGTCTGGACGAGACTCACGAGTCGGCGTACCGCGCGCTGGTGTCCGTGGGCGCCGCCGAGGTGCCCGATCTCGCGCGTCGGCTCACGCTCGGCGAGTACGAGACGGAGCGCGCGCTGCGCCGGCTGGAGCGGCACGGTCTGGCCGCCCAGTCCTCGGCACGGCCCGGACGCTGGGTCGCCGCGCCGCCGGGAGTCGCCCTCGGCGCGCTGCTCACCCAGCAGCGCCACGAGCTGGAGAAGGCGGAGCTGGCGGCCGCGCTGCTGGCCGAGGAGTACCGGGGCGCGGCCGGCGAGCCGGCCGTGCACGACCTGGTCGAGGTGGTGATCGGCGCGGCGGCGGTCTCGCAGCGGTTCCTCCAGCTCCAGCTGGGCGCCAGCGACGAGGTGTGCGCGCTGGTCACCGGGACCCCGATGGTGGTCTCCGGCGCGGACAACGACGCCGAGGAGCAGGCCGCGGGCCGGGGTGTCGCTTACCGCGTGGTCGTCGAACGGTCCGTCCTCGACCAGCCCGGTGGGATCTCCGAGCTGTCGGCCGCTCTCGGCCGCGACGAGCAGGTGCGGGTCGTGGACCAGGTGCCGACCAAGCTGGTGATCGCCGACCGGGCGCTCGCGATGGTGCCGCTCACCTCGCACACCGCGGAGCCGGCCGCGCTGGTCGTGCATGCCAGCGGACTCCTGGAGCTGCTGTCGGGGCTGTTCCAGTCGGTGTGGCGGGACGCGCTGCCGCTGCGGCTGGGCAGCCGGGGCGTGCTGGAGCAGGAACCGGAGGGCCCGGACGGCACCGATCTGGAGATCCTCTCCCTCCTCCTCGCGGGGCTCACCGACGCGAGCGTGGCCAAACAGCTCGACCTGGGCCTCAGGACCGTACAGCGCCGGGTCAAGCGCCTGATGGAGCTGACAGGCGTGACGACCCGGCTGCAACTGGGCTGGCACGCGTACGAGCGCGACTGGGTGGCGCGGGACTGACCTGCGGTTTCCCGCCCGCTCGGGCAGGCTGGGCAGATGGGAGTGTGGGAACTCCTGCTGGTCGGCGTGGTGATTCTGCTCGGCCTGGTCGGAGTACTGGTACCCGGTCTGCCGGGGTCGTGGCTCGTCTGGGCCGCGGTCCTGTGGTGGGCGCTGAGCTACCCGCAGACCCTGTCCTGGGCCGTCCTCGTCGGGGCGACCGCGGTCCTGCTGTTCGCCCAGGCCATCCGCTGGATGCTGCCGCCACGACGGCTGCGTGAGAGCGGCGCCACCACCCGGATGGCGGTGTACGCGGGTGGCGGGGCGATCCTCGGATTCTTCCTGGTGCCGGTGGTCGGCGCCGTCCCCGGTTTCGTCGGCGGGATCTACCTCAGCGAGCGGCTGCGCCTCGGCGGGCACGGGCCGGCGAAGACCTCGGTGCGGACCGCGATGCGGGCGGGCGGCTGGAGCGTGCTGACGGAACTCTTCGCCTGCCTGTTGATCCTGGGCGCGTGGCTGGGCGCGGTGATCTGGGGCTGAGCCCGCTGGCGGGGGACCCGTGTCCGGGCCTCCGCCGATCAGGGCCGGCGCGCGTACGTCTTCTATGCGAGTTCTATGCGAGGGAACGCAGATCGACCGCGTCGGCCAGCGCGCGCATGCCGGCGTCGTTGAAGTGCAGATGGTCGCCGGGGTCGTAGGCGGGGAGGATACGGCTCGGGCGCGCCGGGTCCCGGACGGTGGCGTCGAAGTCCGCGACCCCGTCGAAGATCCGGTGCGTACGGATGGCGGCGTTGACCGCCTGCCGCACGGCTTCCCGGGCCGGGGTGTACGCGACATGACCGCCGTACGGGGTGATCGTGGCGCCGATGACCCGGATGCCGCGGGCATGGGCGCGGCGCACGACGAGCCGGTAGGCGTTCTCCAGGGCGCGGGGGTCCTTCTGCTCCGGTGTTCCCTTGATGTCGTTGATGCCCTCCAGCACGATCATCGTGCGGACGCCCGCGCGGGAGAAGACGTCGGTGTCCAGGCGGGTCAGAGCGCTCGGACCCCGGTCGTCGAGCAGGACGCGGTTCCCGGCGATCCCCGCGTTGAGCACGCCGGGCCCGCGGTGCGCGGGAAGGCCGCGCAGCCGGGCGGCGAGCCGGTCGGGCCAGCGGTGGTTGGCGTCCGGCGAGGAGCCGGTGCCGTCGGTGATCGAGTCGCCGAGCGCGACCACACTGCCCGCGGCCGAAGAGCCGAGCACGTCGACGCCGGTCACGTAGTACCAGCTGTCGACGGTGGTGGTGTAGGCGGCGCCGCTCTCCTCGGCGGTCCGATCGCCCCGGGGAGCGATGAAGTTGGCCTGGAGCGCGGAGCGGTGGTAGGTCGCCGGGCCCGAGTCGGCCGGGGTGTGCACCGAGACCAGGAGGTTGGCGTCGGCGGGGACCGGCAGGGCGACGGGGTCGCTGACCAGGTCCCGGCCGACGGGGACGGTGACCGACCTGGCCCCGGCGAAGGTGACCGCGCGCACGGAGCCCTCGACGGCCCGGGGGCTCCTCGGCTCACCCGGCCGCTGCAATGCCAGTGCCACGGAACCGAGTCGGAGCGGTCTCGTGCCGAGCCGGTTGGAGAGACGGACGCGAGCGGCCCGACCGCCGACGCTGGTGTGCACGACGTTGCGGATCGAGGCGCCGGGCAGCGCGGGCACGGTACCGGAGGCCGCGGCCTCCCAGGTGCCTGTCCAGGCGCCCGTCCAGGTCCCGGCCGGCTTCGAGGCGACGCGGGCGGGTGTGGACCGCGCTTCGGCGATCTCGCTCGGCGAGGTGACGACCAGGGCGGTCACCAGGAGGACGAGAAGACGCCGGAAAATGATCGCGCGGGTCATGGGGCCATGGCTTCCCCGAGCCTGGTCCCCCCACAACGCACCGTCACACCATCGGCCGCGCCCGAACGGACCGGACTGAACCGGACGGGGTACGAGACCCCTCCTCCCCCGGTCCTGGGGCCGGAACCCGATGCGCCGCGGGCGGGGGCGTGTTTGGCTGCTGTCATGACCGAATTCAGTGAAGCCGAGCGCGCGTATCTGAGGTCGCAGAGGCTGGGGCGACTGGCCACCGTCGACCCTCTCGGGCAGCCCCAGGCCAACCCCGTCGGCTTCTTCCCTCAGGAGGACGGGACGATCCTGATCGGCGGTTACGCGATGGGCACCACGAAGAAGTGGCGCAACCTCCAGAAGAACCCGAAGGTCGCCCTGGTCGTCGACGACATCGTCAGCCTCAAGCCGTGGAAGGTCCGCGGCATCGACATCCGCGGTGAAGCTGAACTCCTCACCGGCGCACACGACTTGGGACCCCACTTCAGTGAGGAACTGATCCGGATCCATCCGAGACGGATCCACAGTTGGGGCCTCGACGACTGAGCGGCCACCGCCCTGCTCGCGCCGTTCCGCTACAACTCCTGCGCCACCCTCAGATGTTGGACGGCGTACGAGCGCCACGGGCGCCAAGTCTCCGGGGCTTCGGCGCCGGGCGGTGCCACGTCCGGGTCGCCGAGGGCCCGGGTGCGGATGACGGCGGCGGTGCCTTCGTCGACGCCGGGCAGCGCGAGCAGCGCCGCTCGCGCCTCTTCGCGGTCGGCCCCCGGGTCGAGACGCAGGGTGCCGTCGGCGAGGGCGGTGGTCAGCGCGCCGAGCGGGCCGTCCGGCTCCGCCTCCGCGAGCACGGCGGCCTCGGGGAAGAGATGCGTGAGCGTGTCGCACGGGGCGTCCAGCACCTTCCCGTACCGCAGCACCAGCCGCTCGGCCTCCGCCTCTCCGACCAGCGCGCGCACCGCCAGTTCGTCCGGATCGGCGGCGCCCGGCGACCGCAGGCCCGGCCGTGCCGCGACCAGTGGACCCAGCCGCGCGTCGGCTCCCAGCCGCGCGTCGACGGCGTACGGATCGGCGTCGAGGTCGTACAGGCGCCTGAGCCGCTGTACGGCGGTGGTGAGGTCCCGGAGATCGGTGAGGTGCAGCCGGGCGTCGAGCCAGCCACCGGGGTGGGCGGCGTCGGTGGGGCCCGGTGCTCGCGCGGTGCCGCTCGTCCCTCCGGAGCGGGGGCGACCCGCGCCGGTGCCCGGCCGCTCTTCCACGGCCACGATTCCGGTGCCGTACGGCAGCCGGAGCGTGCGCCGGTACGTACGACGGCCACGGGTGCCGCCGACGGCCTCGACGCCCGGAACGGCCTCGGCTGCCAGCAGGTCGAAGACGGCGGTGGACTGGTAGGGCCCCCGGTAGGCGAGCCGGAGCGGAACACCCGCGGTGGGGGTGGCCGCGCTCGGGGCGGCCGGGCCGGTGCGCGGCGCCGCGGCACGCAGCTCGCTCGGTGTCGACGCGTAGACCGTGCGGATCGTGTCGTTGAACTGGCGCACGCTGGCGAACCCCGCCGCGAACGCGATCTGGGTGACGGGGAGTTCCGTGGTCTGGAGCAGGATCCGCGCGGTGTGCGCCCGCTGGGCCCTGGCCAGCGCGACCGGACCCGCGCCGACCTCCGCCGTGAGCTGCCGCTGGACCTGGCGGGCGCTGTACCCGAGGCGCGTGGCGAGGCCTCCGACGCCCTCGCGGTCCACCACGCCGTCACCGATCAGGCGCATGGCGCGGCCGACGACATCTGCCCGTACGTTCCAGGCCGCCGAGCCCGGAACGGCGTCCGGGCGACATCTGCGGCAGGCCCGGAAGCCCGAACCCTGCGCGGCGGCGGCCGTCGCGTAAAACCGCACGTTCCGCCGCTTCGGCGTCACCGCGGGGCAGCTGGGCCTGCAGTAGATTCCCGTCGTCCGCACGGCGAAGAAGAACTCCCCGTCGAACCGGGCGTCCCGGCTCCGCACGGCCTCGTACCTGGTGTCCTCGTACCTGGCGTCCTCGTCGTCCACCCTTCCAGTGTGGCCCGGACCCCACGACAGAGCTGGCGGAAATCGGACACGACACTACGGCCCGGACCCACGCCACGACACACCGGCCCGAGCGCAGGCCGGTCCCGTCCCGGACCGGCCCGGGACGGGACCCGACGGTCGGGCGGTCGGACGGTCCGGCGGTCCGGGACGGTCCGGCGGTCCGGGACGGTCGGACGGTCCGGCGGTCCGGGACGGTCGGACGGTCCGGCGGTCCGGGACGGTCGGACGGTCCGGCGGTCCGGGACGGTCGGACGGTCCGGCGGTCCGGGACGGTCCGGCGGTCCGGAGTGGTCCGGGCTCGTCCAGCAGTCCGGAGTGGTCCGGGCTCGTCCAGCAGTCCGAAGTGGTCCGGGCTCGTCCAGCAGTCCGAAGTGGTCCGGGCTCGTCCGGTGGTCCGGTGGTCCGGTGGGGTCCGGTAGTCCGGGGTGGAGGGCCGTGGGGAGTCTGCGGTCCTCCACCCCGTCGCCGGTTACCAGCGCCCGCGCTTGGCCTCCATGGCGGCGCGGCCCTCCGCCCCCTTGCGCTTCCAGTCGCGGCGGATCTCGGCCCGGACGCGTGCGTCCGTCTTGGCGACGATCCGCTGGTTCTCGCGGAGCAGCTTGCGGTAGCTCTCCAGCCGTCGGTCCGGCAGTTCGCCGGAGTCGACGGCCGCCAGCACCGCGCACCCGGGCTCGGCGACATGGGCGCAGTCCTGGAAGCGGCAGTCGGCGGCGAACTCCTCGATCTCGGAGAACACCTGCCCGACCCCGCTCGCGGCGTCCCAGAGTCCGACTCCGCGCAGCCCCGGGGTGTCGATGAGGACACCGCCGCCGGGCAGCGCGAGAAGGTTGCGGGTCGTCGTGGTGTGCCGCCCCTTGCCGTCCATGTCGCGGATGGCTTGTACTTCCATGACGTCCTCGCCCAGCAACACGTTGGCCAGGGTCGACTTGCCCGCGCCGGACTGCCCGAGCAGGACGGCCGTACCACCGGCGAGCACCGCTTCGAGGATGTCGAGCCCCGCCCCCGTCGCGGAGCTGACGGCGAGCACGGGAATGCCGGGCGCGGAGGTCTCCACGTCCTGGACGAGATGCCCGAGGGTCGCCGCCTCCGGAACCAGGTCGGCCTTGGTGAGGACGACCACGGGCTGTGCGCCGGACTCCCAGGCCAGCGCGAGGAAGCGTTCGATGCGGCCGAGGTCGAGTTCCACGGCGAGCGAGACGGCCACGACGGCGTGGTCGACGTTGGCCGCGAGGATCTGTCCCTCGGACCGCTTGGAGGAGGTGGAGCGTACGAAGGCCGTACGGCGCGGCAGATACGCCCGTACGTAGCGCGGGTTGCCGGACGGTTCGACAGCGACCCAGTCGCCGGTGCACACGACCCGGAGCGGATCGTGCGGTGTCACGAACGCGGTGTCGGCGCGGATGACCCCGTCGGCGGTGGCGACATCGCACTGGCCACGGTCGACCCGGATCACTCGTCCGGCGACGAGCCCTTCGGCGTCGTAGGGAGCGAACTCTTCCGCCCAGGCGTCGTCCCAGCCGTACGGAACGAGCGGGGAGAGGCCCAGGGAGGCGGACGAGGTCGGGAGGGCGGAGCTGGAAGTCAAGGGAGACCCTTCACAAGGGCGGCCCCGGCGACGCGCACTGCGGCGCGAAGGAAGAGGAAGGTCAGCCGGCGGCCACGGAGGTGGACTTGATGAACCTCTGGATGCGGGCAACGCCCATCGCAACGACAGCCATCGGTCACACCTCCCCATCACGCTCAGCCGACAACGGCGACCAGTGGCCGCCTTGGAACAACTTGACCCTAGCCGCATGTCTCAGCGGGGGGCCAGTTCTTTTCTGGCGACTGCTCCGGCGGGCCAGATACTCCACCCGCCGCATCGGCATCATCGTCCAGGCCGTCCACACCCTCCTGACCTGCACGTATTCAGGACAGAAGAGGTTCAGTGCTCGCAGAGGGAGAACTCTCGTTCGTAGAGCTGCTCGTTGTGTTCGTCGACGAAGAACTTGCGTTCCTGCATGAGCTGTTCGCGGTAGCTCTTGGCCTGTTCAAGCGTCATGGTCGAGGTGTCGGACCATGGTTGTTGCGGTGGCACGTCGGACGTCGAGGTGATCTCTTCCGACGGGTCGACCAGGAAGAAGGCGAGAATCTTGCGATGTCCCGGGCGGGTGTGGTCCGAGAGGCGGAATGAGCCGACGCGGTGCTGCAGGATGTTCGGGAACGCCAGGCAGCGGCCCGCCGGGGTCGATGCCGAGCCCAGCATCTGGTTCAGTGCGTCCTCGTCCTCCAGGCCGTAGACCTCACGCAGCCCGTTGTCGTCGTTCTGTTCGTAGTTCGGGTCGTCGAGTGCCGCCCGGAAACTCAGCCGGCTTTCGGTGATGTTCTCGCTGTCCCAGTAGTAGATGCCGGTCGAGACGATCCGCTCGTTCAGCATCCCCTCGACATGCCAGGAACCGCCGGGGTACTCGGGCTTGTCCGGGGTGAGATGAATGGTGGCGAGCTTGACGATGACCTGGAGACGGCGACCGCGCAGGTCGACTCGGGCGGATTCGTCAGGCAGCTCGGGCGGGGTGAAGGCCGGGGCGTCCGGGATGGTCGGGCGACGGTTTTCCCACCACTCGTCGTGGGCCTCTTCCCATGCGCGGAAGGCTTCTTCGTAGGCCTCACCATCACTGTAGGAGGACTTGTCCGGACACTCCGGCTCCCGCGACTCGTACCACCCGTAAGGATCGGCCTCGATCCGCAAGGGGCGCGGATGGCGCAGATCGGTGAGCACGTTCTCCAGCAGCGGGCGCAAGCGTGCGAACAAGTCCGGCAGGACGGAAGCCAGTTCGTGATGAGTCTCGGGGTGGACGTTGTTGACGTACGAACGGAAGGTGACATCGCCGTCGTCACTGACGTCGACGTCCGTGGGGAGCCACTGGAACTTCTCCGAGAACTCGTACTTCGAGTAGCGGTTCGTCGGGTTCTGCCATGCCCGCTCGGGCCCGCCGCTCACCCCTCTCACCAGGCAGAACAGTGAGGGATGAACCAGATCCAGCACCTGGCCGTCGGATCCGGGATGCCAGTCCCGTTCTGCTTCGGGGACCTGTTCCAGAACCCGAACCGCCTCGCGCAGCCGGGATCCGAGCTTGTCGTCGACCAGTGCGTCCGACTGCCACACCCCGTCGACGGCGGACACCTCGACGCCGGTTCGTCCGTCCCGCAGCGCGGCGTAATGCACGAGTTCGGCAAGCACGTAACGAACCTGCGCTTCGGTGAGGCCCTGGGCGACCGCTTCTTGCGTCCACCTGGCGACGATGTCGGCGTCGTTCATCTTGTCGAACCACGCCGGCTTCGCTCGAATGTGTGCGCTGCACTGCATCATCTCAAGTTCCCGCAGCGTTCGCGGTGTCGCGAACGATATGGAACGGGCAGCATGAAAGGGCAGTGGGAAAGCAGCCAGGCCAGTCAATTCTCTTGGTCCTCCCAGTCGGTGTGCGGCGCCGGGAAGGATACTTCAGCAGACTGACACCCCAGCCGTGGTCCCTGTCATCGATGGTCCGGGAGCCAAGGCTTCGACGTAGTCGCGTGATGTCCGGTTCGCGCTCATCCGAGGCCGAGGAGCGCGAGGAGGGCGGGGGTTGCGGGCGTTGGGGCGCAGGCCGGCCATGATGTTCTTCACTCCGGCCGTGCGGAGGGCCCCGACGGCGGGCCTTGGAGCTTGAGTGGGTCTGACTGACTGCAGCCGACCTGTCTCACCGTCACAGATAGTGAAAGCAGAGTGAGTCGGGCCCTGGACACAGGAAGCCCTCATGGGCCCACACCCGCAAGCCCGCGAGGCCGGTCCTCAACGCCGAAACCGCCTGACGGGTCCCCCCACCAGGGCCGCCGTGGCTCTGTACGCGAGAACGACCGGGTCGCCGAGACGAGCAGCCTCCCACCGCAGGCCTTCAGCGAAGTCGAATCCCATGCGGGCTCCTGCGGCCGGTAAAGCATCGGCGCGGCCTGATCCTCCGTACGGTCAGGGGCGGTTGCGCCACCGATTTCCCGGTGGCGCAACCGCCCTTTTCTGCGTTGTGTGCCCCGATCACCGAACCAGCACCCCGCGCGCCACACGGAGTTGTGACGTGCGGTATCCAGAGTCGGCCTACGAGGCGGCCTGGCCGGAACGGTTGACGGCTGACATGACCGCGTGGACCGATGCGGTCAGGACCGAGGTGTCCCAGCCCGCTCCCCAGCAGGTGACGTCGCCGACGCGGCACTCGGCGTAGGCGACGGCGGGGCTGCCCGGCCCGGTGCCGGTGGAGTGCTCGGTGCAGCCGCGAAGTCGCGGAGCCGGCGGATCCGTACGGGGTCCTCGCCCGCCCGTCCATCGCCCGGGGAATCGACGCGCCGACGGGCCGACGGGTCAGTGAGCGGTCGTACAGCGTCCGCCGTTGAGGGTGAAGGCGTCCGGGGCCGCGTTCTTGTCGTGCCAGCTGCCGAGGAAGCCGACGGCGAAGGAACCGCCCGCGGCGACCGACTTGTTGTAGTCGGCGGCGGTCGCGGTCACGTGGGAGCCGTTCTGGGCGACCGTGCCGTCCCACATCTGAGTGACCCGCTGGCCGTCGTCGAAGGTCCAGGCGATCTGCCAGGAGTCGAGGGCTTCGGCGGACGTGACGGTGACGGTGGCCTGGAAGCCGTCCGTCCACTGGTCGACGATGTCGTACTTCACCTGGCAGGACGCGGGGCTCTTCGTGGAGTCCGTGGGTTTCGTGGAGACCTTGGAGCCCGGAGTGCTGCCGGGGGTGTGGGCCGAGGGCGACGACGTGCTCTGCGGTTCGGGGTCGGGTTTCGAGCCCGCGTCGGCGCTGGGGTCCGCGGGTTCGGGCGAGACGAGAGTGCCCTCGGCGCGGGTGGTCGCCAGCGGGGACGACACACCGGGGTCGGCCACCGGCTGACGGTCGGCCGAGTCGCCACGCGCGGCGGCGCCGCCGTCGTTCCCGGCACCGAAGGGCATCAGTGAGACCGTGAGCGCGAGGCCGGAGACGATGACGGCGGCGACCAGCAGTCCGGTGCGGCCGACTCTGGGCGCGGCTTCCTTGGCCTCGGCGACACCGGTGTCGACCGCCGCGTCCGTGCGCCCGCCCACCAGCCCCGCTTCGGCGGCGCGGCGTCTGCGTTCCAGATAGGCGAGGCCGCCCCAGCCGATCACCCCGCCCGCGAGCGCCGCGGGCAGTCCGCCGCCGTGCAGCCGCAGACAGGCGGCGGCCTCCGCGCACTCCACGCAGCGGGAGAGATGCTGCGAGAGGTCCTCGGGAGTCTCGGCGCCCGGCGAGCGGGTGACCGCGTCGAGAAGGCGGGCGTAGCTGCGGCAGTTCGCGTCCATCGGCGTGTCGAGGTGGTTGCGATGGCACCGGTCCCTGAACAGCGCCCGCACCTGGCCGAGTTCCTCGGCGGCCGCCACCGGGTCGAGCCCCAGCCGCCGGGCCACCGCGGGCAGCGGGAGCGCCTCCACCTCGACCAGCCACAGCAGTGCCGCGTCGGGTTCCTGAAGATCCCTCAAGCCCCGCAGCGCGATCGGGCGGTGCAGCGGAGGTCCGGTATAGCGGTCGGCCTTCTCGGAGTTGAGCCAGAGTCTGAGGTCGGGGTCCAGCCGGTGGCCCTGGCCGTGCGCCTCCCAGGCGGCGGCGGTGGTCCGAACCGAGTTCAGCAGCAAGGGAATTCGGGGCAGCCGGGGGGTTCGGCGGCCGGTATTCTTCGTGCGGGCCATGACCGAGCGCGCCTCATGGATGCCATGGGTGAACGCCTCGGTGGCCAGCTGCGTGGCCGCGGCGGAGCCGGATGTGCACAGATCGGCGTACGACAGGACCGCGTCCCAGCATTCCGAGAACAGCGCGGCCTCGGCGGCATCCTGGGGGGTCGGCAGGTCTGGCATGGGGGGCTCCTGCATCCATTGCTTCCATGTGCGACGTCGCACAACGCCCAACTCGCCATGTTTCGGCCGGAGTTGGGGACCATCTCAACAACGGGCCAGAGCCTTTCACGGGTTCGACACAACTGACAAGCGACGTAGTCACATCATGCGGTCGCGCGATCACGGGGTGGACCGTCCGACTCCGGTGACCCGACCGACTCCGGCGGACCGACCGACTCCGGTCGCCCTGAGTGTCGTACGGAACGCGGGCCGGCAGGAACCGATTGCTTCAACTTTCACAGGACCTACCACTCCCCGGGCAGGGCAGCTCGTGGTCCGGGCGCGGTACAGGCGTGGTAAGACACGTGCGGCCCGGACGTACGGATGACGTCCGGGCCGTGCGGGGTACGCCTCGGGGCGCTGGTCACACCTGGGAGGCGGGCTCCTGCGCGGGAAGGCTGTCCATGAAGGAGCTGACGGAGAAGACCGCTCGGCCGGGACCGGGCTCTCCGTATCCGGGCGGCGACTTGAGCCCGAAGTCGTCCATCGTGGCGCGGTAGGCCTCCAGCAGACGGATGTGGTACTCCAGCGGTGCGCCGCTCGGGTTGGCCTTGCCCAGCGGGGTGGTCGGCTCGGGGCACCAGGTGGTGAAGCGGGGCGTGATGCCGTGCGACATGAAGAAGCGCAGCCCCTCGGTCGTCGACGCGATGGCCTCGTCGACCGTGGTGAAGCCGAAGGGCTCGGCCATCTCCACGCCCGCGACGAAGTTGGGGATCACGTTGCGCGCGCCGAAGATCTCGGCGGAGTCGAGGATGCGCTTGTGCCACTCGTCCCTGCCGACGTAGCGCTCCTTGCCGGGGCAGTACAGCTCGAACAGCCAGCGGTCCCACACCTCGTAGTTGGGGTGGTAGATCTGCACGCCGTAGTCCTTGAACCGCTGCACGTCGTCGCGCGGCAGCGCCTGGGCCACCACCTTGCCGATCCACCGCCCCGGGAACCGCTCCTCGATGGCCTTGGCGTAGTGCCCGTAGAAGTCGGCCTCGTCGCGCCCGGCGACCGTCTTGGTGATCGCGCCACCCGTGAGGGTGTAGGCCGTCGACGCCTTCGCGGTGTCGTAGCGGTCGATGATCTCCAGCGCTTCGAGGACCTCCTCGACGTCCTTCACGCCGGTGTACGGGCGGCCGGCGGCCTTGTGCTGGCGCCAGTTGTGGTTGATGTCGCAGTACTGGCACTCCTCCTTGGCGCCGAAGTACTGGCAGACGCGGAAGACGGTGAGGTAGATGAGGTACCCCCACTGGATCGTCGGGGCCACCTCCATCACGGACTTCCCGTTCGAGAGGGTGTGCCGGTAGTACTCGGGCATCGGCGGCACCCCGACGTCGGAGATCCGCTTCCCGTCGAGGTAGAGCCCGAGGACGCCCTCGTCGTCGGCGGCGACCCGGTAGGGCGAGGACGGGTTGACGCGTACGGAGACCACGGTTCGCCGCAGGTCGTACGGGCCGCCGGTGAGGATGATCTCCTCGGGCGGGCGCCGGAGCGCGGCCTCGCCGAGCTCGGGCAGGGTGCCGTGGTCGAAGGAGAAGATGAAGTACGACTTCGGCTTGACCTCGCCGCTCTCGTTGTCGCTGAGGGCGGACGCGTCGAAGGCCACGCCCCCGCGGAGCAGGTCCTCCTTGATGACGGCTTCCCGCGGCACGTGCGGGAACCGCTCCATCAGATCCTCGACCAGCGCGGTACGGCTGCCCATCCCGTTCTCCTCGCTCCCGACTGCTTCGTCTGTCGTTGTTCGACTCCTCACGGTATGCCCCCGCTCGGACATCGGCCGTGCCGGGTCCCCTCGCGCCGTGCGACGTCCGCCGGAGCACCGGATCTCGTTTGCCCCGTCCGGGCGCCGCTGCGAGAGTCGTCGCCATGCCTTCCTTCACCGCGTACGACGGGACCGAGCTGTCCTTCGACACCTTCGGGGACGGCTCACCGGTGGTGTGTCTGCCCGGCGGGCCGATGCAGGACTGCGGGTATCTCGGGGATCTGGGCGGGCTGTCCGCGCACCGGCGGCTGATCATGGCGGACCCGCGCGGGACCGGCGGGTCCGCGATCCCGGCGGACCCGGCCTCGTACCGCTGCGACCGGCTCGTCGACGACGTCGAGGCGCTGCGCGAGCACCTCGGCCTCGACCGGATGGACCTGCTCGCGCACTCCGCCGGGACGAATCTGGCGCTGCTCTACGTACAGCGCCATCCGGAGCGCGTCGCGCGGCTCGCGCTGATCACCCCGAGTGTCTACGCCGTCGGGATCGAGATCGCTCCCGAGGTCAGGCGGGAGACGGCGCTGCTGCGCCGGGACGAACCGTGGTTCCCGGAGGCGTTCGCGGCTCTGGAGGCGATCGTCGCCGGAAACGGGGACGCGGACGCGTTCCGGGCCATCGCCCCTTTCTGGTACGGCCGTTGGGACGAGGCCGCCCGGGCGCACCGGGACGCGGAGGACGCGCACAAGAACCACGAGGCCGCGGCCCGCTACGCCGACGGCGCTTTCGCCCCGGACGCCACCCGGGCGGCGCTCGCCCACCTGCCGTCCTCGGTGCTGGTGCTCGCCGGGGAGGTCGACCTGAACTCCCCGCCTCCCGCGATAGCCGAGGTCGCCGCCCTGTTCCCGCGCGCCGAGTCGGCCGTCCAGCCCGGGGCCGGGCACTTCCCGTGGCTCGACGACCGGGAGCGGTTCGTGGCGACGACCGCAGGGTTCTTCGCCCGGCCGGCCGGGCGGCTTCCCGCCGACGGCGTACGACCTGCCGTGTGACGCGTGCCGGGCGGGGCACCCCGAAGGGTGCTCCCCCGGCAGGCGGCCACCCCCAGGAGGAGGACACCTGGGGGTGGCCGCCTGCCGGGTAGGCGTGGCGTGATCGACCGCGTGCCCGCGCCAACCGCCCGCACGCCACCCCTGCAAGCGCCCCTCTGCGGAGCCCCCAATCGGGCCACGCTCACGGGCCCCCCGGGCGCCCCACTCAAGCGCCCCGCTCAGGGGACCCACCCAGCCCCCGCTCAGGCGGCCCACCCCGAGCACCCCGCCGCGGAGCCCCCCTCAGGGCCACGCTCAGGGCCACGCTCAGGGGCCAACTCAAGCACCCCGCTCAGGCGGCACGCTCAAACACCCCGCTCAGGCGGCACGCTCCAGGCCCTTCAGGTCGATCCGGAACTCAAGTTCCCCTCCCGACAGCAGGCGTTCGGCCTCGGCGAGCACGGTCAGGCCGAGGCGGGCGACCTCGTTGCCCTGCGAACCGGCAAGGTGGGGGGTGATGAACGCGTTCGGGAGGTCGTGCAGCGGGGAGTCGACGGGGAGCGGCTCGGGGTCCGTGACGTCGAGGATCGCGCTGATCCGCTCGGCGCGCAGCTCGTCGACGAGGGCGTCGTGGTCGATCAGGGAGCCGCGTGCGGTGTTGATGAGGACCGATCCCGTGGGCATCAGCGCGAGTTCGCGGCGGCCGATCAGATGCCGGGTCTCCGGAGTCTCCGGTGCGTGGATCGTGACGATGTCGCTGCCTGCGAGCAGGTCGTCGAGCGGCAGCAGGGGGACGCCGAGGGCGGCGGCCCCGGCCGCGTCGACGTAGGGGTCGGCGAGGCTCACCGCCAGGTCGAAGGGCCGGAGCAGTTCGATGAGGCGCCTGCCGATGCGGGAGGCGCCGACGACGCCGACGCGGCGGCCGAAGTTTCCGAGGCCGGGGAGGATCTCTCCGTAGGGGAAGGTCCGTTCGGTGCGCAGGCGTTCGCGGTGGGCGAAGACGTCCTTGCCCGCGAGCAGGATCATGGCGAGCGTGTACTCGGCGACGGGCAGCGCGTTCGCAGCGGCGGCCGACGACACGACGATCCCGCGCTCCCACACCGCCGGGGTCGCGAAGCTCTTGACGGAGCCGGCGGCGTGCAGCACGGCCCGCAGCCTCGGGGCCGCGTCGAGCATGTCGGCGTCGAGGACGGGGCACCCCCAGCCGGTGATCAGGATCTCGGTGTCGGCGAGGCGGGCCCGTACCCGCGGATCGGTGAAGTCGTCCGCCGCCAAGGAGAGGTCGATGTCCACCGACTCGCGCAGCCGGGCGAGTGCGTCGGGAGGGAAGATCCGGGTCACGTTCTCGGCGGTCATGGCGAACATCGCCACAGGACGCTCGGGCAAGGAGGTGGCCTTCCGGTTCGGTGACTTCGGCGACAGCAACCGCTCTCCACCGTAGGTCTCGCCACGTGAGAGGGTCAACGGACAGGTCTGCCACCTGGGCGGACAGGCAGGGTAGGTTCCCCGGGTGGTCATCGCACGGGCCACGTACAGCGACTTCACGGGAAGGGACGACAGGGATGACTCGGACCCTGACCAACTGGGCCGGCAACATCACGTACGCGGCCAAGGAGCTGCACCGGCCCTCCTCGCTCGACGCGCTGCGCGCGCTGGTCGCGGACAGCTCCCGGGTGCGGGTGCTGGGCAGCGGGCACTCGTTCAACGAGATCGCCGAACCGGGTGCCGACGGCGTACTGCTGTCGCTGACCGCGCTGCCGCCCGCGCTGGACGTCGACACGACGGCCCGTACGGTACGGGTCTCGGGCGGCGTCCGGTACGCCGAACTCGCCCGCCGGGTGCACGAGCACGGGTTCGCGCTGCACAACATGGCCTCCCTCCCGCACATCTCCGTGGCGGGCTCGGTCGCCACCGGCACCCATGGGTCCGGGGTCACGAACGGGTCGCTCGCCTCCGCCGTGCGCGAGGTCGAACTGATCACGGCGGACGGCTCGTCCCTGACGATCGGCCGGGGTGACGCGCGCTTCGGCGGAGCCGTGACCTCGCTGGGCGCGCTCGGTGTGGTCACCGCGCTCACGCTCGACCTGGAGCCGGACTTCGAGGTGAGCCAGCACGTGTTCACCGAACTCCCCTTGGAGGGGCTGGACTTCGAGACGGTCGCGGGGTCGGCGTACAGCGTGAGCCTGTTCACCGACTGGGGGCACCCCGGCTTCCGGCAGGTGTGGCTCAAGCGGCGTACGGACCAGCCGCTGCCCGACTTCCCGTGGGCGGCGCCCGCGACCGTGGCGATGCATCCCGTGCCGGGCATGCCCGCCCGCAACTGCACCGAGCAGCTGGGTGTCCCGGGACCCTGGCACGAGCGACTGCCGCATTTCCGGGCCGAGTTCACCCCGAGCAGCGGGGCCGAGTTGCAGTCGGAGTATCTGCTGGCGCGCTCGGACGCCCTGGCGGCGCTGCACGCCCTGGACGCGATCCGTGGGACGATCGCGCCACTGCTGCAGATCTGCGAGGTACGGACCGTGGCCGCCGACGACCAGTGGCTGAGTCCGGCGTACGGCCGGGACACCGTGGCTCTGCACTTCACCTGGGTCGAGGACACCGAGGCCGTGCTGCCTGTGGTGCGGCGGGTCGAGCAAGCGCTGGAGCCGTTCGGGCCGCGGCCGCACTGGGGCAAGGTGTTCACCGTGCCGCCGACGGTGCTGCGCGAACGGTCCCCGCGGCTGGCCGAGTTCAGGGCACTGGTGGACGAGCTGGACCCGGCGGGCACCTTCACGAACGCCTTCGTGGGGGACTTCCTCCACCGTTCCTAGGGACTGAGCGGGAGTGAGTCCGGTTTCCAGGACCCGTGCCCGGCCGAACCCCGACCTTCCTCCACCCCCTTTCCTAACCCCTTGTCGAAAGTCCCCACCAGGCCATAGCCTTGCGCAGCGCCGGGGCCGACGGGCCTCGTCACGGCGCGGAGGGACCGAGGTCACCGCTCGGCGCCGTGCCGCCCCGGGGCACTCCCGGACCGCGGCCCGAAGATCTGGTCGGCCGACGCGCCCGGTACCCGGTGCGCGGAAGCGAGGAGAGTCCCATGAAGCGCGGTACATCACGCGACATCCGCACCGCGAACCGTTACGAGGTGCTGCGCCAGATCATCGCCGAATCCCCCACCTCGCGGCAGGAGTTGGCGACGGCGACCGGTCTCAGTCTGGCCACGGTCGCCACGCTCGTCGGTGAGCTGCTCGACCTCAGGATGCTGACCGAGGTCGGGTTCGAGGACTCCGCGGGCGGCCGGCCGCGGGGGCTGGTGGCGGTCAACGCGGCGGGTGGCGCCCTCATCGGCGTCGACATCGCGGAAACGTACGTCCGCGTCGAGCTGTTCGACCTGGCCCTGAACGTGCTCGCCCGCGCCGACGAGGACATGCGCCCCGGCGAGAGCCGCCCGGAGCAGGTCGTCGGGCATGTCGCGGCCGCCGTCGGCTCGGTGGTCGCGCAGGCCGGGGTGGAGGGCGCCCGGGTCCTGGGCGTGGGCGTCAGCGTCCCCGGGCAGGTCGACCGCGACTCGGGGATCGCGGAGTACGCGCCCAACTGGGACTGGCATGACGTGCCGTTGCTCGATCTGCTCGCGGAGCACATCGCCTACCCCCTCTATCTCGACAACCCGCTACGGGCCTGTGCCGTCGCCGAGTTGTGGTTCGGCGCGGCCCGAGGTCGCGGTGACGCCGTGGTGGTCAATCTGGGTACGGGCGTGGGCGCCGGTCTCGCGCTCGGCGGTGGGCTGCACCGCGGTGTCAGCAACAGCGCCGGCGAGTGGGGCCACACCACCCTCGTGCTGGACGGCCGGCTGTGCCACTGCGGCAACCACGGGTGCGTGGAGACGTATGTCGGGGCACCCGGCATCATGCTGAATCTGCGGGAGTTGAGCCCCGGGAGCGCCCTGCTGCACCCGGAGGACCAGACCGCCACCATCGACGCCCTCGCGGCGGGCGTCGCCGCGCGGGACCCGGTGGCCCTCAAGGTCGTCCGCGACACCGCCCGTTACCTCGGGGCGGGGATCTCCGACCTGGTGAACCTGCTCAACCCCGAAGTGGTCGTGCTGAGCAGCTGGGTCGCGGCCACGCTCGGGGAACCGCTGCTGCGCGAGGTGCGCGAGGCAGTCGCCCGGCACGCGTTGCGGCGTCCCCTCGCGGCCACCGAGATCGTCCTCTCGCCCATTCCGACCGACCCGGTCTGCCTCGGCGCGGCCACGTTCGCCCTCGAAGGGGCACTGCAGTCGGTCGGCCAGCGGCCGGCCAAACGGTCCACCCCCGCGAGGAGCCGCACCGCGCCTCCGGTCTGACGAAGGCATCGACGCCATCGGCGCGACCCGCTCCAAGTAGGGCCGCGCCGAGGTGAGTTGGTCCGAGAAGGTCCGCCGCGGCGGTGGACCGCGACCCCGCGCGTCCGGTATCCCGAACCCCCTACAACGCTTCGCACCGACTTCGTCTAACCCCTTGCCGAAGCCTTAGCAGAAGGTTAACGTCCCGCACCGCACCGCGAATTCGAGCCGCAGCCGCACTCAGACCGCATCCAAGACAAGGACGTCACCATGTCGGCATTGAGCAGCAACTGGGACCGTCGATCCGTACTGCGGGCCGCCGCCGGCCTCGCCGCCCTCGGGCCACTGGCCGCGTGCGGCAGCAACAACGGGCGTTCCGGGGGTGGAAGTTCGGGCAAGGAGTTGGTCCAGTACTTCCACGCCTACGGGGAGGCGGGCACCGAGCAGGCCATCAAGAAGTACGCGGGTGCCTACGACAAGGCCCAAGTGACCACGCAGTGGATCACCGGCAGCGACTTCGAGAGCAAGCTGTTCGCCTCGCTGCTCACCAAGAACGCGCCCGACCTCTTCGAGTTCCACCCGCAGATCCAGCTCGTCAAGAGCGGCCAGGTGGCGGACCTGAGCGGCATCATCGATCCGGTCAAGGACGACTTCAACCCGGCCGACATCGCCTCGCACACCGTCGACGGGAAGATATACGGCGTCCGGATGATCGACGACCCGCAGTTCTTCTTCTACCGGCCCTCCCTGCTCGAGAAGGCCGGCGTCAAGGTGCCGACCACACTCGACGAACTCATCGAGGCCGCGGCGAAGTTGACGACCGGCAAGGTCAAGGGCCTGTTCATCGGCAACGACCTGCACGCGGTCATCAACCCGCTGATCTGGTCGGCGGGCGCCGACACCCTCGACGCCAAGAACCAGATCGCCTACCACACCGAGGGGGTCAAGGAGGGTCTGAAGAAGATGCGGGGACTCTTCACCAGCGGCCATCTGCTCCTCGACGCCCCGGCCGACTACTGGGACCCCTCGGCGATCAACCAGGGCCTGTGCGCCATCCAGTTCTGCGGGATGTGGGCGATGCCGCAGATGCAGCAGGCGCTCGGCGACGACATCGGGGTCTTCGCCTTCCCGAAGGTCATCGACTCCGGCAAGCCCTCCGTCTACAACGGCGGCTGGTCGATGTTCGTCAACGCCAAGGGCAAGAACGTCGACCTGGCCAAGGAGTACGTGAAGTGGCTCTGGATCGACCAGAAGAAGTACCAGGAGGACTGGTCGCTGTCGTACGGGTTCCACATCCCGCCGCGCTCCTCGCTCGCCGCCTCCGCCACCAAGCTCAAGTCGGGCCTGCCCGCCGAGGGCGTCAAACTCTTCGGCGAGTACGGGCACTTCGACAACATCGGCTGGACCCAGTCCATGATCACCGCCCTTGAGGACGTCTTCGCCAACTGCGTCCGCAAGAACGGGGACCCGGAGGCCGCGCTCGACAAGGCCGACCAGACCGTCAATCGCGAGCTCAAGAAGCTCTTCGGATAGACCGACGGACGGGCTGCGACATGTCGACCACCACCTCACGCGGTGTCTCGCACCCCGCCCCGGCCAAGGCCGCGTCGGCCCGGCCGAGGCGGGGGCTGCGGGGCGGCAGCACCTTCAACTTCTGGCTCTTCACCGGCCCCTTCCTCATCGGCCTGCTGGTCTTCGTCTACGTGCCGATCGGCTGGAGCCTGTGGCTGAGCTTCTTCGAGGCACGCTTCACGGTCACCCCCGACAAATTCGTCGGCTTCGACAACTACCGGCAGATGCTGGAGAACAGCAACTTCACCGGGTCACTGGTGACGTTCACCGTGTTCGCCGCGTTCATCGTGCCGCTCACCTGGGCGATCTCCCTCGGCCTCGCGCTGCTGGTGAACCGGCTGCGGTTCATGCGGGCGTTCTTCCGGTCGGTGTTCTTCCTGCCGACCGCGTGCAGCTACGTCGCCGCCTCGCTGATCTGGAAGATGTCCATCTTCAGCGGGGTCCGCTTCGGACTGATGAACACCGTCCTCGGCTGGTTCGGGGTCGAGAACATCGCCTGGCTGGCCAACCCCGATCCGCCCTGGTACTGGCTGGTCATCGTGAGCGCCCGGCTCTGGCTCCAGGCCGGCTTCTACATGATCCTCTTCCTGGCCGCCCTGCAGAACATCCCGCCGGAGCTGTACGAGGCCGCCGCGATCGACGGTGCAAGGCCCGGCTGGCAGACCTTCCGCCACATCACCCTGCCGCAGTTGCGCGCCACCTCGACGGCCGTGATCCTGCTGCTCCTCGTGGCCGCCTACCAGGCCTTCGACGAGTTCTTCAATCTGCTCTCGAAGACCACCTGGGGCCGCCCGCCACTCGTCGAGCTGTACTACACGGCGCTGGGCCAGGCCCAGGACTACGGCGCGGGCAGCGCGGGCGCGGTCATCCTCACCCTGCTGATCTGCATGGTGACGCTGCTCCAGGGCAAGTTCATGGGATTCGGACGCGGGGAGGAGGCCGAGTGACCACCGTCGTGCCGGGCCGCAAGGCCCACGCCGCCGCGCCGCGGAAGCGCCGTCGGGACCGGGGCGGTGTCCTCGGCAGCACCGGCTTGTACGTCGCCACCGGCGTCGCCGGTCTGCTGTTCCTCGTCCCCTTCTATCTGCTCGTGCGCAACTCCCTGTCGACCGACGCCGAAATCACCGGTGAGAACTGGCAGTTCTTCCCCACCGACCTCAAGTGGGGCAACATCGGGGAGCTGTTCGACGACCCGACCGTCCCCTTCGCGCGCTCCCTGTGGAACTCCGCCGTAGTCGGAGTGCTGCACACCCTCGGCACCCTGCTGGTCTGCTCGCTCGCCGGCTACGGCCTCGCGCGCATCCCGTACAAGCACGCCAACAAGGTCTTCTACGGGGTGCTGGTCACCCTGATGGTCCCCTCCGCCGTGACGTTCGTGCCGAGCTTCGTGCTCGTCTCGTCGCTCGGCTGGGTGGACAGTCTTCGCGGTCTCATCATTCCGGGGCTTTTCAGCGGTTTCACGTGCTTCCTCTTCCGGCAGTACTTCTTGGGGTTCCCGAGAGAACTGGAGGAGGCTGCGCGCATGGACGGGCTCGGCTACTGGGGCGCGTACTGGCGCATCGTCGTGCCCAACTCGCTGAACTTCTTCGCCGCGATCGCGACCATCACGTTCATCAGCGGCTGGAACGCCTTCCTGTGGCCGCTGGTCATCGGCCAGAACCCCGACGCCTGGACGGTCCAGGTCGCCCTGTCCTCGTACATGACGAACCAGACCGTCAACTTCCATCTGATCTTCATGGCCACGGCCATTTCCATCCTGCCCCTGGTGTTCGTGTTCCTCTTCCTCCAGCGCTGGCTGGTCCAGGGAATCGCGCAGACCGGCATCAAGGGCTGAACTAGGAGACGCATGTCTTTCCGCACCTCTCCCGGACTACCGGCCTCTCCCACCACCACCGACTACGTCGAGGACGTCTCCCCCGGCAGCGGCACCCTTCCACCACGCGCCTGGTACCCGGCCTCGGACGCCAGGTCCCTGTCCCTGAACGGCAGTTGGAGCTTCCGGCTCTCGCCCACCGCCGACGCCGAGGACGACTCCTTCGCGGCCGAGGAGTACGAGCCCGGTGACTGGGCCGAGGTCCAGGTCCCCGGCCACTGGGTGCTGCAAGGCCATGGATCGCCGATCTACACCAACCACCTCTACCCGTTCCCGGTCGACCCGCCGCGCGTGCCGACCGAGAACCCGACCGGTGACCACCTGCGCCGCTTCGACCTGCCGCCCGACTGGCCGGCGGACGGCGGGACGGTCCTGCGCTTCGACGGGGTCGAGTCCTGCGCCCGGGTCTGGCTGAACGGAACGGACCTCGGCGAGTTCAAGGGCTCGCGGCTGCCGCACGAGTTCGCCGTGGGCCAGCTGCTGAAACCGGGCGGCAACGTCCTCGCGGTCCGGGTGCACCAGTGGTCGGCGGGCTCCTACCTGGAGGACCAGGACCAGTGGTGGCTGCCGGGCATCTTCCGTGACGTGACCCTGCTGCACCGCCCGGCGGGCAGCGCGCTCGACTTCTTCGTGCACGCCTCCTACGACCATCACCAAGGCCTGGGGACCCTGCGCGTCGACTCCGACGTCGACGGGCGGGTCCTCGTGCCCGCCCTGGACATCGATGTCGAGACCGGCACGCCGGTCACGGTGCCCGTACTGCCGTGGACCGCGGAGACACCCCGGCTGTACGACGGCGAACTGGTCACCGAGGGCGAGCGCGTCGCTCTGCGCATCGGGTTCCGTACCGTCGCGCTCGAGGACGGTCTGATCAAGGTCAACGGCACGGCGATCCTCTTCAAGGGCGTCAACCGGCACGAATGGCATCCGGAGAACGGCCGCGCCCTCGATCCGGAGACCATGCTCGCGGACGTGCTGCTGATGAAGCGGCACAACATCAACGCCGTGCGCACCTCGCACTACCCGCCGCACCCCGCCTTCCTCGACCTGTGCGACGAATACGGTCTGTGGGTCATCGACGAGTGCGACCTGGAGACCCACGGTTTCACCGAACAGGCCTGGCGGGACAACCCCGTCGACGACCTCCGCTGGACACCCGCGCTGCTCGACCGGGCCGCGCGCATGGTCGAACGCGACAAGAACCATCCGTCCGTCGTCGTCTGGTCCCTCGGCAACGAGGCCGGTACCGGGCGTGGACTCACCGCCATGGCCGAGTGGATCCGGGGACGCGACGGCTCACGGCTCATCCACTACGAGGGCGACCTCGACTGCCGTGACACGGACGTCTATTCACGCATGTACGCCGATCACGCCGAGGTCGAGCGGATCGGCCGACGCCTGGACGGCGGCGGCCTGAGGCGACGTCAACTCCCCCTCATCCTCTGCGAATACGGACACGCCATGGGCAACGGACCTGGCGGACTCGCGGACTACCAGCGCCTCTTCGCCTCGTACGACCGCGTCCAGGGCGGCTTCATCTGGGAGTGGATCGACCACGGCATCAAGGACGAGCGGCACGGGTTCGCGTACGGCGGCGACTTCGGCGAGGAACTGCACGACGGGAACTTCGTCTGCGACGGACTGCTCTTCCCGGACCGGACGCCGTCCCCCGGACTCGTCGAGTACAAGAAGGTGATCGAGCCCGTCCGCATCGACGGTGGGGGCTCGCCCTCCTCGTCCGAGCGGGGCCGGGAACCGATCTCGGGCTCGGACGGCACCGTGCGCGTCACCAACGGGTACGACTTCGCGGACCTTTCCGCGCTGGCCTTCGAGTGGTCGTACCAAGTGGACGGCGAGACGGTCGAGTCGGGGCCGCTCCCGGTGCCCGCGCTGGCGCCGGGCGAGTCGGCCGACGTCAAGCTGCCGACGCCGCCCGCGGACCCGAGGGGCGCCGAGACCCAGTGGACGGTCCGGGCGGTGCTGGCCGAGGAGACGGCGTGGGGGCCGCGCGGCCATGTCGTCGCATGGACCCAACTACCTGTCACTGAAGCGGCTGTGCCGCGCTTCACGCCGTCCGGTGGTCCGGTGCGGAGCGAGCGGGTGATCACCCTCGGGCCGGGCACCTTCGACGCCCGCACCGGTGCGCTGCTGACCGTCGGCGGGGTCGAGGTCACCGGCCCGCGCCTCGACGTGTGGCGCGCCCCGACCGACAACGACAACGGCGCGCACTGGCAGCCGGACGCCCGCTTCGGCCCGCTCTGGCGCACGCTGGGCCTGCACCGGATGCGGCACCGCCTTGACGGGGTGGAGCCGGGCGACGACGCCCTGACCGTACGCACCCGGGTGGCACCCGCGGCCCGGGAGGTCGGCCTGCGCACGGTGTACCGGTGGACCTCCGACGGTACGCGGCTGCGGCTGACCGTGTCCGTGGCACCGGAGGGCCAGTGGAAGCTGCCGTTGCCTCGGCTCGGTGTCCGGCTCGGGCTCCCGGGTTCCGCGGACCGGGTGACCTGGTTCGGCGGCGGTCCCGGCGAGGGATACCCGGACACCAAGTCGGCTTGCATGAACAGCCGTTGGGAGTCGACGGTCGACGCGATGCAGACGCCGTACGTGCGCCCGCAGGAGAACGGCGCCCGGCCCGAGGTCCGCTGGGCCGAGATCGGTGGCCTGCGGATCGAGGGCGACCCGGCCTTCTGGTTCACCGCGCGCCGCTGGACGACCGAGCAACTGGACGCCGCGGACCATCTGCCGGATCTGCGCCCCGGTGACACGGTCTGGGTGAACCTCGACCACGGCCAGCAGGGCATCGGTTCCCAGTCGTGCGGTCCCGGCGTGCTTCCCCAGTACCAACTGCGGGCAATGCCCGCGGAGTTCTCGTTCGTCTTCTCGGAGATCCAGGACTGACACGCACCTACCGAGCGCGGCCGGACGGCTCTTCAGCCGTCCTGCCGCGCTCGTGTCCCGCGCCGCGCCCGCCGGACTCAGTGGTCGGCGCAGCAGGGTGTCGGGTCCGGCACCTCGAAGGGGACCAGGGAGCCGCCCGCGGCGGGCATCGCCGTGAGGACCAGGCGACCGTCGCGCCACTCCGGACGTACGTGGTCGCGGGTGACCAACTTTGCCTCCGGATCCGCGCCTTCGGGAGCGCCGAGTACGGCGACCTGTTCCACCGCGGAGACTTCCAGCAGTCGTGCGACGGTCAGGACGCCGGTGACGGCGTCGGCCCCCGGGTACAGGACGGCGCGGCCACCCGTGCGCGCCGTGTGTTCGGCGGCGGCGTGGACGGCTCCGGCCGCGAGGTCGGCGGGTCCGTGCCGCTCACCGCCGAAGGCGGCACCCAGGAGTGCACCGGGGCCGGCATCAGGACCGGCCCCCACCCCGCTGCCCTCGTCCTCACCGGCACCGACACCGACACCGACACCGACACCGACACCGGGGATCGTGCCGGTTCCGGACCCGCCTGACCCGTTCTCCGTGAGCCGATGCCAGATCGCGCGGGCCGCACGCTCCGACGGCACGGCGAAGGACAGCGCCGTGTGCGGCCGCCGTCCGTCCCGTACGTGATGCGTGCAGCCCAACACGTGGTCCGTCAGCCCGAGTTCGGCGGCGAGCGCACGCAGCAGGTGGTCGGCCTCCCGCAGAGCTCCCGTATGACCGGTGTCGACCCCGACGACGTACCACTCGCTCACGACGGGAGGACCCACACCGGGTTGGAGTAGAACCACAGGTCCTTCCACGGGTCGGCGTCGCCGAGGACGTCCACGGCCGGGCCCACCGGGTCGACCGCCGCGCCCCTCAGACCGACGCCGGAACGGTTGCCGTCGGTGCCCCGCAGACGGACGTACACCGGGCGGTCGACGGCGCCGAGGTCGTAGGTGAGGCGGACCGTGCCGGCCGACTTGTTCACCTCGTAGGACTTGGTGACCCGCGCGGTGGGAGCGGTGATCGTGTCCCGGTCCGCGGCCGCGCCCGTCACATCGCCCTGGATGACGTCGACGCGGGCCAGCTTGGGAACGAAGCCGGCCCAGTTGGGGACGCCGGCCAGTCCCACGTCGACGGTGAGCGTGACCCGGGTGCCCTTGCGTACGTGCAGCGCGCCGCCGAGGGTGGCCCAGCGTCCGCCGCCCGAGACCCGGGCGTCGAGACCGCTCAGGAGCTGCCCGTGGTCGACCCACACACGTCCGGCGCGGATGCCGTCCATCACGGCGGCGTACGAGAATCCGTCGGAGCCGACGTGCGTACGGCTGTACTGGCCGGGCCAGTAGTCGCCCTGCGTGAGGTCGATCCTGCCGCCGTAGACCGGGTCGGTGTGCCGGCCGTTGGCGGTGAAGTCGCTGTCCGGTCCGCCGCGTACGGCGGTGTCCGTGTAGACCTGGTGGGAGTCGGAGTTGGCGGTGATCCACCAGGGCTTGCCCTCGGCGAGGAGGCTGTCCCACAGACCTCCGACGGTGGCGGTCATCCAGTCGAAGCCGCCCCAGGTGCGGTAGCTCTCCAGCGGGTACCCGGCGAAGGAGTTGGCGCTCGGGCTGTTGTCGTACAGACCGCGCGCGACACCCATGCCGTACGTCTTCTCGATACCGCCGCCCTGGTGACCGGGCGCGCCCTCGAAGCCGACGGCGATCTGGTGGGACGCGGGCGTCGCGTCGCGCCAGGCACGGATCTCGTGCGGGGAGTCGAGGCCCTTGCGGGCGGGGTGGTTGGCCAGCATCAGGATGTCCTTGACGCGGCGCCGCTGGACCTGCTCGGAAAGGAAGTTCAGGCCCGCGATGGCGAGCGCCTCGTTGGCGGGCGTCGAGTCGGAGGCGTTCTTGACGCTGCCGTCGTAGTCGGTCTCGAACTGCTTGAGGACCGCGACCTCGTTGCGGCCCGGGTGGACGAACACGGTGCCGTGCTCGGCGGCCGGGATGTTCCACTCCAGGCCCTGGAAGACGAGCGTGTCCTCGTAGGCGTCCCGGGCCTCCCGGATGTCCGGGTTGACCTTGTCCACACCGATCTTGGCGTGCGTCTCGCTGCCGTGGTCGGTGATGACCATCCAGTCCAGGCCGTGCGCGGCACCCTGCCGGACCTGGTCGCGGACGCGGTACTTGCCGTCGCTGCTGTACTGGGTGTGGATGTGGTGGTCCCCGGCCAGCCACAGGAAGCCGTCTCTCCGCCGGCCGCCCGTGGAGGCGTACGCGGGGGTGGCGGCCCCGGCGAGGACGCCGCCGGCGGCGAGGCCCGCGCCGAGCAGTCCCGCGCGGCGCAGCATCGAGCGGCGCGACTGCTGCTCCGGGGTGAGGGCCTCGTCGGGCACGGAGGTGTCGAAGGCGGCGGGCAGCGGGGCGCCCGTCTTCTCGTGGTCGTGATCGTGGTGATGGTGATGCCCGTGCTCGTGTCCGTGCGTGTGCCCCATGACCGCCTCCTGAATCCCGCCCCGCCCCTGCGGGCGCGTCATGAGGACATTCGACGCGGAGCATGAACGGCGGGCGGCGCCCTCGTGTTCGCGGGGCGACCTGGGTCGGTCAACTGCCCTTACCTAAAGGCCTGGTGACATTCCGGATGTCCGTTGCGTCAGGACTTCCGTGGAGTTGACGGTCCGCCGGGACTAGGGTTCCGCCTGGGTTCCCTAGGAAATACTCTGTGGCGAAAAGGTGGTCCTCATGGTTCGTGCCGGGCTCACGACCGAGCGGGTCGTGCTGGCCGCGGCCGATCTCGCCGACGAGATCGGCTTCGAGAACGTCACCGTGGCGGCCCTGGCCCGGCAGTTCGGGGTCAAGGACGCGAGCATGTACGCGCATGTGAAGAACGTGCGGGAGCTGCGCGAGCGCATCGCGCTGCTGGCGTCCGGGGAGATGATCGACCGGATCGCCACCGCTGTGGCCGGACGGGCCGGCAAGGACGCGCTCGTCGCCTTCGCCGACGCCTATCGGTCGTACGCGCTGGAGCGGCCCGGCCGCTACCGGGCCACCCACACACAGCTCGACCCGTCCCTCGTCGCCGGGACGACGACCTACAGCCGCACCACCGAGGTGACGTACGGCATGCTCCGCGCCTACGGGCTGTCCGAGCCCGATCTGACCGACGCCGTACGCCTGTTGCGCAGCACCTTCCACGGCTACTGCAACCTTGAGGCGATCGGCGGATTCGGCGCCCCGCGTTCCGTGGAGACGTCCTGGAGGCATGCGCTGGACGCACTGCACGTGGCCCTGGCGAACTGGCCCCGAGCCGAGGACGCCGACAGCGGCTGACCCACACCCCTCACGACGTGCCGGCGGGTTCGAGCGGGCTCGTCACCGGGTTGCTCAGATGCTGATAGATCACCGAGCTGCGGTAGTCGACGATCTCGGGTCTCCTGCTGAACCGGTCCAGCAGGAAGGAGTGCAGCCGGTCGACGTCCGGGACGGCGACATGGACGAGGAAGTCCTCGCTGCCCGCGACGACGAAGACCGAGAGTACTTCGGGGAGACCGGCGGCGTACTGCTTGAAGCCCTCGACGACCTCGCGGCTCAGCGGCCGCACCTGCACGGACAGCAGTGCCTGGACAGGGCGGTTGAGGGCGCGCAGGTCGACGGCCGCGTGATACCCGGTGATCACGCCGCGATTGCGCAGCGCCCGCACCCGCTCCAGGCAGGTCGACGGGGCGATGCCGAGCTTGCGGGCCAGGTCCCGGTTGGTCTGCCGCGCATCGCGCTGAAGGTGTTCCACGATCGCCGAATCAAGTTCATCCATGACCGGCACTCTTCCCAATCCACCGAATTGAATTCGGCAGATCGTCCGACGATCGGATCTTCCGTCCGCCGTCGAGGCCCATTGTCCGAACCGGTTACCCGGGGCTCGGCACCCTTGTCAGTCGGCGGCCCTCAAGTGGCCCAGTGCGTCTCCGAGGTCGAGTTCGGTGGCACCACGGGTCTGGAAGCCCTGCTCGAACAACTCAGCTGTTCGCTGCTGTGCGTTCCCGCTCCGGACGAGTTGCTGGAACAGGGCGGCGTCTGCGCGTACTTCGGCTGGAGTCGGCAGGCTGACGGCGTTGATCGCCGACTTGGCCGCGATCAACGCGTCACGGGGGAAACCGCTCACGCGCGCGGCGATGCCTGCGACGAACTCGTCCAGTTCGGCGTCGGGGACCGCACGATTGATCCATCCGTAACGTTCGGCGAGGTCCGCGTCGAAGTCCGACGACGCCAGCACGGCTTCGAGTGCACGTCCCCGGCCCATCAGCCGGGTGAGGTGCTGGATCGCGCCCGCGCCGGGAGGTGCTCCGATTCCAACTTCGGGCTGGCCCAGGACGGCTCCCTCCCGGGAGGCGAAGCGCATGTCGCAGGCGAGGAGGAACTCACTGCCGGCTCCCCGGGCACGGCCACGCAGCTTGGCGATGGTGACCGCCGGGAGCCGGCTCAGCTTGCGGAACAGCATTCCCAGGGAGGCATCGCCGGGGCCTCCGGCCTTCGCGGCCTCAGCGGTGTACTCGGGGACTTTCGTCATGTCGACATGCGGAAAGAAGAAATCGGCGTCGGCACTGTCGAAGATCACCACGTGCGGGGCGGTCGGGTGCGACAGTTCCTCCAGCAGTGCCACCAGGTCCCGCACGACCTCGGGACCGATGAGGTTCATCGGCGGCGCGTCGAATGTGGCGCACAGGACGGTGCCGTCCAGCCTGGTCCTGATGGTCTCGTACGAGGCGGTCATCTCGGGTCCTCCTGTCATCGAGGCCGAAGCTCATCGCGCCGCGTCGGATCGCCCGGGGCTCGACAGCGAACATTCCACCCGGTTTCGCCATGTTATGCCGCGCCGCACCAGTTCTCCTGATGGCGTGAACTCGCGATGGTTTCAGCCCCGGACCACTGAGAGGCGGGCCCTGAGGCAGGATTTCGCGCGCATCAGTGCCGTACGACCTCGCCCGCGTGGACGGCACGCAGGGCACGCTCGACAGTCTCCTGGCTTTCGCCGACCGGAGCCACGTAACCGAGGACGTCCCGCGCGGCGTCCTCTCCCAGCATTCGGGTGATCACCCACGTCGCGAGATACTGCGATGCCAGGCAGCCGCCCGCCGTGGCGATGTTCCCCTCGGCGTGGAACGGCGCGTCCAGCACGGTGACGTTGCGAGCTTCCACGAAGGGCCGGCTCTTGATGTCCGTGCAGGCAGGCATGTCATCCAGCAACCCGAGCCGGGCGAGCACCAGCGCGCCGGAGCACTGCGCACCGATCAGCTGTCGCGATGGGTCGAGCGGCAGCCTGGAGATCAGCCGGTCGTCGGCGACCACCTCGCGCGCCTTCACGCCGCTACCGATCAGCACGACGTCGGCTTCGGTCACGAACTCCATCGGGCGCTGTCCGGTGACCTCGACGCCGTTCATGGACATGACCACCGGCGTCGGTGTCGTGATGAAGGCCTCCAAGCCGTCCTTCCGGCACCGGTTGATCAGCGCGGAGGCGATGAAGCTGTCGAGCTCGTTGAACCCGTCGAAGGTGACCACTGCTACCTGCATGACATCTCCTCGAAGCACGGCACCGGCACTGGAGTGCAGTCTCCCAGGATGCCGCGTCCAGATCCCAGGCCAATGGGCGATCGGTGGCTCGTCTGTCCTGGGCGTCTCCAATCTCCGCCGTCGACCGGTACGGGCATGGCCCCGGCAAGAATGACCTCGCCGCGCACCCGGTCGCCAACCTCGGCATCCAAGAACCGGCGGCGGAAGAAGCTCTCCCGGCATCTCTTCAGCGCGATTCTGCGGGGTGACACGGCCCGCGTGACTGCGCTGCTGCGCGCGGGAACCGACCCGGAGCGAGGGAACAACGAGGGGACCACCCCTCGCTACGAGGCATCCGTGAACGGTAGGGCCGAGATCGCCCGCCTGCTCCTGGCGGCCGGAGCCTCCCCCTGACACCGAAAGCAGCGGCATCGGCGCGGGGGCACACCGTTGTGCGCAGCCGCAGGCTGGGGGCACAGGCGGATCTGGCCGCTGCTCGTCGTAGTGCTCGCTCCGGGAGGGATGGCGCGGTGGAGGGATGGCGGGGTGGAGGGATGGACCGCTGATGGTCCGCCCCTCCACCACTGGCACGGGTGAGTTGCTCAGTTGCCGGCCGCGCTGGCATCGCGCCGTCGACGGCGGGCCGCCGCACCGTAGGTCGTCAATCCGCCCAGGACCAGGGTCAGACTCGCTGCGATGATCAGGTGAACGGTGGAGGAGGCCCCGGTGGCCGCGAGGGATGCGCTCCCGGCGACGATTCCGACTCCTGTACCGCTGAGGTAGTTCACGATCAATTTCCTCTCGGTGGCCTTCCGGCCACATCGGATCCGGTGGTTCAGGCGGTTCGGGTGGGTCAAGTGGGTCGGGTGGGTTGGTGAGTTCCTGCTGTGTGACGGCCGAGGTCACTTCCAGGCGGAGACGCGCGTGGCGTACGACTTCACGACCGAGGAGAGGAACCAGTAGGCGCGCACGATGGAGAACACGAGTCCCGGCAGCATCAGCACGTCGACCAGGACTCCCTTCCAGCCGAGGTGCCGGGTGCGGAAGGCGGCGTAGACGATCCAGAAGGCGACCAGACACAGCCAGACCGGATCCAGGGCGAAACCCGTGCTCGCGATCACGCCGGTCCAGGTGGCCAGCCAGCACAGCGTGTAGATGAACCCGGCGAAGCCGAGCACCATGTTGGTGATGGAGAACCAGGTGTACTTGGTCCAGCCCCGGCGGCGCAGGGTGTCGACGGTCCCGCGCCCCCAGCGCTCCCGCTGGCCGATCAGCTCGCGCAGGGTGGGCATCAGGTCGGTGTAGGCGATGCAGTGCTGGTTGGCCGTCACCTTCCAGCCCGCCTCCTTCAGCGCGAGCGTCGTCTCGTAGTCCTCCACGAGGTTGGCGTGGTCCTCCCAGAACACCTCGCCGCGCCAGCGCAGAATGCTCAACAATGCTTCGGTGCGGTAGAAGGAGCCGGCGCCCGACATGCTGTGGATCCCGAAGCGGTAGCGACCCCGCGCGTAGCGGCCGTACTCCATGATCTGCATCCCCAGCAGGTAGCGCTGCCAGAGGTTCTTCCACAGCCCGGTACGGCCCAGGCAGGTGGCGCTGAGTCCGCCGACGCGCCGGTCGGAGGCCATGACGTTGCGTGCCCGTTCCAGGAACTTCGGATGCAGGCTGGTGTCCGCGTCCATGACCAGCAGGTACTTCGCCGCCGCGGCGAGTCCGCCCGATGAACGGTGCAGCCAGCCGATGGCGTGGTTGAGGGCGCCCGCCTTCTTGTGCGGGTTGTCCGGCAGATTGAAGACGACCGTGCGCGGCACTCCGGGGCGCTCGGCGAACTCGCGGGCGATTGCCTCGGTCCCGTCGGACGAGTTGTTGACCACGACGACGATCAGGTCCGGTGGTGTGCTTTGCGCGGCCAGTGATTCCAGTGCCGGCAGTACGCCGGCCTCCTCGTTGCGAGCGGGCAGAATGACGGCTGTCTCCAGAAGCGGGGCCGCTCCCTGCGAGACCAGGCGTCGCCGGTGGACGCCGCGCGCACGTCGCCCACCGTTGTCGGGTCTGCCCCGGCGGTGGTTTCCGTCGCTGCGTGTGGGGCCTGTCGAGGCCCTCGCCCCTGAGACCGGAAAATCGGTGGCGGTGGTCCCGTGATCGGACATGGTTTTGTTGCCCCCCGGCGGCTCATTGCCGCTTCTTGCCTCGACGGCCGTCGGGCCGCCCTCTTGCCGTGCGCCTGCCCGCCGCCTTCCCCCGGCGCGGAGCAAACGCGGCCACCGCTGCGTGCGGCGACGGCACGAGCAACCATTGTCGCGGGGCCGGTTACGGGTTCGGAAGAGTGACGGAAGGGCGTGAAGAAGCCTGGTGGGGAGCCAGACGGCGCACGGGAGATCGGGTGGTGAAGGTGAGGAGCAGAGCTATTTCGCACGCCCCGGCACACGCCCCCGCGCACGTCCTGGCCCTGGCATCCCGAGGACACGCATCGGCAGGCGGTGCGAACCGCGGCGCCGCGGGCCCGGCGGGAATTGTCGGACAGGCCCTAGAGCAGCCCCAGATCGCCCAGTTCCTTGTGCAGGTCCGCGCGCGGGTTGTCGGCGGCTGCTCCTGGGGCGCGGGGAGGGGCGACCCCCTTGCCGGCGTCGGAGTGGGTGGGCGGGAGGGTGCGTGGGTGGCGGTCCCGGAAGAGCCAGGCGCCTGCCAGGCCGCCGATCAGGCCTCCGAGGTGGCCGAGCCAGCTCACCCCCGGTGTCCCGGGTACGGCGACGGTGAGCAAATAGGCGAAGGACGCCGCCATGACGACACCGATCAGCGTGTCGATCAGGTGCCGGTCGAAGATCCCGCGGACCACGACATAGCCGAAGTAGCCGAAGATCAGACCGCTGGCACCCACGGTGTCCACGCTGCCTCGTTCGAAGAACCACACCACGAGCCCACTGCTCACCGCCACGAGCAGACTCAGCCCGAGGAAGCGGACCACACCCCGGTAGGCGGCGAGGAATCCGAAGACGAACAGCGGTCCGGAGTTGCTCTCGATGTGCGCCCAACTCCAGTGCAGGAAGGGCGCGCTGAGGATGTCGGGCAACGTACCGAAGTCGCCGGACACCACCCCGTAGTCCCGCGAGAGTGCGTAGCCGTCGGCGTAGTTGGCCAGTTGTACCAGCCAGACGATCACGAGGAATCCGAACATTACGAAGAAGGCCTTCCGCGCCTCCGCGATCATCTGCTCCGCGCCGACCGGTCCTCTGCCGCCCTGGACCCGACCTTCGTCCGACCCGCTCATGGCACGTTCCCCCTCCCCCGGCGGATCCCTTTCCGCCTCATTCCGAACTCTAGGGAGTCCCCGATGTGCCGTTGCCACTCGGGGCCCCATCTCCCCTGACTCGTCGTCGCGCCATCACCGAGGGACCCGAGGCCCCACCTTCCCGACGGGCAGAACCGTCGAGACCATCGAAACCGATGAGGCCGCCGGAACCTCGAAGCGGAAGCCCGCCGTTTCCCCCTCGGTCCAGGTCACCGTCAAGTCGTACGCTCCCGGTCTCCCGTCCTCGGGCGCCGCCACCCGTACGGACACCAGTTCCGTGAGCGGGAGGGGGGCCGGCTCGGCGGTCAGGCGGACGAGGACGACGAAGAGGGATGCGGCGTCACGGGTGACGCCCTCGCCCGCTCCCGACAGGCCGTGCACGGGCAGGAGTTCGGAGCGCGCGCCGTCCTGCGCGGCCCAGCCCGTGACCCGTACCGGCGTCCCGGGGGCCGCGCCCGACACCAGATGGGCTCGCACCTCCACGGCACCCCGCGCGACCACGAGGGAGGCGACCCCGACGCCCTCCGTCACGGTGTGCCGGGACGCCGCCCAGCCTTCCCCGACCCCCAAGGGCTCGATCCCCGTGCGGCTCGCGTCCGAACCGACGATCACGCTGTTGTCGTACGACGGCGAGGGCTCCGTCACCGTCGAGTAGGCGAGCCGCGTGTAGAAGGGGTCGTAGCGGACGTCCTCGCTGCCATGGTTGTGGAGGCGGACCAGGCCGTCCGAACTCGTCGACTGGAGAAGCCAGTTGGGCGGACCGATCTGGGTGACGGCGTCGGCGCGTTCCGCCGGGCCCGGTTCCTCCCTGGCGGTCCACACCTCGTGGTCCGGGGGCAGCAGCAGACCGACGAAGGCCTTGGCCGCCCAGTACGGCGAGGCGGGGCCGGAATAGTGCTGCAGGAACGCCTCGTCGGGGCCGCGCCAACCGAGCGTGAGGAGGCCGTTGTCGTCCACCGCGCCCCGGTCGAGGAAGTAGCGCAGGGCACCCGAGGCGAGGCGGCGGGTCTCGCCCGGGGACAAAGGTGTGCGACCGGTGAGCGCGCCCAGCCACAGGGGGGCGGTGGTCGCGAAGCGGTAGGTGAGCGACCGGCCTTGGAGCATCGGCGCGCCGTCGCCGCCGAACAGGCGGGCGTAGTCGGCGAGATGGGCCTCCAGTCGGCCGGCGTACAGGTCGAGCAGCCGGGTGTCGTCCGCCAGCCACGCGTGCAGCACCGGGTAGAGGTGCATCGCCCAGCCGTTGTAGTAGTCGAACTTGCGCCCGTGGCCGTCGGTGTACCAGCCGTCGCCGAGATACCACTGCTCGATGTGCTCCAGGCCGCGGTCGATCGCGGCGCGTGACGCCTCGGGTTCGTATCCGATCTCCTGGAGGAAGCCACCGACCGTCACCGGGAACAACTCCCAGTTGCCGGCCCAGGGTTCGGCCGTCAGCGCGTCGCCGAGCCACTCTGCGGCCCGCTGCCGTACGCCGTCGTCCAGGCGGTCCCACAGCAGCGGCCGGGTCAGCCGCAGCGCGAGCGCGATCGACGCGGCCTCGACGAGCGGCTGGCCGCGGTCCTCGACCCGGGGCCAGACGCCGGCCGTTCCGGCGGCGAGGCCCTCCGCGTACCGCTCCAGGACCTTCTCGTCACGGCGGAAGCCGGCCAGCAGCAGCGTACGGGCGTAGCCCTCCAGGCCGTCGGAGAGCCTGCCGGACGTGCTCGTGTGCCGTCCGGGGAAGTGGTAGAGGGCTCCGTCGCCGGTGGCGTACGGAGCGACCGCGGCGAGCAGGGAATCGGCGACCGCCTCCCAATGGGCGCGCGTGCAGCCGGTGTACGGGCTCAGGGAGCGGTCCTCGGAAGGGTCGGCGGGCATCACAGGGGCCTCCTGTCCGGGCTGTGCCCGGCGTCTCGCGTGCCCGGCGTCCGGGCACACTGGGCGTCTCGGCACGTCGGGCCTCCGGGGTGAGGGATACCTGGGGCGCCCCGGTTCCGGTCGGGACGCCCCAGGTGCTCATCCCACCCTCACCAGGCCCTTCGGCACCAGATGCAGGGCGAGGAGTTCGTCGCGGACCAGGGCCGCGTACACCGTGGCGCCGTGCACCGAGGTGTGGGTGTTGTCGCGCTTCTCGTTGTAGAGGTAGATCGCCTTCGAGCCCTCGACGCCGAGTGATTCGACGAGGGCCTTGGTCTTCGCCGTGAGGTCGATGAGCGGCACGTTCTCGGCGGCGGCGACCGAGCGGATGACGGCCGGATGATCCACGCCCAGGCCGTTCACCAGCAGCGCGGTGCCGTTGTTCAGGGTGCCGTCCGCGTTGAACCAGCGGCGGACGATCGGCGTGACGAGGACGGGTTCGCCGCCCCGCGCGCGGACGCCCGCGACCAGCGTCTCGAGGTTCGTACGGTACGTCGCCTCGTCGGTCGTCTTGTCGTTGTGGGCGAGCTGGATGAGCACCAGGTCGTGCGGGCGGATCAGCGGCTGGACGGTCGGGAAGAGCGCCGGGTCGGCGAGGTAGGTGACCGTACTCTCCCCGGAATCGGCGTAGTTGGCGACGGAGAGACCCTTCCTGAAGTACTGCGGCAGTTGCTGGCCCCAGCCGGAGTACGGGTCGCCGGGCTGGTCGCAGACGGTCGAGTCGCCGACCAGGAAGATCTGCCGGGTGCGTGTACGGCCGTCCCCCGGCCGGGCGGAGCCGAATCCCCGGAGGGCGGCCGGGGTCACCCGGATGTCGGCCAGGGCGGGCGCCGAACCGCCGAAGACGAGATCCAGGCCCGGAGTGCCCTCGGGGCCGGTCGGCTCGCCCTCGGGGGTACGGACGTTCACGGTGAAGCCGCGCGCCACGGGCCGGCCGGCCTCGGTGACGGTCTCGGGGAGCAGGGAGCGGCGGGTCTCGCCGCTGATGGACGTACTGGCCGCGGTGGCGCCGCCGAGCAGCACCCTGACGTCGTACGTGCCCGGCGGGACGTCGAAGTGGCAGGCGGTCGCCGTGCAGTTCTCCGCGCCCAGGACGGGGCGCCCCGGGCGGGCCTGGGCCGGGCCGGCCGACAGCACACCGGCGGCGGCCACCGCCAGCAGCGGCACGGCGATGGTGAGACGTCTCATGTGCGGCTCCTCCAACGGGACGACGGACGACGGTGGGACGGCAGGACTACAGACGGGACTGCGACGACGGAACTGCGCGGCGAGGAAGAGAGCGGGGCAAGCGACAGAGCGGGGCGAGCGAGAGAGCGGCAGGACCTGGCGGCAGGACGGTACCGCTCATGGGCAAGCGCTTACTAGAGGTCGGCCGAATTTCACACAACTGCCAACTTCCGACTGGCGAAAGCTCTTTCGCGATCGCGGTTCGACTGTCACTCTGCGAAACACCCGCACCCCCACCCCCCACCTCCCCACCCCGAAGGAGGCACCCCCATGTCCGGATCCCTGAACCGGCCGGTCCGACGCCGCGCCTTCGTGCTCGGCGGCGCCGCCGTCGCCGGCACCACCGCCCTCGCCGGGCCGCTGGCGATCGCCGCGTCCGCCGCGGCCTCCGGCTGGAGCGACGACGGTTCGAACTACGTCGTCGACACCGGCGCGAACCTCGTCCTCAAGGTGAGCAAGACCAACGGCGACCTGACCTCGCTGGTCTACCTCTGATCTTGCGCAGTGCTCCGTCCTTTAGGGCGGGGGTGAGGCGCATCCTTGGTACGGAGGCGCGAAGCGCCGGAGTTCTCTGCGGCTGGGTGGTGACGGTCAGGCGGGTCGCTGCTGGTTCTCCATGTACTGGCGGACGACGGTGAGCGGTGCGCCGCCGCATGATCCGGCGAAGTAGGAGCCGGACCAGAAGTGTCCGCCCCACAGGTACCGGCGGACATGCGTGTCGTACTCCTGGCGGAGTCTGCGCGAGCTGACGCCCTTGAGGGAGTTGACCAGCTTGGAGAGCTGGACTTTGGGCGGGTAGTGCACGAGCAGGTGGACGTGGTCCTGTTCGCCGTTGAACTGTTTCAGCTCGGCCTCGAAGTCGGCGCAGACCTCCCGCATGATCTCTTCGGTGCGGGTCAGCATGGCGTCGGTGAATGCCTTCCGCCGGTACTTCGTGACAAAAACCAAGTGAACGTGCAGGTTGTAGACGACGTGACGTCCGGTGCGTACGTCAGGATTCGGATTCCAGCGCGGCGACATAAACCAACTGTAGTAGAGTAGCTACCGTGAGTGAGCGCGGTCTGGCGAAGCGGCAGTTCGGGCACCGTGCCCGGCTTGCGCTGTCGCCTGCGGAGGTGCTGAAGACAGACGACCAGGCGCACGCCGCCCGCACGATGTGGAACTGTCTGCACGCGTGGTGGCAGATGATGCCGAAGGAGAAGCGGACGCTCGCGAACGCGGACGCCGCGATCCGACAAGCCCGCAAAGACATCGACTTCCTCGCAGTCCTCCCCGCCCAGGCCGCGCAAGCGGTCCTCAAGACGTACTTCCAGGCATGGAAGAACTGCTGGGACGGGCGGGCAGACGCACCGAACTTCAAGGGCCGGTTGCGGTCGGTGATGTCGGTGGACGTTCCGCAGGGCCGGGACCTGAACATCGTCCGCGTGCACCGACGCTGGGGCATGGCCAGTATTCCCAAGGTGGGCCGGGTCCGTTTCCGTTGGACCAAGGACCTGCCGGTAGGCAAGCACGCAGGCGCGGAGAACCGGATCACGGGGGCCCGGCTGGTCAAAGACGCGCTCGGATGGCACATCGCCTTCCGCGTCCAGACCCTTGAGATCAAGCCCGAACCCCACACCGGCCCCGAAGTCGGTATCGACGTCGGGATCAACGTGCCCATCGCCCTCTCCGACGGCGAAACCTACGAGCACGGCGAGTGGCTGACCGCCAAGGAGAAGGCCAGGCTCCTGCACCTAGAGCAGTGCGCCGCGCAGCGTAAGCGGCACCGCAGGCCCGGCGAGCGCACCAGCCGCCGGCTGCACCGCACCTACGACCAGATCGCGGGACTTCGCGCGAAAGCCAAGCGCCGGGCCCTGGACTGGCAGCACCGTACGACCACCGTCATCGCCAGGCAGTACGGCACCGTCGTGGTCGAAGCACTCGCCATCACGAACATGGTCAAGTCCGCCAGGGGCACCGTCGAGGAGCCGGGAAAGAACGTGGCCCAGAAGTCCGGTTTGAACCGCTCCATCAGCGGCGAAGCGTGGGGCTGCACGGTCACCATGCTGACCTACAAGACCGCCAGGCATGGCGGCACCCTCCATCAGGTACCGGCCCCCAACACATCCCGGCGATGCTCCGCATGCGGTTTCATCACGCCCGGGAGCCGGGAGAGCCAGGCCGTGTTCGTGTGCAAGAACCCGAACTGCGGCTGGTCGGGCAACGCCGACCACAACGCGGCCCGGAACGTCTTGTACCTGTACCGGACGGGCCTCGCGCTCGTCCCAGCTGCCGGGAGGGCAGTCGTCAGGCGCACCCGTGGCGTCAAGCCCGCTGCCGCAAGGTAAGCAGGAATCTCCCGGCTTCAGCCGGGAGAGCACTTCAAAAGGGCACCGAGTACCAGGGCTACGGCGGCAAGAACTCGCACGTCGAGTCCGGCCTCGGCACCTCCACCGCGACGATCACGCAGTCCGGCAGGACGATCCTTGTGTCCGTCGCCTACGGCACGCTCAAGCACTACTACGCGGCCCGCAGCGGTGAGAACAACGTCTACGCTGACGGCCGCGCAGGCCGCCGCCGCGCACACCCTGCGGATCGGGGTGACCACCGCCTACGCGAACGGCCGACCGCAGGTCACGGTCAACAGCTGGGTGTCGGCGATCCCTTCACCGCCCACCCAGCCGAGCACCCGTTCCCTGACGGTCGGTTCGTATCGTGGCAACAACAACACGTTCACGTACAGCGTCCCGGCCAGTGCCTGGCTCACCGACACCAGCCAGTACAACGTGCTGAAGATCGACGTGGTGAGCGGTTCGGGGACCACGTCGTATCTCAGCGCCGGCACGTCGGTCGACGCGCTGGACCTGCTGGCATGAAGCCGGTGTCGGTGATGCGGGAACTCAAGTGCCGCGTGTCCACTGCTGATTGGTGCCCGCGTTGCAGGTGTACGTGATGAGGGGTGCCGAGTTGGCGGTGGACGCGCCGGACACGTCCAGGCACTCGCCGGACGCCCTGGCCTTGAGAAGCACATAGCTGCCGGAAGCCGTCACCGACCACTGCTGGGTGGTGGCGCCGGCGCAGCTCTCCTGGGTGACGCCGGTGGCGTTCTCGGTCAGGCACAGGGAACTGCCCCGGCCCATCAGCTCGTAGTAGCCGCTGCCCAGGGACTTGAACCAGAACCTCTGGTTCGCTCCGCCGTTGCAGGTGTACTGGGCGAGCGCGACCCCCTGCCACAGCGACTGGTTGGGCACGTCCGCGCACTTGGCGGAGTGACGGGCCGTCAGGGACTCGTAGGTGGCGCTCGTCCCACCGATGGTCCCGGTGGTCGTGTCGACCGTGATCTCCGGGGACCAGGACAGGGACATCGTGGTCGTCGTCGGGAAGGCGACCGGCAGCCAGACGTACCGGGAGTCGTCGACGGTGCCGCCGAAGGAGTCGCCCCAGCGGTCGCCCATGTAGAGGTACGAGGTGCCCGAAGTCCCCTGCACGGGAAGGACGTACGCGGTCTGCGAGCCGTACGCCGCGGAGTCGCCGACGTTCGTCATCGCGGTCCAGGGGCCGGCGAGCGACGTGGCGGTGGCGTACTGCTGCTGGTTGGGGCTCCAGCGGGTGGCGGCCGAGGTCAGCATGAAGTAGACGCCGCCCCGCTTGAACAGCGCGGGTGCCTCACGGTGTCCGCCGTGCCAGGGGTCGGCGACCAGGGCCGCGATGCCGGTGTAGTCGGCGGTGAGCCGGTAGATCTGGAGGTCGTAGTTCTCGCGGGCGGCGGAGACCATGTAGCCGGTGCCGTCGGTGTCGACGAAGGTCGTGATGTCACGGGACATGTACTGGCCGAGCGGCTGGAAGCTGCCCTGGTACGAGTAGGTGCCGTCCACCGTGTCCGAGACGGCGACGGCGGCCCGCGCCTCGCTGTAGTCGACGCCGTTCTCCTTGTGCATCCACATGACGAACTTGCCGGTGGACGCGTTGTACATCACCTTGGGCCGCTCGATATAGGCCGTGCCCAGCTCGGCGGCGCTCGACCGGGTCAGGACGTGGTTGCGGAACTCCCAGTTCTTCAGGTCGGTGGAGCGGTAGGCGTCGACGTACTTGAAGGTGTTGTCGGCGTTGCGGTTCTCACCGAACCAGTAGTAGTAGGTGCCCACCTTGACGACCCCGCCGCCGTGCGCGTGCACCGCGGCTCCCGAAGTGTCAGTGAACCGGGTGCCGTTGATGATGGTCTGGGGCGCTGCCTGGGCGGGCCCGGCGGCGAGGAGTCCACCGGCGACCGCCAGGCAGAGGGCGACAAGGAGGGCGTACACGCGTCTCACGTTGCTCGTACCGCTCACGCGGCTCGTATAGCTCATGCGGCTCATGCGGCTCATGCGGCTCATGCGGCTCATGCGGCTCATGCGGTGACCGTCCGTCCGGTATGCCGAACATTATCTGCGATTACGAACGCTGCCGCCGAAAAAGTAAGCGCGTACTACGGCGAGGTCAACGGGGCGGACGGGACTGGTCCTTCGGGGTGGGGCTCGTGGGCCGGCCCGGGTGGTGCCCCGAGGCGAGACGGCTCGCTTCGGCGTAGGCCCGGACCAGTGGGCGCCGGTCGTCCGCGCGCCAGGCGAGCGCCAGTCTGCTCGGCGCGATGCCGAGCACCGGGCGGGTCACGACACCGCCCCGGGTGAGCAGCGGCGCGTTCCCGGCGGCGAGCAGGCAGACACCCCGGCCGTCCACCAGGGCTTCGTAGGTCTCGTCGGCGCTCGCGGCCTCGGCGCCGATCCGAGGCGGGCGCCCGGCGCGGTCGTCCAGGGCGAGCCAGTACGCGCGCAGCACACCGGCGGACTCGGGGATGGCGATGAACGGTTCGTCGAGGAGGTCCGCGAAGTCGATCTCCGCACGGTCCGCGAGGGGGTGCGTGTCCGGCAGTGCGACATGGCGCGGCTCCTCGGCCACCACCACCCACGCGTAGCGCTCCTCTTCCGGCAACGGCAGCCACACGAATGCGACATCCACCGAACTGTCCGCGAGTCCGGCGCTGGAGTCCGCCCAGCTCACCTGCCGCAGTTCGATCCTGGCGGCCGGACACGCCTCACCGAACCGGGACCGGATGGCCGGCAGCAGACCGCCCCGCCCCGGGCTCGTGCTCATGCCGACGACCAGGGTGGCCAGTTGATCGGCCTTGGCCCGCTCCACGGCCTCTGCCGCGGCGGCCCACTCGTCGAGCACCCGGCGCGCATGCGGCAGCAGCGCGGCACCCACGACGGTCAACCGCACGCCCTGGTGGTCCCGTTCGAACAGATCGGCGCCCAACTGCCGTTCCAGCATGCGGATCTGTTTGCTGAGGGCGGGCTGCGAGATGAAGAGGCGCTCGGCGGCGTGTGTGAAGTGCAGTTCCTCGGCGACGGCGACGAAGTAGCGCAGGTCCCGCCCGTGAACGTCCATGACCATAACCATGGGTTATCACGAAGGGTCTTGGACAGGCGAGTGGGCGCGGGGCGAGGCTCGACTCGTCGGAAGCGGGACGCCCGTACGAAGGAACGGTTGAGGGAGTCGGACATGAGCAAGGTGTGGCTGGTCACGGGTGCGAGCAGCGGTTTCGGCCGGGCGTTCACCGAGGCAGCGGTCGGGCGGGGCGACGTCGTGGTGGCCACGGCCCGCAGGCCCGAGGCGCTGGCCGATCTGGTGGCGGCTCACCCCGACCAGGTGGAGGCGCTCGCCCTCGACGTGACGGACCCGGCGGGCATCGACTCCGTCGTGGCCGATGTCGTCGAGCGGCACGGTCGGATCGACGTGCTGGTCAACAACGCGGGCCGCACCCATGTCGGCGCCGCCGAGGAGACCACGGACGCGGAACTGCGGTCCCTTTTCGAGCTGCACTTCTTCGGGCCCGCCGCACTGGTACGGGCCGTGCTGCCGCACATGCGGGAGCGGCGCTCGGGGACGATCGTCCAGATGAGCAGCATGGGCGGGCAGATGACGTACCCGGGATTCTCCGCGTACTGCGCCACGAAATTCGCGCTGGAGGGCTTCTCCGACGCGCTGGCGGCCGAGGTCGGGCCGCTCGGCGTCAAGGTGCTGATCGTCGAGCCGGGAGCGTTCCGTACGAACCTGATGGGAGCGGCCGGCACGAGCGAGGAGATCACCGACTACGCGGACACGGTCGGCCCGACCCGGCGGGCCGTGGCCGCCGGGGACGGAGACCAGCCCGGCGACCCCGCGAAGGCCGTGGCCGTGGTTCTGGCCGCCCTCGCCGACGCCCGCACTCCGCTGCGACTGCCGCTCGGCGGCGACGGGGTGGACGCCGTCCTCGGTCACCTGGACGCCCAGCGCGCGGAGATCGCGGCCTGGGACAAGGCCGCGCGGGACACGGCGTTCGCGATGTGAGACGCCGGCGAGGGACAGAGTTCGACCGCGGTGATCCGCAGTCCCGTCAGCTGTGCAGGCCCCAGTGCCCCCGGTGGACGACCTCGGCGGCCCCACGCCGGCGTTCCGCGATACGGAAGCCCTGCGGGGGAACGTCGTCCGCCCGGTGGCCGACCGTGATGCCGCCGATCGGCGCGTACTCGTCGGGGACCCCGAACTCGGCGCGGAAGGGCTCCAGATGCTCGGGCATGATTCCGAAGAAGCAGGCGTCGAGTCCTTCGTCCACCGTGCTGAGCAGCATCATGAGGGCGGCCATCCCCGTGTCGATGTACCAGTACGGGGCGGGCCAGCGGGCCTCCGCGCGGTCCTCCCAGCCCTTGTCGGGTTCGGCGTAGCGCTCCAGATAGGCCGCTCTGTGGGCGAGCGGCACGACGACCAGCGGGGCGTCCTGCATGGTCGGCGTCTGCTCGGTGCGGGTGGGGACGAATGGCCAGAACCGGGCGCGGTCGGCGGGGTCGGTGAGCGCCAGGAACGCCCAGCCCTGGGAGAAGCCGGCAGACGGGGCCCGCAGCGCGGAGGCGAGGATTCTCTCCACCGCCTCGGGGGCCAGCGGTTTGTCGGAGTAGTGCCGGATCATGCGCCGGCGACGGACCACCTCGGAGAATTCCATGTCGCCTGATCCTGCCAGGGGCCGGGCCGGAGGCGGCCGGGAGCCGTCCGGATCAGGCCTCGCGGACCGACGGACCGACGGACCTGTGGATCGACCGACCTGTGGATCGACGGACCTGTGGATCGCCGGACCGAGCGTTGTCGCGGCTCCGGTGCCACGAGCGGCGCCGGGCAGCCGGGCAGGCCGCCTGCATCTCATTGCGCGGGACGGCCGCTCAGCAAGTGGACGGGGCCGGGCGTGGCACCCCGTTTCGGCTAGCGTCAGGACATGGCCAGCGACAACGCCCTCACCTTCGCCGCCGCACTGTCCTCCGGCACGGTCGTACTGGACGGAGGCATGTCCAACCAGCTCGAAGCGGCCGGACACGACCTGAGTGACGCGCTGTGGTCCGCGCGGCTGCTCACTGACCGGCCCGAGGCGATCGTCGATGCGCATCTCGCGTACTACGAGGCGGGCGCGGACGTGGCGATCACCTCCAGCTACCAGGCGACGTTCGAGGGATTCGCGCGGCACGGCATCCCGCACGAGCGGGTGGCCGAACTGCTCGGCCTGAGCGTCGAGCTGGCGCGCGAGGCCACTCGGCGCGCGCACGCGAAGGGCGTCGCGCGGCCCTTGTGGGTCGCCGCGTCGGTGGGCCCGTACGGAGCGATGCTCGCGGACGGTTCCGAGTACCGGGGGCGGTACGGACTGAGCGTCGCGGAACTGGAACGGTTCCACCGGCCTCGCCTGGAGGTGCTGGCCGCCGCCGCGCCCGATGTGCTGGCCCTGGAGACGGTCCCGGACACGGACGAGGCCCGGGCGCTGCTGCGGGGGGTGCGCGGGCTCGGCGTACCGGTGTGGCTGTCGTACAGCGTGGCCGGCGACCGTACGCGGGCCGGGCAGCCGCTGGAGGAGGCCTTCGCCCTGGCCGCCGAGGCGGACGAGATCGTCGCGGTCGGGGTCAACTGCTGCGCCCCCGAGGATGCCGACGCGGCGGTCGCCACGGCCACGCGGGTGACCGGAAAGCCGGTCGTGGTCTATCCGAACAGCGGCGAGGCCTGGGACTCCCGGGCCCGCGCCTGGACCGGCGGCTCCACGTTCACGGCCGCGCAGGTGGGCGAGTGGGAACGGGCGGGGGCCCGGCTGATCGGCGGGTGCTGCCGGGTGGGCCCGGAGGCGATCACGGGGATCACGGCGGCGCTGCGGCCCGCCGCGTAGGCCGGCGCGGCACCCCCGAGCGCCTGCGCGACACCCCGGTTCGCACCGGAGAGACCACGGCCGAGTCATGACCGCTCTCACGGCCGATCTCCGGACCGATCTCACGGCCGACTTCAGGGCCGATCCCAGGGCCGCTCCGCGCCGCCCGAGCGGCGGAAGCGTCGTACGGCCGACAGCGGCGTCGTGATGCGCGCGGAGGGCTCGACGGGCGGGAGCGACGTGGGCGCTCCCGCCACCGAACCGGCCGGATCGTCCGCGGGCTTGGTTGCGGGCTTGACCAAGGACTTGTCGGCAGGCTTGGCCGCGGGGCTCGTCGCGGGCCTGGCCGCCGCTCTGGCCGATTCGGCTTCCCACAGGGCGAGTTCGCGGTCTCGCGGACCGTGCACGGTGTGCGGGTCACCGGCGCCGAAGATCCGGACCGGGTGCGAGTCGTCCCAGGCGGCCCACCCCGGGTCGCCGTCGACCGCGAACCGCACCCACGCGCCGTGCATGGCGTCCGCCAGCTCCTGCGGGGCGCCCTCGCCCGCGAGCTTCGCCGACTCCGGGGTGCCCGCGGTGTCGAAGACGAAGCCCAGCTCCAGGGCGTGACAGGCACCTAGGCCGGGCACGTTGGACGGCCAGGCGAACTCGTAGACGTGCGCGGAGGCCCGTCCCCCGCCGGGGACGTCCGCGTCGAGGGACGCGGTGGGCCGGCCACTGCGCGCCTCGGCGAGGCGGTGCAGCGGGACCCGTAGGAGATGGTCGGTGATCATCTGGCCCACGAGATCGGCGGTGCCTCCTTCCGGGTGGATGGCGCGGTAGCCGCGTGGCACCTCGTGGCCGCAGTGGCAGCGGGCCATTGCACCGGCCAGGGCGACCGGACCGAGCCGGTCGACGCGTTCCAGGAGCCCGCCCGGTACGAGCCACAGCCGGTACTCGTCACGGGTCCAGCCGAGCAGGAGGCCGACGTCCGGCGCGGCGCCCTCGACGAGGGCCTCCAGCGGGTCGCGCGGCACGAGGTCGCCGTCGACGACGATGCCGAAGGCGGGGCCACCGAGCACCGGGCTGCTGAGTCTGCCCACATCGGCCTGGGTGCGCAGGAGCAGGTCGCGGTCGACGGCGGCGAACGCCTCCGCCGTCGCGGGGATCTTCAGCCGGGTGGCCATCCTGCGCACCATCCGGCGCACCTTGTCGCGGTCACTCGCCTCGGGCGGCCCGCTCTGCAGGACCGCCCGGTGGAACAGTCCCTGGGCGGGCGGGCTCGCGAGCAGCGCGCCGATGCTGATGGCTCCGGCGGACTCGCCGAAGACGGTCACCCGGTCGGGGTCGCCGCCGAACCGGGCGACGGACTCCCGTACCCACTCCAACGCGGCGAGTTGGTCGCGCAGCCCGGGGTTGGCGGGCGCGTCCGGAAAGAGGCCGTAACCCTCCACACCCAGGCGGTAGTTGACGGACACGAAGACCACGCCGTCACGGGCGAAGGCACGCCCGTCGTACACGGGAACGGCCGAGGAGCCGCGGGTCAGGGCTCCGCCGTGGATCCACACCATGACGGGGAGCCGGGCGCCGGGGCCCGGCGCAGGGGTCCACACGTTCAGGTTGAGGCAGTCGTCGCCGGGCACGACGGGGTCGGCGAGGAGCCGGGCGAAGGCTTCGGAGTACGGCGGCTTCGGCGGCGTCGGCCCGAACGCGCCGGCGTCCCGGACCCCGTCCCAGGGCTCGGGGGGCACGGGCGGGCGGAAGCGGCGGGCGCCGCAGGGCGGGGCTGCGTACGGGATGCCCCGGAAGACCGCGATCCCGTTCTCGTACCGGCCGCGCACCGCCCCGTACGGGGTTGCGACCACCGGGTCCCTCGTCCCGGCCACCGGATCCATCGTGTCCACCGCCATCCGGGACCAGCTCCTCACCGTCGCGAGTCGTAAAGATCAGAGCACCACATCACTTCCCGGTATTCCTGCGGATGTCCCCCGTTCGGCCGATATCGCCGTGCGGCAAGGTCGGTGCGGGTCGGCACGGCTCGGCGCGCGCCGGGCCCGAACCGGCCCGTACCCCTGTGCGGGCGAGTCAGCGCGCCGAGTCCGAACCGGCGTCCGAGGGCCTTCGCGCCGCCCAGAGGATGCCGCCGAGCAGGTGTCCGCGGAAGTCCGGGTCCTCGTACGCCCGCGCGGCATGCCCGAGCGCGGTGTAGAAGACCCGGCCCGCGCCCTGTTCCCGGCACCACGCCAGGGGGTGGTCGTCGCCCATTCCTCCGCCCTCGTAGGAGGATTCGTCGGCGGAGGCGAGCACGCGCACCGAACCTCGGGGGCTGGAGCGGAAGTCGTACCACTCGTCCGTGAACTCCCAGACGGGCGGCAGGTGCCGGGTGGCTGGGTGCCCGTGGTCCTCGACGAGGACCCTGCCCGGCTGGAGGTCCGGGTGCCGGTCGAAGCGGGCGCCGAGCAGTTCGCCGTAGTGGGGCCACTCGTACTCGGTGCAGGCGGCGGCGTGCACCCCGACGAAGCCGCCGCCGCCCTCGACGTGGGCCGCGAGCCGGTCGCGGCCCGTCGGCGTCAGCACCTCGCCGCTCGTCGACAGGAAGACGACGGCCGCGTACGGGTCGAGGGGCGCCTCGAAGACCGCTGGATCCTCGGAGGCGTCGGCCGCGAAGCCGTGCTCGTCACCGAGGGCGCGCACGGCGGCGACGGCGGCCGGAATGGAGTCGTGCCGGTAGCCGGTCGTACGGGTGTACACGAGAACGCGAAAGACCATGCCCGGAGCCTAGGACGGCCCCTGCTCCGGGCGGTACGGCGCGAGGCCACCGGACGGGCGGGGGGCAGGCAGCCGGGCAGGGCGGGCGGGCGGGTCGAGGCAGGACGTGCGGGGCGAACAAAACCAGGCAGGGTGGCCGGGCCGGGCAGGCGGCCCCGCCGGGCAAGCGGCGCGGCCGGGACGGGCAGGCCGGGGCCGAAACTGGGCAGGTGGGCCGGAAAATTCGGGGCACCGCCGACAGGCCGAAACGGGGCAGGCAGGCCGAGGAATGCCGGGCACGGCCGACTGGCCGATGCGTGCGCGGCAAGGCAGGCGGGCCGAAACGGGGCAGGCCGGGCCGGGGCAGGCCAGGGCTGACGAGGTGGTGCCGGGCTGACAAGGTGGGTGCGAGGGGTGTCCGATTCGTTCAAGACCGGCCAGCCGGTCCCCGCCTACGGTGACCGTATGACTCCAAGATTCGATGTGATCGGCCTGGCGGTCTCCGACATGGCCGCCTCCCTCGCCTTCTACCGCCGTCTCGGGCTCGTCTTCCCCGAGGGCGCCGAGAACGAGCCGCACGTAGAGGCCGAGCTGCCCGGCGGGCTGCGCCTCGCGCTGGACACGGAGGACACCATCCGGTCGTTCCACGCCGGGTGGCGGCCCCCGAGCGGCGGCGGCAGAGTGTCGCTCGCGTTCCTCTGCGACAGCCCCGCCGAGGTGGATTCCGTGTACGAGGAGCTCGTCGGCGCCGGACACCACGGCGAGCTCAAGCCCTGGGACGCCTTCTGGGGCATGCGGTACGCCGTCGTGCACGACCCGGACGGCAACGGCGTCGACCTGTTCGCCCGGCTGCCCGGGGAGCAGAACCCGGCACAGTAGTCCGGCTCCCTTCCGAAGTCCGGCTCCCCCGAAGTCCGGCTCCCTACCGGTGACCGACCAGTTCACCGAGCGTCGCCCCCGCCAACTCCCGCACGTCTCGCGCCAGATGGGCCTGGTCAGCGAACCCGGCCCGGAGGGCGGTCTCCGCGAAGGGCACGCCGTCGCGGGCGAGGCCGAGCGCCCGTTGCAGTCGCAGGACGCGGGCCAGGGTCTTGGGGCCGTAGCCGAACGCGGCGAGCGAACGGCGGTGCAACTGCCTTGCGCCCAGGCCGAGTTCGTCGGCCGTCTCGGCGACCGGGCGGCCCGCGTCCAGGGCGGCCACCACCTCCCGGAGCAGCGGATCGGGGGGTTCGGCATCGGCCGCCCGGAGCAGCGCGACCTCTTCGAGCGCGTCCACGGGGTCGGCGGCCGCATCGATCCGCGCGGTGAGACGGCGCACCTCGGAGGCGGGCCACAGTTCGGTCAACTCCACGCGCTGGTCACGGAGCTCGTGCGCCGGTACACCCAGGTACGCGGGCGCGGTGCCGGGGAAGAAACGGACGCCCGCCCAGCCGCCGGGCACCTCGTCCGGAACGAAGGGCCGTGTGTCAGGACCGGCGACGAGCAACCGTCCCTCGGTCCACAGCAGATCCATGCAGCCGTCGGGAAGGACGGCTCCCCGAGCGCCCCCGGACTCGTCTCGGGAGTCGCCCCCGCCGGGCGCGGGACCGGGCAGGTCGCGGCACCACACGACCGCGCCCCTCAGCCGGGACGCCCGTTCCGCGTACATGCACGCCAGGCTACGCCGGGCGAACCCGGTACTCCTGCGGGCTGACGTCGTACACCGTTTGAAGGCGCCCGCCGGCGCGAAGGCGCTGCCGGGGACCGCACGGCGGGCGATCGTTTCGAGCGTGTCGCCGCTCTCCCGGAGCCGGTCGGCGGCGAGGGCGAGGCGCCGGCCGGTCAGCTGTGTCATCGGGGGCTCCCCGACGAGTCCGGCGAAGCGCCTGGCGCGGGCGGCGCGCGACACGCGGGCCTCCGTAGCGAGCGCGACGCCCGTCCAGGGATGGGCCGGGTCGTCCTGGGGGGGAGCCGGAGCACGCGGCCCACGACCGGGTCCCCGAGGGCCGGGTACCAGGGGGGAGCTGCGACCTCGGGCCGGGAGAACCAGGCGGGCGAGGCGGTGATCATCAGCAGGTCGAGGAACCGGTCGAGGACCACCTCCTGGCCGGGCTCGTCGCGCACCATCTCCGCGGCGAGGGTCCGGAAGGCCGTGGAGGCCCTCCCGGACGGCGTCGGGCGGATCTTCCGGCCGGTGGTCCCTCGGCTCTCGGACGGCGTCCGGCAGCCCTCGGCCCGGCAGCGCTCACCCCTCTGCCGAGGGAACGCACGGCCGGCCGTGCGCGACGGGCTCACTCCTGCGGAGGGTGCTCCTCGCCGTTCTTGTGGGCGCGGGGGGTGTGATGGGGGTTCTTGGCGTGTGTGCGCAGGCGGGACGTCACGTCCTCCGGGGGCAGGAAGCGCGACCAGCGTTCCGGGAACTCCGAGGGCATGTCGGGGTCGTCGGGATCGGCGTCGTAGGAACGGTGCGAGGCGACGCGGGCCACGTACTCGGCGGCCTGGGCCTCGCGCAGCCGCTCGTTGGCGGCACGGGCCGCGGCGGTGGCCGCGGCCGGCCAGACCCGGTCGATGGCGGCGTTGACGGCTGCGCCCACCAGGACGGCGAAGGCGGCGACACCGATCCACAGCAGGACGGCCACCGGCGCGGCGAGCGAGCCGTAGATGCTGGGGCCCTCGATGGCGTTGGTCAGATAGATGCGGAGCAGGAAGCTGCCGAGCACCCACATGGCCAGGGCCACCAGGGCGCCCGGCACGTCCTCGACCCACGGGGAACGGACGGGGACGGACACGTGGTAGAGCGTCGTCAGGAAGGCCACCGACAGGACGATGACGACCGGCCAGTAGAGGATCTGCACGACGGTCGTCGACCACGGCACGACGTGCACGACGGCGTCCGGGCCCGCCACCATCAGCGGGAGCAGGACGGATCCGATCAGCAGGGCCACGATGAACAGCAGGAACGACATCACCCGCGTCTTCACGATGCCCCTGGTGCCGTCGAGGCCGTACATCACGGTGATGGTGTCGACGAAGACGTTGACCGCGCGCGAGCCCGACCACAGGGCGAACAGGAAGCCGAGGGAGATGATGTCGGGCCGGCCGCCCTTCATCACGTCGTGCAGGATCGGCTCGGCGATCTGGTGCACGCCCTTCTGCGTCAGCACCCTGCGGGACGCGTCCAGGATGTTGGACTCCACGCTGGCGATGGTGTCGGCGCCGGTCCAGGCGTCCACGTATCCGAGCAGCCCGACCATACTCAGCAGCAGCGGCGGCACGGACAGGAGCGTGAAGAAGGCGGCCTCGGCCGCCAGTCCCAGGATCCGGTACTCCATGCACGAGTTGACGGTGTCCTTGATCAGCAGCCAGGCGGTCCTGCGCTTGGAAACGTTCCTGTAGAGCGCGCGAGCACGGTGAATGCGGCCGGGGCGAGGCCGTTCAGAGGTTTCTTTTGCCTGGTGCACGTCCTTACGGTAGCGGTATGGCAGCCAGCACCCACACAGTGACCAACCAGGCTCCGCCCCTGGTGGGATATGACGTTTTCGCCGCCGACCGGGCCCTCGTCGAGGCGGTCGACCGGCATCTCGATCCAGAGCTTCTCAAGGAGGCGCGCGAGGAACTGTCGGCGCTCGGCCGGACGACCGGTTCCGCCCAGGTCCAGGAGTGGGGTGCGCTGGCCAACGAGAACCCGCCGAAGCTGCGCACCCACGACCGCTACGGCAACCGGATCGACGAGGTCGACTTCCACCCGTCCTGGCACCGCCTCCTCGGCAAGGGCGTGTCGGCCGGGCTGACCTCGGCCTGGAGCCGTCCCGGCGGGCACCTCCGGCGCGCGGCGGGCTTCGTGATCTGGACGCAGGCCGAGGCGGGCAACGGCTGCCCGCTGTCGATGACCCACGCGGCGGTGCCCGCGCTGCGCACCGACCCGGCGCTCGCCGCCGAGTGGGAGCCGCGCCTGACGTCCACGGTCTACGACCAGGAACTGCGGCCCGCGTCCCAGAAGGCCGGCGTGCTCTTCGGTATGGGCATGACGGAGAAGCAGGGCGGCAGCGACGTACGCGCCAACACGACCGAGGCACGGCCCCTCGCCGAGGACGGGACGTACGCGCTGACCGGGCACAAGTGGTTCTGCTCGGCACCGATGTCGGACGGTTTCCTCGTGCTGGCGCAGGCCCCGGGCGGACTGACCTGCTTCCTGGTGCCGCGCGTCCTGGAGGACGGCACCCGGAACGTCTTCCGTATCCAGCGACTCAAGGACAAGCTCGGCAACCGGTCCAACGCGTCGAGCGAGGTCGAGTTCGACGGGACCTGGGCGCGCCGGGTGGGCGACGAGGGGCGCGGGGTGCGCACCATCATCGAGATGGTGGCGGCGACCCGGCTGGACTGTGTGCTCGGTTCGGCCTCGCTGATGCGGCAGGCCGTCGCGCAGGCGATCCACCATTCCACCTACCGTGAGGCCTTCGGCGGCCGGCTGCTCGACAAGCCGCTGATGCGCAACGTCCTCGCCGATCTGGCGCTGGAGTCGGAGGCGGCGACCACCCTGGCGATGCGGCTGGCCGCGGCGTACGACGACGGGAGCGAGCAGGAGCGGGCGTTCTTGCGGCTCGCGGTGCCGGCCGCCAAGTACTGGGTGACCAAGCGGTGTACGCCGGTAGCGGTGGAGGCGCTGGAGTGCCTGGGCGGCAACGGCTACGTCGAGGAGTCGGGCATGCCGCGGCTGCTGCGGGAGTCGCCGCTCAACTCCATCTGGGAGGGCGCCGGTAATGTGCAGGCGCTGGATGTCCTGCGCGCGCTGCAGCGGGAGCCGGGGGCCCTGGACGCGTATCTGCGGGAGGTGGGCCGGGCCCGCGGCGCCGACCACCGGCTGGACGGGGCCATCAAGAACCTGCTGACGGAACTCGCCGACCTGGACGGCATCGAGGCGCGTGCCCGCCGCCTGGTCGAACGGATCGCGCTGGTGCTCCAGGGTTCGCTGCTCGTCCGGTACGCGCCCCCGGAGGTCGCCGACGCGTTCTGCGCCTCCCGCCTGGGTGGTGACTGGGGTACGGCGTTCGGCACGCTGCCGCACAGTCTGGATCTGGCCACGGTGGTGGAGCGGGCCCGGCCGGTGTCCTGAAGGAGGCGCTGACGCGGGGGTGGTGCCGCGCCGACACGGCACCACCCCCGTCGCTGGCCCCGTTCAGGAGCTCGGACACCGCACAGGCGGCGTCGCTGTCAGTTTCAGGGAACCTTGTGACCGTTGGCGAGAGTTGCAGACCGTTGCATTCCTTTGTGCACGTTGGGCGAAGGTCCGGCGGACCCGGCCGAGAGCAGGCACGATGTGGGATGACGGCGGTGTCGCGGCTGCCCGTACGCGGTCCTGGTTCCGGGAGTGCCCTGTGAAGATCACATCGTTCAACCCCGCCCGTTTCGCCCCGTCGGACGCGTCCGAAACGGCCGGGCACCTCAAGGAGACCTGGGCCGCGTCCGTCAAGGGCGAACGTGGCCCGATCGCCCCGCGTCCGCTGATCGGACAGTCCTGGCAGCGAGCGAAACGTTTCGGCGTCGATCCCGAACAGGGAACGGACAGCATCCTGTTACAGACGGACGAACTCGAACACCGGCGGACATCCACCGCGCTCGCCAAGGTGATGCCGACCCTTCACGGCGGACTCGGGGCGGTCGCCGACGCCTCCCTGCAGATCATGGTGGTCACCGACCCCGAGGGCCGGGTGCTGTGGCGTGAGGGCAACCCGGGGGTGCTGCGCCGGGCCGACGCCATCTGCCTGGAGGAAGGCGCGGCCTGGAGCGAGGACACCACCGGCACCAACGCCATCGGAACCGCCCTGTCGGCGGGCACCCCCGTCCAGGTGCACTCCGCCGAACACTTCGTGCGCACCCTGCACGACTGGACGTGCGCCGCCGCGCCCGTCCACGACCCTCGCGACGGGCGGCTGCTCGGGATCATCGACGTGAGCGGCCCGGACAACACCTTTCATCCCGCGACGCTCGCCCTGGTCGACTCGGTGTCCAGACTGGCCGAAAGCGAACTGCGCGCCACACATCTGACAGCCATCGAGCGGCTGCGCGCGGTGGCCGCTCCCCTGCTCTGCCGACTGGCCGGCCCGGCCCTCGTGGTGGACACCCACGGCTGGCTCGCCGCCGTCACCGGAATGCCGCCCGTGGACCGGGTCCCGCTGCCCGACTCCTTCGGCCCGGGCCGGAGCTGGCTGCCCTCTCTCGGCATGTGCGTGGCCGAGCCGATGCCCGGCGGCTGGCTGCTGCGCGTCACCGGTGCCGACGACACGGGGAGCGCCGGCCGGTTGGTCCTCGACCTCGGCGAACCCCGGCGGCCGCACGTCACCGTCTCGGGCACGGCGGGCAGTTGGGCGCAGGATCTGAGCCCGCGCCACGCTGAGCTGCTCTACGTCCTCGCCGTGCACCGGCAGGGGCGCAGCGCCGCCCAGCTCGCGGTCGACCTCTTCGGCGATCCGACCCGCACGGTCACGGTCCGCGCCGAGCTGTCCCGCGTACGCCGTCGGCTCATCGGGCTCCTCGACCACCGGCCGTACCGCTTCCGCGAGGAGGTGGAGGTCGAGGTGCTGCTGCCCGGCGACCCCCGGGACCTGCTGCCGCACTCGACGGCGCCCGCGGTGCTCGGAGCACGGGCGGCGGCCGAACCGACGCCGTCCTGAGTCCGGGGAAACGGCGGAGCGAGCGTATTTCGTGAGCGTCTTCCGCGGTCTTTGTCCTGGCCCGGAGGTCTCTGCCGTAGCATCCACTTCACAGGCCACCCCACCCGTCTCTCCGTCAACGCCCTCGGCGGGGGAGGCAGTTGGCCTACTCGGGAGGACGTATGAAGCAGCGCGGCAGGCATCGTCGTCGGAGAAGGGGTCAGGCGCTGCGCGCCACCCTGGCCGGAACCGCGCTCGCGCTCACCGCGGCCGCCACCCTGATCAGCACCTCGCAGGCCACCGGCGCCAACAGTCCGGGCGGGCTCACCGCGCTCCGCTCCACCTCCGCCGGGCAGCAGCTGCGCCTCCACGAGAACCTCACCTCCCGGGACGCGCTCGACACGCTCAGCGGGAACATGGGCGGCAACGTGGGTGTCGACGGAGTCCTGCGCGACGCCGACCGCTCGATGCGGAACACCGCCGACTGCACCACGGACGAGCGGGGCGCGCTGCCCGTCCAGCCGACGGCCACGCGTGCGTACTGCTGGGGCGACGCCGACGCGCGGACCGGGCAGTGGCAGCCGCGTTCCCTGACCACGTCCGGTGACGCCGCCGACGACGGCCTGTGGGGCACGCACCAGGTGATCCTGGCCGGCTGGACGCACCGCGACGGGCAGGCGGCCGCGCCGACCCGGGACGAGAGCCTCGCCAAGATCGCCTTCGTCGACGCGACGGACCCCGACGCCCTCAGCTACCGCTGGGTCCTGCTGGTCGCCCCGCGCGCCGGCGGCAAGGACTTCACGGCGGTCCACTCGGGCCTCGCTGGCATGGTCTGGTACCAGGACAAGCTGATCGTCACCGCGGCGCACGGCGAGGGCCTGCTCGTCTTCGACCTGCACCGGCTGCTGCGGGCCGACGTGGACAGCGGCGCCGTGGGCCGGGTGGGCCACGGCTACTCGGCCGCGGGCTACCAGTACGTACTCCCCGCCATCGGCTCATACGACCCGGAGGGCGGCGCGTGTACGCGCGGCCGTGACCGGGCGGTCCCCTGTTTCGGCTCGCTGTCCCTGGACCGTACGACCAACCCGGACAGCCTGGTCGCGACGGAGGCCGCGGCCGACCGTCCGGAGCGGACCCGCATCTGGCGGTACGCGTTCAGCACCGCCGCGTACCGCACGGGGCTGCTCGCCGACGCCCAGGGACATGTGAACGCGGTCGAGGCCTACACGACCAGGGGTTCCGGAATCTCCGGCGCCGTCTCGCACCGGTCCGACGGCACCCGCGACGCCCAGTGGTACATCGCGCGGCCCTCCGACAGCCGTACCCAGCACGGCTCCCTGTGGCGGCAGAGCGGGCACGGCGCCCAGGCGGCCACGTGCACCGCGGACCAGTCGCACGCCTGCTGGAGCCTCGGCTCCGGGTCGCTGTCCTACTGGCAGCGGACCGGCGAGCTGTGGACCCTCACCGGCGCGGCGGACCGGCGGGTGCTCTACGCGGTGCCGCTGTCGTCGGTCGACGGCTCGCTCGACTAGCGGCCCGGCCTGCGGACTCGCTCGGACAGCGGCCCGACCTGCGGACACTTTTGGAAGGGCGCCCGGCCCCGTGATTCCCTGGCGGTCATGAGCAACGTCAGTGTGACCACCTGGTCCCTGGAGCAGACGGCCCCGTCCGACCTGCTCCCCGCGAGCGCGCCGGACGGGGATCTGCGGATCGTCCGCGCCGAGATCCCCTCGCCCGAGTTCAGCCGCTTCCTGTACGCCTCGGTCGGCGGAGACATCCGCTGGACGGACCGGCTCGCGTGGACGTACGCCCAGTGGCAGGAGGTTCTGACCCAGCCGGGCGCGGAGACCTGGGTCGCCTACGACCGGGGGACGCCCGCGGGCTATGTCGAGCTCGGCGCGCAGGACGACGGGGCCGTGGAGATCGTCTACTTCGGGCTCATCCCCGCGTTCCGCGGCCGCCGGATCGGGGGCCACCTCCTCTCGTACGGTGCCGCGCGCGCCTGGGACCTGGCCGAACGCTGGCCGGGACGGGACGGGACGAAGCGCGTCTGGGTGCACACGTGCAGCAAGGACGGCGAGCACGCGATGGACAACTATCTGCGCCGCGGCTTCAGGCTCTTCGACACCCGGGTCGAGGAGGAGGCGGAGGTCGCCACCCCGGGTCCGTGGCCGGGGGCGCACACCCTCTGAAGGGCTCCGGGCCGCGGTGACCGCGGCCTCCCGGGCCTCCTCGCGGCACCGCGGGAGGCCCGATCGTGTGATCGACAACACCCTTGTCTCGCGATACGGGACAAGGGTGTCCACATGATGGATGACGGTGGACTGCCCGGAGATCCCCGTGACACGCTTCCGTCATGTCCGGAACTGGAATTGCCTTGGTGAGTCGGCGGCACGTCGACCTCGGCCGCATGTCCAGCGCCATCTGTCCGGCGAGCTGACCAGCCCAGCAGCGCCCGACCCCCTCCCTTTTTGCGACCCTTGCGCAGTGCTGCGCCCATTCTTCCGTATGCACCCGTATGCGCAGGTCAGAGTCGCAGTCAAACCTGTCCCGCAGTCTCGAAGGACGTATCAACCATGGCCGCCACCCCGCAGAATCCCGCCGCCGCGCCCCGCCGCAAGGTGAGCCGTCACCGCGGCGAGGGTCAGTGGGCCGTAGGTCACTTCACCCCGCTCAACGGCAACGAGCAGTTCAAGAAGGACGACGACGGTCTCAACGTGCGGACACGCATTGAGACGGTGTACTCCAAGCGGGGCTTCGACTCGATCGACCCCAATGACCTGCGCGGCCGGATGCGTTGGTGGGGTCTCTACACCCAGCGCAAGCCCGGGATCGACGGCGGCAAGACCGCGATCCTCGAGCCGGAGGAGCTGGACGACAAGTTCTTCATGCTGCGCGTCCGGATCGACGGCGGCCGGCTGACCACCGAGCAGCTGCGGGTCATCGGCGAGATCTCGCAGGAGTTCGCGCGCGGCACCGCCGACCTCACGGACCGTCAGAACGTCCAGTACCACTGGATCCGGATCGAGGACGTCCCGGAGATCTGGGACCGCCTGGAGGCCGTCGGCCTGTCCACCACCGAGGCCTGCGGTGACACGCCCCGCGTCATCCTCGGCTCACCCGTCGCCGGCATCGCCGAGGACGAGATCATCGACGGCACCCCGGCCATCGAGGAGATCCACCGCCGGGTCGTCGGCAACAAGGACTTCTCGAACCTGCCCCGCAAGTTCAAGACCGCGATCTCAGGCTCGCCGCTGCTCGACGTGGCGCACGAGATCAACGACGTCGCCTTCGTCGGCGTGAACCACCCTGAGCACGGCCCCGGCTTCGACCTCTGGGTCGGCGGCGGCCTCTCCACCAACCCGAAGATCGGCCAGCGCCTCGGCGCCTGGGTCCCGCTCGACGAGGTCGCGGACGTCCACATCGGCGTCCTCTCGATCTTCCGCGACTACGGCTACCGGCGGCTGCGCACCCGCGCCCGCCTGAAGTTCCTGGTCGCCGACTGGGGCGTGGAGAAGTTCCGCCAGGTCCTGGAGGACGAGTACCTCCAGCGCAAGCTGGTCGACGGCCCCGCCCCCGACCAGCCGGTCGCCCGCTGGCGCGACCACGTCGGTGTCCACCGACAGCAGGACGGCCGGTACTACGTCGGCTTCGCCCCGCGCGTCGGCCGCATCGACGGCGCCACGCTGACGAAGATCGCCGAGCTGGCCGAGGCGCACGGTTCGGGGCGGCTGCGCACCACCGTCGAGCAGAAGATGATCGTGCTCGACGTGGACGAGACACGGATCGACTCGCTCGTCGAGGGCCTGGAGGCGCTCGACCTGACCGCCAGGCCCTCCACCTTCCGGCGCGGCACGATGGCCTGCACCGGTATCGAGTACTGCAAGCTCGCGATCGTCGAGACCAAGGCGCGCGGTGCTTCCCTGATCGACGAACTCGAGCGCCGCATCCCCGAGTTCGAAGAGCCCCTCACCATCAACATCAACGGCTGCCCGAACGCCTGCGCCCGTATCCAGGTCGCGGACATCGGTCTCAAGGGCCAGTTGGTCCTCGACGAGAACGGCGAGCAGGTCGAGGGATACCAGGTGCACCTGGGCGGCGCGCTCGGTCTGGAGGCCGGATTCGGCCGCAAGGTCCGTGGTCTGAAGGTCACTTCGGACGAGCTGCCCGACTACATCGAGCGTGTCCTCAAGCGTTTCCAGGCGGAGCGCGAGGACGGCGAGCGCTTCGCCACCTGGGCCGCGCGTGCCTCCGAGGAGGCGCTGTCGTGAGCGAGCGTGCCGCGCCGTTCTACTGCCCGTACTGCGGAGACGAAGACCTGCGACCCAGCGAAGAAGGTCACGGCGCGTGGGAATGCGCGGCGTGCAACCGAGCCTTCCAGCTGAAGTTCCTCGGGCTGCTGTCCCGGGGCGTTCGGCAGGAAGACCGTGGAGGGGCGGAGATATGACGGCCATTCAGGAAGAGCGTACGGGCGAGGACTTGAAGAGTCTGGCCGAGCGGGCGGGGCGCGACCTGGAGGACGCCTCCGCGCTGGAGATCCTCCGCTGGGCGGTGGACACGTTCGGCGAGAAGTTCTGCGTGACCTCCTCCATGGAGGACGCGGTCGTCGCCCACCTCGCCTCGCGCGCCAGGCCCGGCGTGGACGTGGTGTTCCTCGACACCGGTTACCACTTCCCGGAGACCATCGGCACCCGCGACGCGGTCGAGGCGGTGATGGACGTCAACGTCATCACCCTCACCCCGCGTCGGACCGTGGCCGAGCAGGACGCCGAGCACGGCCCGAAGCTGCACGACCGCGACCCGGACCTGTGCTGCGCGCTGCGCAAGGTCAAGCCGCTCGAAGAGGGCCTGACCTCGTACGACGCCTGGGCGACCGGGCTGCGCCGCGACGAGTCCCCGACCCGGGCGAACACCCCGGTCGTCGGCTGGGACGAGAAGCGGCGGAAGGTCAAGATCTCACCGATCGCCCGCTGGACGCAGGACGACGTGGACGCGTACGTCGCCGAGCACGGGGTTCTCACCAACCCGCTGCTGACGGACGGTTACGCCTCCGTCGGCTGCGCGCCCTGCACCCGCCGGGTGCTGGAGGGCGAGGACGCGCGCGCCGGCCGCTGGGCGGGCCGCTCGAAGACCGAGTGCGGGCTGCACGGATGACGACCACGACGACCGCGCCCGCCGCGGACCCCACGAATTCCCAGGAGCAGCAAGTGACGACCGGAGCCACCGTCTGGCTCACGGGTCTGCCGAGTGCCGGCAAGACCACCATCGCGTACGAACTGGCCGGCCGGCTGCGCGAGGAGGGCCACCGTGTCGAGGTCCTCGACGGCGACGAGATCCGCGAGTTCCTCTCGGCGGGCCTCGGCTTCAGCCGCGCGGACCGGCACACCAACGTGCAGCGCGTCGGCTTCCTCGCCGAACTGCTCGCCCGCAACGGCGTCAAGGCGCTCGTCCCGGTGATCGCGCCCTACGCGGACAGCCGCGAGGCCGTACGAGGGCGCCACCAGGCCGGGGGCACCCCGTACCTGGAGGTGCACGTGGCGACCCCGGTCGAGGTCTGCTCCGTACGCGATGTGAAGGGGCTGTACGCCAAGCAGGCCGCGGGCGAGATCTCGGGGCTGACCGGCGTCGACGACCCGTACCAGGCACCCGAGTCGCCCGATCTGCGCATCGAGTCGCACACCCAGACCGTGCAGGAGTCCGCTGCCGCGCTGCATGCGCTGCTCACCGAGAGGGGTCTCGCATGACGACCGTCGCCGCTGTCTCCGAGGAGACGGAGAGCACCCCGTACGCGCTGTCGCATCTGGACGCGCTGGAGTCCGAGGCCGTCCACATCTTCCGTGAGGTGGCGGGTGAGTTCGAGCGGCCGGTGATCCTTTTCTCCGGCGGCAAGGACTCCATCGTCATGCTGCACCTCGCGCTGAAGGCGTTCGCGCCCGCCGCGGTTCCCTTCACGCTGCTGCACGTCGACACCGGGCACAACTTCCCCGAGGTCCTCGAGTACCGCGACCGGACGGTGGAGCAGCACGGCCTGCGGCTCCATGTGGCCTCCGTGCAGGACTACATCGACCGCGGTGTGCTGCGCGAACGCCCGGACGGGACGCGCAACCCGCTGCAGACCCTGCCGCTGACCGAGAAGATCCAGTCCGAGCGCTTCGACGCCGTGTTCGGCGGCGGACGCCGCGACGAGGAGAAGGCCCGCGCCAAGGAGCGGGTGTTCTCGCTGCGTGACGAGTTCTCGCAGTGGGACCCGCGCCGCCAGCGGCCCGAGCTGTGGCAGCTCTACAACGGCCGCCACGCGCCCGGCGAGCACGTGCGCGTGTTCCCGCTGTCCAACTGGACCGAGCTGGATGTGTGGCAGTACATCGCCCGCGAGGGCATCGAACTCCCCGACATCTACTTCGCGCACGAGCGTGACGTCTTCCAGCGGTCGAACATGTGGCTGACCGCCGGTGAGTGGGGCGGCCCGAAGGACGGCGAGACGGTCGAGAAGCGGCTCGTCCGCTACCGGACGGTTGGTGACATGTCCTGCACCGGCGCCGTCGACTCCGACGCGACCACGCTGGACGCCGTCATCACCGAGATCGCCGCCTCCCGGCTCACCGAGCGCGGCGCCACCCGCGCCGACGACAAGATGTCCGAGGCCGCGATGGAAGACCGCAAGCGCGAGGGGTACTTCTAGACATGACCAGCACCACCGAACCCACCGAGCCCCTGTCGGTCGAACAGCTGTCGGCGACCACCCTGCTGCGTTTCGCGACCGCGGGTTCCGTCGACGACGGCAAGTCCACGCTCGTCGGACGACTGCTGCACGACTCCAAGTCGATCCTCACGGACCAGCTGGAGGCCGTCGAGCGCGCCTCGGCCAGCCGCGGCCAGGACACCCCGGACCTCGCACTGCTCACCGACGGCCTGCGCGCCGAACGCGAGCAGGGCATCACCATCGACGTCGCCTACCGCTACTTCGCCACCGCGCGCCGCCGCTTCATCCTCGCCGACACCCCCGGCCATGTGCAGTACACGCGCAACATGGTCACCGGCGCCTCCACCGCCGACCTCGCCGTCGTGCTCGTCGACGCCCGCAACGGCGTCATCGAGCAGACCCGCAGGCACGCCGCCGTCGCCGCGCTGCTGCGCGTCCCGCACGTCGTCCTCGCCGTCAACAAGATGGATCTCGTCGAGTACAAGGAGTCCGTCTTCGCGGCGATCGCCGAGGAGTTCACGGCGTACGCCTCCGAGCTGGGCGTCCCCGAGATCACCGCGATCCCGATCTCGGCGCTCGCCGGTGACAACGTGGTGGACCCCTCCGCGAACATGGACTGGTACGGCGGCCCGACGGTCCTGGAGCACCTGGAGACCGTGCCGGTCAGCCACGACCTGGCGCACTGCCACGCGCGGCTGCCCGTGCAGTACGTGATCCGCCCGCAGACCGCCGAGCACCCGGACTACCGGGGGTACGCCGGTCAGATCGCGGCCGGTACCTTCCGCGTCGGCGAGAGCGTCACGGTGCTGCCGTCCGGGCGCACCACGAAGGTCGCCGGAATCGACCTGCTGGGCAAGCCGGTCGACATCGCGTGGACGCCGCAGTCGGTGACCCTCCTGCTGGAGGACGACATCGACGTCTCGCGCGGTGATCTGCTCGTGCCGAGCAAGGACGCGCCCCCGACCACGCAGGACGTCGAGGCGACCGTCTGCCACGTGGCCGACGAACCGCTCACCGTCGGCCACCGGGTGCTGCTCAAGCACGGCACCCGCACGGTGAAGGCGATCGTCAAGGACATCCCGTCCCGGCTGACCCTGGACGACCTCTCGCTGCACCCGCACCCGGGCCGGCTCGTCGCCAACGACATCGGCCGCGTCAAGATCCGCACCGCCGAGCCGCTCCCGCTCGACGCGTACGCCGACTCCCGGCGCACGGGCGCGTTCATCCTGATCGACCCGGCCGACGGCACCACGCTGACCGCGGGCATGGTCGGCGAGTCCTTCGCCGCGCCGCAGCCGGTCAAGGACGAGTCCGACGACGACGGCTGGGACTTCTGACATGAATCCTGTCGACTTCTACTCCACGTTCGCGAAGGAGGGCGGCCGCGTCGGCAGCGGCGCCCTCGGCAGCGGGCAGGGCGGGGTCGGGCGATGTGCGTGATGACGTACGCGCACTGCTTGCGCGCCCCGTCCCCCCACAGCCTGAGCGTCCGAAGACCTGCCGACTTCCCGGCCACGACCTGAGAAAGGCGTGACCGCCGGGCCACCGAGAGGAAACCCTCCCGTGCCTGCCATCCGCTCCACGCGCTCCAAGCTGCTGACCCGCGGCATAGCCCTCGCCACCGCTCTGCCCCTGCTCGCTCTCGCCGCCTGCAGCTACGGCTCGGACGCGAAGGACGACACCAAGGCGAAGGTCGCCGCCGGGTCGAAGAAGATCGACGGACTCGACTCCGTGAAGATCGGCTACTTCGGCAACCTGACGCACGCCACCGCGCTGGTCGGCAACCAGAAGGGCTACTTCCAGAAGGAGCTCGGCGCCACCGCCGCGAAGTACCAGATCTTCAACGCGGGCCCCTCCGAGATCGAGGCGCTCAACTCGGGCTCCATCGACATCGGCTGGATCGGCCCCTCGCCGTCGATCAACGGCTTCACGAAGTCCGAGGGCAAGAACCTTCGGATCATCGGCGGTTCGGCCTCGGGCGGCGTCAAGCTCGTGGTCAACCCCAAGAAGATCAAGTCCCTGAAGGACGTCAAGGGCAAGAAGATCGCGACGCCGCAGCTCGGCAACACGCAGGACGTCGCGTTCCTCAACTGGGCCTCGGAGCAGGGCTACAAGGTCGACCCGCAGAGCGGCAAGGGCGATGTCTCGGTCGTCCGCACCGACAACAAGATCACTCCGGACGCCTACAAGTCCGGCTCCATCGACGGCGCCTGGGTGCCGGAGCCGACCGCGTCCAAGCTGGTCGCCGAGGGCGCCAAGGTACTGCTCGACGAGTCGGACCTGTGGCCCGACAAGAAGTTCGTGATCACGAACATCATCGTGTCGCAGAAGTTCCTCAAGGAGCACCCGAAGGTCGTCGAGGCGGTCCTGAAGGGCTCGGTCGAGACCAACAAGTGGATCAACGCCAACCCGGACGACGCCAAGGCCGCGGCGAACAAGCAGCTGGAGGCCGACTCGGGCAAGGCGCTGCCGGCCGCCGTCCTCGACCCGGCCTGGAAGTCCATCCAGATCACCAATGACCCGCTGGCCTCCACGCTGCACACCGAGGCGGACCACGCGGTGAAGGCCGGTCTCCTGGACAAGCCGAACCTGACCGGCATCTACGACCTCACGCTCCTGAACAAGGTCCTCAAGGCCGCGGGCGAGAGCCCGGTCGACGACGCCGGTCTCGGCGTCAAGTAAGCCCGGATCCCGATGAGTTCCCAGGAGGTGACGACCATGGCCACGACGCTCGCCAAGGCCGCCGACGGCGCCGACACGACGGAGTACGCCGCCCGCATCGAGCACGTCTCGAAGTCCTTCGCCGGACCCGCGGGACCCCAGCTCGTCCTCGACGACATCACCCTCGATGTCGCACCGGGCGAGTTCGTCACCCTCCTGGGGGCCTCGGGGTGCGGCAAGTCCACACTGCTGAACCTGGTGGCGGGGCTCGACAAGCCCTCCGCCGGCACCATCACGACCAACGGGCGCCCGGCTCTGATGTTCCAGGAGCACGCCCTCTTCCCGTGGCTGACCGCGGGCAAGAACATCGAACTCGCCCTGAAACTCGGGGGAGTTCCGAAGGCGGAGCGGCGCGGCAGGGCCGAGGAGCTGCTCGAACTCGTCCGTCTGAACGGCGCGTACGGCAAGCGGGTGCACGAACTGTCCGGCGGTATGCGCCAGCGTGTGGCGCTCGCGCGAGCACTCGCTCAGGACAGCCAGATCCTGCTGATGGACGAGCCGTTCGCGGCGCTGGACGCGATCACCCGGGACGTGCTGCACGACGAGCTGACCCGGATCTGGCGCGAGACGGGCCTGTCCGTCCTCTTCGTCACGCACAACGTCCGTGAGGCGGTGCGGCTCGCGCAGCGCGTGGTCCTGCTGTCCTCCCGCCCGGGGCGCATCGCCCGCGAGTGGACCGTGGACATTCCGCAGCCGCGCCGCATCGAGGACGCCCCCGTCGCGGAACTGTCCATCGAGATCACCGAAGAACTGCGTGGGGAGATCCGCCGCCATGGCCAGCACTGAGACGAAGTCCGCCGCGGCCGTCAAGGAGAACGACGGGCTGGGCGGACTGGAGGCGGGCCTCGACGCGCTGGAGTCCTCCGTCGCCGGCCGCAGCTCCTTCGGTACGACGTTCCGGCAGAAGCTGCTGCCGCCGCTCGTCGCGGCCGTGGTGGTCCTGGCTGCCTGGCAGGCACTGATCACGTTCAAGATCGTCGATGACCCGACCAAGCTGCCCTCGCCGTCCGCCGTCTGGGGCGAGGTCGAGAACGCCTGGCTCCAGGGCACCCTGCTCGACTACATCTGGACCAGCGTCTCGCGCGGTCTGCTCGGCTTCCTGTTCGCGCTGGTGATCGGGACCCCGCTGGGCCTGCTGGTGGCCCGGGTGAAGTTCGTGCGCGCCGCGATCGGCCCGATGCTGTCGGGCCTGCAGTCCCTGCCGTCGGTGGCGTGGGTGCCGCCGGCCGTGATCTGGCTGGGCCTGAACAACTCGATGATGTACGCGGTGATCCTGCTCGGCGCGGTCCCGTCGATCGCCAACGGGCTGGTGTCGGGCGTGGACCAGGTGCCGCCGCTGTTCCTGCGGGCGGGCCGCACCATGGGCGCGACGGGCCTGCGCGGAACCTGGCACATCGTGATGCCGGCCGCGCTGCCCGGCTACCTGGCCGGTCTGAAGCAGGGCTGGGCGTTCTCCTGGCGCTCCCTGATGGCCGCGGAGATCATCGCCTCCTCCCCCGACCTCGGTGTGGGCCTCGGCCAACTGCTGGAGAACGGCCGCAACGCCAGCTCCATGCCGATGGTCTTCCTCGCCATCTTCCTCATCCTGTTCGTCGGTATCGCCATCGACCTGATCGTCTTCAGCCCGGTGGAGCGGTGGGTGCTGCGCAGCCGCGGACTCCTGGTGAAGGGCTGACCCCGTCATGAACAGGCCGGAGCGTCCCGTCCTCGTCGTCATCGCCCACGGCAGCCGCGATCCGCGGCACGCCGCGACGGTGCATGCCCTGGTACGACGGGTGCGCGCCCAGCGCCCCGGCCTGCGCGTGGAGACCGGGTTCCTCGACTTCAACATCCCGTCCGTGCAGGGGGTGCTGAACTCCCTGGCGGCCGAGGGCGTCAGCGATGTGGTGGCGCTGCCGCTGCTGCTGACCCGCGCCTTCCATGCCAAGTCGGACATCCCGGCGGTGCTGCGCCAGGCTCCGTCGCGGCTGCGCGTCCGGCAGGCGGAGGTGCTCGGCCCGTCCCCGCTGCTGACGGCCGCGCTCGAACGCCGTCTGTACGAGGCCGGGCTGACGCCCGCCGACAAGTCCCGGACCGGGGTCGTCCTAGCCTCGGCGGGGTCCACCGACCCGGAGGCGATCGCAGTGATCGCAGAAATCGCGCGGGAGTGGCGGCACACCGGTTGGTGCGCCGTGCGGCCTGCGTTCGCCTCCGCATCCCTTCCCCGCACCGAGGACGCGGTCCGCGAACTGCGCGCCCTCGGCTGCGAACGCGTCGCCGTCGCCCCGTACGTACTGGCCCCCGGCTTCCTGCCGGACCGTATCGCCCGGGGTGCCGCCGGGGCGGACGTCCTCGCCGATGTCCTCGGCCCCGCGCCGGAGGTCGCGCGGGTCCTGCTGGACCGCTACGACGAGGCACGGATGCCGTCCTTGGCGGCGATCGGCGCCTGACTCGAAGGCGGGCCTTCGCTGCGGCCCGCGGATGGCGCACCGGAAACCCGGCTGCCGCCCGACGCCCGTGTGTGGTGCAATTCCCGGAACCGCGGGGCGGACCGACGGGCGGACCGACGGGCGATCCGGCGGGGCCCGTCACGGGCGGCACCGCAAACGGGCGAGGAGCGAGAGTTCGTGAAGATCCTGGTGATCGTCGCCGTCTGCGTCGTCGGGTATCTGGTCGCCGGCCAGTGCGCATGGGTTCTGTACGGCTGGATCAAGGACGGGAAGGCACTCTGGCTGACCCCCTGGGGTCTGCGGGAGGCTGTGGAGGATCGGATGCCGACGGACGCCTCCGGGCTCCCTCTGGCGCTGATGCTATGGGTCTTCATGTCCGTCGCATGGCCCTTCCCGCTCGGTATGACCGTGTCCGAGGACCTGCGGGAACGCCGGGAACGGCGGGAGCGCCTGGAGCAGCGGAAGCGGGAGGCGCGGCAGTTGTGGCGGAGCCGGTCCCGTCCGCCGTCCGCGGCTCCCTTCGAGGCGCGGCCGGACGCCCCTGACGACTGAGGCCTTCCCGGCGGAACGATCCGCGTGCGGCGGTTGGGAACCACCCCGCGCGCGGCGGCCGGACAGGCCATACCCGACTCCGGGCAGACGTGGAGCGGACCAGGGGGTCTCCTCCACCCTGGCCCAGGCTCCTTCCACCGTCGGCCCAGGCTTCCTACACCGTGGACCGGCGTGGATCGCGGCCGCTGTGGGCGAGGGCGCGCTCGAACGCCGGCGCGTCGTCGGGTACGTCCACCGGCTCGGCGAAGCCGTCGTACCGACGGTAGAGCTCGGCATGGGTGTCGACGACGTCGAGGACGAACCGGGCCGCGCCGTCCGAGACGTCGAAGCGCTGGCCGGTGGCCGCGGCGACGTCCCAGCCGTGCAGCGCCAACTCCTTGACGATCATCGAGGCGATGTCCGCCGCGGGCATCTTCGCCGTCCCGAGGTCGACCTCCCCGTCCCATACGGCGGGGTCGTCCCAGGCGGCGACCGCGCGGTCGAGCTGCTCGGCGTAGGCCCCGGCCCAACCGGGTTCGGCCGTGAAGTCGCGCGCGGTCAGCTCCTCGGGGAGCTGCTTGCGCAGGGCCCGGTGCTCCAGGCCGTGCGAGGTGTAGAGGACCCAGTGGTTGACCAGGGCGCGGACGTCCCAGTCCGTGCAGTGCGAGGGCTCGGACAGCCGCTCCGCCGTGACACCGCGGGCCACGCGGGCGGCCTCGGCGGCACATTCCACCATGTGCGGATAAGAATTTTTGTACGCATCGTTCATGGGTCCCACGCTACGGACGCGGCGCCCGCACCTCTTGAACAAACGCGACAGCGCGGCTGATCGTCCCGGACGAGATGGCCTCGTACACAACCCACACGGGCGTACGACGGATCACTCGTCCTCGGAGCTGAACGGGGTGCCCTGGTGGAAGTACAGGAGCCACTCGGTGCCGGTGCGGCGCCACAGTGAACTCCGGTGTGCCCGGCGGCCGTTGTTGTCGGTGTCGAACGTCAGATGGACCAGGTCGGCGGCGAGCTGGACGCCCTTCATGCGCGAGGTCGTGCTGCGGCCCCCGGTCTCCGACTCCGCGTCCAGCATCGCGAGGGTCGAGGCGCGGTCCCAGATGCGTCCGGACGCGCCGAACTCGTAGAAGTCGGGGTGCAGCAGCGCGCCGACCAGGTCGGCCGAACGGCGGACCGCCGGGTCGAGCAGGCGCAGTTCACCCTCGATGGCGGCCTCGACGGCGGCATTGCGCTCAAGCACCGGTCAGCTCCTCCAGTTTGACGACGGTGTTCCAGTTCCGCGTGGTGGCGAGGACGCCCTTGAGCACTCTGGGCTTCGCCAGGGCCTCCGCCAGTTTGGAGCGGCCGAGACCGTCGGGTGCGTACAGGTAGAGGACGCGGTCCCCGAGACGGAACTCCTCGGGGAGGAAGGCCGCGGGCTCGACGGCGGCGAAGCGCTCGGCGTCGACGGGGTCCGAGAAGTACGTGACATGCAACTGCTTGGCCTCCAGTTCGGCGGCCGGGAAGGGGCACGCCTCCTGGACGGCCTTCAGATAGCCGTGATCACGGACGAGCACGCCGACGGCGAAGCCGAAATGCTTCTCCATGGCCCCGGAGAGCTCCTCGGCGAGGGACTCCTCGTCGCCGCCGTCGCTGCTGAACACCGCGTTCCCGCTCTGGAGATACGTGCGGACGTCGCCGTACCCGAGGCCTTCCATCAGGGTGCGCAGCTCGGCCATCGGCACCTTCTTCGCGCCGCCCACATTGATGCCGCGCAACAGCGCCGCGTACGTCGTCGTCATCCGCACACCATAAAACGGCCGCACCGCCCCGCGGGCGTGGGCACGACGGCCGCGTTCCCCGGGGGGCTTCTCCTCCGGAGGACGGACAAGGTCACGCCCCGCCGATCCCTGAGCGGTGTCCCCGAGAAGTGCCGTTAGGTGTAAGGGGCTTCCGTCCTCCCCAGTGCGGAGACCCCGGGGTCCGCGGGGAGGAGCCGGAGTGCCGAGGGGTCACCGGACAGCACGACGAGACGCTCTTATCGGGGCCATACCTTCGATACAAAGGTGACGGCAGGGGGCTGTCACCGTGCACAAAGGGGCTGGCCCGTCATGGGGAACGGAGACACACGGGTGCGGGGCATCGCCGCCCGAGCAGGCGGCTGGAGCGCCCGGCACCGATGGGCGGCCGTCGGAATCTGGGTGCTGTTCGTCGTCCTGGCGATGGGCCTCGGCTCCGCGGCGGGCCGCGTCGATGTCAAGGAGAGCGACCAGCTCAAGGGCGAGACGCACACCGCGGCCAAGATCATCGAGGACGCCGGCATCAAGGAGCCGGCCAGTGAGACGGTCCTGATCCAGGCGAAGAACGCGGGCGCCAAGGCCACGGACGCCGAGTTCAGGAGCGCGGTCGCCGCGGTCGTCAAGGCGGTCGACGCCACCGGCAAGGTAGCGGACGTGACATCGCCGTACGACACCGGGACGATCTCGAAGGACGGCCGCAGCGCGCTCGTGCAGTTCGACATGCGCGGCGACTCCGAGACGGCGGGCGACCGCGTCGCGCCCGTACTGAAGGCCGTCCAGGGGGTGCAGAAGGACCACGCCGGGCTGCGGATCGAGGAGATCGGCGGCGCCAGCATGAAGAAGCAGTACGACGACGCTTTCGGCGACGACTTCCAGAAGGCCGAACTCTCCGCCGTGCCCGTGGCGCTCGGCATCCTGCTGATCGCGTTCGGCGCGCTGGTGGCGGCGCTGCTTCCGGTGGCGCTCGCGGTCACCGCCATCATGGCCACGATGGGCCTGATGGGCGTCGTCAGCCATCTGATGCCGATGAGCGACACGGCCAACTCCGTGATGCTGCTGGTGGGTCTGGCCGTCGGCGTCGACTACTGCCTCTTCTATCTGCGGCGTGAGCGCGAGGAGCGCGAGGCGGGCCGCGACGCCGATACCGCGCTGCGGATAGCCGCCGCGACCAGCGGCCGCGCCATCATCGTCTCCGGTGTCACCGTGTGCGTGGCGATGGCGGGCATGCTCTTCACCGGGCTCGCCGAGTTCGAGGCGATGGGCCTGGCCTCACTGATGGTCGTCGCCGTCGCCATGGTCGGCTCGGTCACCGTGCTGCCCGCTCTGCTCTCCCTGCTCGGCGAGCGCGTCGAGAAGGGCCGCATCCCGTTCCTGCACCGGGCCAAGCGGCGCGGCGCGAACGGTGGGCGGGGCAACCGCCGTCCGGCCGACGAGGGCAGCCGGTTCTGGGGTGCCGTCCTGCGCGTGGTGCTCGCCAGGCCCGCGATCTCCCTGGTCGTCGCGACCGGCGTGCTGCTCGCCATCGCCGCTCCGGCACTCGGCATGAAGACCCAACAGCTCACCCTGGACAAGGAGTTCGGCAACTCGCTGTCGATCGTGGGCACGTACAACCGGGTCAACGACGCCTTCCCCGGCGGCTCCGAGCCGGCCGAGGTGGTCGTCAAGGCGCGGGACATCAACGCCCCCGATGTGAAGGCCGCGCTCGCCGACTTCCGTGCGGCGGCGGTCAGTTCGGGTGCCTCGCGCGGTCCGGTCGACATCAAGGTGCACGCGGAGCACAACGTGGCCTTCGTCTTCGTCCCGCTGGTCGGCGGCTCCGACCAGGACAAGGCGGAGAAGAGCCTGCAACTGCTGCGCGACAAGGTACGCCCGCAGACGCTCGGCAAGGTCGACGGCCTGCAGGCGCCGATCACCGGACAGGTCGCGGGATCGCACGACTTCAACGACCAGCTCATCGGCTCGGTGACCCCGGTCTTCGCCTTCGTGGTCGTCTTCGCCTTCCTCCTGATGCTGCTCTCGTTCCGCTCGCTGACGATCGCGATCACCTCGATCGCGCTCAACCTCCTCTCGGTGGCGGCCGCCTACGGCATCCTGGTCGCGGTCTTCCAGCACGGCTGGGGCGCGTCGCTGGTGGGCGCGGCGGGCGTCGGCGCGATCGTCGCCTGGCTGCCGCTGTTCCTCTTCGTGATCCTCTTCGGGCTCTCGATGGACTACCACGTGTTCGTGGTCTCCCGGATCCGTGAGGCACGACTGCGGGGCCGCAGCACCAAGGAGGCGATCCGGCACGGGGTCGTCACCACGGCCGGTGTCGTCACCAGCGCCGCCGTCATCATGGTCGCCGTCTTCGCGATCTTCGGGACGCTGTCCATGCAGTCCATGAAGCAGATGGGTGTGGGCCTGGCGGCCGCGGTGCTCATCGACGCGACGATCATCCGGGGTGTCCTGCTCCCCGCGGTGATGGCGCTGCTCGGCGAGCGCAACTGGTACCTGCCGAAGTGGCTGAACCGGATGCCCGACCTCACGCACGACGAGGCGCCCGAGGCCGTCGCACCGCCGGTGCCTCGGGGCGAGCGGGCCGGGGTATAGCCGGCCACGACCGGCCGCACCCGGCCACCGCGACGACCGGCTCGAACCATCGGCCCGAACCACCCGCCCGAACAATCGACGACCGAACCACCGGAACCACCGGACCCGAGCCACCGACCGGAACCACCGCGTACCTTTCAGGGCCTGCCGGCCTTCTCCTCCCGGAGGGGGCCGGCAGGCCCTTCGCGCAAGCGGTGACGATCCCGCCCCTTGGCGAGACGGCACGTCTCGTCCAACCCGTGAGCACCCGCGGTCGCGGCGCACCCGTTGATCGGGTAGTACGGAGAGCGGGGCCCCTCCGTCATGCAGGGAAGCCTCACCGTGCGGACGCGTCTCGACGAGATCGCCGACGGCATCTACCGGATCTAGACGCACGTCCCCGAGATCGCCCCGCCGGCGGGTCCCGCCTGGTCGCGTCCTGCCGGGCCGGTCGTGTCAGGCCGGGTCGCGCCGAGCCGGGATGTGCCGGGATCCTGCCGGGCCGGGTCAGGCGCTCAGCGCTGATAGCGGGCCAGCACCAGGTTTCCGTCCTTCACCAGCCGTCGGCGCAGCTCGCCGAGGTCGATCGCCCCGCTGTAGTAGTCCTGGAACGCCGGGGTCGCGACCTTGTCCTTCCACTCCGGGTAGCCGCGGACGGACTGGGCGGGCGCCGAGCGCAGGTGGGCCGCCAGCGCGGTACCGGTGGCCCAGTCGTCCTTGGTGGTGTGCAGGGCAGGGTCCCTCAACGCCTCCGTGCCGGTGGGCAGCATCCAGTCACCGAGGGCGAGCCGGACCATGTTCCCCGGCCTCAGCAGGAAGTCGAGGAACGCGGCCGCCTCCTTCTTGTGCGGGCTGTCCTCGGCGATCGAGAGCGTCTGCGGGCTGACCCCCTGGGCAAGGCCGTCCGCTCCGGCCGGCGCGGGCAGTACCTGCCAGTCGAAGCCCTTCGGCGCCTGCTGCGCGATCTGCTGACGGTAGGAGAAGCCGAGCGGGACCATCGCGTACTTGCCGCCGAAGAACCCGGGCAGCGTGTCGGAGCCGCCCATGCCGAGCGTGGCGCTCGACGCGCTGCGGTCCTCGTTCACCTCGTCGCGCACGGTCCGCGGCACCACGGCGTCCGCCGCGTCGAAGCGCACCGTCACCTTGCCGTCCGCACCCCGGTGGAACAGCCGGCCGCCCGCGGAGAGGGACAGGTTGAGCGTCGCCGAGACGGGTTCTTTGAGCGGCCACGCGACGCCGTACTTGCCCCCGTCGCTCAGTCGCTCGGCGATCGTACGGAACTCGCTCCAGCTCCAGGGTTTTTCGGGAGTCGGTATGCGGACACCCGACGCCTTCAGCCAGCGCGCGTTGGCGATCAGAACACGCGGCTCCTGAAGGAAGGGCACGCCGTAGACCCCGCCTTTGAAGGTGGCCGTCTCCCAACTCTGATGCGGGATGTCCGACTTCAGCCGCGTCGGCAGCAGTTCGCGCAGGTCGGCGAGATAGCCGCCGTACGCGAAGTCCGCGAGGTCGTCCGAGGCGTCGTGGATGATGTCGGGCGCCTCACCGCCCTCGAAGGAGGTCAGCAGCTGGTCGTGAACGCTGTCCCAACTCCCCTGCACGTAATCGACCTTGATGTCGGAGTGGCTCGCGTTCCACTCCTTCACGAGTTCCTTGTTGACGGTGACGGAGTCCTGCTGCCAGGCCAGCGACTGGAATCGCAGGGTGACCACGCCTCGCACCCCGCCGTCGCCGTCCGTACAGCCGGTGAGCAGCAGGCCGAGCACGGCCAGGACGCTCAGCAGTCGGGTCCTCATCAGCTCTTCACCGCCCCGGCGAGCATGCCGCCCGTGATCCGCTTCTGGATGATCGCGAAGACGACCAGCGAGGGCAGCGTCGCCAGGAACGCCGCCGCGGCCAGCGGCCCGAGGTCCGCGGCGCCCTCCGCCCCGATGAAGTGCGTGAGGACGACCGGCAGGGTCTGCTTCTCCGGGCTCTTGAGCAGGACCAGGGCGAAGAAGAACTCGTTCCACGCGCTGATGAACGCGAAGAGCGCCGTCGCCACGATCCCGGGCGCCAGCAGCGGCGCCGTGACGGAGATCAGCGTGCGCGCCCGGCCCGCCCCGTCGACCGCGGCCGCCTCCTCCAGCTCGGCCGGCACGGCCCGTACGTACCCCACCAGCATCCACAGCGCGAACGGCAGCGCCCACACCACGTACACCATGATCAGTCCGGGCATCGAGTCGATCAGCCGCAGGTTCTTCAGCACGAGGAACAGCGGGATGATCACCAGCACGAAGGGGAAGGCCTGGCTGACCACGACCCACCCGGTGGCGGCCCTCGCGAGCGGCGTGCGGTGCCGCGCCATGACATACGCCATCGGTGTCGCGATCAGTACGGCGATCAGTGCCGCGCCGAGCGCCGCGATCAGGGAGTTGAGCCCGGCGCGCAGCAGCGGCTGCTCGTCGAAGGCCTGCCGGAAATTGGCGAGCGTCGGGTCCCGGGGAATCCAGGTGGGATGCAGACTGGCCAGCTCCCGCGCCGGTTTGAAGGCTGTGGAGAGCAGCCAGAGGAAGGGAAAGGCGAGAAAGACGAGGTAGCCGAGCAGCGCCGCGTACTGACCCACGCGGGCACTCTTGCGCGTCCTCACGCGTCCTCGCCTCCCCTCAGGCGGCCGGCGAGATACCCGGCGAGGATCACCGAGATCACCGCCACCATCACACAGCCCATCGCCGCCGCGTAGCCGAACTGTCCGTAGCGGAAGGCCTCTTCGTAGGAGAAGAGCATCGGCAGCCGGGTACGTCCGCCCGGCCCCCCGTTGGTCAGCACATACACCAGCGCGAACGAGTTGAAGTTCCAGATGAAGTTGAGCGCCGTGATGGCGAGCGCCACCGGTCTCAGGGCGGGCCAGGTGACCGTCAGGAAGCGGCGCCAGGCACCCGCGCCGTCCATCGCGGCTGCCTCGTGGAGTTCGCGGGGGGTGTTCTGCAGTCCGGCGAGCAGGGCGACCGCGGTCTGTGGCATGCCCGCCCAGACGCCGACGACAACAACCGCGGGCAACGCGGTGCCGATTCCGCTCAGCCAGTCATGGCCCCCGCCGAGACCGAGGTCGCGCAGGCTTTCGTTGAGGATGCCCGCGTCGGGGTTGTAGACCAGCCGCCACATGATGCCGACGACGACCTCGGGCATGGCCCAGGGAATGATCGCGAGGGCGCGGGCGAGCGGGCGCAGCCGCAGATCCTGGTCGAGCAGCAGGGCGAGTCCGAGCGCGAGGAGGAACTGCGGCACGGTCACACCGGCCGCCCACACCAGACCGATCCGGAACGAGTCCCAGAACAGGGTGTCGTGCAGCAGGTCCTGGAAGTTCAGGCCGCCGACCCACTGGGTGGGCGACGTCCGCCCCGACTGGGAGTCGGTGAACGCCAGCCCGATCCCGTACAGCAGCGGTCCGGCGCTGAGCACCAGGATGGGGATCAGCGCGGGCAGCACCAGGAACCAGGCGCCGTGGTCGAGGGGACGGCCTTCCCGGCCCACGGGACGCGGCGCGCGCTTCGATGACGGCTCGGTCGCGGCCGTCACGGTCATGGCGTCAGCTCCTTCGGGCGGCGCGCGGTGGTCCGGCCGTCCCTGCCGTCCCGGCGGCCCCCGCCATGGTCGTGAAGTCCCTGTGGGTCGTCAAGGCATCGCGCACCAGGTCCGACCTGTGGGAATGCGACACTGGCCGACGGATGGCGTGAACCCGACGCCGTCGAACACGAGGGCCGCGCGGGCGGCGCGCGAGGACACGGAGGCGGGCCATGGACGAGGCACGGGCGCGGGACGTACTGGCCGCGGCGAAGGTACTGCCGGGGCTGGTGCGGGACGCATCACTCCTCGCCCTCGGCGAGAACGCGGTGTTCGCCGCCGGCGGCCTGGTCGTCAAGGTGGGGCGCGACGCCGAACTCCTCGACCGCGCGCGCCGGGAACTGGACATCGCCGCATGGCTCGCCGCGTCGGACGTCCCCGCGGTGCGGGCCGCCGAGCCCGAACCACTGCTGGTCGACGGACACCCCGTGACGGTGTGGCACCGGCTGCCCGATCCCGTCCGCCCCGCCGAGCCGGGCGATCTGGCCGGACTCCTGCGGGTGGTGCACGCGCTGCCCTCCCCCTCCTTCACCCTGCCGCCCCGCGAACTCCTCGACGGAGTGGAGCGCTGGCTGCGTCTCGCGGGCGACGCGATCGACCCCGTGGACGCGGCGTATCTGCGGGAGCGGCGCGACGGCTTCGCGACGGCCGCCGCCGCGCTCACCCCGCATCTGACGCCGGGCCCGATCCACGGCGACGCGCTGCCCCGCAACGTCCATGTCGGCCCGGACGGCCCGGTCCTGGTCGACCTGGAGACCTTCTCCGCCGATCTGCGCGAGCACGACCTGGTGGTCATGGCCCTCTCCCGCGACCGCTACGGGCTTCCCGCCGAGGCGTACGACTCCTTCACCGCCGCCTATGGCTGGGACGTCCGGGCGTGGGAGGGCTGCTCCGTCCTCCGGGGCGCCCGCGAGACCGCCAGCTGCGCCTGGGTCGCCCAGCACGCGCCGACGAACGCCAAGGCGCTGGCCGAGTTCGAGCGCCGGGTGGCGTCGCTGCGGGACGGCGACGAGACGGTGCGCTGGTACCCGTTCTGACCTGACACCGGGCATCCGTCCCGGCCCCGGCGCCGCCCGAAGCCCCGGCACGGTGACCGGACCCCGCCGGCACGTCCAGGTTCCCGGCCCGCGTCCGGCGCCGTGACCGGGCCTTGTTGCCGTGACCGGTGACGGGGTGCACGCGCACGGGCCTCTGTCGCCACGTCCGGACGTCGTTACCTGGCCGGTGGCCGGGTGCGCGCGGACGGTCCCCGGGATCGTGTCAGACCCGCTCGTCCGCCAGGTCCCGCAGCGGCCAGGTCCCGTCCACCACCGCGTCCGCCTCGCCCTTGCGGCGCAGGAAGGCCTGGAAGTCCGTCGCCCATTCCGCGTACCACTCGATCTGGCGTCGGTGCAGCTCGACGGGGCCGAGGGCCGCGACCTTGGGGTGGCGGCCGGCTATCGCGCAGGCGAGCCGGGCCGCGGCGAGGGCGTCGGCCGAGGCGTCGTGGGCGGAGTCGAGAACCACGCCGTACTCGGTGCAGACCGCTTCGAGGTTGCGCTTGCCCCGGCGGTAGCGGTCCACGGAGCGGTCGATCGTGTACGGGTCGATGACCGGGGCCGGGTCGATGCCGCCGAGCCGCTCGCGCAGTGACGGCAGTCCGTACCGCCGCAGCTCGGCGGAGAGCAGCGTCAGGTCGAACGCCGCGTTGTACGCGACGACCGGGACGCCGGTCCGCCAGTAGGTGACGAGGACGCCCGCGATCGCGTCGGCGACCTCGTCGGCGGGCCGGCCCTCGCCGGCCGCCCGCTCATTGGTGATCCCGTGCACCGCCACGGCGTCGACCGGGATCTCCACGCCCGGATCGGCCAGCCATTCGCGGCGCCCCAGCGGCTCTCCGTCCTTGACCTCTATCACGGCCCCCGTGACGATGCGCGACTCGCGCGGATCCGTCCCGGTCGTCTCCAGGTCGAAGCCGATCAGCAGCTCCCGGTGCCAGCCCATGGGTGGCCCCCCTTCTTCGTGGTGCTTTCCCCCAGTGGTCTCCACGATCCCATGAGCCACTGACAATCCGAGGACCGCGTTCCACTCGGCCGCGGAGAACGGCCTTCAGGACACCGGCCGCGAATCGGCCCAAGCCACCTCGAACTCCTCGCGATAGGTTGGGAAAAGCCCCTCTTCATTGCTTTCGTCCGGTTTGAGCAATCGGCTTCCGCCGCGCAGCACCAGAACCGGGGCCTCCATGCCGCGGGTACGGCGCAGATACGACTGCACGACCGCGACGCCGTCGGAGCCGTCCCCATCCACGAGGTACGCGGTGAAGCGGGGTGTCTCGTCGTAGACCTGGATCTCGAAGGCGTCCGGGTCGCGGAGCCGGGACCTCACCCGCCGCATGTGCAGGATGTTCATCTCGACCGCACGGCTCAACTCGCCGCGCTTGATGCCGAGTTCGCGCTCCCGTCGCTTGACCGCACTGGACGCCGGGTTCAGGAACAGCAGCCGTGTCCGGCAGCCGGACTCGGCGAGACGGACCAGCCGCCGCCCGGAGAAGTTCTGCACCAGCAGGTTGAGGCCGATGCCGATCGCGTCGAGCCGGCGGGCTCCGCCGAAGAGGTCCTCGGCCGGGAACTGGCGCAGCAGCCGCACCCGGTCGGAGTGCACACCGACGACGTCCGCGTAACGGTCGCCCACGAGGTTCTCGACGGCGTCCACGGGAAGCCGGCGCGCGGAGGGCACATCGCTCCCGGCACCGAGGATCTCCAGGAGTTTCGCCGCGGCCCGCTCGGCCTGGCCCAGCACAGCCTCGGACAGAGCGCGGTTGCGCGACACGACGTTCCGGGTCACTTCCAGCTCGTCCAGGGCGAGTTCGACATCCCTGCGCTCGTCGAAGTAGGGCTCGAAGCACGGCCAGTGCTGCACCATCAGCTCGCGCAGCTGGGGCAACGTGAGGAAGCTGAGCACGTTGTCGTCGGCCGGGTCGAGCAAGTACCCCTTGCGGCGGCTGACTTCGCGCACGGCGACGGCGCGCTGCACCCACTCCTGGCCCGCCGGTCCCGCGGCGGCGACCACCCACTCGTCGCCGTGGACGGGTTCGTAGATGGGACGGAGAACAGCGGCCACGACCGCGCGCAGCCGCTGTTCGACCAGGTTCAGCCAGATGTAGGCACGCCCGGCTCGCTGGGCGCGCGTACGCACCTCGCGCCAGGCGTCGGCGCCCCAGTCCAGTTCCGGTCCAATGGATCCCATTTCCATCGGCCGTGCCAGGGACACCGCGCCGGGTGGGACATCTGTGGAGTTCCCCTCGTGACTCTCGTCACCAGGAGGCAGCTCCAGCCCTCCCGAGCCCACCCACGCACCGCCTTCCGCTCCCCCGAGCACTCCCCAGGGGCCAGGCCCCAATCAACGATCAAGGAAGGGTACTCCGGGAGCGGCGAGCGGTGCAGCCCGATGCACAGGTCGTTTCCCAACTACCTTGGTTCGACATGCCCGTTCTGGTTCGCCAGCTCCGGCGGAGTGAGCGGATTCATAGCGGTGACGTCCCGTGGGGCGATGGAGAATCCCTGCCAGTGGACCGGCATCGGCTGCTGGTCCTCGTCGCGGGCGATGTGGTGGAAGCCCACGTTGACCCAGACCACGGGGTGGGTGAGCGTCTGCCCGCCGACCCACTTGTCGACGGATGTGCCGTGTCCGGCACCGCAGTTGCGCAGGTTGTCGCTGGCGAACTGCTCGCACTTGTTGTACTCGGTGAAGTAGACGTCGTGCTTGGTGAAGGAACGGCCGAGGTACTTGGTGGTCGCGCCCGGGACGATCTCGTACGAGCGTGCGTGATTGTCCTTGTTCTTGCCGGAGTTGCTGACGATGCGCCACCAGCGCATGTTCTTTGCGTCGCCCGCGAGTTCCTTGGTGACCTTGGTGACGGTGGTCTTGTTGCTCGGGGCCTCGTGGCCCTGCGCGGGCGGGCTGACCACGGAGTCGTACTGCTCGATCTTCGCCTTGGACGAGCCGTCCAGGCCGAAGTTGAGCCGCCAGAAGACGTTGTGGCTGTGGCTGGTGGCGTAGTCCTTGGCGCCCTTGCCCAGCGGCCAGCCGCGGCCGTCGCCCGCGTCGTAGTCACCGGGCGAGAGGCTGCCGGTGGCACCGATGTTCATGTTGACGGTGCCGTCGTCCTGGAAGCGCCACTCGGTGATGTACTCGTACCAGCCGACCTTGTTGACGGTGTAGACGAGCAGGTCCTTGCCCTGCTTCTGGAAGACCTTGTTCCCGGTGTCGGCCTCCATCCGGTAGGCGTGGCCGCGTGAACGGGTCGTGGTGCACAGGCCCTTGACGTTCGCGTGCTGCGGGTCCCAGGCGTCGGGGACCTTGACCGTCTTGATGGCGCCGCCGGGGCATTCGGCGGGGATCATGTCGACCAGGCCCTGGCCGAAGCCGGCGCCCGTCAGGTCGCTGTACTCGACCGAGCCGTCGTCGTAGGGGACGTCGATCTGGGCGAGCTTGGCGCTGCTGAGGACCTTGATCGGGTGGGCTTCACCGGGCGGCTGGTAGGAGATGTTCTCCAGGACGAGCCCGGCCTCGCTCTCGTAGTGCCAGCACATCCGCCAGGTGGTGCCGGTGGCGAGCTTCTGCTCGATCCGATAAGCCGCGCTGCAGTCGGCGGGCGGGGCGGGAGCGGCCTTCGGCTGGGCGACGGCCGGACCCGCGGCCGTCGTAGCGCCGGCGGCCAGGGCGAGCGCCGAAAGGCCCACCGCCGCCCGGCTGCGGGCACGGCTGTTTCTGTTGACGCGCATGAAGAAGTGACTCCTTGCGGAAAGCTGAAAGGGTGGGAAGGAGAGAAGGGCGGCACTCAGCCGAGCTTGCCGACCTTGCGGGCGCTCAGGTCGATCACCAGGTCACGGCTGTCGATCCAGGGCCCGTTCTTGACCTTCGGGAAAAGCCGTACGCACCGGTGCTCGCCGCAGGCGTCGAGGACGGCGGGCTGGGCGCCGGGCGTCGCGCGGTAGACCATGCTGTTGAGCACCAGCTGGTCGGGCGAGGTGAGTTCCTTGCCGGTGGCGTCCTTGAAGTCGGCCTTCAGGCCGGCGCCGAGCGGGTCGGCGATGAGCAGCTTGGCGGCCTCGGTCATCTCGTCGCGGCTGATCGGCGGCTGCACCCCGTGCTGGACGCCCGTCCGCTCGACCTTCCCGGTGTCGAGGTCGACGGTCTTGGTGACGAGCGTGTCGTCCTTGTAGTCGTAGAACGTGACGTCGGCCCGGCGCGGCGCGTTCGGGTCGTCCAGTTCGGCCGTCTCGGGTTCGGTGAGGTCGACACCGATGCGCTGCGGTCCGCGCGCGCCCTCGACGTTCTCGCTGGAGTTGAGCAGCTGCCGGTTCACCGCGATCTGTTCGACGCGCTTCATCTCGTCGTCGGTCAGCGGGTCACGGCCCTTGCCCTTCTCCCCCTCGGCCGGCGCCCGCTCGACGACGCCGGGCCGTACCGCGCCGCCCTGCCCGTCCTGCGCCGCCTGCTGTGCGGGTCCGCCGGCCCCGAGTCCCCCGCCCGATTCGTCGGCCCCCGCCGACCCCGGAAGAGTGATGCCGATCATCACGGCCGTCCCGGCCACCGCGATGGCCGCACCTGCCACCACCTTGCCCAGATGGCGGTGCACTATCTTGCGCACATTTCCCCCTACTCCTCCTATGCCCTCAGGAGTCGCTTGAGCCCCACTGGTTCGGCATAAGAGATATGCCTGGTCGCGGGGTAAGAGGGGTGTAGGTCATAGGAGGTTCCATCACTTTCCTGGAGACTCGGCACGGACTCGCCCCCAGGGGCACGGCACTACTGGAAGAGTCATATCCATGCAGGTCTGGCCTGGCGAGGCGTATCCACTCGGTGCCACGTACGACGGTGCCGGTACCAATTTCGCGGTCTTCTCGGAGGCCGCCGACCGTATTGAGCTGTGTCTGCTGCACGACGACGGCTCGGAGACGGCCGTTGAACTGCGCGAGACCGACGCGTTCGTTCGGCACGCCTACCTGCCGGGCATCATGCCCGGACAGCGGTACGGCTTCCGGGTGCACGGGCGGTACGCGCCCGAGCGCGGACAGCGCGCCAATTCCGCGAAGCTGCTCCTCGACCCGTACGCGCGTGCGATCGCAGGCTCCGTCACCTGGGGCGAGGAGGTGTACGGCTATCCGTTCGGGTCACCGGACAAGCGCAACGACCTCGACTCGGCGCCGCACACCATGTCGTCGGTCGTGGTCAACCCGTACTTCGACTGGGGCGACGACCGGCGCCCCCGTACGGAGTACCACCACACGGTGATCTACGAGGCCCACGTGAAGGGCCTCACGATGCAGCATCCGGCGCTCCCGGACGAGCTGCGCGGCACCTACGCGGCGCTCGCACACCCGGCGATCATCGAACACCTGACGGAACTGGGCGTCACGGCACTGGAACTGATGCCCGTACACCAGTTCGTGAACGACCACCGGCTGGTCGACATGGGCCTCAACAACTACTGGGGCTACAACACGATCGGCTTCTTCGCCCCGCACAACGCGTACGCCTCCTGGGGCGACCGGGGCCAGCAGGTCCTGGAGTTCAAGTCGGCCGTACGGGCGCTGCACGAGGCCGGCATCGAGGTCATCCTCGACGTGGTCTACAACCACACGGCCGAGGGCAACCACCTGGGCCCGACGCTCTCCTTCAGGGGCCTCGACAACGCCTCGTACTACCGTCTGGCGGACGACCCCCGCTACTACATGGACACCACGGGGACCGGCAATTCCCTCCTGATGCGCTCCCCGCACGTGCTCCAGCTGATCATGGACTCGCTGCGCTACTGGGTCACCGAGATGCACGTGGACGGCTTCCGCTTCGACCTCGCGGCCACGCTGGCGCGGCAGTTCCACGAGGTGGACCGGCTGTCGTCGTTCTTCGACCTGGTCCAGCAGGACCCGGTGGTCTCCCAGGTGAAGCTGATCGCCGAGCCCTGGGACGTCGGCGAGGGCGGCTATCAGGTGGGCAACTTCCCGCCCCTGTGGACCGAGTGGAACGGCAAGTACCGCGACACGGTCCGCGACATGTGGCGGGGCGAACCGCGCACGCTGGCCGAGTTCGCGTCCCGGCTGACCGGCTCCTCCGACCTGTACCAGGACGACGGACGCCGTCCGCTCGCCTCCATCAACTTCGTGACCTGCCACGACGGCTTCACGCTGCACGACCTCGTGTCGTACAACAACAAGCACAACCAGGCCAACGGCGAGGACAACCGCGACGGCGAGAGCCACAACCGGTCCTGGAACTGCGGCGCCGAGGGGGAGACGGACGACGAGGGCGTGCTGGCGCTGCGGGGCCGGCAGCAGCGCAACTTCATCGCCACGCTGATGCTCTCCCAGGGCGTGCCCATGCTCAGCCACGGCGACGAGTTCGCGCGCTCCCAGGGCGGCAACAACAACGCGTACTGCCAGGACAGCGAGCTGGCCTGGGTGCCGTGGCCGGAGGACGGCTCCGAGCTCCTCGACTTCACGCGCGCGATGGTGTGGCTGCGCAGGGACCATCCCGTCTTCCGGCGGCGGCGCTTCTTCCACGGGCGGCCCGTCCAGGGCACCCACGACGAGCTCTCCGACATCGCGTGGTTCACCCCGGAGGGCCAGGAGATGACCCAGCGCGACTGGGGTTCCGCACAGGCCAGGGCGCTGTCCGTCTTCCTCAACGGCAACGCGATCTCCGAGCCCGGCGCCCGCGGGGAGCGCATCGCCGACGACTCCTTCCTGCTGCTGTTCAACGCATCCCCCAAATCCCTGGACTTCGTCGTGCCGGTCGACCACGGCCGCCAGTGGCAGGTCGTCGTCGACACGTCCCGCTCTGAGGGCGTCGCCCCGGGTACGGGCGCGAAGGTCGAGGCCGGGGACCGGCTGCCCCTGGTCGACCGGAGCATGACGGTGCTGCAGCGGCCCGCCTAGGACGGGGCCTTCCCCGGGTCACGCGCGCGTGGGCTTCCGTCAGGAGCCCACACGCGCGTGGGCTTCCGTCAGGGGCCCACGCGCGCGGGGCGCGGGTTTCGTGCTCCGGAGCGGGACGCCGTGCGTGCCCTTCTGCGGGCGCCGGTGACAGAAAGCCGGCCGGACGGGTACGTAGATTCGCATGACACCTGAGCGTCCCGAACCGGCGATCGCGCACTCGGTCGTCCCCGGCCCGGTGGTTCCCGTCGTACCGACCGCCACCTACCGGCTCCAGCTCCAGCCGCGGTTCCCCTTCCGGAGTGCCGAGGCGGCGGTGCCGTATCTGGCCTCGCTCGGCGTCTCCCACCTGCACCTGTCGCCCGTCCTGGAGGCCGTCCCCGGCTCGACGCACGGCTACGACGTGGTGGACCACGCGCGCGTGCGGGCCGAACTGGGCGGCGAGGATGGGCTGCGCTCCCTGGCGCGCACCGCGCGGGCGCACGGCCTCGGCCTCGTCGTGGACATCGTGCCGAACCACATGGCGATGGCCCCGCGCCACAACCACGCCCTGTGGGAGGTGCTGCGCGAGGGCTCCGAGTCGCCGTACGCGCGCTGGTTCGACATCGACTGGGACGCCCAGGGCGGCCGACTCCTGCTGCCGGTGCTCGGGGACCGCCTCGGCGCCGAGATCGGCCACCTGAAGGTGGACGGCGACATACTGCGTTACTACGACCATGTGTTCCCGCTGCGCGAGGGCACCGAGAAGCTGCCGCTGCCCCGGCTCCTCGACGCCCAGTGGTACCGCCCGGCATGGTGGCGGCTGGCCCGCACGGAGCTCAACTACCGGCGCTTCTTCAGCATTTCGGAGCTCATCGGGGTGCGTGTCGAGGACCCGGAGGTGTTCGCGGCGACCCACGCGAAGATCCTTGAGCTTCTCGGCGACGGTGTGATCGACGGACTGCGCGTCGACCATCCGGACGGGCTGGCGGACCCGGACGCGTATCTGCGCCGGCTGCACGAGGCGACCGGAGGCCGCTGGACGGTGGTCGAGAAGATCCTCGCGGACGGTGAACCGCTGCCGCCCGCGTGGCCCGTCGCGGGCACCACGGGCTACGACGCGCTGCGGCACGTCGACGGCCTCTTCACGGACGCGGCGGGCGCGAGCCGGCTCCTCGGCCGCTACCGGCGGTTCGCGGGCCCGCAGGCCGACCGGGGCGGCCACTGGGAGAGCACGGTGCGCCGGGCGGCGTACAAGGTGGTCACGCACGAGCTGGCCACGGAGGTCGAGCGCCTCACGCGCGAGGTGAGCGCGCTGTGCGCCGCGTCCCCCGACCCCGCTCTGCGCGATCACGCCCCCTGGGCCCTGGGCGCCGCGCTGCGGGAACTCCTGGTCCGGCTGGAGGTGTACCGGCCCTATCCGTCCACGGACGCGTCATTGGTGGTCACCGAGCGGGCCGCCGCCGAGGCCAGGACGGCGTTCACGGTGCCCGAGGAGGCGCATGCCGTGGACGTCGTACGGGATCTGGTGCTCGGGCGGGACGGCGACGGGCCCGGGGCGGCCGGGTTCCGGGCCCGGTTCGCGCAGACGTCGTCGGCGCTGCGGGCCAAGTCCGTGGAGGACACGGCGTTCTACCGCTATGTGCCGCTGCTGTCCGCGAACGAGGTGGGCGGCGACCCGGGCAGCCCCGCGGTGTCCCCGGAGGACTTCCACGTGTACTGCGCGCGCGTGCAGCGCGACTGGCCGGCCACCGGAACCGTCCTGTCGACCCACGACACGAAACGCAGCGCCGACGTGCGCGCCGCCGTCTCGGTCCTCACCCAGTGCCCGGAGGCCTGGTCCGACGTCCTGGCGGAGGTGACCCGCGAGGGAGCCGGGACGCCCGACCCGCAGGTGGCGTGGGCCGCGTGGCAGACGGTGTTCGGCCTCGGCCCGGCCACCGGCGAGGACGGGGGCGAGCCGGAGGACGGGGAGGCCTACGCGGAGCGGGTCCGGGACGCCCTGTTGAAGCACATCAGGGAGGCCGGGACGCGCACCGCCTGGACCGAGCGGGATCCCGCGTACGAGGACGCGGTGGCGGCGTTCGTCACCGACGGGCCTTGCGGGCCTCCTGGACGGCGCGTGGCCGCCCTGCGGGCCTCCCTTGCACCGCATGTGCGGGCGAACGTCCTGGGGGCCGCCCTGGTCCATCTGACGATGCCCGGGGTGCCGGACGTGTACCAGGGCACCGAGGACGAGTACCGGGCGCTGGTGGACCCGGACAACCGGGGGGCGTTCGCGCCGCGCGAGATGTCCGCGGAGAAGGTGGCGCTCACGGCCGCCGCGCTGCGGCTGCGCGCCCGGCGGCCCGCTGTCTTCGGCGACGCGGCGACGTACGCGCCGCTGGCGGCCGAGGGGCCCGGCGCCGAGCACTGTGTGGCGTTCGTGCGGTCGGCAGAGGTGATCACGGCCGTCACCCGCCTTTCGCTGGGGCTGGCCGAGGCCGGCGGCTGGCGCGACACCCGTCTCGCGCTCCCCGACGGGCGCTGGGCCGATGTGCTCGTCCCGGACGCGCCGGAGAGGGAGTTCACGGGGCACGCGCGCGTGGCGGACCTCTTCGGGAGGTCGCCCGTCGTGCTGCTGGAGCGCGTCAGCGCGGACACACCGGCAGGGTCCGGGGAGACCGGCTGACCAGCCCCTCGGCGCGCGGCCGGGGCCCCGGCGCCCGGCGGAGGTCCGGCAGGACGGTCAGCAGGGCGCGCAGACCGCCTTCCGCCGTCAGCCGGGCCAGCGGAGCGCCCGGGCAGAGGTGCCGTCCCGAGCCGTACGCGAGCTCGCCCGGGTCGGCGCGGAAGGCGTCGTAGCGGTCCGGGTCCGCGAAGCGCCCCGGGTCGCGGCCCGCGGCACCGAGCAGGCACGCCACGGTGGCGCCCTCGGGTATCGGGCCGATCGGTTCGAGCGCGCGGCGCGGCACGATCTGCAGCGGCGGATCGCGACGCAGCGACTCGGCCCAGGCGCCGCCCGTCAGCTCGGGACGGGCGCGGATCAGGTCCAACTGGCGCGGGTGGTCGAGAAGGTTGGCGAGGAACGACGCGAGCGCGCGTGCGGTCGTCTCGCCGGCCGCGCCCAGCACCGTCCCGGCCAGGTCCGTCACGGCCTCGTCCGGCAGCGGACGTCCGTCGGGCCCGGCCGTGCACAGCGCGGACAGCAGATCGTCGCCGGGGTGGGCACGGCGGCGGACGATGTGGGGGCGCAGGTAGGCGTCGAGTCCGGGGCGCCGACCGCCGAGGTGGTCGAGTCCCGTACGGCACCAGGCGTGCACGCGCGCCGTGTCCTCGTACGGCAGTCCGAGCGCGGCGACGGCCGCGGCGGCGGGCAGCCACTGACAGAACTCGGCGACGAGATCGGCCTCCTGACGGGACGCCAGGCGCCGGGCGAGGACGTACGCGGTGCGCTCGACGCCCGCTGCCAGGGCGGCCGACACGCGGTCCCCGAGCGCCGAGGAGACGAGGGCCCGGTACGCACCGTGCGTGCCGTGCGTTCCGTCCTCCCGGCGGGCCGGTGCGGGTCCGGGCGACGGCGGGACGAGCCGCGGGTCCGCGAGCGCGGCACGCACATCGGCGTACCTGCTGATCAGCCAGGCGCCGAACGGCTCGTCGTACACCAGGGGGAAGTTGCCGCGCAGGGTGCGGTACAGCGGATGGGGATCGCGCTCGGTACCCGGATCGAGCAGGCTCGGCGGAGCGGTCACCCGCGCGGTCACCCGCGCGGACGGGACACGCGGCGGCATGTACGGCGTCACCGGCGTGACCGGCGAAGGACACCCCGGCACGAGGGGCGGCGCCGGGCACGCGAGGAGCGGGAGCGACGCGCCCGTGCCGGGCGGAATCGGCCGCAGGTCCGCGACGACCGAGGCCGGCTCGCCCTCGGCGGGCGGCGACGGCCGCAGAGCCGCGACGGGCAGGAGCGGCGCAGCCGTGGCAGGCGCGGACGGCTGCGAGCCCTCGACCGCCGGGGGCGGCCCGCCCATGACGGGCGGCGACGGCCGCAGGGCCGCGACGGGCCGGGGCGACGCAGCCGTGGCAGGTGCGGACGGCGGCAGGCCCTCGACCGTCGGCGGCGGCCCGCCCGTGACGGGCGGCCACGATCGCAAAGCCGCGACGTACCGGGACGGCGCACCCGCGGCAGGCGCGGACGGCGGCAGGCCCTCGACCGCCGAGGGCGGCTCGCCCGTGACGGTCGGGGGCGGGGCGGCGGCCGGTGGGCTCGCCGGTGTCGCCGTCGGGCCGCCTTCGCCGGGAAGGCCGTGAGGACACAGCACCGCGGGCCACCACCTCGGGTCTGCGCGCCGGACCCGCGCGCGGTTGTTCCGAGTCGACCACCGCCCGGCCGGGACCGCAGTTCCCGTGCACCCGTACGGGTGAATCGCGTGCCTCGCCCCGGCGCGGCCGCCCGTGGCACGCGCGTACGCCGGTCACCGCCTCCCGAGGGCCGTTCCGGGAGCCCCGCCCGGGTTCTCCGCAGGCCTGCGGGACGCGGTCCGATCCGGAAGGGACAGCTCGCGCACCCGCCACCGCCCGTTGCCAGGGGAAAGTGCCACCCGGCGCCCCTAGGAGCCGCCCCGTCGCATCCTTGACAGTTCCCCGAGACCGTGGAGTACTGCCAAAAGCGACGCAGGGCGGACAAGTCGGGGGTGAGTCACCTGCCGGAGTTGCGCTACCCCAGTGTGACCGAAATCGTCTCGTCCGCCTGGGCGTTGGCGGCCCATCGACCCGACCTCTGCCTTCTCAGACAAGTGGGCGCCTCCCGTGCGGGCAGGCCCCTCCACCTGCTGTCCGTCGGCCACGCCCGGCGCGCGGTCCTCGTCGTGGCCGGGGCCCACGCCAACGAACCGACGGGCGGTTCGACGCTCCTGTCCTTGGCCGAACGTGTGCTCCACCAGCGGGAGTTGCGACGGGACACCTCCTGGCACTTTCTGCTCTGCGCGGACCCCGACGGAGCGAGCCTCCATGTGACGCCCGCGCCGCGGACCCTGCTCGATTACCACCTGGGCTTCTTCCGCCCGGCCGGCCCCGAGCAGCCGGAGTGGTCGCCCTCCGTCCTGCCGCCCGACCGGCTGCCGCCGGAGACCCGCGCGCTGACCGGGGTCATCGACGAAGTGCGGCCCTACCTCCAGGTGACGCTCCACGGGACCGATCTCGGCGGCAGCTGGGTGCAGTTGACCAAGGACATCCCGGGCCTCGCGGAGCCGTTCGCCAAGTCCGCGGCGGAGCTGCGCATCCCGGTCGAGACGGCCGCGTCGGACGCCGCGGGCTGGCCCGCCTCCGGGCCCGGGGTGCATGTGATGCCGGCGCCCGGCTCGGACACGGCGTACCCGAGCATGCCGGACGACGCCCGGCACAGCACCTGGTACCACGCCCACCGGTACGGCGGACTGACCGCTGTCGTGGAGGTGCCGATGTGGGCCAGCGATCTGGTGGACGATCCGGCGCCGCACCCCGACCCCACGGCGGCGATGCGACGCCTGGCACACCGGCTGCTGGCGGACGCGTACCAGGTGGAGGCGGTGCTCGGACGGGCTCTGCCCCGGCTGCGGGGACCCGACGGGCCCCTTCTGCGGGCCGCGAAGTGGGCGCTGGCGCTGGTTCCGGGGCTCGCCGCGGACTGGTCGCAGCCGCTCCCCGTGGACACGACGATGGCGTACGTGGGCAGCGTCGACGCGTTCGGCCGGCGGATCCCGCTGCGGGCCGCCTCGATGCTCCTGCGCGTGCTGCGAGAGGCCGACGACCGCGAGGCACCCCACCTCGAACAGCTGGTCGCCGGCTGGAGCGACGCCTTCGCCGAACGCTTCCGCGCGCGCTGGGTGCCGCTGGAGAACCAGGTCGAGCACCAGGCCCGTACGGTGGTGGCGGCCGCCCGTCACGCGCGCGACAGCGCCGCCTGAGTCAACTCGACAGGTCGAACACCGCGCCCGTCTCGACCCCCATCGTGCATGAGTTCGAGAACGCGTGCCTGTAGTCGACCCGGCGACCGTCCCACACGCCGTACGCCGACGCGGTGACCGGTGCGTAGAGCATCGGGCACATGACGCCGGACCGGCGCGGGATCCGCCCGAAGTCACCCCCGGCGGCGCCGAGTTGCCCGCAGGCCAGCGCCGCGTGGGCGTGGCCCCGGGGCGGGTCGCAGAGCAGCAGGACGCCGAGGGTGTCGAGGGTGTCGCCGGAACGGGCGTCGCCCCTGGTGACGGCGAGGCGGAGCCAGTTGCCGGGCAGGGCGTGTCGGGGTGCCGCGTGGGCTGCCGGGGCCGCGCCCGCCACGAGGAGCGCGAGCGGGACGAGCAGGCCGGCGCGGATCGCCTGAAAGATTTTCGTCATTCCAGGTGCATCGGCACGGCGGCCTGCGCGGTCCAGCCGGAGTCACCCGAACGGCTGCGCATGCTCGTGCCGCGCCCCGCGAGTTCGAACGCGGCGAGCACCACGCGCGCCTGGTATTCGACCTGGCGTGCGACCGGTATCCAGCGCGCCCCGCAGCCGTCGCGGTAGTCGGCGCACCACGCGTCGATCAGCCGGTCGAGCTGGGGCAGCGCGTCGCGCGGGTCCTGAGCGGAGGCGGTGACCAACTGGTGCAGCAGCCCGGCCGTACGCAGCGCGACCCGGCGCCCGGCGAGGCGCAGGGCGGTGAGCCTGGCGGTGTCGAGCGGCAGCAGGGCGCGCGCCCCGGCGTCCCGCACGTCCGGGTCCCAGGAGTCGGCGAGTCCGGGGCCGACCAGTAAATAGTCGTCGACGGGCGCGAGGAGACTGCTCACGTCCGGCGAGCTGCCGAGGCCGGGCCGGACCCGGGCCAGGATGTCTTCCAGGACCCCCGTGTCGTGCCGCAGCGTACGGCTGACGGAGCGCAGCACCGCGTCGGGATCGGCGGGGCGCGCCGGGTCCTCGACGGCGCCGACACCCCACATGGGCGCCTCGACGATCGCGGTGACCGTGCCGTGCGGCTGCGGGTGGAACCAGGTGGAATCGACCGCGGCCTCCGTGATGGCGGCGGCCAGATCTCCGCCGCGCGGCGGCGGGACACGGTAGACGGCGGGCCCGAGCGTCGGCCAGTACAGGGTGTCGTACGGGCCGAGTTCGCGCGGGATGCCGAGGCGGGCCGCGCTGTGCGCGACGCGCTGGGCGAGGCCGGGCAGGTCGCGGGTCAGCTCGACGAAGGCGCCCCCGACGTCGACGCCGTGCAGGGAGCACTGGAGGAACGGCCTCAGTTCGTCCTGGAGGCCGAGCAGGACGCGGGTCTCCGGCAGGACGGCGGCGTCCGCGCCCTCGGGCAGCCATTCGGGCTGTTCCAGGAAGCCGGGCCGGAAGAAGTGCCGGAAGTAGTGGCCGAGCGTGTAAGGGCCGCGGAGCCAGGCCTCGTTGCGGCGGGAGCCGTCGGGGTCGAGGCAGAGCAGCAGGTTCCAGGTGGCGTCCGCGCCCTCGGTCAGCCTCGGGTCGGCGAGCGCCCGTTCGGCCAGCCGCAGGACCGTGGCGCCGCCCACGGGTTCGTTGGCGTGCGGTCCGGCGACGACGAGGACCTGGCGGCTTCCGTGTCCGACGGACAGGAGCAGCATCGGTGTGCCCGCCCGGGAGGTGCCCACGCGGCGCAGCCGGGCGCTGTCGGGGCGCCGGGTCACCAGCGCGGCGGCTCGGACGGCGAGTTCGTCCACGGTCGGGTAGCGGCGGAGGGGCGGCAGAGCACACCTCCACTCGGACGGCGCCGTCGGTTCACCTGATGTGCATGACGTACGCACAGTCAGTCACGGCTGAGGGGGTACGTCAACACCGCGGGCCGCGCCGGATGTTGGGGGATCGACGGGATCGACGCGTGAACCCCGGTCCGGGGGCCGGTCACCTGACACGCCGGAACTCCCCGGCCACGCCGCACGTCAGCGCGGCTCAGTCCGCACCCGCGGCTCAGTCGGAGGCGAGGCTCAACCAGAGGCGCGGCTCAGCCGGAGGCGCGCTCAACCAGAGGCGCGGCTCAGTCCGCACCCACGGCTCAGTCGGAGGCGAGGCTCAACCAGAGGCGCGGCTCAGCCAGAGGCGCGCTCAGCCAGAGGCGCGCTCAGCCAGACGCAAAGCTCAGTCAGAGGCGAGGCGGAACATCATCCGGCCGAAGCCGATCTGGTCGCCGTCCCGCACGACGGACGCGCCGATGACACGCCGTCCGTTGACGGTCGTTCCGTTGGTCGAGCCGAGGTCGCGCAGCACCCACGCGCCGCCCTGCCGACGCAGTTCGGCGTGCACCCGGGACACCGTCTCGTGGTTGAGGCGCAGTCCGCTGGCCGGGTCGCGGCCGATGCGCAGCGGGTAGGGGCTGCCGGCGTCGGGCAGTTGCAGTTTGGGCAGCCGTTCGGCCTGCCAGGCCCTGCGCAGCCGTACCGTGAAGCCGGAGACGGCCTCCACGGTGCCGAACACCAGCTTCGACCAGCGGCGCCCGGCGGGCTCGTCGCCGGTGGGCAGGTCGGCGGTGAGCACGGCGAGTTCCTCGGACCGGCGGGCCGACAGTGCCAGCTCCATGCGGTGGATGAACGTGTCGTGCGAGAGGCGGCCGAGGGCGACGCCGTCGCGGAGGGACTTGAGCGCCCGGTCGCGCTCCGCGTCGGACAGCCGCGCGGGGTACGTGTGGAACTCGAAGGACGACGTCACGTTCGTGATTGTCGGGCAGTAACGACGGGGTGTCCAGAAGACCCGGAAACGGCTGGTGGGGCCGGTTGCGGCCGTTCGCGCGACCAAAGGGCGACGAACACGCGGCAAAAGGGTGGATCCTGAAGCGAATTGATCTCCTGTGAAGCACCATGGACGGGTTGGGTCACGGCGAACTGACAAGGGGGAACCGGCTGTGCGATTCGAGGTGTGGGCACCGCGGGCCGACCGGATGACAATCCACTGCGCGGGTGTCACGAGCGCGTTGGAACAGGATCCCGGGCGGGCCGGCTGGTGGACGGGCGAGGCGGAGGCGCCGGAAGGGACGCGCTACGGGTTCGCGGTGGACGACGGTCCCGTTCTGCCCGATCCGCGCTCACGCCGGCAGCCGGACGGCCCCGACGGACTGAGCGCCGTGGTCGACCAGGGGCGGTACGCGTGGCGCGCCGAGTGGTCCGGCCGCGCCCTGCCGGGCGCGGTCCTCTACGAGCTGCACGTGGGTACGTACACGCCCGAGGGCACGCTGGACGCCGCGGCGGAGCGGCTCGGACATCTGGCGGAACTGGGCGTCACACACGTCGAGTTGATGCCGCTGTGCCCGTTCCCCGGCCGGCACGGCTGGGGGTACGAGGGGGTCTCCCTGTGGGCCGTGCACGAGCCGTACGGCGGTCCCGAGGCGCTGAAGCGCTTTGTCGACCGGGCGCACGAACTCGGCCTGGGAGTCGTCCTCGACGTCGTGCACAACCACCTCGGCCCGTCCGGCAACCATCTGCCCGCGTTCGGGCCCTACTTCACGGACACCCATCAGACGCCCTGGGGCTCGGCGGTGAACCTCGACGCGCCCGGCTCGGACGAGGTGCGCGCGTACCTCGTCGGCAGCTCCCTGGCCTGGCTGCGCGACTACCGGCTCGACGGACTGCGTCTGGACGCGGTGCACGCGCTGCGGGACACCCGTGCCCTGCACTTCCTGGAGGAGCTGTCGACGGCCGTGGACGCGCTCGCCGCCGACCTGGCCCGGCCGCTCTTCCTGATCGCCGAGTCGGATCTCAACGACCCGCGGCTGATCACCTCCCGCGAGGAGAGCGGCCTCGGGCTGCACGCGCAGTGGAACGACGACTTCCACCACGCGCTGCACACCACGCTGACCGGCGAGGCGCAGGGCTACTACGCGGACTTCGCGCACGCCCCGCTCGCGGCCCTGAGCAAGACGCTGACGTCGGGCTACTTCCACAACGGCACGTACTCCAGCTTCCGCGGGCGGCATCACGGGCGCCCGCTCGACCGTGCGCGTGTCTCGGCGCAGCGGCTGCTCGGCTACGCGCAGACCCACGACCAGATCGGCAACCGCGCCCAGGGGGACCGGCTCTCGGCCTCCCTCTCGCCCGGGCTGCTGGCCTGCGCCGCCGCGCTGACGCTCACCGCGCCGTTCACGCCGATGCTCTTCATGGGCGAGGAGTGGGGTGCCGGCACGCCCTGGCAGTTCTTCACCGACCACACCGACCCCGAGCTCGCCGAGGCCGTACGGCGGGGCAGGCGGCGGGAGTTCGCGGCACACGGCTGGGCCGAGGAGGACGTGCCGGACCCGCAGGACCCGGCGACCCGGGACCGCTCCTGTCTCGACTGGTCGGAGCCCGAAGCGGCCCCTCACGCGCGCGTGCTGGCCTGGTACCGCGAACTGATCGCCCTGCGCCACCGCCAGGCCGACCTCTCGGATCCCGATCTCGCGGCGGTCAGGGTCGCGATCGATCCGGCGGCCCGCTGGCTGGCCGTCCGGCGCGGGGACGTCCGGATCGCCGTGAACCTCGCCAAGGACCCCGCGGCGATTCCCCTCGGCATCCGTCACACGCGCGTCCTCGCGGCCTGGGACCCGGTCGAGGCATCGGGCCCGGACGGGGTGCTGAACGTGCCGGGCGAGTCGTGCGTGGTGCTGACCCAGGCCTGAGACACCCGGGGCGCAGCCCGGCGCGGGCCGCGTCCTCCCCGCGGGCCTCCCCGCAGGCCCGCAGCACCCCACAGGCCTCCCCGCAGGGCGCGCCCCTAGGGCAGTTCTTCCGTTCCGTCGCGCAGGTCCGTGACCCGCTCCAGCAGGATCGACTCCCAGGAGTGCCCCAACTGGGCTTCCAGGAGTGGGAGTCGACTGTCGTCACGGCCGCGGAGACGGTCGGCGAGCCGGACGACGGTGTCGCAGCGGGCGAGCCACAGGCCCCGCAGGCAGGGGCGGGCGCTGTATCCGGCGAGGGTGGCGGCGCGTACGGCCGCGGGGGCGCCGACGGCGACGGCGAGCCCTGCGATGTCCTCGGCGGGATCGCCGATCACCGCGCCGGTCCAGTCGAGAACGCCCCGCACCCGCCCGTCGGGGCTGACCACGAGGTGTTCGCCCAGGAGGCCGTGGTGCACGAGGACCGCGGCGCCGGTCTGCGCGCCGAGCTGGACGGCGGCGGGCGCGGCGAGCTGGTCGAACCGCGCGGGGTCGAACTCCTCGGCGGGGAGCCGCTCGGCGGCCCGTACGGCGGCGGCACGCAGGGTCGCCAGGGAGCGCGGCGGGGTGCGCGGCACCCCGAGCGTCTCGGCCTGGCGTACGGGGACCTCGCGCAGCCCTGTCAGCAGCCCCGCCAGGTCGGCCTCGCCGACGGCCGAGACGGCCTGTTGCTCGCCGGACGCGCCGGGAACCAAGGTGTCCAGGGTGTAGTTCAGTCCGCTCGCCCACTCGCCCCGCGCGACACTCATGGGGACGGCGACCCCGATGTGCGGGCGGATCAGATCGCGCAGCCGCAGCTCACGGCTTTGGCGCAGGGATGCCTCGCGGTCCCGGGCGAGCCGCAGCACATGGCGCCGTCCCACCCACCACGTGAAGTGCCCGCCTTCCTCGGTGACGGGCCGCACGTCCGGTCCCGGGCCCGGTGCGGCGTCGTCGGCGAGCAGGGAGCGGACCAGTCGGCGGACGGTTTCCGGGGTCGGTGTCGGTGTCGGGGTCGGGGTCTGGCTCATGGTCGCGCCCTTGTCGTCCGGGTGCGGGGGCGAAGCGGTTGCCGCGCGGTCGGTGGACGCACGTCAGTCGACGATCACCATCTCGCGGGATGTGGTGTTGAGCCGGCGTCCGCCGTCCTCGGTGACCGTGACGATGTCCTCGATACGGACCCCGAAGCGGCCGGGCAGATAGATGCCCGGCTCCACGGAGAAGCACATGCCGGGGACCAGGGGCTGTTCCTCGCCCTCGACCATGTAGGGCGGTTCGTGCGTGGTGACGCCGATGCCGTGCCCGGTGCGGTGGATGAAGTACTCGCCGTACCCGGCGTCCTTGATGACGGCGCGCGCCGCGCGGTCGATGTCCTGGCAGGCGACTCCCGGCCGCACGGCACGGAACCCGGCCTCCTGAGCCTCGCGCACGATGTCGTGCACCTTGCGTTCCTCGTCGTCCGGCTCACCGACGTGGACCGTGCGGGAGGTGTCGGAGCCGTAGCCGTCCTTGAGGCCGCCGAAGTCCAGGACCACCATGTCGCCCTGCTCGATGACGCGCTCGTCGGCCTCGTGGTGCGGGTTGGCTCCGTTGGGGCCGGAGGCGACGATGGTGAAGTCGACCTGGGAGTGCCCGAACCGGCGCAGCAGGTCGGCGAGGTCGCGGGAGACCTCCGACTCCCGGCGGCTCGCGAAGCGGACCTTCCTGATCTCTTCGAACGCCTCGTCCGCGGCGGCTCCGGCGGCCGCGAGCCGCTCCAGTTCCGCCGCGTCCTTGACGGCCCTGAGCATCGGCAGGGCGTCGGTGAGCGCGGAGTAGCGACTGTCGGGCAGCCGCTTCTGGAGGCCGAGCAGGTGGAGGGCCCAGCCGTTGTCGCTGATACCGAAGCGGCCGGTGCGTTCCAGGAGGGGCGCGGCCGCTTCGTAGGGGTCCGTGCCGTCGGTCCAGTCGTGGAGGGTCAGCGCGGGCGCGCCGGCCGACTTGGCCGCGTCGGGGGCCTCCAGGGTGGGCACGACGAGGGCCGGGTCCTTTCCTGCCCGCAGCACCAGCAGGGTGAGCCGCTCGGTCTCCACCGGGCGGTACCCGGTCAGCCACACCATGTCGGGCCCCGGCGCGACGAGGACGCCGTCGAGCCCGGCATCGGCCGCGGCCTCGGCGGCGCGCCGCATCCGGGCCTCGTAGTCGTCGGCGGTGAAGGGCGCGGGTGTGGCGGCGGTCATCCATGCCTCCGTGTCCGGAGTTCCCCAGGGGGCTACGGCAGCATCCTGCCCTTCCGGTGGGGTGTGCGCGAGCCGGTCGCGCCGGCCCGGGTCAGCCCTCCAGGGCGAGGCGGACGCCCAGGAGCAGCAGGACGCCTCCGGAGACCTGCTCCAGGCGCCGACGTACGCCCGTCCGGGACAGGACGGTCTTCATCCGGCCGACGAACCACACGTACAGGCCGTAGTAGCCCACCTCGTAGACCGCCCAGAGCGCGGCGAGGCCGAGCATGGCGGGCAGGTGCGGGGCGCCCTCGGGCACGAACTGCGGCAGGAAGGACATCGCGAAGACGGCCGCCTTCGGGTTGGCGAGGTTGAGCAGCAGCCCGCCCCGGTAGGACGCCCAGCCGCTCCTCTCAGCGCCCTCCCAGCCTCCGTCGGCGGCGCCCTTGGAGCGGCGCGCCTGCCACAGTGTCCGGACCCCGAAGCCGACGAGCACGACGGCACCGACGATCCGCATGACGTCGTACGCCATCTCGGAGGCGGCGAGCAGCGCGGTGAGGCCGAACGCTGCGACGGCGCCCCACAGGAACACCCCCGTCTCGTTGCCGAGCACGGTCAGGAAGCCGGACCGCCTGCTGCCCAGTGACCGTTTGATGATCAGCACGGTGCTCGGTCCGGGCGAGGCCGCGATCAGGGTGCAGGCGCCTAGGAAGGCGACGAGGGTGCTCAGCATGCGGCCATCGTGACGGTCCGCGGCACGGTTGACCAGCCCCTTTCCACTGCACCCGGCAGAACGGGGAGCCGCACCCGCAGGGCGCCGGGGCATGCGAACGGGTTGTCCGGTCGGGTCGCCTCAGGTCACGATGCCCGGAATCGCGGACAGGTGCCGTCGGCTGCCGTTCGCGTGGCGCACGCGGAGGGTGACCTCCCTGCCCGGCCGCGCGGCCGCCACCGCGCGCGCGAGGTCGGCGGCCGAGGTGACCTCGGTCCCGCCGAAGGCGAGCAGGACGTCACCGCGTACCAGGCCCGCGGTGTAGCCGGGGCCGGGGATGTGCACGGCGACGATCAACGCGCCTCCGCCGCCGGGGGCGTCGACCGCCTCGACCCCGAGGGTCCCCCGTGCGGATTGCCGCTCGGACTCCCCCGAGAAATTCGGACTGCCGCTGCCGGACTCCGTCGTGGAGCCACCGGGTCGCGGTGCGCCGGGTCGTGTGGCTCCGGATCCCCCGGTCCGCGGCGCGCCGGAGCCGACGGAGGGCTGCCGTGCGTGCTCGGCTGCACCGGCCTGCTTCTGAAGGTCCGCCAGTCTGCCCATGCCGATCACGGTCACGCCGACCGTGCCGAGGCCCACGCCGGACAGGACGAGGACCGTCCCGACGAACAGGCCGAACAGCAGGGTGACCAGCCGCCTGCCGCGACGCCGCGCGGCGTGCGGGCGCCGGGTTCCGCCGGGCGGACGGTCGCCGTCGGAGGGACGGTCGCCGTCGGAAGGACGCGCGCCGCCGCCGCCCGGGTTCCGACCGGGCATCGGCTTGGGACGCAACGCGGTCTGTTCCATGAATCGCCTCCGGCAGATGTTCTACGGACCGCCTTCGGCTCCTGATCTACCCCTCGCTCCGGCGCGCGACGATCCCCTAACGAGTGAGACTGTGATCCTCGCTCGAGAAGCGACTCCGCCGTCGCCGTCGCCGCTCCACGCGGCGATCCACCCGTCCGGCCGTGACTCCCGCTCCCGCCGGGGCGTACAGGGTGCCCGGTGGGCGGGAGCGGGGGCCGACCGGTCCACGCTCCCGCGGAGTGAACCGGTCCACAGCCCCGCGGAATGAACCGGTCCGCGGGAGCGCGGAGTGAACCCGTCCGCGGGACGCGGGCGACCGGTCCGCCGGTATCCGGAGGACTTCCGGAACCGGTCAGAGCGAGACGGGTTCCGCGCGCCAGGCGAACGGCAGCGCGGACGCCTGGTCCGGTACGAAGCCGTGGGCGCGCCGGGCCAGGTCCGCCGCGCCGTAACGGCGGCAGTCCTGATGCCACTTCAGGATTCCGGCGAGCCAGTTCTGCAGCTCCACCACATAGCCCTGCATGATCCCGCGCACCTCCTCCGAGAGCTTGAAGTCCTCGTACAGGATGGGCAGTTCATGGGCGGCGACATGCTGGAACTGCTCCATGCGCTGGGTCATCAGGTCGTGGATGATGCCGAGCGCGGTCGGATAGTCGCAGCCGAAGAAGTTCTGCACGACGAGGATGCCGTTGTGGACCTCTCCCTCGTACTCGATCTCCTTCTGGTACGAGAAGACGTCGTTCAGCAGCATCGCGTAGTCCATGGCCGCGTTCTCCAGGGACCGGACCGGGCCGCTGCGGTAGACCTCCGGCGGGACCTCGGGGCCATGACCGAGGCGGCACAGGTTCATGGTGAGTTCGGAGCCGAAGGTGGCCCGGCGCATCTCCAGGTAGTCGACCGGGTCCGGGATGCGGTTCTGGATCTGGTTGGACAGCTCCCACAGCCAGCTCTCCGTCATCACGTCAACGGCCGCGCGCAGGGTGCTCCGGGCGTCCGGGGTCATCTCCGCGGTGGTGCGCCGCCAAAGCTCGATCAGGCCGCGCTCCATGCCGTTGGCCGGGACGGGGACCTCCTCGCCGTCGAGGGGCATGCAGGCGGAGAGGCGCACGGTGGTCAGTTTGGCGGCGGCGAGGTCGCGGCGGTTGCCGAAGAGCAGCGGGTAGTAGTCGTCGCCGTAGGTGCCCCAGGCCAGCCACTGCGAGCTGAGGTCGAGGGCCTCCGGAGTCGCGTCGGGATGGATGCCGGCGGCGCAGAGCGGCAGGTCGTAGGCGATGAGTTTGTCCTCGTCCCAGACGCCCTCCTGGAGCATGCCCGTGGCGTGCATCCAGGTGACGAGGCGGTCCCGGGCGCCCGCGAGGTGCGGGCTGAGGGTGACCTCGAACGGCATGTGGAAGTCGGGGAGTCGGGAGGGTCCGACCTTCTGGAACGGGACATGGGTGTACGCGCGCAGCCGCTCCGCGCCGGCCGCGGAGAGCAGCGCCCCGACGTCCGCGGCGGAGGTACCGAACCCGCTCATGCCGAGGGGCCGCGCTTCCTCGACGGCACCCTTGTTCATATAGCGGCTGGAGCGCATGTGCCATTCGTGGCCCCCGGACTGCCAGTCCTGGAGACCCTGTGCGTACGCGGCGACGGCGCCGACCTCCTCAGGGGTGAGCCCCTTCTCCACAGCCAGTGCGGGCACCTCGGTGAGCGCCGTGTGCTCGAACTGGTGGAGGCGTGAGGTGAGGATGTCGTTGACGGTCTCGGCGGCCTCCTGTGTCGTGCAGCCGAAGAACGTCTCCAGGACGAGGATGCCGTTGCTGAGTTCACCCTCCTCCTCGACCTCGCGCTGGTAGGAGAACAGGTCGTTGCGCAGGTGGACGCCGTCGGAGAACGTCTCCATCAGGACGCGCAGCGGCCTCGACTCGGCGACGGACGGGGGCACTTCGGCGGTCGCGTACTCGACGAGCCCCGCCGACCAGGGGGCGCCGCCCACCTTGCGGCGCATCTCGATGTACTCGACGGGGTTGGAGATCCGCCCTTCGTTGATGTTGGACAGCTCCCACATCGACTCGTTGAGCAGATGCTCGGTGGAGACGGCGAACCGCCTGCGCCACTCGGTGGACATCGAGGGCACGGTGCGCGCCCACAGGTCGGCGAGTCCCGCCTCGACCGGATTCTCGGGCTCGGGTACGGGAGTCGACAGGTCGAGCGGCATGAAGAGGGGCAGCCGGTCCAGGTACGCCTTGCCTCCGGCGCGGTCCTGGGTGCGTTTGAAGGTCTCCAGGAAGTGGTCGTCGAAGAAGAACACCCACACGTACCAGTCGGTGATGAGGGAGAGGGCCGGTCCGTCGCAGTCGGGGTGGGTGTACGCGCACAACAGGCCGTAGTCGTGGGCGTCGAGGTCGGACTGCTCCCAGATGCCCGAGCCTTCCAGCATGCCCATTCCGCGGGCCCACTCGACCGAGTGGGCCCGCGCCTCGTCGAGGTGCGGGTTCAGCCGGGCGGTGTACGGCATGTAGAAGTGCGGGAGTTCGAACGGCTGCGTCATGGCCGGGCCCTACCCATGGCCCCGCGCGGACATCCGCAGGCCAGGACATGATCACACCATCGCGTGAACCGGGGCGAAAGCCACACCCGACGGCGCCTCCGTCGGATCGGGGCCGACACGATCATCACCCCGTGGCCCGGCCGGAGGAGCCGAAGGAACCGGATGAACCAGAGACGCTGGGCCGTCAGCGCCTCGCCTGAATCAGCGCGTGGGTGCCGCCGGTGCGCCAGCGGTGGCCCTCGGCGGCGTCGAGGGCCGCCTCGACGGTGGAGGTCAGTCCGACGACGACATCGGACTTGAGGGTCCGCAGCGCCGCGACCGAACCGGGGAAATATGCGGTGGCGACGGCGAACGGGGTGGTGGCGGGGTACAGCCGGTCGCCGATGAGACGGCGGTAGTTCAGGTCGCCCTTCAGAAGGGTCACGTCGGCCGCGGCGAACTCCTGGCGCAGGTCGTCGGGCAGGTCGGCGTACGGCAGCGGGGCACAGGCGAAGGGGTGGGCCCGGACGGTGAGACGGCCCTCGGACAGGGCGGCCCAGAGACGGTGCCCGGCCTCGCCGGCCGCTCCCTTCGCGGCGGTCAGGCGGCGCAGGGCGTCGAGCACGTCCGCCGCCGTGGCGTCGGACACGTAGTACGGGTACGGCTTCACATGCAGGACGGTCCGCTCGACCCGGCCGTGCCGGAGCAGGTGGTCGGCGAGGAGCAGATCGGGGATGAGTTCCCGGCCCGCGTTGTCCGCGACGAGACAAAGGGTGCCGCCGGTGAAGAACGATCGCAGTACCTCTCCGTCGTTCGCCACGAGCTGGGACTCGGCCGCCGTCCCGCCCTCGGCGCGCGCCAGCTTGAATCCGAGGTCCGCGCGGTTGCCCCACAGGGAGCCGTACAGCAGCGCCTGTTCCTGCTCCTCGGCCGGCTGCCGCGCGAGGTCGTCCAGCGCGGCGAGTTCCTCGTCGGCCTCCGGGGTGTCCAGTTCGGCGAGCTTGAAGGGGCGGAAGGGGTCGATGCCCTGCCAGGGGCCCGGCTCGAAGTAGCCGACGGCTTGAAGGAGTTGGCGGTAGAAATAGCTCTCGGACCAGAGGAAGGGCACGTCGAACCAGGACCGGCCGTAGTACTCCCGACCGCCCCAGGCATCCCACTGCCCGCGGTCCGCGGCCGGCGCCGCGAGCGGTTCGACGACCCCGTCGGCGCAGTTCCGGAGCAGGGCGTCGAGCGCGTGGCGCTGTTCGGGGCCGTACGGGAAGGCGTCCCGCACCTTCCGGATGAGCGCGGGATGCCGCTCGGCCAGCACGCTCCGGGGGAACGAGCCCCGCACCGAACTCACGACCACCGGAGCGTCGTCGGGATCGGCGGCGGAGCGGGCGGCTGCGGCGGGATCGGGCATGCGGCTCACCGTACCGGCTGAACAGAAGGGGCCGTCCGACGCGCTGCGCGCCGGGCGGCCCCTCCCCCCGTAGAGCCCAGCGGTCGGCCTAGGTCGGTCGGCTTCGAGCTGTCGACCGCCTCGGTGTCCTGCGCGGCCCTGTCCTGGACACGGCGTGGTCGGCTGCCGCCGACGGTCGCGCTGAACGATAGGCAGGCCGCGCGCGGGAGGGATAGCGGGAAAACCCTCGATCCGGCCGCCGTTCGGCCCTTTCCCGCCCGCAGTTCGGCGAGGTGGTCCCGTTTCGCGCGGATTGCGGATCTGAACATCCGGGGCTCCGGCCCCGTATCTCACGGTGCCCCGTGCGAGGTGTGCGTCCCGGCCGCGCTCGGTGGCACGCCGCTTCGCCCACGCATCGAGGAGACCTTCCGGATGACCGCCTACCGCACCGCCACCGCGGCCGCTGTCGCCCTGGCGGCTCCGCTGCTGCTCACGACGTGGGCCGCGGGGACCGCATCGGCGCACGGCGCGCCGACGTCCCCGGTCAGCCGGGTGGTCGCGTGCTCGCCCGAGGGCGGCAGTCTGATCCGGACGTCGGCCTGCCGGGCGGCGATCGCCGCGAACGGCGCGCCGTTCACCGCGTGGGACAACCTGCGGGTGGCCGACGTCAACGGCCGGGACCGCTCGGTGATACCGGACGGGAAGCTGTGCAGCGGGGGCCTGCCCGCCTACAAGGGCCTCGACCTGGCCCGCGCCGACTTTCCGTCGACGCGTCTGACGTCCGGCGCGGCCCTCACCCTCAAGTACAGTTCGACGATCGCGCACACGGGGACCTTCAAGCTCTATCTGACCAAGCAGGGTTACAGCGCGACGCGCCCCCTGAAGTGGTCCGACCTGCCGGAGAAGCCGTTCGCCACGGCCACCGACCCGGCGATGGTCGACGGCGCCTACCGCATCAAGGCCACGCTGCCGTCCGGGCGCACCGGCCGCCAGATGCTGTTCACGATCTGGCAGAACTCCAGCACGACGGACACGTACTACTCGTGCTCGGACGTGGTGTTCTCCGGCGGAAGCGGGGCGTCGAAGTCGGTTCCGAACGCCGCGGCCTCGGGAAGCACCGGAAGCACTTCCGGTGGCAAGAGCACTGGGGGCCCCTCCCCGTCGACCAAGTTGGAGACCTCGCCGCCCAGCCCCAAGCCGGCGTCCCCGGCCACCGACTCGCCTTCCCCGGTGGTCGGTTCATCCACCGGGGAGACGGGTCCCGATCATCTGACGCCCGCCGCCGACAGCACCTCGGGCAGCGGTCCCGCCCTCCCCTTGGTCGCCGGGGGAGCGGCGGCGGCGCTGCTTCTCACTGCCGGCGTCGCTGTCACTCTGCGACGCCGGCAGTGAATTCGTGTCCGGTGTGCGTCAGTTGACGTAGACCGCCGGGCTGCCCGGCTGGCTGGTGTCGGTCACGGGGGCGTACTTCGCGGTGAAGTAGCCGCTGCTGAAGCACAGGGACGAGCCGGAGAACTTGGTGAACTGCTGGCTGGTGAAGGTGATGCTGTTGTCGGTGTTGCTCGCCGTGCCGGACAGGCTCGCCGCCCGGTAGACACAGGTCAGCGTGCCCAGCAGGGAGCGCAGCTTGACCGTGGTCTGGATGGTGGAGCCGGCGGCCGGGGTGACCGTGACGCTTCCGTCGGAGCCCACCACGGTGCTGTACGGAAGGTTGTCGACCGTGATGCTCGTGACGCCGAGGACGCCGACGACGTTGCTGCTGCACGAGCTGCTGGCGAAGGTGTGCCCGGTGAGCGACTCGGTGGCCGTGCCGGGGGACGCCGGGTTGTCGGCGGCGGTCGCGGTGAAGGTCGACGCGGAACACGAGACACCGCTCGTGCCGGTGGCGCTGGAGTAGAGCGTGGCCGTGGTGCCGGTCGCCAGCGAGGCGGCGAGGACGTCGCCGACGGCGACGGGGGTTCCCGCGGCACTGCCGGTGGTGAGCACCGGGACGTCGTCCGCGGAGGCGGGGAGGACCGCGGACGCCGACAGGGCCGCGACGACGCCGGCAAGGGCGAGCAGGGATCGAGTACGCATGGGGGGTGCCTCTTCTCCGATGGGGGTGTGGGTGCCTGACCGCGCCGGGGCGCGGCGGTGCGGGTCGAGAAGGTGGCGCGGGTGTGCGGGGTGGAACGGGCCGCGCGCGATGGCGCGTTGAGACGCCTGAGCGCGTGATGCGGGACTGGTGCGAGGAGAGACCGCTGCCGGTCCGTGACGCCTTCTCCGTACGCCACGGGCCGGCAACGACAGCCGGGCGACCGGCACGGCCCTCGGGGGGAAGGCGACCGCGCCGGTGCCACGGGAACGGGGAATGGCCCAGGGAGCGCGCCGTTTCGGCGTACGCGCCAGGGCCGCTCCGGAACGCGCCATGACCGCCCCGCGCAGAACGGGGTCCGGGAGGTGACGGGCGCGTCGACCGACGGATCCGGCGCCACGGATCCGGGGAAACAGGGAGAGTTGTAGACCTGATGAATGGTCAACGTCAAGGCGCAGTAAGGAAGTTGAAGGTCAGCGAGGCACTTCCGTCGGCGCGTGTTCACAGGTGGGGCACAACTGGCACGGTTTTCCCACACGCACCTTGACCCGTAGATGTAACCCCCGGTAACTTCCTCGACGGCTACTGCTGCGTAACGAGAAAGCCCTTGCATCCGCCGGGAGGCGCGAGGAGGCGTGCGCCGCAGCCGCTGTCCGCGCCAGGACAACGCGCCACTGGAGCCCAACCCGCATAGAGACCCGCATCGAACGTGCCCAGGGAGCAGACATGGCCTCGTCCCCGGACGCCACGGCGTCCAACGGTTCCACGCCCGAGACCCCGGAAAGCGGTTCAGCCGCCGACGGGCAGGACAGACGCGGGCGGGTCCGTCTGCGTCGCGCCGCCGTGATGGCGGTGCCGGCCACCGCGGTCGCCGCGGGGTTGATGATCCTCACGGCCCAGGGCGCCCTGGGCGTCCAGTTCGCCATCTCCGGCATGCCGTTCACGGTCACCGCGACCGAACTGAACGGCACCGGCTTCGAGCAGTTCGGCGGCCTCGACAACATGGCGGAGGACAGCCCGAACGCCGGCGACACGGGTGGCCAGGTCCTCATCGTCACTTCGGCCATCAAGAACGCGACCCTGGACCACCTGTGCCAGAGCGTCGACCTGGGCGGCACCAACCTGCTCATCACGGCGGGCAGCGGGACGAACAAGGTGCAGGCGACCCACCTGACCACCGACTCCACGGAACTGTCCGGTGACGCCTCCTTCGACAACATCGAGATCGGCAACGACGCCAGCACTCTCGACAAGGCCGGGGTCCAGGGACCCAAGGGCGTGTTCAGTCAGCAGGCCGACACCGTGCGCATCGCGAACCTGCGCCAGACCAACTACGCGACGACGGCGGCGGTGTTCAAGCTCCCCGGCCTCAAGCTCCGCTTCAGCGACCAGGGTTGCTGATGAGCGCCGACGCGCCGACGGACGACTCCCGGGACCTGAGGGCCGCGTTCCGGCAGTGGCGTGCGCACCGCCCCTTCTGGGGCGGGCTGCTGCTCACCCTGGCCGGGGCGGAGATCCTGCTCACCGAGAAGGCGTCGCTGAAGGTCGTCCTGCACATCGGGATGCAGGGCCTGGCGGGCTATCTGCTCCCCACCATGATGCTGCTGTGCGGCCTGCTGATCCTCTTCAACCCGGCCCAGCGCCTGTTCTACTCCCTGCTGGGCATCCTGCTGTCCCTGGGCACCTGGCTCACCTCCAACCTCGGCGGCTTCTTCGTCGGTCTGCTCCTCGGAGCCGTCGGCAGTTGCCTCGCCTTCGGCTGGCTCCCCGACCAGAAGCCGCGCAGGCGGCTGCTGCGTCGCGAGCCCGTCTGAGGCGGGCGGCACGGCACGGAACCGGACCGTTCACCGACTTTCCCGTACGCGCGGGGACGTCCGGCTTCCCGTACGCGCGGGCAAGTCCGACTTGCCTGTACGCGCAGGGAAGTTCGCAAGGTACGCATCCGGCGCCGGACGCATCTCGGCGGACCCGTGTCCTCGCGTAGCGTGGCGCGGCGTATGCCGAATCGAGGTTCGACTGCCGGGAGGCTCCTGATGGAAGATCCACGTCCTTTAGTGATCGACGCGACCGGACGCGACATCCACGAAGAGGCCGCCCGGATCCGCGAGAGCGGACCGCTGGCCCGGGTGGAGCTTCCCGGTGGCGTCCAGGCCTGGGCGGTGAGCGGTCCGGAGCTGCTGAAGCGGCTGCTCACCGATCCCCGGGTGTCCAAGGACGCCCGGCAGCACTGGCCCCTGCTCGCGAGCGGCGAGATCACGCCTCAGTGGCCGCTGTTCGCCTGGGTGGCCGTGCAGAACATGTTCACCGCGTACGGCGGTGAACACAGGCGCCTGCGCGCTCTGGTCTCCAAGGCGTTCACCGCCCGCCGGACGGCCGCACTCCAGCCGCGCGTCGAGGAGATCACCCGGCAGCTGCTGGACCGCGTGGAAGAGGCCGGGCGCGGCTTCCAGGTCGTCGACCTGCGCGAGGAATTCTGCTATCCGCTGCCGATCCAGGTGATCAGTGATCTGTTCGGACTGCCCGAGGAGCGGGGCCCCGAGTTGCGGAAGCTGGTCGATCGCGTCTTCGACACCTCCGCCGACCCGGGTGAGATGACGGCAGCCTACGAGCGGTTGTGCGTCGTCCTGACCGAACTCGTCGCCGCCAAGCGGGAGTCGCCCGGCGACGATCTGACCTCCGGGCTCATCGCGGCCCGCGACGATCAGGACGACACCGCGCTCAGCGAACAGGAGCTGCTGGACACCCTGGTGCTCATGGTCAGCGCCGGTCACGAGACGACGGTCAACCTCATCGACAACGCCGTGCACGCCCTGCTCACCCGTCCCGAACAGCTCGCGCACGTCCGGGAGGGCCGCGCCGGCTGGGACGACGTGGTCGAGGAGACCCTGCGCGCGGACGCGCCGGTCGCGAGCCTGCCGCTGCGGTACGCCGTGGAGGACATCGTCCTGTCCGAGCTCGGCGGCCCCGAGGGGACCGTGATCACCAAGGGTGAGGCGATCCTCGCGGCGTACGCCGCCGCCGGACGTGATGCCGGGCGCCACGGGAAGGACGCCGATCAGTTCGACGTCACCCGCGCCGACAAGGAACACCTCGCCTTCGGCCACGGAGTGCACCGCTGCCTGGGGGCCCCACTGGGCCGCCTGGAGGCCCTGATCGCGCTCCCGGCTCTGTTCGACCGTTTCCCCGGCCTGCGACTCGCGGTCCCGGCGGAGGAGTTGACGTCGGTGGACTCCTTCATCTCCAACGGCCACCGCGCCCTTCCGGTCCGCATTTCCTAGGATCTGGCTCCTCTGACGTCCGGACTCCTGTGGCGTTCCGAATCCCCGGACGCCCGCATTTCCTCGCGTCCCGGTCTCGGGCCTGTTGGGATCTCCGGGCGCGGAATCTCCTCGCGCCCGGATCTCTGACGTCCGGTCTCCGGGCGCCCAGGGTCAGGTCACTCCCCGCGCCACCAGGCCGCCGAGCGCGCCCAGCCGCTCCTCGGGCGGTCGGGCGCGGGGGCCCAGGGCTCCGCGGCCGGCGCCGCGGAGGGCTCGGCCGATGTCTGCCACGCGCCCTCGGGGCCCCCGCCCCCGGACCGTCCGCCCCGGGGCCGTCCGTCCTCGGACCGACCGACGGCCGGGGCGGGCGGGAAGCTCACCGGCAGCGCGGCGAGAGCGCGGTGGAACGGGCCGGGACGCCATCGCAACTCCTCGACGGGAACGGTCAGTTCGATGTCGGGGATCCGGTCGAGGAGTTTCTCGACCGCGACGGCCGCGATCAGCCGCGCCGGACCCTGGGCAGGGCACGTGTGCGGGCCCGCACTCCACGCCAAGTGGGCGCGGTTGCCGGTTCGTTGACGGCTCGTCAGCGTTGGATCCGTGTTCGCTGCGGCGAGGCTCACCACCAGCGGATCACCCTCGCGCAGCAGCGCGCCCTCGTACACGACGTCGTGGCGCGGGTAGTGCACGGCGTAGTTGGCGATCGGCGGGTCGGTCCACAGCACCTCGTCGAGGGCGTCCTCGACCGGCAGGGTGCCGCCGGACAGGTCGCCCGCGAAGCGGTCGTCGGACAGCAGCAGCCGCAGACTGTTCGCGATCAGGTTCTGCTGCGGTTCGGTGCCCGCGCCCATCAGCACGACGAGGGTGTGGATCATCTCCTCGTCGGTCAGCGCGGCCGGGTGCTCCATCAGCCAGGACGTCATGTCCGGCGCGGGCCGCCGCCGCTTCAGCCCGACCAGGTCGAGCAGGGTGGTGGTGAGCAGCTCGTTCGCCTTCTCGGCGTCCACCCCGTCGAACATCCCGGACATGCCCTCGACCAGCCGGACGCCGTGGCCGACGGGGCAGCCGAAGAGATGGTTGAAGACGAGCAGGGGCAGGACCTGGGCGTACTCGCCGAGCAGATCCGCCGTGCCCAGCGGCGCGAACCGGTCGATGAGCGTGTCGGCGCTGCGCTCGGCACAGCCGCGCAGGGTGCTGGACTCGACGCGGGCGAGCGTATCGGTGATGGCGCCGCGCAGCCGGCTGTGCTCCTCGCCGTCGGTGAACAGGGCGTTGGGCCGGTACATCATCATCGGGACGACCGGGCTGTCCATCGGGACGGTGCCGTCGGCCAGGTCCTTCCAGTGCCGCGGGTCCTTGGAGAAGGTCTCCGGGCTGCGCAGGACGTGCAGGGCGGCTTCGTACCCGGTGACCAGGGTGGCCCGGACGCCGGGCGCGAGTTCGACGGGCGCGGTCGGTCCGGCCTGCCGCAGCCGCCGGTAGACCGCCGCGGGATCGGCGGCGAACTCCGGTCCGTACAGGGACTGGTGGGCCGGGCAGCCGGGGGGCGGTACGGCGTTCACGCGTGCTCCAGTTCGCCGGTGCGGGCCAGCAGATGGGCGACGAGGGCGATCAGTGTCTCGGTGGCGGAGACGCGGTCGCGGGCGTCGCAGCGCAGCAGCGGGGTGGAGGGCAGCAGGTCGAGGGCCTCGCGCACTTCGTCGAGGCTGTGCCCCGGCCCGTCGGCGAAGTCGTTCAGGGCGACGGCGTACGGGAGATCCAACTCCTCCAGCACGCCCATGACTTCGAAGGACTGGTCCAGGCGCCGGGCGTCTGCGAGAACGAGTGCGCCGAGCGCTCCGCGCGTCAGGTCCTGCCAGAGCCGGGTGAAACGCCGCTGTCCCGGGGCGCCGAACAGGTACAGCACCAGGCTGTCGTTGAGGGTGACACGGCCGAAGTCGAGGGCGACCGTGGTGGTGGTCTTGTCCCGCGTACCCGCCAAGTCGTCCACGAGCGCGCCGGCTTGGGTCATGACCTCCTCGGTGCGCAGCGGCCGTATCTCGGACAGCGCGCCGACGAACGTGGTCTTGCCGACCGCGAAGTGGCCCACGACCAGCAGCTTCACCGCGGTCCGCACTCCCTCGGACAGATACATGGTTTCAGAGGCGGGAGCGGAGTCCATCGAGCACCTCCTGGAGGATACGGATGCCGGTCGGCGGCCCGGCGGAGGGGATCGGCGTGCGGGTGACGAGGTGACCGCTGTCCATCAGGTCGGCGACCAGCACCTTGGTGACACTGACGGGCAGCTCCAGATGGCCCGCCACCTCGGCCAGCGACAGCGCCCCGGGCCGGCACAGCTCCATCAGCCGCCGCTTCTCGGGGCTCAGTCCGGTGAGCGGCGGGCCGGCGGCGATCAGCAGCGTGACGAGGTCGAGGGTGTTGCGCGACGGATGCGAGCGGCCGCCCGTGACGACGTACGACCGCACCAGCCGCTCCCCGGGACGACGGCCGGGCGGTGTCATGCCGGACTGCCGGTGTCCTGCCGGGCCGGGCTGGTCAGCTCCTTGCCGAGCCGGTCGACCATCTTGTGCATGCGGTAGGTGACCGCCTCCATGTCGACGTCCTCGGTCGTGGACACCGCGAGATGGGTGCCCTCGCCCGCGGCGACGAGAAAGACGTACCCGTGTGCGAACTCGATCAGGGTCTGCCGCCACGGTGTGTCCGGGCTGCCGCAGAACTCGGCGGTGCTGCGGCTGATCGACTGCACCCCGGACAGGCCCGCGGCCAGCCGTTCGGCGTCGTCCCGGCCGATGTCCGCGGAGTGGGCGCGGAGCATGCCGTCGGCGGACAGCAGGATCGCGTGCCGCGCTTCCGGCACCTTCAGCACCTCGTCGAGCATCCACCCCAGCTCGTTGGTCATGGGCGCGGTCATCCCTGTGTGCTCCCTTCGATCTCGTGGGGTGTTCCGTACGAAGTCACGACGGCGTCCGTCGGCGCGAAGGCTTCCGGGATTCCGGGGGCGGCAGGTGGTTGCGGGGCTGCAGGCGGTTGCGGGGCGGCAGGTGTTCCGGTGGTGTCCCGTTCCGCGCGGCCGAAGCGGGTCCCGCGGGCGAACGCGCCCATGCGCCGGGCGTTCTCCTCGGCCGACCGCGCGCTGACGTCCTCGGCGGGCACGGCGGCGGGCTGTTCGGCGGGGGCCGCGAGCTGCGGGCCCCGGCGCCGCCGCTTCGGCAGGCCACCGGCCGTCGTCGTCTCGACGGGCTCGGCCGCCCGACGCGTGGGACGCACCGGCGCCGTCCCCGGACCCCCCTGACCCGCCGGCCGCCCGGCCGTCCGCGGGGGCTCGGCCCGCGGCGGCACCTCCACCGTCGGGGCCAGATGCGTGAGCAGCGCCACCGGAAGGAACACCACGGCGCGGACCCCGCCGTACGGGGACCGCGTGTCCACCGAGACGCTGAACCCGTACCGTGCGGCGAGTACGCCGATGACGGCGAAGCCGAACTGCGGCGGATCGTCGAGCCGGGTCACGTCCACCTGGTCGCGGCCGGTCAGCAGCGCGGCGGCCCGGTCGGTCGCCTGGCCGTCCATACCGACACCGGCGTCGTCGATGACCACGCAGGCGCCGTTGTGCGCCGACTGGACGGTGACCTCGACGGTCGTGTTGGGCTGCGAGTGGCGTGCCGCGTTGTCCAGCAGTTCGGCGACGGCGAGGACCACCGGTTCGACCACGCGGCTCTCGACGGCGATGTCGACCTGTCCGTTGACGCGGACGCGCTGGTAGTCGCGGACACGGGAGGTCGCGCCGCGCACCACATCGATCAGCGCGGAGGTGCTGCGCTGCCGTCCGGGCCAGGAGCCGCACAGGACGGCGATCGCCTGGGCGCGACGGCCGAACTGGGCGTTGGTGTGGTCGATTTCGAGAAGGTCGCGCAGGACGTCGGGGTGGTCGTGCCGGTCCTGCATCTCCGCGATGGACACCTGCTGCTCATTGGCGAGGGCCTGGATGGAACGCATCGACGCCTTGAGCGCGGACTTCGCGGACTGGTCGGCGCGCGCCTGCGCGTGCCCCACCGCTTCCGAGAAACGTTCGAGGACATTGTCGAGGTGCTTCGCGAAGTCCGTGCCGGCCAGCCGGGCGTCGAGCAGGCCTGCGGCCGGGACACCCGTGGGAACGTGCTGGTGGGGAGCGTCCTCCAGGGCGGCCAGGCGGACCTCGGCCAGATGGCGCAGCTCCTCGTCGCGGACCCGCAGGTCCTCCGCGAGCACGACGGTCCGGCGGCGCTGCCGGGTACTGATCCCGCGCTGGCGCAGCAGCAGCACGGTGACGGCGAGCAGGCCGGCGGCCAGGCACCAGGACGCGGCCTCCGGTATCCGTTCGGTCATGGTCCTCAAGTCCTCGTATGCAGAGACGCATTGCTGGGGCGAAAGTAAGAAAAGTGAGGGGTGGGACGCGAGTTGGCGCGGCGCATGACGGTAGCCGCGCGACGGCCTCCGCGCTTGCCCCGGCGCGCAAGGAAGTTGCCGTCATGCGCACCGGCTGTGTGCACTAGGCTGACACCGCGTAACTACCCTCACCCACGCGGGAGTCGATGGTGTCGTTGCCTGCGCGGAACTACCTGGTGGAGACCCGGTCGACGGGTGCGGTGGAACCGTGGGAGCGGACCGACTTCTGGAGCGAGCACATCGGGTCGTACCAGTCCCGGATGGGCTACCGGTACAGCCGTACCGACGACTTCCGCGGTGAGACGGTGCGGCAGCGCACGGAGGCGTATCAGCTCGTCAGGTTCCGGTCGGACGAGATCGAGTACAGCAGGACCGCGCGGCAGATCCGAGAGGACCCGGACGGGGACTACCGGTTACTGCTGCCACTGAGCGGGGAGATCGTCCTGCGCCAGGACGGCCACGAGGCACGGCTGACCCCGGGGACGGGCACGCTCGTCTCCTTCGGGTCGCCCTTCCAGTGCCTCCAGGACGCCTCCGCCCAGGCGTTCGTCCTCACGATCCCGGCCCGCGAGGTGGACGGCCCGCTGAACCGCAAGTCGCCGCTGGCCACCGGCCTCGACCTGAGCAGGGGCCTCGGCCGCGTCGTCCGCTCGATGCTCGACGGTCTGTACGCCGAGCGCGACGACCTCACCGACTCCCAGTTCAACGCCGTGTCCGACCGCGTGGTCGAGCTGCTGTGCATGCTCGCCACCGGCGACGACCGCCCCGACGGCGCCCGCCACCTGTCCGACGTGGAAACGGTGGTCCGCCGCCACGTCCGCGAGAACGCCGCCGACCCCGGCCTCACCGGTACGTCCATGGCCCGCGCCCTCGGCTGGTCGCTGCGCCAGGTCCAACTGGCCCTGCAGCAGGCGGGCACCACCCCCCGCGACCTGATCCGCGAGGAGCGCCTGCGCCTGGTCCGCGAACGCCTCCAGTGCGGCGACTGCGAACACCTGACCATCACCGATCTGGCCTACGCCTCGGGGTTCTCGTCGGCGAGCGCCCTGAGCACCGCGTTCCGGCAGCGCTTCGGAGTGAGCCCACGGGAGATGCGCAACGGTGTCCGCGGGACATGACCATGCGCTCCCCCGGACCTCCCTCGCCCGTACGTCCACCGGTCCACCGTCGGCCCGCCGTCCACGCGTCCCCAGTGGGCCAACCGTCTGCGCCCCCTGGGCCCACCGTCGGCCTGTCCCCCGTCGGCACCTCGCCGGAACCCCCTCCGACGCCCGCGGCCTGGGACAATCGACGAAGGACGGGTTCTCGGTCGGAGACGGGCTGCTGCTACGGGAGTGGAGATGGATCTGCGGCAGATGGAGGTCGTGGTCGCGGTGGCCGAGGAGGGCGGTTTCACCGCGGCGGCCCAGCGGCTGCACGTGGTGCAGTCCGCCGTGTCGAGCACGGTCCTCGCGCTGGAACGGGAGCTGGGCACCCCCCTGTTCGACCGCACCACGCACCGGGTGTTCCTGACCCCGGCGGGCGAGGTCTTCGTCCCGGCGGCGCGCGCCGCGCTGCGGGCGGCGGAACAGGCGCGGGCGACCGTCGACCTGGTCCGGGGACAGCTGCGGGGCAGGATAACGATCGGCACGACGCAGGGCGTCTGGGCCGACCTCCACCGGCCGCTGGCCGCGCTGCGCGCCGAGCATCCGGGCGTGGTGGTGCGGTTGCGACAGGCGTCCGTGACCGACATCCGGCACGCGCTGCGCGAGGGCACCGTCGACCTGGCCGTGGTCGCCCTCGACCGGCAGCAGCAGCGCGGTCTGGTGACCCGGCTGCTGTCGTACGAGGAGATGGTGCTGGTGTCCGCCCCGCGGCGGGCGCTCACCGGAACCGGACCGGGCGGCACGGTCACGCTCGCCGAGACCGCCCGGCTGCCGCTGGTGGACTTCACCCCGGGCTGGGCCGTCCGCCTCGCAGTGGACCGGGCGTTCCGTGCCGCCGCCGTGGAACGGGAGACGACCTTCGAGGTCAACGACATCGTCGCCGCGGCCGAACTCGTCCGGAACGACCTGGGCGTCTGCGTCATGCCCGCCTCGATCGCCGAACAGTTCCCCGACCTCAGCACCCACGCCTTCGCCCGGCACGCGCCCCACTGGAAGATCATGCTGGTCCACCCCCGCGGCGACACCCCGCCGGCGGTCACCGCACTGCTACGCCACATGACCTGAGGGCCTGCTCCATCGGTTCGGTGGGGGCGGGGTGCCGGTCGAGCGGATCCGGCGGAGGTGTGAGGCGGGCCGAGGGGTCAGGCGGGCTGGGGGGTCAGGCGGGCTGGGGGGTCAGGCGGGCTGGGGGGTCAGGCGGTGCAGGCCCTTGCGGTCGTAGTAGCGGGTCATCGCGAAGCCGAAGAGGAGGGCCAGCACGGTACCGATGCCGATCATGAGCCAGGCGCGGGCGAGACCGGCGTCGGCCCGCGCGTCGAAGAAGAGGATGGCGCGCACCCCGTCGCTGAGCTGGCGCATGGGCTCGAAGACGGACAGGAAGCGGTAGAAGCCGGGGACTGCCTGGAGCGGCACGGTGGCACCCGAGGACGGCAGGCCCAGCACGATGAACACGAACATGGACACGAGCTGCCCGATCCCGCCGAACGCCGCGTTGATCGCCTGGACGCCCAGTCCGACGGCGAGGCTCGCGCAGTAGGAGTAGATCCACAGCAACGGCAGGTGGGTGGCGTCCATGCCGAGGATCGCGACGGTGGCCACCATGACCAGGGAGACCGTGAGCACGGTGATCCCGGCGGTCATGGCCATTTTCAGGAGCAGGGTCTGGGTGCGGCTGATCGGGACGGTCGGGCGTCGGGTGTGCCAGGGGCCGATCTCGTTGTCGGCGTAGCCGAGGGCCGTGTCGACGCCGGTGCTGATCAGGTTGCCGCCGAGGAAGCCGGCCAGCACCAGGAGCAGGGTGTAGTAGAACGCGCTCAGCCCGAGACCGCTGTGTTCGCCGATGGGGTGCCCGACCCGGGTGACGACCTGGACGGGGTCGGCCAGGAGCAGCCGCGTGGTGGAGTCCGTCTTCGCGGTCACGGGCGACGCCGTCAGCTCTTTGCCGATGGACGCGGAGGCCTGCTGCGCGGCCGCCGTGGTGATCCGGCCGGCCAGCGACGAACCGAGGCTGCCCATACCGGGGTTGGTCAGCACCGTCATGGTGGGCCGGACCTTGGCGTTCGCGGTGGTCAGCGCGGTCAGGGAGTCGGTGAAGTCCTTGGGGACGACGAGGGCGCCGTAGATCTTGCCGGAGGAGAGTTCGTCCTGGGCCTGCGCGCTGGTGAGTCTGCGCCAGTCGGCCGTGCCGGAGGTGTCGCTCGCGACGACGGCCGCGGTGACCTGGGTGCCCACGTTCTGCCGCTGGCCCGGAGGCGGTTTGCCGGTGTCCTCGTTGACCAGGCCGATCGGCAGGTCGTGCAGATGCCGGTTCGGGCTGACGATGCCTCCCATGTAGAGCAACGACAGCAGCAGCGCGAGCAGCCCCGTCAGCACGGTGGGCACCAGCCACAGCTTCGGACGGCGCAGGAGCGCGGAGGCGCGCGCCTGGGCGGGGGCATCGGCACGGTCACCGCGGCCGGGGTCCGAACCGCCACGGCCGCCGGTGCGCGTGGCGTCTGCGCTGCCCGTGCCCGTGGCGTCCTCGGCGCCGTCGTCCGCGGGGTGATTGCTGTCGGCGTCCATGGTTCTCCATAGGTTCCGGGGCGGCACGGGAGCGGCGGTGGGAGCGCGCCCCCGGCCGGGGAGTCCGGGGCCGCGCGTCACGTCAGGATCGGCTGTGCGCGGGTGTCACGGACGGCGACTCGCCGAATCCCCGGCGGCGGGCCGCGGCTTCGCACCCGGGGTGTACGGCCGAATCCTGACGGACCGGTTCACGCCATGGACGTACGGCCGGTCGCGGCATGCAGGTCAACCGTGTGGCCGTACGAAGGTGCCGTCCGTGACCCGGCCAGGGCGCGCCGGGTCACGGACACCTTCGTACGGCCCGGTCATGACGCGTCGTCAACTCCCGCCGCCACGGCGGCACCCCCTTCGCCATGGCGGTCGCCGCGTTCGGTACCGTCGGACGGGACCGGACAGGACCGGAGTGGTCAACGGGCGAACGGAGCGGACCGGGTGCGGGTGAGCCGACACGAGCGGGTCGCGGGGACCTTCGGGCACTTGCTGCTGATCGTGGTGCTCGCGCTCGGCGTGTTCGTGATGCACACCCTGGGGCATCCCGACGGATCGTCCGGACATGGGACGGCCGCCGCGTCGCACGCGTCCCGGGTGCCGTCCGCCGGTCACGACCCGATGGGAGCCCCCGCGTCGCGGGAACGCGGCCACACCGAGGACTGCGGACACCCGTCCTGCCCCCACGGGCCCGCCATGGCGATGGACATGATGTCGCTGTGCATGGCGGTGCTGCTCGGTGTGTGGGTGCTCGCCGCGCTCCTGAGGACAGCGCTCGGACGCCGGCCGGACCGGTGGGCTGACTTCCTCGCCGACGCGCCGGTCTCCCTGCGGCCGAACCCTCCGCCACGCGGCCCCGACCCGACCCGGTTGTCGGTCCTGCGGCAGTAGGCCGAACGCCTTCGCGGACGCGCTCCACGCGCGGCCCCGCGACGACGCGTACGCCGAAACAGCCGTAGAACGACCGACACACGAGGTGAATCGACCATGACCGCATTCCGGCGGACCACCCTCACGCGCGCCCCGCACGCCTCGCACACTGAGCACCACCTGCCCGCTCGTCCGATGCCCACCCGTCCGATGCCCACCCGCCGCACGCCCGCCCGTCACCGAGTGGTTGCCGTCGGGCTCGTGGCCGTGGGAGCCCTGCTGCTGGCCGCCTGTGGCAGTGCCGGCGACGACGAAGGCATGCGTGGCATGCACCACGGCGGCGACACGAGCTCGGCGACGGCCACCGCCGGGGCAGCCGGTTCCGGTGGCTTCAACGACGCGGACGTCACGTTCGCGCAGATGATGATCCCGCACCACCGGCAGGCCGTGGAGATGGCCGAGCTGGCCGACGGCCGCGCCGCCGACGCCGAGATCAAGGACCTGGCCGGCAGGATCGAGAAGGCCCAGGACCCCGAGATCAACACCATGACCGGCTGGCTGAAGTCCTGGAACAAGCCCACCAACGGGGGCTCCATGGCCGGAACGGACGGGATGGGCGGGATGGACATGGGCGGCGACGGCATGATGTCCGACAAGGACATGACGCGGCTCAAGGCCTTGAAGGGCCGGGCGTTCGACACGATGTTCGCCCGGATGATGATCGACCATCACAACGGCGCGATCACCATGGCGAAGACCGAGCGGAGCGGTGGGAAGAACACCGAGACGAAGAAGCTGGCCGACGACATCGTCACCGGCCAGTCCGCCGAGGTGAGCCGACTGCGGAGCATCCTCGACCGCCTGTGACCCCACGGCCCCACCACCCGTACGGGCTCCCCGGCCGTCTTCGGCCGTCCCGGCCACCCCGGGGAGCCCGGACGGGCGTCCTTCCGCCGTCAGGGTGGGGCGCCTCCGGCCGTGTCGCGCACGCGCTGGTCCCCCTTCCACTGCCGGACACCGTGGCGTCACATCGAACGGGAACGTTTCCCCTGTCCCCGTCGCATCGCCTTGGATCCGTCCGTCCGTACGCGGGCGTGACGCGGAAGGACAACGTGCGCCGTGTCCCTGCCCCCGCTCGACAGCCTCCCCGCCCCCACGCCCACACCTGCCTCCGTCGCCACGTCCGTCACCACATCCGTCCCCGCACCCGCTTTGGCACCCGACCCGGCACCCGCACCCGCACCCGCACCCGCACCCGGCGATTCACCTTGCGCCACCCTCCGTTCCACCACCCACCCCCCTTCCACCACCCGCCTCACATCCCTCACGCGCCTGGTATTGGCTCTGCTCCCCCTGCTGCTGATCGGAACGTGGGCGGCGGTGGACTGGCGCGCGTTGCGCGACGGCGTCACTCGGCTGGGTGCGGCCGATCCCTGGTGGCTGCTCGCCGGGGTCTTCTTCACCCTGCTGGGCTGGGTGGCCGCGGCGTGCGTCCGGCAGGGCGCCCTGCCGGAAAGGCTGCCGCCCGGCCTGCTGCTGGCGTCGCAGTTCGCCGCCGGCGCCGCCAACCACGTGCTGCCGGCGAGCATCGGCGCCCACGCGGTCACTCTGCGCTTCCTGCAGGGCCGAGGCATACCGCTGGCTCGCGCGACCGCCTCGCTCGCCCTGTATTCGCTGGCCAAGCCGGTGGCCAAGATGCCGGTGCTCATCCTCTTCCTGGTGGCCTTCGAGGACACCCTCCAGCTCGGCGGACTGGCCCCGGACCGCTGGACGCTGCTCCTGGCGGCGGGAAGCGTGACGCTCGGCCTCGCGACCGCCTCCTTGCTCCTGGCGGTCGTCCGTCCGCTGCGCCGCCCGGCCGTCGACTTCCTTCGCACCGCGCTGACCGATGTACGGATCCTGCACACCCGGCCCAGCCGCGTACTCGCCCTATGGGGCGGGTCTGCAGCCACCCCGTTGCTCCAGGGAAGCGTGATCGCGTCGGTCGGTTTCTCGCTCGGGCTTCCGTTGTCGTGGGCGCAGGTGGTGTTCGCGCTGTTGATCGCCAGTACCGCCGTCGGTGCCGTGCCCGCGCCGGGCGGTATCGGCCCGGTGGACGCGGCCCTGGTGTTCACCATGGTCGCGCTGGGTGCCCCGATGGGCCTGTCGACGGCCACCGTCATCGGCTATCGCGTCCTGACGGTATGGATCCCGCTGCTCCCGGGCACGCTCGTCCTCTCGGCCCTGGTCCACCGCAAGGTGCTGTGAATCAAGGTCGGTGCGGGAGCTGGAGACAAGATCACCGTCGGCCGCCCACACCGCCCACACCAACGTCCCGGCCGACAACGGGCGTAGCCGTTGGGCGATCGCCACCACCACCGCGGGGCGCGCCGGATCACCGCGGGCGATCAGCTCCCCACGGTCATCCGTTCGGGGCGCCGCGCGACCTCCCACTCGGTGAGCGGCTTGCCCGTCGCGGTCTCCTCCCGGAACGTCGCGATGGCCATCAGGCACCTCGCTTGATCTGCCTGAGGATGGACTCGTCGGTGATCTCGGTGTCGGCGGCGAGCAGAAACGCCTTGCTGAGGATCAGGGAGAGCCGGTCGTCCTCGAACGGCAGGAACACCTTGCCGTCCCCCGAGCGCCGCGCCGGGACGATGCACAGGTAGCTGTCGTCCGGCTGCATCAGGATGTTGGCCGAGCCCAGGTGGATCTTGTACGTGCGCAGCTCACCGCGGACGATCAGGAAGCGGCCGTCGAGCGTGCACCGGCCGGCGATCTTCAGGCGCGGCAGGATCCGTTCCAGGGCGTCGCGGCGGACCTCGGCGCTCGCCGTCAGCGCACCGAACGTGGCCGTCCGCCAGTACCCGGCGTAGCGGTCCCCGCCCCGGTCGGTCCAGTCGGGATCGGCGGCGATCGAGGTCACGCCGACGAAGAGGTCCACGTCGCGCATCGCCTCGCTGAACACCAGCGGGGGCACCTCCGCCAGCGGGACCTCCCGCCAACGCCGGCCGTCCCGCCGCTCGAATCGGACCTGGTCCGTCGCGGCGTGCTCGGGCGTGTAGCCGCTGCCGTCGTCGTCCGCGGCGGGCTCGTGGTGGAAGCAGGCCCGCCACTCGCCGTCGCCGAACTCGGCCCGTGCCTCCCCGTCGTAGCCGCCGTCGTGCCGGCCGAGGAAGTTGGCCTGCCAGCCGCGTTCCTTGAACAGCGCGTAGAGCTGCCGGTAGTGGACGATGTGGGCGGCGAACCGGTTGGAGTAGACACCGGTCTCCTCCTCCGCCGGGGTGAGCAGGTAGATCTCCCGGAAGGCCTGTTTGAACGGCTGCCGCAGTCGTTCGGCGAGGAGCCGCTCCCGCCACGCCCTGATGTCGTCCGTCGACGCCCGGATGGGATGCCACAACCGGACGCGCTCGGGCCGTCCGGGCGGCTCGGCCGTCGGTGCCACCGCACGCCGTGTGCCGTCCGTGTCCTGGAACTCCCAGATCAGGCCGCGGACGAGACCCCCGGTGACCGGATGGTCGCGGTAGTGGCGGCACCACTCGTCGTACGGCCACTCGCGCCCGGCCGACATCAGCGCCTCGACGCGGGCCCGCTCACCGGACAGCGTCGCCCGCACCTCCTTGGCCAGGGCCTTCAACTCCTTGAGCTCGTCCGGGAAGCCGTCCTTCACCGCCGCCGGAGCCGTGCGGGACGTCCCTCCGTCGGGGCGCGTGAAGGTGAGCCGCACGGCCGCCGCTTCCTCGATCGCCACCCGGACCCGGTGTCCGCCCAACTCCCGTGCCAGCGAACCGTCCGGCGCCAGGCCGTGGTCCGGCACGCTGCGCTCGATGAGCTGCTCCGCCGTGATGCCCTGCTTCCCGGCTGCCGTCACCAGCGCGGTGTCGAGCTGCTTGCGCAGAGCCCGGTGCTTGATCCGGGACCGCAACCGCCACAGGACCTCCAGAGAGGCCGGATCGCCGGTCTCGGCCAGCGCGTTGATCGCCGCGCCCGCGAGCTTGATGTCCTCGATCACGCCGGTTCCGAGACGGCCGGTCCGGACGGCGAGCGCGTCGAGGTGCCGCACCGCGGCCGGTCCGCCGGTCAGCGCGGCCGCCCAGACGACGCCGCGCGCCAGGTCACCGTCGTTCCGGTGGACGACGTAGTGGTAGCAGTGATCGCCGTGGGGCAGGCCGGTGTGCGCACCGCTTCCCCCGCTGCACAGCGGATCGTCCTCGGCCAGCGCCCGTAGGACGTCGGCCACGAGGTCCCGCGCCGACGCCGCGTCCGCGAGTTCGAGGCACGTCCGCCGCCACCTCTGCGTGGGGCGCGGCCCCGACAGGCTCGCCAAGTGCCGCACGAAACCAGCCAGTTCCGGAGTCGGAGAGGTCTTCGCACGGTCGCTCAGCGGGGAGGCCCAGGGAGCGTATGCGGGGATCAGTCCCTCGGGGATGTGCGCCTCGTCCACGCTCGCGAGCAGCGCGCGGAGGCGCTGGGCGAGCGACGCGCGCAGGCGCGCGTCGACAGTGGTTTCCATGAGTTCCGTGTGTGCGTGCCGCAGCCAGGGCATGACAGCACGGCGGCCGTCGGCGTCGAGTCGGCCGGCGGCGTTCAGCACCAGCCCCAGCGAATCGGCGAACCAGAAGCCCATGCCGTACTCGGTGGCGCGGAGCAGCATCACCGCGATCTCGTCGGGCGTCCAGCCGCGCACCCGGGAGATCAGAGGCCCGATCTCGGCGTCGTACTGCCACAAGCTCGTGTCGTCGAGGCAGGCGGCCAGTATGAGGCACAGGATCGCGGCCCTGCCCTCCTCGTCCGCGCAGACCGCGAGCCGCCCGTCGATCTCGGCCCGGGTCGCCGCCCCTGCCGCCTCGTATCGCCGGTGGTCGTCGTAGATGGATCGCCGGAACTCGGTCCGCTGACGTTCCAGGAGGTCGACGAGCCAGCGGACCCGGTCGAGCGCGGCGGACCTCACGTCGTCGAGTGAGTCGTTCCTACGGGATTCGGCCACCAAGGCGTCGTACAGCATGGCGGGATAGTGGCAGAGGGGACTGACAACGCGATCGACTCCGGCCCGACCGTGATCACGGGCTGCCGACGGATCCAGCACCGGAAGACAGCGACGGGGTCGGCCCTGGCTGGAGCCGACCCCGCTTCACCTGCTCTCAAATCCTCACGTCTCGTCCGGAGCCAACCGCAACGAGATCGAGTTGATGCAGTACCGCTGATCCGTCGGCGTCGCGTACCCCTCGCCCTCGAAGACATGCCCGAGGTGCGATCCGCAGCGCGCGCACCGCACCTCGGTGCGCACCATGCCGTGCGAGCTGTCCTGGATCAGCTCGACCGCGTCGGAGTCCTTCGGGTCGTAGAAGGACGGCCAGCCGCAGTGCGACTCGAACTTCTCCGTGGAGGTGAAGAGTTCGGCGCCGCAGGCGCGACAGGAGTAGACACCCGTCGTCTTGGTGTCGGTGTACTCACCGGTGAAGGCGGGCTCGGTGCCCGCCTTGCGCAGCACCGTGTACTCGGCCGGGGTCAGCTCCGCGCGCCACTGCTCGTCCGGCTTTTCGATGTCGTACGACATGAAGCTCAACCCCTCACGCTCAAGGAGGCCCACTGGGGGCCACGGTCACTCGGACAGCCGGGCGAGGATCTCCGGTCCGAGATCCGTCACGTCGCCCGCGCCCATGGTGAGAACGAGATCACCGGGCTTCGTCATTCCCGCGACGACGGACGGCACCTCGGCCTTGTCGTGGACCGGGGTCACATCGGCGCCGGCGGCCCGTGCGGCCTGGAGGATCAGCTCGCTGGTGACACCGGGGATCGGGTCCTCGCGGGCCGGGTAGATGTCCAGGACGACCGAGGCGTCCGCCAGCGCCAGGGCCTCGCCCATCTCCTTGCCCAGCTCCTGGGTGCGGGAGAACAGGTGCGGCTGGAAGACCACGAGGATGCGGCCCGAGGCGCCGGCCCGCATGGCCTCCAGGTCGGCGGTCATCTCGGTCGGGTGGTGCGCGTAGGAGTCGACGACCTGGACGCCGGCCGCCTCGCCCTTCAGCTGGAGGCGGCGCTTGACGCCGGTGTAGGAGGCGAGCGCGGGGGCCAGCTCGGCGGCCGGGATGCCCAGGGCGACACCCGCGGCCAGTGCCGCCACCGCGTTGTGCGCGTAGTGGCGGCCGGGGACCGAGACCGCGAAGGTCAGCTCGGCGCCGTCCAGCAGGACCGTCACCTCGCTCTTCAGGCCCTGCGGGACCACGGAGAGCACCCGGACGTCCGCGTCGGCGGCATCGCCGTACGTCACCACGCGCACGTCACGGCCCGTGACCCGGCGGGTCAGCTCGCGGGCGCCCTCGTGGTCCGCGGAGATCACCAGCGTGCCGCCCTCGGTGACGCGGCCCACGAACGTCTCGAAGGACTCGTAGATCTCTTCCATGGACGCGTAGTTGGCGTGGTGGTCGAGCTCGACGTTGAGGATGATCGCGACCTCGGGCGCGTACTTGTGGAAGCTGCGGTCCGACTCGTCGGCCTCGGCGACGAAGATCTCGCCCTCGCCGTGCAGGGCGTTCGAACCGGGGGCGTCGAGGTCGCCGCCGATGGCGTACGACGGGGAGAGGCCGAGCGACGACAGGGACACGGCCAGCATCGACGTGGTGGTCGTCTTGCCGTGGGTGCCCGCGACCGCGATCGGGCGCAGGCCGTCCATCAGGCGGGCGAGGGCGTCCGAGCGGTGGACCACCGGGATACCGAGTTCGGCGGCGCGGGCGAGCTCCGGGTTGTCCGCGCGGATCGCGGAGGAGACCACGACACAGGTGGCGTCAGGGGCGAGGTGGTCGGCCGCGTGCCCGATGTGCACCGTGGCGCCCAGCGCGCGCAGGGCCTCGGCGGTGGCGGACTCCTTCGCGTCGCTGCCCGCCACCTGGGCTCCGCGCTGCGCGAGGATCTTCGCGATGCCCGACATCCCGGCGCCGCCGATGCCGATGAAGTGCGGTCGGTCCATCGCGGTAGGAAGGCCGGGTGCCATGCGTGTATCTCCCCAAGATCCGGTACGAAGGTGGGCGCGCTCTCCCGAAGAGAACGCGGACCCAGCCTATTGGGTGCGGCGGACAGCGCCTCACAAGGGACACCGGCGGACGCGCCCCGACCACCCGGGGCGTACCCCCCGGCCCCGGGACTCAGGGGTACGCCACTCACGCCCGGGGGCTCGGCACCGCGCCGCACTCACGCGTCGCACGGGGCCCGGAATCCGGAGCCGGCTCACACCTTGCTGTGCGAGAACAGCTTCAGCACCGGCACGCCGACCTTGTGGCGGGCCCGGGAGGCCCAGTCGCGGTGGAAGAACTCCTCCACGTAGTGGGGGTCGGTCAGCACGATGACCTCATCGGCCTCCACCTCGTCGACCAGGCCTTTCAGCGCGTCGAGCGGGTGGTCCTCGATGAGCCGTCCCTCGGCCGTGCTGCCGGACGCGCGCAGAGCCAGCAGCGACACCTCCAGCGCCTGCTCGCCCTGACTGGCGGCCGCCTCGCCCTCGGGCGTCCTGCCCTCGCGTGTCGCCTCGTCGATCTCGCCGAGCGCTACGTCGTCGATGGCCCGCAGCAGCCGGTCCGCCTGGTCGCCCCGGGGCTGGAGCAGCACGTGGAAGGCGACCGCCTCGTCACCGTGCAAGGTCGTGACGAACTCCACGTCGGCGGACGTCAGGGCCTTCTCGATCATCAATACGCTTGTGAACACGACAGGCGCCCTTCTCGTCCGTGGGCCGTCCCGGCCCCTGCGGAAACCATCCTGCCCCGTGATCGCACGGGTACTGCGCGATTTAGTGTGCCCGGCGGAAGATAAACGGAACCGACTGTTCCGTCCGCCGGTCAGGGCCGACGGTATCGGCTGTACAGGAACCCGGCCTCTTCCAGCAAAGACACTAGTTCGAACTGCCGCGGGACCGGCACCGAGGGTCCTCCGGCGATCCGCTGCGCGTCGCCCGCGGCGAGCATCGGGGCCAGCGTCAGGCACATCTCGTCCAGCACACCGGCCGCGATCAGCTGGCCCAGCAGCCGGGGCCCTCCCTCGGTCAGCAGCCTGGTGTACCCGAGGTCGCCCAGGGCCCGTACGGCGCGGGCGGGATCGATCCCCGTGCCGTCCCCGGCGATCACCACCTGCGCGCCCGCCCGCTCGGCCGCCGCGATGCGGTCCGGGGCGGCCGCGGCACCGGTCAGCACCAGCGTGGGCACCAGGGGCGAGGTGAAGAGCGGCAGCGAGAAGTCAAGGTCGAGGCTCGCCGTGACCACCGCGATCGCGGGCGCGGGGCCCTGCCCGGCGGCCTCCCGGAGAGCAGCGAAGGCCTCACGCGCGCGTGCCGGCCGGTATCCCTCCTGCCGCACCGTTTCCGCTCCCACGACCACGACATCCGCGAGCCCCCTGAGGACACCGAAGATCCGCATGTCGGTGGCGTTGGAAATGGGCTGCGAGCGCCCGTCGTGCTGGGCGGCGCCGTCGAGCGTCGACACCATGTTGGCCCGCAGCCAGGGCTCCCGGACCTCGGGGTAGGCGTACGCCTCCGCGAGTTCACCGAGCTCCCACTCGCGCTCCGCCACATCCGTCGCGGAGGCCTCGGCGGAGGCCTGGGCGGAGGCCTGGGCTGCTGTTTCGTAGGTCACAGGGAACAGGCGTCGCATCCGTGCAGTGTGGCACGGCGCATAGAGTGGGGAACCGTGTCGTCCACCTCCACCGCCTCCGCGATCGACCCGATAGCCGAAGCGGCCCCCCTGTCCCTGTGCGCCCGCGAGCCGCACGTCCCCGCCGACCGGCTCGTCGCCGAGATGGTGCCGCCGCCGCGCTTCGACTCGGTCCGCTTCGCCACGTACATCCCGGACCCGAACCAGCCGAGCCAGACCGAGGCCGTGGGCATCCTCGAAAACTTCGCCGGCGGGCTCGGCGGGGCCCACGCCATCGGCGCCCCCAAGCGGAGGCTGTTCGGCTTCGGCAGGGCCCCGAAGACTCCGGCCGGCCCGCGGGGTGTCTACCTGGACGGCGGCTACGGCGTCGGCAAGACCCACCTCCTCGCCTCCTTGTGGCACGCGACCCCGGCGGAGCCCTCGCTCAAGGCGTTCGGCACCTTCGTGGAGCTGACGAACCTGGTCGGCGCGCTCGGCTTCCAGAAGACCGTGCAGACCCTCTCCGGGCACCGCCTCCTGTGCATCGACGAATTCGAACTCGACGACCCGGGCGACACCGTCCTCGTCTCCACACTCCTCGGCAAGCTGGTCGACGCGGGTGTCGCACTCGCGGCCACTTCGAACACGCTTCCGGGCAAGCTCGGTGAGGGCCGGTTCGCGTCCGCCGACTTCCTGCGGGAGATCCAGGGCCTGTCGGCTCGATTCCGCCCGCTGCGCATCGACGGTGAGGACTACCGCCACCGCGGGCTGCCCGAGGCGCCCGCCCCGTTCTCCGACGAGCAGGTCACCAAGGCCGCGTACGCCACCGACGGCGCGTCCCTGGACGACTTCCCGCATCTGCTGGACCACCTGGCGCGCGTCCACCCCAGCCGGTACGGCGCGCTGACCGACGGGATCAGGGCGGTCTGCCTCACCGACGTCCAGCCCGTCCCGGACCAGTCGACGGCGCTGCGGCTCGTCGTGCTCGCCGACCGGCTGTACGACCGCGAGGTGCCGGTCCTCGCCTCCGGAATGCCCTTCGACCGGCTGTTCAGCGAGGAGATGCTGAACGGCGGCTACCGCAAGAAGTACTTCCGCGCGATCTCCCGCCTGACCGCGCTCGCCCGCGACGCCAAGGTGCTCGTGGAGGGCGGGGGATCCTAGGATCCGTCCTCCTTGCGGATCCGCCCCGCGAGGAGCGGGTGTCACCACCCCCGCCCGCCCTCCACTGGGCCCGGTTCCAGGCACTCCACCGAACGTTCTTCCTGGCGCCCCGCCTGCCCTCTTCCCCGCGGGCAGGCCCGGCAAGGACCGCGCTTCCGCGACGTAAAGTGGAAATGTCAGGTAAATCGGGCGACCCGGAAGGTGGTCCTGATGATCCAGGAACTCATCGCGGCGATCGCGGTGACCGCTTCCGCCGGTGTGGTCTATGTCGCGGCCGGTGCGAGGGTCGTCAAGCAGTACGAACGCGGGGTCGTGCTCCGCCTCGGACGGCTCGCGGGAGAGGTCCGCCCGCCCGGCTTCACCATGGTCGTGCCCTTCGTGGACCGGTTGCGCAAGGTCAACATGCAGATCGTGACCCTGTCCGTGCCGGCCCAGGAGGGCATCAC